>NZ_JBVJCE010000006.1:0-32141 GCF_055588925.1 Amycolatopsis sp. NPDC041971 | reverse complement strand
GGGAGGGGAATACCTGAAAAACCACAGACACCCCCCTCCCCATGTCTGGGGGGCCCCGCTCTTTCCCCTTCGGGGGGTGGTGGCTTCTTTTTTTTTTTTTTTTTTTTTTTTTCCCCCCCCCCCCCCCCCCAACGCCCTTGCCGTGCCGTATAGGTCGTTATACAGTTTGGTGGTCGCTTCAAGTCCGTGAAGGCCTCCTTGAGGGACTCTGGGTCCGTGAAGGAGGCCTTCACTACCTCCCAGCCAAGCCGCCGCAGGATCGCGAACCATGCCCGCCGAAGTACATGAAGGCCCCCTTCCTTGCGTCTAGCGCAAGGAAGGGGGCCTTCATGTACTTGAAAATCAGGACGAGCGGGGAGCCTCGGCGGGCAGGAACTGCTCCACCGGCCTCCCCCGCCAAGCCGCGACGATCCCCATCGGGTCCGGCCGCAGCAGTGAAGCGGCCGCGTACACGCTCGCCGCGACGACGCCCCCCATGAACCACCAGTCGTACAGCGCCTGCTCGCCGGTCGGGTAGTAGACCAGCGTCACGAACACCGACACCGCGACGACGACCGCGAGGTTCCGGCGGCGCCATTCAAACGCCGACAGGACCACGAAACCCCAGGTCAGATACCACGGCAGCGAGGGCGGCGGAACGATCGCGCCGGCCAGCAGGACGATCGCCATCCGGTGGATCGCCGGGTTGCCGCCGTCGCGGGCGAGCCACCATTGGCGGCCGGCGAAGACGAACAGGCCGACCATCGCGATCGCCCGGAACACGGTGACGAACGGCGAGACCTCGACGTCGATCACCAGGTTCACCAGCGAGTAGAAGATCTCGCCGATGCCGGTCGGGAAGTTCATCCAGTTCGCGATCAGCGTCGGCGCCTTGAGGCCGGTCAGCCAGCCGAGATTGACCGAGCCGAGCGACAGCCAGGTGCCCGCCACGAACACCGGCAGGAAGATCCCGACCGACGCGGCGCCCGCGCGGAAGAAGTTGGCCACCTTCCGGTCACCGGGCAGGTGGTTGGCCCACACCCAGACCAGGAACGGCAGCGCCCACGCCGCGGTGGGCTTGATCAGCATGCCGATGGTGACCAGGACGATCGCGACGACGTGCTTGCGCTCCAGCGCGGCCAGCACGCCCACGGTCAGGAAGCCCAGCATCAGCAGGTCGTTGTGCGGACCGCCGACGAGGTGGATGACCGTCATCGGGCTGGCGATGGCGAGCCACAGGGTGATCGGCAGCTTGCCGCCGAGGTGTTTGACCAGCCGCGGCAGCGACCACAGCATCCCGACCAGGCCGATCATCAACACCAGCCGGGTCGCGATGACACCGGCGATCATGTCGTTGCCGGTGACCGAGACGATCCACTTGGCGACCAGCAGGAACAGCGGGCCGTACGGTGCGGGCGTGGTCTGCCACAGCGGGTGGACGTTCTGCACGACGTCCGGCAGCACGACCAGCTCGGCCGGGCCGTTGGCGTACGGGTCGAGCCCGTTGAGGAGCTGCGCGCCCTGCGCGAGGTACGAGAAGACGTCGCGGGTGAACAGCGGCGGCGAGACCAGCAGAGGCGCCATCCAGCAGGCGGCGGCGATCACGATCGGACGGCTGCCGATCCGGCCGGCGAGCGCGTAACGGCCGAGCCGGACCCACGCCCAGATGATCAGTCCGAAGCCCGTGTAGAGCATCGCGTTGGCGAGGACGCGGCCGTGGCCGTAGCGGATCCACGACAACGGTCCGTGCCCCAGGATCGGGTCACGGATGAGGATGCCGCCGGCGCCGAGCGCCGCCAGCATCAGCAGCGTGCTGCCTATGGTTCCCATCGCGATGGTGCGGTACGGGAACCGGGAAGGCACCCGGAGCCGCTCGCCGAGGGAACCGGCCGAGGGCGTCTGCGGGGGGTCTGTCGTGGTCGCCATTTCGAGATTGGAGGTTACACACCGCGCCTGTGCGTATGCGCGGCAATGGGTGTTTCCCGCGTCGGACACGGGAAACCCCTCGCTCAGCGGTCGGCCGCCGCACGCTGGGCGGTGCCGCCGGGCAACGCCGCGAGCAGCGACTTCGTGTAGTCGTGTTTCGGATCGAGCAGGACCTCTTCCACGGTACCGACCTCCACCAGCTCCCCTCGATACATCACCGCGACCCGGTCGGCGATGTTCCAGGCCAGCCCGAGGTCATGGGTGATCACGAGCCCGGCGAGACCCAGCTCGCGTCGCAGGCGCAGCAACAGCGCGAGGATCTCCCCTCGCACCGAAGCGTCGAGCGAGGCCACTGGTTCGTCGGCCACGATCACGCCGGGGTCCAGCGCGAGCGCGCCCGCGATGACGACCCGCTGCCGCTGCCCGCCGGACAGCTCGTGCGGGAGCCGGTCGAGGAACTTCTCCGCGGGCCGTAGTTCGGCCGCTTCGAGGGCCTTGGTGACGAGGTCGTGCTCGTTCGCGGTCATTCCGTGGATGCGGGGGCCTTCCGCGACGGCCTCGTACACCGTGTGGTTCGGGTTCAGCGCACTCGTCGGGTCCTGCAGCACGAGCTGGACCTGCCGCCGGTACGCCTTGAGCACGGCGCCGCCGAGCGGGACCGGTTTCCCGGCGTACCGCACCGCGCCGGAGTCGGGTTTCTGCAGCCCGAGCAGCGTCCTGGCCAGTGTCGTCTTGCCCGAGCCGGACTGGCCGACGAGCGCGACGATCTCGTTCTTCCGCACCTGGAGGCTCACCCCGGCGACGGCGTTGATCCGCTTTCCGGTGCGGTCGCGGAAGCTGACGCGCAGGTCCTCGGCCTCCAGCAACGCGGGCTGGTCACCGGTGCGTTCCGGTTCCGGCGGCAACGGCGTGCCGGTGGCGGGCGCGAACCGGGACACCGGGTCGCCGACGGTCGGGAACGCGGCCGCCAGTGCCTTGCTGTGCTCGTGCCGCGGCGCGCTCATCAGCTCCGCGCTCGGCCGTTCCTCGACGATCTCGCCGTCGTACATCACCGCGATCCGGCGGCAGGTCGCGGCGAGCACCGACAGGTCGTGGCTGATCATGATCAGCCCGATCCCCTGTTCGGTCACCAGCCTGCCCAGCAGGTCGAGTACCTGTGCCTGGACGACGACGTCGAGCGCGGTCGTCGGCTCGTCCGCGATGATCAGCCGCGGCGAGCAGGCCAGCGCCATCGCGATCATGACGCGCTGCTTCTGGCCGCCGGACAGCTCGTGCGGGTACGCCCCGGCCCGGCCGGGCGGCAGGTCGACCTGTTCGAGGAGTTCCTTGACCTTGGCCTTGATTTCGCCGTCCGACAGTGCCTTGCCGCCGGGCGGGTGCAGGCGGATCGGCTCGGCGATCTGCTCGCCGATCCGGCGGACCGGGTTGAGCGCGTGCATCGCGCCCTGGAACACGACCGAGGCCTCGGCCCAGCGCACCGCGCGCAGCCTGCCCCACTTCATGGCCGTGACGTCTTCGCCGTCCAGCAGGATCTCTCCGCTGACCTTCGCCGACCGCGGGAGCAACCGCAGCACGCTCATCGCGACGGTCGACTTCCCCGACCCCGACTCCCCCGCCACCCCGAGGGTGTCCCCGGGTTCGAGCACGAGATCGACGCCACGGACGGCGGCGACCTCACCACCGCCGGTCGCGTAGGTGACACCGAGGTTCTTCAGTTCCAGCAAGGGGCTCATGAGTGCTGTCCCTTCAGGCGCGGGTTCAGCACTGTCTCCAGCGCGCGTCCGACGAGGGTGAAGGCGAGGACGACCACGACGATCGCGATACCCGGCGGCAGCAAATTCCACCAGGCGCCCTTGCTGATCGCGCCGTTGTTCAAAGCGGTCTGCAGCATCGCGCCCCAGGAGACGGTGTTCGGGTTGCCGACGCCGAGGAACGCCAGTGTCGCGTCCGCGATGACCGCATTGCCCACGACGAGAGTGGTGTTGGCCAGCACGAGCGGCATGACGCCGGGAAGGACGTGCTTGCCGACGATGTGCAGGTGACCGCCGCCGAGCGCTTTCGCGCGCTCGATGTACGGCCGGCTCTCGATCGTCAGGGTCTGCGCGCGGACCAGTCGCGCGGTGCTCGGCCAGGCGGTGACGCCGATGGCGATGATCACCGTCATCGTGCCCTGATCCAGCACCGAGGCGAGCGCCACGGCGAGGACGAGCGACGGCAGCACCAGGAAGAAGTCCGTGAACCGCAGCAACAGCCCGGACAGCCAGCCGCCGAAATGCGCGGCCGCGATCCCGATGACGGTGCCGATCAGCACCGAGAGGAACGCTGCCGAGAAGCCGGTGAGCAGCGAGATCCGCGCCCCCCAGAACGTCATCAGCAGCACCGAACGGCCGTCGATGTCGGTACCCAGCCAGAACTCCCCGCTGGGCGGTTCCAGCGAACCGCCTTGGGCCTTGGTGACATCGAGGCCGGACTCGTCCGAGATCACCGGCGCGAGGACGGCCAGCAGCGTGATGAAGCCGAGGAAGGCCAGTCCGAAGACGCCCGCCCTGTTCGTCGTGAACTCGTGCCAGCGCTTCGCCACTGCCTCACGGCGGCGGCGCC
Organism: Amycolatopsis sp. NPDC041971; assembly: GCF_055588925.1. Classification (NCBI taxonomy): domain Bacteria; kingdom Bacillati; phylum Actinomycetota; class Actinomycetes; order Pseudonocardiales; family Pseudonocardiaceae; genus Amycolatopsis; species Amycolatopsis sp. NPDC041971. Next base: position 27,635 of record NZ_JBVJCE010000006.1, on the reverse strand, counting down.
AAACGATCGAACCGGGTTTTTCCGCTGTGGTCATGCCGTCCGCACCCTGGGGTCGAGCACGCGGTAGAGCAACTCCGCGAGCAGGTTCATCAACACCACCGCGCCGGCGAGGGTGACGAAGACTCCTTGCAGGACAGGAAGATCAGGCCCGCGAAGAGCTTCGTAGAGCAGCTGCCCGAGCCCCGGCCAGCTGAACACGGCCTCCACCGAGACCGCACCCGAGACGACCATCCCGAACTGCATGAAGACCAGCGTCACCGTCGGGAGCAGGGCGTTGGGCACCGCGTGCCGCTTGCGGACGAGGTCGTCGCGCAGCCCCTTGGCCCGCGCGGTGGTGAGGTAGTCCGAGTTCATCTCGCCGATCAGGGACGAGCGCATGACCAGCATGTACTGCGCGTAGAACACCACCAGAAGGGTCACGCACGGCAGCACCAGATGGTAGAGGACGTCGAGCCCTTCGCTGAAGAAGCCTGGCGCGGCGTCCGGAGAATGCATGCCCCGGCTGGGAAAGAGTCCGTTGGTGGCCACCAGCAGCATGAGTCCGAGCCAGAACTGCGGGACCGACCACAGGGTCAGCGCGATTCCGGTCTGAACCTTGTCGAACCTGCTCCCCCGGCGCCAGCCCGCGCGGATGCCGAGCCACAGGCCGACCGCGACCGCGAGCACGGTCGCGCTACCGACCAGCAGGATCGTCGGCCATAACCGCTCGCCGACCATGTCGAAAACCGGGCGCCGCTGTAGATACGAAACCCCCATGTCGCCCTGGAGCAGGCCGACGACGTAATCCCAGAACTGCTGAAGCAGCGGCTTGTCCACGCCCATCTGCTCGCGCAGCTCGGCCATCATCTTCGGGTCGGTCGGCCGGTCGCGGACCATGAACCGCACGGGATCGCCGGGCAGCGTCCGGAACAGGAAGAACCCCAGGACGACGACGAGCGCGAGGCTCGCCAACGCGCCGCCGATCTTGGAGAGCACGAACCGGGCGGTGCCGGTCCCGCCCCGGCGTTCGTCGGGATCGACGAGCGCCGGGGTCTTGTCGAGGGAACTGAGTGCTTCGGTCAACGAGCTCTACTCCCGGTCGTCGGCCGACTTGCCGCGCCGCCCGAGCAGCACGCCGCCGCCGACGAGCACCACGAGCACGACCGCGCCGATGGCGATCCACAATCCGGTGTTGCCGCTTTCCTCGGCGTTCGCCGAGGGGGCGTCGGCCGGAGTGGCGCCGTAGACGCCCCAGTAGCCGGACTGCTCGAGGATCGCGCCGTCGGGCTGCGGCTGCTTGGTGAACGAGGCGAACTTGTCCGAGCGGTAGGCCTCGAGCACGTTGTCGTAGTCCAGGACGACGTCGACGTATTCGCCCGCCAGCACGGCCTGGGCCTGTTTGACGAGCTCGGCACGCTTGGCCGGGTCGAACTCGATCAGCTGCTTCTTGTACAGCTCTTCGTAGCGCGGGTCGCAGAAGAACGTCGACGAGGTGCCACCGTTGCCCTCCGCGTTCGGACGGCCGGCGCAGGTATTCAGGCTGAGGGCGTAGTCCGGGTCGGGCGAGGTGCCGTAGCCGGAGATCGCGAGGTCGTAGTTGCCCGCGGTGGTGCGGTCGTCCACCTCGTCGTCGGACACGAGTTCCTGCTTGACGCCGATGCCGACGTCCTTGAGCCAGCCGCTGACGAACTGCGCGGTGCGCTGGTCGAACGGCCGGTTCGCGTGGCCGGCGAGCCGGAACTCCAGCTTCGCGCCGCCGGGGGCGACGCGGATGCCGTCCGCGCCCTTCGCGTAACCCGCCTGGTCGAGCGTGGCGTTCGCGGCGGCGATGTCGAACTTGGTCTTCTCGGCGTCGGACGGGGTCCAGGTGTAGGCCTTGTAGATGGCGGGCACGACACCGGTGCCGGGCTGGCCGTAACCGTTCATCACCTTCTGGACGATGGTCTCCGTGTCGATCGCCTGCGCGATCGCCTTGCGGACCCGGACGTCCTTCAGGATCGGATTGCCGTCACCGATCGGCTGGTCGAGGACGTTCTTGACACCGAAGTTGATGATGAGCTCGTTGTACCGGCGGCCGGGGGCCTTGTTCGTGGTGATGTTCTTCTCGCCCTTGAGCGCGTCGAACTGCGTCGGCGTGAGCCGGTTGATGGCGTCGACCTCGCCCTGCTTCAGCGCGTTGACCGCGGCCTCGGCGTCCTTGAACTGCAGCAGCTGCAGTTCGTCGACCTTGGGCGCGCCACGCCAGTAGTCCTTGTTCGCCTTGAACTTCACGAACTCGTTCTTCTTGTACTCGGTCAGCAGGTACGGTCCGCTGCCGACGCCGACGACGGCCATCTCGTCGGTCGAGGGGGCGTTGAGGTCCTTGATCGGCTCCCAGATGTGCTTGGGCACGATCGGGACGTCGAGCGCGGTCATGCTCGCCTGCGGGGTCTTGGTCTTGATGACGAGCGTCTTGTCGTCCGGCGCCGACACCGACTCGAAGTTGGTGACGTAGCTGCCGTTCGCGGTGCGGGCGTTCTCGTCGTCGAGCATCCGCTGGAAGGTGTACGCGGGGTCCTGCGCGGTGACCGGCTTGCCGTCGGACCACTTCATCCCCTGTCGGATGGTGAAGGTCCAGGTGAGCTTGTCGTCCGAGGTCTTCCACGACTCCGCGACACCACCCGTGGGCTGGGTGTCCTCGGCCGACGGCAGCGTCAGGAACTCATAGTTGAACCGGCCGACCTGCGTCGACGCCGCCAGCTGGGCGGTAAAGGGATTCAGGTGGTCGATGCCGGTCGTGAGCGCCACCCGGAGGACCTTGCCCTGCTGCTGTGCCGCCGCGGCGGGCACGAAAGGCACCGTCGCGACCGCCGAAGCGGCAAGGACCGCGACCACGCGAAGACCGCGCCATCGCCTCGGAAAACACTCAGTGCGCACGAAGACCACCCCATCGAAACTCGCTGTGACCGAACCCCCAAGGCGGAAAAGTAACCACATGTCGCGGTAACCGCGCAATGACTCGCCAATACCGATCGTGCACGGCGGATGTCGTCACGTGGTCGCCAACTACTTTACGTCTCGCGGGCGTTGCGGTGTGTCACCATTTCACCGCGCGAAACGGCGACATGAGCAGTGTCCTGGGAATTCAAGGGAAGCGTGCTTGCAGAATGCTTGCGCCCGATGATGCTCAATCGATACGTGCGACGAAGTGCGAGCAAAGCGTTTCGTCCTCTGAATGCGGTAGTTGCATGCGCAAGTACCGCATTCAGAGGACGAAACGCGGGAGTCAACCGACGGTGACCTCACGCCGCCGCGCGGTGGCGGCGGCCGCGTAGAGCCACGCGAACAGCGCCCACATGCCGGCGAAGATCAGCCCGACGGTCACGTACGCGACCGTCCACAGCACGGCGGGCGTCTCCGACTTCCGTTCCCGTTGCAGGAACTCGATCTCGGACATGAACGGGCGGGTACCGGACGCCGCGTCGATCGCCGGGGCGTCCGCGGCCGGGTCGGCGGGCGCGTAGATCGGGGCGAGCCCCATCACCCGGTTCGGGACGTGGACGCGGATCCCGGTCTTCCATTGGCCGAAGACCGGCAGCGGCTGGGCCGTGCGGTATACCCCGTCGCCGATCTTCTCCAGCGGAGCGGTGAAGAAGTCGCCGCCCTGCCAAGCGAAACCATTCAGCCACACGGCGTCGTCGGCGAGATCGGGGTGGGAGATCGTGACGGTCGCGTCGACCCACCGGGGCGTCCCGCCACCATGCGGGTTCGAGATCGGCAGCCCGGCCACGGCTTCGGTCAGCCGGACGTCGGCGGTGAATCCGGCTTCCGGATCCTGCGGGACGGCGACGGCCGACATCAAGGCGACCGCGCCCAGCGCGCCGACGAGTCCGACCGTGTGCCGGGGGCCTGCCGCGGGCACCTGTGTCGCCGTCTCCTCCACCCGCTGGTACTGCCAGACGCCGATGAACGCGCCCGCCAGGGCGGCGCCGGTCCCGAACAGGACGAACAACGGCAGATGGGCGGCGGGCCACGGGTTCGGCATCAGCCACTGGGTGAACGCCGCCTCGGCGAGCATCCCGGCCGTCCCCACGAGCAGACCGGCGACGGCGGCGAAGGCATAACTCTGCCGGCTCCGCATCGCCAGTGCGACGACCTCGATGATCACCGCTTCGGCGACATAGGGCAGCAACGAAGCCACATGCAGGTCGGCGAACAACGGGATGACGGCGAAAGAAGCGCGGGAGGCGAGGAAGACCGCGAGGACGATCAGCGCGCCGCCGGGGCCCCAGGACAGCCGCCCGTAGGTCAGCGTCCACGCGCCGATCAGGCCGACGAGCACGACCTGCGACAGCATGGGGAACTGCGGGACGCCGAGGTCGAACTCCATGAGGAACGCGGAGGCGCCCATCATCCAAGCACCGGCGAGCACCGGGCCGAGCAGGCGCACGATCGGCCCGGTCGCGCCGACCTGGCGGGCTTCGCCGAGCAGCAATTGCAGTCCCAGCACGACGCAGACGCCGCCACCGATCATCAGGACGTGCGTCGGCCCCCATTCGGTGACGTCCTGGCCGAACAGCCGGTGCCAGACGTCGTCGAGCGGGAATCCGGCGATGCCGACCAGACCGGTCGCCATCATCTGGATGGACCCCATCGGCGCCCGCCAGTGCGGGCCGATCTTGAACGTGCGCTTGGGCAGGTCCTTCGTCGCCAAGGTCGCACTGAGCACGCCGCTGGCGAAGATGCCCATCAGCCCGAAGTAGATCGGGAAGTGCGACGGGTTCGCGAGCGGGCCTTCGTCGCGGCCGAGTTCCATGTGGATCGGCACGTCCCAGTAGACGCCGATCAGCGCCGACATTCCGGAGAGGAAGGCGACGAACATCGGCAGCGCCGCCCAGCGCGGCAGACCGCTGAAGTCACCCATCCAGTCGGCGACACGACCGATGACGGTCCGCTTCCCCGCGCGCTCGCGGAGCACGAAGAGGGCCAAGGGGAGGAAGACCGCGGTGAACATCAGGCCCGCGATGACGATCTGCCCGAATTGCGCGCCGCCGGCAGGCGGGCTCTCCTGAGCCATGAACACCGTTCTCGCCTTCCTGCTAACCTAAGTAACTGTTACCTTGCGGTAACACGATAGAGCCATGGTTCCGGCCAGGCAACCCGGGGTGTATGACTTGGAGGAACTTCGATGCGGAGGATCGGCGGGATCTGCGGGATCACCGTGGCCGCGCTGCTGGCCGTGACCGGCTGTTCGGGATCGACCGGTTCCGAACAGCCGCCGGGCACCGGCACCCGGACCGTGAAGTTCTCGATCGCCGAGGGCAAGCGCACGGCGGGCCCGGAGGAGGTCGCGGTGCGCACCGGCGAGAACGTCGCGCTCGAGGTCACCTCCGACCAGGCGGACGAACTGCACGTCCACGGTTACGACAAGGCCGCCCAACTGGCTCCTGGGGTTCCGGGGACAGTCGCCTTCACCGCGAACGTCGACGGGATCTTCGAGGTGGAACTGCACAAGAGCGGCGCGGCGGTGACCAAGCTCCGGGTGAGCGGATGATCCTGGCGCACGGTCTCGGCGGCCGGTCCGATCTGCCGGTGCCACTGTGGCTCGCGCTCTACGCGGGAGCGGCGGCCGTCATCGTCTCCTTCTTCGCGCTCACCGTGCTTTGGAAGGAACCAAGGCTTCGCGGCGCCGAGGCCGGCCGCGCGCTCCCCCTCCCCCTGCAGCGGTTCGTCGACAGCGTGCTTTCACGGGTCGCGTCGCGTGTGGTCGGCGTGGTGCTGTTCACGGGCTTCCTCGCGATGGCGTGGGCGGGTCCCGGCAGTTCGGCCGATAATCCGGCTCCGGCGTGGTTCTACGTCTGGTTCTGGGTCGGACTGGTGCCGCTTTCGCTTCTGTTCGGCCCGGTCTGGCGGCGACTGAATCCACTGAGGACGGTCGCGTTGCTGATCCCCGCCCGGCGTCGCGAATTCCCGGACCGGCTGGGCTATCTGCCCGCGATCGTCGGCCTCCTGGCGTTTCTCTGGCTGGAACTGGTGTTCCCGCATTCGGACTCGCCGCGCGCGATCGCTCTTTTCTGCACCGTGTATGCCGTTATACACATTGCTCTCGGTGTGATCTACGGTCCGCGCTGGTTCGACCGCGGCGACGCTTTCGAGGTCTACGCGTGCCTGATCGCGGCCTTGTCCCCGTTCGGCAGGCGCGGTGACGGGCGGCTCGTGGTCCGGAACCCGCTGGACGGGCTGCTCGCCATCTCCCCCGCGCCGTGGCTGACCGCGCTGGTCCTGGTGGTGCTCGGCTCGACGGCGTTCGACGGTCTGACCCGGCTCCCGTTCTGGACGTCGCTGGACGCCGGTGTCCCCGGCGGCACCGCCGGGCTCGCGGCCTGTATCGCGCTCACGTATGGCGCCTACGCGGGCGCGATCAGCCTGACCAGGCCGTATCTGCGCCGGGGTTTCGACCCGTATCCCGCGTTCGCGCCGTCGCTGATCCCGATCATGGTCGGCTACACGATCGCGCATTACTTCTCGTTCGCCGTGTTCTCCGGGCAGCAGGGCTTCGGCCGCGCGATCGACTACACGGTCGTCTCGACCGGGGTGATCGCCCTGGTGCAGATCACCGGAATCGTCGCGGGCCACGTGCTGGCCGTGACCTCGGCGCATGACCGTTCCGTCGGCGTGCTGCGTGCGAACTACGTCAAGGTGGGCCAGTACCCCATGCTGGCCCTGATGATCGGCTTCACCGCGCTCGGGATCGCACTGGTCTCCGGCTCATGACCATCGCGGCGCGGGTGATGATGATGCACCAGGGAGGCTGGGACGAGATCCTGATCTTCGTCGGCCCCGTGGTGATCATCGGGCTGCTCATCTACGTCGCGCGCAAACAGGTCCCGACGACACCCGAAGAAGACGACGACTAGCGCTCACACCCCGCCCTGGTCGGACCCGCCGCCGAGAAGCAACGCCCCCGCCAGCTCGGTGACCTCGTCGCGGGTGCGGCCATTGTGGTCGGCGGCCATGAAGTGCTTGCCGATCAGAAGCGAGAACGCGAGCAGACACCGGGCTTCGACCTCGTCCTCGTCGGCGAAGATCTCGCGCATGAGGGAACGCAGGTAATCCATCCGCTGGTTGTCGACCCGCCGGAGCCGTTCGGCCACCGCCTGGTCGCGCCGGGCCCAATCCCTGATCGCGAGGTCGATCGGCAGCAGCCGGTCGCCGGCGAGCAGTCCGGCTCGCCGGATCTTCGCCCTGGCGTCCCCACCTTCACGCTCGACGCTCTCGAACAGCAGGTCGGTGCTCATCCGCTCCCAGGCGGCGAGCATTTCCTCCAGCAGCGCGCCTCGATCGGCGAAATGGCCGTAGAACCCGCCTTTCGTGACGCCGAGCGCCTTCGCGAGCGCCTCGACGCGAACGGCGCCGGGGCCTCCGGCGGCCAGGGCGTGCAGTCCCGCGTCGATCCAGGCGTTCGGCGGGGTCCGGGTTTCGGCGGCCATGCCATCACCGTATCTCCCGTCACTCCGGCACCATGACGACGATATATACGCTACCGTATAGATGGCGGAAGTTCACTGGGAGGAACAACGACGATGACTGTCGGATTCGTGGCCACGCACTACCCTCACCCCGATCACCACGACGAATTCGTCTCGCGCGTCCGGCGAGTCGCCGACGTCTTGCGCTCCACCCCCGGGTGCCTCGCCGCCGAATGCTGGGTGACCACCGCCGGCGACGCCGTGGTCTCGATCGTGCGGTGGGAATCCAAGGCGGCGCAGGTGGCCTCGATGCAGGCTCTGGGATCGGCGGAGGTGGACGTCGCCTTCGACGACCGCGAAGTCCGGCCACGCGAGATCGTCCAGCTGGTGTCGGCGTGAAACTCGCGAACACAGCGCACACCACCCACTCCTGGCGCATCCACGAAATCGCCGGTGACTTCGACCTCGAAGACGTCTGGGCACTGGAAACGCCTGGCGGTCCGGACGACTTCGGCAAGCTGGTGAAGCAGTTCTCGTCGGGCGGCTTCCCGGACGGAGCACCGCTGCCCGTCCGGGCGTTGTGGTCGCTGCGCTGGAAACTCGGCGGACTGCTCGGCCTGGACAAGCGGACTTCCGGCCTCGACACCCGGGTGGGATCACTCCGTGGCAAACTGCCGGAAGACCTCCGCGACACATCGACCGGACCGGACGAAGACTGGTCGCCGTTCACTCCGCTCTACCGGCTCGAAGACGAATTCGCCGCCGAAATGGCGAACCGGACCATGCACGGCGTCCTGCACATCGCCTGGGTCGAAGACGGACAGGGCGGGTATCGCGGTCAGATGGCGGTACTGGTCAAACCCAACGGCCTGCTCGGCCGGGCGTACATGGGATTCATCAAGCCGTTCCGGTACCTGATCATCTACCCGGCGCTCATGCGGATGATCGCGCGGGAGTGGCGGAACGGCTCCTGAGCGCGACCTCGTGGGAGGCAAGGCGGTTCTGCAGTCACTCAGGTCGCCTGAAGTACATGAAGGACCCCTTCCTTGCGTCAGGCGCAAGGAAGGGGTCCTTCATGTACCGGTGAAGTTCGAGTCGGCGCGGCGCGTGCTCCGCACCAGCGTCATGTCCTTCTCCCGCACCGGTTCCCGGCAATGCGCGCAGACGGTCTCCGGCGCGAGGACCTCGCCGCACGAATGGCGCCACACCGTCGGCGGCGGCCCGTCCGTGACGTACCGATCGCCCCACGCCATGAGGTTCAGCAGCACATGGTTGAGCGCGTGCCCCGCCTCGGTGAGCACGTACTCGTAACGTGGCGGATGCTCCTCGTAGAGCCGCTTCTCGAGGATTCCCACCTCGACAAGCTTGCGGAGCCGCGCGGTCAGGATGTCCCGGCTCGCCCCGGTGTTGCGGACGATCTGGTCGAACCGCCGCGCTCCGAAGAACACCTCGCGCAGCGCGAGCAGGCTCCAGCGCTCCCCGATCACCTCCATCGCGTTGGCGATCGAGCAGTCCCTCGGTCCTTCGGTCATGCGACCAGGGTAAACCCAGTGAGTCTTGCTTTCCAACCCACTCGATGCCACAGTGAGTTGGAGATTCCAACTAACTACTGGAGGCAGCCGTGCACGACGCGGTCATCGTCGACGCCGTCCGTACCCCGATCGGCAAGGGCAAGCCCGGCGGCGCCCTGCACGAGGTCCATCCCGTCGAGTTGCTCGCCCACACGTTGCGAGCGCTCGTCCAGCGCAACGGACTCGACCCGGCGCTGATCGACGACGTCATCGGCGGCGCGGTCGACCAGGTCGGCGAACAGGCCCAGAACGTCACGCGGTGGGCGGCACTCGCGGCCGGGCTGCCGGAGAACGTGCCCGCGACCACCGTCGACCGGCAATGCGGGAGCAGTCAGCAGGCCGTGCACTTCGCCGCGCAGGGCGTGATGGCCGGCGCGTACGACGTTGCCATCGCCTGTGGTGTCGAGTCCATGAGCCGCGTCCCGATGTGGTCGAACGTGCTGCCCGGTACCGATCCCCTCGGCCCCGGCGTCGCCGCGCGTTATCCGGAAGGCCTGGTACCGCAGGGGATCAGCGCCGAACTCATCGCCGCGAAGTGGTCGCTCAGCCGCGGAGCGATGGACGAGTTCGCGGTGTCCTCGCACCGGAAGGCGGCGCGGGCGCACGCCCTCGGCCGGTTCGCGAGCCAGATCGTGCCGATCGAGACCCCGTCGGGCCGGGTGTCCACCGACGAGTCGGTCCGGCCGGGCACCGACCTCGAGACGTTGGCCAAGCTGCGGCCGGCGTTCCAGGAGCAGGGGTTCTCGGAAAGATTCCCGCAGATCGACTGGTCGGTGACCGCGGGCAACAGCAGCCCGATCAACGACGGCGCTTCCGCCGTGCTCATCACCTCCAGTGAGACCGCCACCAGACTGGGCCTGCGGCCGCGCGCCCGGCTGCACAGTTTCGCCGTCACCGGATCCGACCCGCTGCTCATGCTCACCGGCGTCATCCCGGCGACGGAGAAGGTGCTGCGGCGTGCCGGGCTGAGGCTCGCGGACATCGATCTGTTCGAGATCAACGAGGCGTTCGCCAGTGTCGTGCTGGCGTGGCAGCAGGAGACCGGGGCCGACGCGGCCAAGGTCAACGTCCACGGCGGCGCGATCGCGCTGGGTCATCCGCTCGGCGCGAGCGGGACCCGGCTGATGGGCACGCTGGTCAACGCGCTGCACCACCACGGTGCTCGCTACGGCCTGCAAGCGATGTGCGAGGGCGGCGGTCAGGCCAACGCGACCATCCTGGAGGCGTTGTGACCGAACGGCTCCCCAAGAAACTGGCGGATCATCCGTCCGTGCGGGCGGTGCTCGCCCAACCACAGGACAAGCCGTCACCGGTGATCGACGCCGGCTGACTCAAGGAGATCTGCCTCGCCGCGGGTGCCGACGACGCGGCGGCCGTCCCGCTCGATCACCCGGATCTGGTGGGCGAACGCGAACACGTCCTGCGCGCGCTTCCCGGCACCAAGACCCTCGTCTCGCTCGTGGTGCGGATGAACCGCGACGACGTCCGCTCCCCTGCCCACAGCGTCGCCAACCAAGCCGGTGAAGGAGGTCGACGGCGGCTACCCGGCACAGTCCTGAGCCACGCCGTCACATCTTCGTCCCCTCACGCGTCAGGGTTACGACTGCTCGATGAAGGATGGGGACCGTGGACGAACACGACTGGCTGGCACGACGCTTCGAAGGGCACCGGACGCAGCTGAGGGCGGTGGCGTACCGGATGCTCGGTTCGCTCAGCGAAGCGGATGACGCCGTGCAAGAGGCCTGGCTGCGGCTGAGCCGGTCGGAGTCCGGCGACGTGGACAATCTCGGCGGCTGGCTGACCACGGTCGTCGGTCGGATCTGCCTCGACATGCTGCGCTCACGCAAGTCGCGGCGGGAAGACTCGGTCGGCGCGCGGCTTCCCGACCCGATCATCGGCCGTGAGGACGGGATCGACCCGGAACACCAAGCCCTGCTGGCGGATTCGGTCGGCTTGGCGCTCTTGGTCGTCCTCGACACCTTGGACCCCGCCGAGCGGCTCGCGTTCGTGCTGCACGACATGTTCGCCCTGCCGTTCGACGAGATCGCGCCGATCGTGGGCCGCTCCTCCGCCGCGACCCGGCAGCTCGCGAGCCGCGCGCGGCGCCGCCTGCGGGGTTCGCCGACGGTTCCGGACTCGGACCTGAGCCGTCAGCGTGAAGTCGTCGACGCGTTCTTCGCCGCCGCGCGGGGTGGTGACTTCGACGCGCTGGTCGCGGTACTCGACCCGGACGTCATCCTCCGTGCCGAAGGCGGCGCGGCCCCGGCGGGCACCGCGCGTTTCGTGCGCGGCGCGGCCACGGTCGCGAGCCAGGCGCTCATGTTCCGGTCGGCGGGCGCCGGTGGGGTACCGCGACCCGCCCTGGTCAACGGCGCGGCCGGGATGGTCATCACCAAGGACGGAGTACCGAGGACGGTCTTCGCCTTCACTGTGGTGGATGGGAAGATCGCGGCGATCGACATCCTCGCCGACCCGGACCGCCTCGCCGCGCTGGACTTCGAACCGCTCGGCTGAACTGTCAGGCAGGGGGTCGTTCAGGACATTCTCTGTCCTGAACGACCCCTGCCTGACGTACGCGCTGCCGGGATCAGGAGGTCGGGAAGTTGTCCGCGGTACGGATGCGGTCCCGGATCCAGACGCCGGCGGGCTTCAGCGGAGCCGTGCCGGTGAACGAGCTGCCCGAACAGGTGCCCGGTTTGAACACCGCGCCCGAACGGCTGTCGTCGGAGAAGTTCCAGTTGGTCCAGCTGATCTTCTTCGATGCCAGGAAGTCCAGGTACTTCTGCGAGTTGGTGAAGTCGTTCCCGCCGTCACCGCTCGCGGTCTGGGTGCCGAACTCCGTCACGAACAGCGGGATCCTGCTCGCGGCCCGGCTCAGGGCGTTGAAGTACTCCGTTTTGTGCGACGCCGCGTAGAAGTGGAACGTGTACATGAAGTTGGTGGCGCGCACCGGGTTGTTGATGATGTCGGTCTCGTTGCGGCCGTCGGAGATACCCAGCGAGCCCCAGCCGTGGGTGCCCACGAGCACGACGCCGTCGGAGTCCTGGGCGCGGATGACCGGGATCATCTGCTCCGCGTAGCTGCGGACGCGGTCCCAGCTGACGTTGTTGGGCTCGTTGGCGATGTCGTAGATGATGTTGGTCTTGTCCTTGTGCCGTTGGGCGATCTCGGTGAAGAACGTCTTCGCGCGGCTCAGGTTGGCGTTCGGATCGCCGGGTGTGAGCTGATGCCAGTCGACCAGGGCGTACATCCCGCGTTTGGTGGCTTCCTCGATGTAGGAGTGCACCATGTCGGTGAATTTGCGCGGGTTGGTCTCGTAGCCGCCTTCCTGGATGTACATCGAGATCCGGAGGACGTCGGCCTTCCAGTCGTTGGCCAGCGCGTCGAGCGAAGCGGTCTTCACACACTGGCTGTACCACTGGATCCCGTGGGTGCTCATGCCACGGAGCTGGATCGGCTTGCCTGCGGAGTTGCAGAGCTGGAGGCCGCAGACCTTCAGCTGTCCGTTGATCGCCGCCGGGCTGCCCGGCGGCAGCGCGGCGGCTGCCTGCGTTGCGGGTTCTGTGCCGGTCTCGGTCGCCATCGAGGTGCCCGCGGCGGCGACCGGGGCCAGCAGTCCGGCGGCCAGTGCGGCCGTCACCCGGAGACGGATCTTGTCCCAACGCATTCGGCTTCTCCTCTCGTCGACGGCGCCGGCGTTGGCGCGCCGACGGTCAGGGCGGCGGGATTAAATAGGAAACTTTCCTTACTATCGGAAGGTAAAGGAGACATTACCCACGGGATCGACGGACGGTCAAGACTTGACCACCCACTGTTTCGACGACCTCGGGCACGCTCGGAGCGTGACCACCATCGTGGCGTTCCACGCCCACCCGGACGACGAAGCCTTGCTGACCGGCGGCACTCTCGCCCGCGCCGCCGCGGATGGCCACCGTGTGGTGCTCGTGGTCGCCACCATCGGCATGAAAGGCCCGGACGCGTCGCGCTGGGCCGAACTAGAGGCGAGCGCGACGGTGCTCGGCGTCACTCGGGTCGTGCACCTCGGATACGCCGGCAGTGGCCACGGCGCGATCCTCTACCCGGACCCGCCGGGCTGGGTCCGCTTCGTCCGCGCGGACACCGACGAAGCGGCCGCGCGGCTCGTGGCGATCCTGCGCGAGGAGAAGGCGTCCGTACTGCTGAGCTACGACCGGAACGGTGGTTATGGCCACCGCGACCACGTCAAAGTGCACGAGGTCGGCAAGCGCGCGGCGGAACTCGCCGGCGACGTCCGGCTGCTCGAAGCCACGATCCCCCGTGACGCCGTCGCGCGCCTGGTGCGGATCGTGCGCCTGTCCCGGATCCCGTTCCGCTACGACGTCGACACACTTCTCCGCGCCTACAGCGCCAGATCCGAAATCACCCACACCTTCGACGTCCGGCGTTTCGCCCGCCAAAAGCAGGCCGCGATCGCCGCGCATTCCACCCAGGTGAAGGGAACCGGCAGGCTCGCGCCGCTGATGCGCGTCATCACCCGGCTTCCGGCACCGCTGTTCGGCCTCGCGTTCAACCACGAGTGGTACATCGACGCCACACCACGCGGCTCACGACCCTGACCGGCGGGCGCGATACGCGGCGGTCTTCACCCGGTTCTGGCAGGCCAGGCCACAGAACCGCTTGACCTGTGCCTGACTCGCGTCGATGTACACCTGATCGCACCGCGGCGCCGCGCACCGCTGGACGAGATCGGCTTCGGGACCGTGAAAGTGCAGATGCCACGACTGATCGCCGTGGCGATGCAGGGACGGGCGCGCCTTGCTCTCGGCGAGCATCCGGTCGAGCAACCCGGCCGCCTCGTCGTGCTCCCGGCGGGAAAGCGACTCGATGATCTCCCGCGACCAGGACGCGAGATTGCGCCACCGCTCCGCGGTGAGCAGGTCGACCGGGCCGTTCCCGGTTTCCCCGACCACTTCGACGGCCGCGCGAACCAGATCGCGACCCCTGAGCGCGGGTTTCGGCCTGCCGTGGACGTGCTCCCCGCTCAACGCGTTGATCAGCGCGACGCCGGTGTCCAGAACCACAAGGGCAGCGAAGTCGTTCGGAGCAAAGAGATCCGGCGGACGGGGCAGCATCAGTCCACTCTGGACTGAAGGTGCTCGGTGGTTCTGTGTCGCATTGAGGATCCAGGAGGGGTGGTTGCTCCTTCAGCGGCCGTGTCACCATCGAGGCGGGCCGGCGTCCACGATCTTCTGCGAAAGCTCAAGCGGGTCGAGATGCATCAGCGACTCCATCCACCAGGTCATCCCGGCCTGCCCGAGCGCGGGCAGATCGACCTTGATGGGCTCTTCCCACGCCGGGCTCGCGTTCCCGGCGACCGCGACGTCGAAGGGTCGCCCCGGCTCCAGCCCGGCGAGGCCGAGTGCGCGGTGGGTCTCCGCGATCTCTTCGGCGGTCGGCGTGTGGTCCTCCGGGTTCGGGAAAATCCCGTCGCACAACGCCGCCCGGCGAACGACTCGCGGGTTGTCGGTCGAGCTCGCCACCCAGATCGGGATCGGGAACGGCTCGGGCGGCGCCTCGGCGAGGGCGACCTGGTAGTGCGTGCCGTCATGGTCGAACCGCCTGCCGGACCAGATCGCGCGGATGACGTCCAGGCCTTCGTCGAACATCGCCGATCGGGTCAGGAGGTCGGTCTGCTCGCCGAACCGGCTGAAGTCACCGGATTCGTCCGAACCGAGCCCGGTACCGAGGATCAGCCGCCCGCCGGAAAGCCGGCTGACCGTCGACGCGTGCCGCGCGACCACCCACGGGCGGCGACGGGCGGGCGGGGTGATCATCGGGCCGAACAGCAGGCGGCTGGTGGCGTGCGCGATCGCGCCGAGTGTCGTCCACGGGTCGGCGATGGGCATGGTGTCCGCGACCACGTGGTCCCACAGGAAGAAGCCGTCCCAGCCCGCCGCCTCGGCACGCACGGCGAGGTCGACGAGTACCCGCGGCTCGCCGAACGGGCCGAAAGGCGGCAGATAGACGGCGTGTCGGACCGTGCTGCCGGTCAAGTCGATCATCTCCCCAACGTCATCGTCGAAGCCCCCGGACGGCCACTTGTTCACACCGTTCACCCACGTTAGCGTCCGGACGATGGCGGACACCGGTGAACCATCGACGAAGTGGCCGGAGCATCGGAGAAGGTTACGCCGGGTGTTGTCCTCGGTGGTCACCGTCTCACTATGCGCGACACTTTCGGGGGTGAACGCGTCCGCATCGCAGGATGGCGACTGGTCCCGGGACTTCTACTGGGGCGTCGCGTCGTCGGGGTACCGATCCGAAGGCAGCGCGCCCGACAGCAACTGGAAGCGTCAACACCTATCGCTTCGGCGTGGAGTGGGCTCGCGTCGAACCCTCGCCCGGCCGGTGGGACGAGACCGAACTGGCCTTCTACGACGACGTGCTCCGGCAGGTCCGGGCCGCGGGCATGACCCCGATGATCACGCTCAACCACTGGGTCTATCCCGGGTGGGCGCTCGATCAGGGCGGCTGGGCGGAGACGCGGACCGCCGACGCGTGGCTGGAATTCAGCCGGAAGATCGTCCGGCGCTATGCCGGTCAGGACGTCCTCTGGGTGACGTTCAACGAGCCGCTCATCTTCCTCGAGAACGAGCAGAAGGTCGGCGCTGAACGCGACGCGGTACTTCGCGGCGCAGTCCGACGTCGTCCGGGCGCACCGGCGGGCCTACGACCTGATCCACGAACTCGATCCGGCCTCGAAGGTCACCAGCAACCAGGCCTACATCACCGGCGTCAACGGGATGGCCGACTGGTTCTTCCTCGACCGGGTCAAGGACAAGCTCGACTTCATCGGCATCGACTACTACTACGGCTTCAGCATCGACAACTGGACGGTGTTCGCCGCCGCCACCGACAAGCTCTGGGACGTGAAGCTCCAGCCCGAAGGCATCTACTACGCGCTGCGCAGCTACCACGACCGCTTTCCGCGCCTGCCTCTCTACATCGTCGAAAACGGCATGGCGACCGACAACGGCAAACTCCGCGACGCGGATTACAGCCGCGGCGATCACGTCCGTGACACCGTGTACTGGCTCCAGCGGGCGAAGGCCGACGGAATGAACCTCATCGGTTACAACTACTGGAGCCTCACCGACAACTACGAATGGGGCAGCTACCGTGCCAGGTTCGGGTTGTACACAGTGGACGCTCTCACCGACCCCGCGCTGACCCGGCGTCCCGCGGACGCCGTTCCCGCGTACCAGGAGCTGGTGACGTCGGGTGGCGTGCCGCGGGGCTACCGGCTCAAGCGCGGGCCCGGGACCTGTTCCCTCGTGGACGGGCTGAACAGCTGTCTCAACCCGGCGAAAGTGGACGGACCGCTCATGTCGCTGAAGTGACCAGTTCGAGCCGCCTGCCCTCGAAGGTCCGCCGCATCCGCCGGTCGTGGGTGACGACCACGAGCGCACCGGCATACTCCGCGAGCGCCTGTTCCATCTCCTCCACGAGATCCGGGGCGAGGTGGTTGGTCGGCTCGTCGAGCAGCAGCAGGTCGGTCCTGGCCGTCACCAGCCTGGCCAGTTCCAGCCTGCGTCGCTGCCCGACGGACAGCTCCCGCACCGGCTTGCGCAGATCCGGCCCCCGGAACAGCCCCAGCGACAGCAACCTCTCGGCCGCCTCGTCCTCGTCACCGTCCCCGGCGAAGACCGCCAGGACGGTTCGGGCGTCGCCGGCGAGCCCGCCGTTCTGGTGCAGGAACCCGATCCTGCCCGCGCGCTCCGCCGATCCCGTCGACGGCGCCAGTTCCCCGGCGAGCACCCGCATCAAGGTCGTCTTCCCCGCCCCGTTGGGTCCGGTCACGAGGACCCGTTCGCCGGGCAGCACGCTGAGCGACGTCCGCGGCAGACGGCCGTCGACCGACACGTCGTCCACCTTCACCACGTACTGATCGGCTTCCGCCTCCGCCGCGGCGATCCGCGCGGTGAACCGGAGCGGCCGCGGCGGGGGCGGGACGGCGTCGGCCGCGAGCCGCTGGATCCGCTCGCGAGCCGACCGGATCCGGCTCATCGCCCCGTGTGCCCGGGAGCGGGCCCGGAACGCGCCTGCCCCGCTGAAGGCCGCCGGTGCCTTGCGCGGGATCACCGAGAACCGGTCGATGTTGACGTCCGCCAGCCGTTCATAGCGGGCCTTCTCCAGCCGCCACTGCTCGTACTCCCGGACCCACCGCGCCCGCGCGGCCTCCTTCGCGGCGAGGTAACCGGCGTAACCGTTGCCGTGCCGGTGCACGGTCCGGCGGTCGGCGTCCACCTCGAGGATCGTGGTGGTGACCCGGCTGAGGAACATCCGGTCGTGGGTGATCGCGACGATCCTGCCGCGATGCCCGCGGAGGTGATTCTCCAGCCAGGCGACGGCTTCGTCGTCGAGATCGTTGGTCGGCTCGTCCAGCAACAGCAGTTCGGGTGACGCGGCCAGGGTGGCCGCCAGCGCCAGCCGGGACCGCTGCCCACCGGACAGGCTGCCCAGCGCGCGGCCGCGATCGAGGCCCGGTTGCCCGAGCCCGTGCAGGGCGACCTCCACCCTGGCGTCGGCCTCGTAACCGCCGCGCGCTTCGTAGCCGGCGATGAGGTCGCCGTAGGCAGTGAGGTCTTCGGCGGTTTCGAGTGACGTCTCGGCTGCCCGCAGCCGGGATTCGAGTTCCCGGATGTCGGCCAGTGCGAGGTCGATCGCGTCGCCGACCGTGGCGTAGTCGGGCAGTTCCAGAGTCTGCGGGAGGTAGCCGACTCCACCGGGCGCGGTGACGGTCACCGTGCCGTTGTCCGCCCGGTCGCGGCCGGCGATCAGCCGCAGCAGAGTGGACTTACCCGAACCGTTGTCGCCGATGACGCCCGCCTTCTCCCCCGGTTTGACGCTGAAGGAGACCTGATCGAGCACGACATGGTCGTCGAAACGCTTGGTGACACCGGAGAGCACGAGTTGTGTTCCGGGATTTTGACACGGGGTACGCATAGGGGCGTCCTCCTGGATTCTCGTAAGGAAGAAGAGCGCGTGCGGAAGGACGCGGCCCGGCGGAGCGAAGGCTCTACGCCAGGGCCGCGTCGAAGGCGAGAATCACAGGTTGAAGAAAATCCCCATGGCGAAGACGGTAGCCGGGGAACGTGGACGGGTAAAACGAATTAACTGTCGTGTACGGATCCACAGAGTGGTCTGTGTCCCCATACCGCGACAGCGGCGCCCCGGTGATCGAGAATCGAAGGTGGAGGTTTTCGCGGTCTGAGGGAATGGAGTTCCTCGTGCACGGGTCCAGCGGTCCGATCGCCCGGTTCCGGCGACGGCTCTTCCCTGGTCACAACTCGCTCGCCCGTGGCTCGGACCGATTCGAAGCCCTCCTTCTCAAGCTCGTCATCCTCGCGGCGCTGCTCGCCATCCCGGTCGCGGCCGCCGCCGGCTCGGCCAACCACGGCAGGCAGGTCGCGGCGGCCGCCACCGACGCGGTCGGACGTCAGGCCACCACGGCGTACCTGGTGAAGGCGGCACCCGTCCGTATCGTCGACAGCGAGAGCGTCGGGACCGACGACTCCACCACCGAGGCGACCTGGGTCGACTCGCGTGGCGCACGGCACGCCGGCGGTGTCCTCGCGACGCCGGGCAGCCCCGCCGGATCGGCCGTGCCGATCTGGATCGACATCCGCGGTGAGCTCACCGCCGCACCGAGGACCGCGTCGACGGCCGTGTTCGATTCCGTGCTGGTCGGACTCTGGCTTTGGTTCGCTGTGGTCGCCTCGCTCGTCCTGCTGCACCGGATCGTCCGGCTGGTGCTCGACCGGCACCGGATCGCGGCCTGGGAACGCGCCTGGGCGGTCTACCCGCGTTCCGGCTCCTGGCCCTGATCCCGGCGGCGAAGGCAAAGAGCCTCGGCTAGGGTGCCCCGCATGCGCATCATGATCTCGGCGGACATGGAGGGCGCCACCGGCGTCACCTGGACCGAGGACGTCATCCCCGGCACCGAGCAGTGGCAGCGATTCCGGCGCCTGTTCACCGGTGACGTCAACGCCACCATCGCGGGCCTCTTCGCCGCCGGGGCGACCGACGTGCTGGTCAACGAGGCGCATTCGTCCCAGCGAAACCTCCTGCTCGAAGACCTCGACGGCCGGGCGCGCATGCTCACCGGCAGGCACAAACCGCTGTCGATGATGCAGGGCATCGACACGGGCGTGGACGGCGTCGTCTTCCTCGGCTACCACGCCGGCGCCGGGTTCGACGGCGTGCTTTCCCACACCTACCTGGAGAATCAGATCACCGGCGTGTGGCTCGACGACGTTCCCGCCAGCGAAGGCAGGCTCAACGCCGCGATGGCCGCCGAGTACGGCGTCCCGGTGCTGGTGGTCTCCGGTGACGACAAGGCCTGCGACGACGCTCAGGACTACGCGCCGGAGGCCGAACTGGTCACGGTGAAGGAGTGCGTCAGCCGTTACGCCGCGATCTGCCTGCCGCCCGCCAGGACCGCCGAACTGCTGTCCTCGGCCGCGGCGGACGCGATGAACCGGGCGGGCCGGGTCGAGCGGTTCACCACACCCCACCGGATCGAGGTCGAGTTCGACGCGAGCCACCTCGCGCAGGCCACGGCGGTGATCCCGACGGTGGAACAGATCGGCGTGCGGCGGGTCGGCTTCGACGCGCCGGACATGACCGAAGCGATGAAGGCGTTCAAGATCGTCACGGCGATCGCGGCCGGGGCGGTGCAGGGTATCTATGGCTGACATGGACTCGCGGAGCGATGGTCACGTCCGACCTCTCGACACCGAACCCGCCGGGCCGGAGGCCCCGCCATCGCGGCGGCAGGGCGCCGTGCACGCTGACCGGCCGGACGTTCGAGGGCCGCGCCCTGGCGACGTGATCGCGGCCGCGGGTTCCGAAGACAACGCTGACATGGATGTTGTCGAAGTCTGTTCGCGCCTGATCCGGTTCGACACCACGAACCGAGGCGACGGGGACTCCGAAGGCGAGCGCGAAGCCGCCGAGTACGTGGCGTCCCTGCTGTCCGGGCTCGGGATCGGCGCGAAGATCATCGAGTCCGCCCCCCGGCGCGCGAACGTGATCGCCCGGGTCCCCGGCACCGACCCGAGCCTGCCGGCGCTCCTCGTGCAGGGACATCTCGACGTCGTCCCGGCCGACGCGGCCGACTGGTCGGTGGACCCGTTCTCGGGTGAAGTCCGCGACGGTTTCCTCTGGGGCCGTGGCGCCGTCGACATGAAGGACTTCTGCGCGATGGTGCTCGCCGCCCTCGCCACCGGCGTCCGCCCGCGACGTGACATCGTCCTGGCGTTCGTGGCCGACGAGGAGGACAAGGGCGAGTACGGCGCGCACTGGCTCGCCGCGGCGCACCGGGACCTGTTCGACGGCTGCGCGGCCGCGATCAGCGAATCGGGCGCGTACACCTACCACGTCCCCGCCGCCGACGGCCGCGCCGTGCGGCTCTACCCGGTGGCGACGGCCGAACGCGGCACCGCGCATCTGCGGCTGACCGCCAAGGGCCGCGCGGGACACGGATCGCGCCCCAACGACGAGAACGCGGTCACCCGGCTGGTCACCGCGCTCGGCAAGATCGCCGCGCATCGCTGGCCGGTCCAGCTGACCCCGACCGTGCGAGCGTTCCTGGAACGTACCGGGGAAGCGCTCGGCGTCCCGGTCGATCTGTCCGATGTGGACGGAACGATCGCGCGGCTCGGGCCTGCCGGGGCGCTGGTGGTGCCGACCGTCCGCAACAGCACGACGCCGACCATGCTCGACGCCGGTTACAAGGTGAACGTGATCCCGACTTCGGCCGAGGCCCAAGTGGACGTCCGCGTCCTCCCCGGCACCGAACCGGAACTGCTCGCCGAGATCGACGCGATACTCGGCGAGGGCGTCACCCGCGAGTTCGTCGCGCACCAGCCGCCGGTCCAAGCGCCGGTCGATTCACCGTGGTTCGACGCGATGGCGGACGCTTTGCGCTCGGAAGACCCCGAAGCCGTCGTGGTCCCCTACTGCATGGGCGGCGGAACGGACGCGAAGGCGTTCAGCCCGCTCGGGATCGACTGCTACGGCTTCGCGCCGCTGTGGCTGCCGGAAGGCTTCCCCTACCGCGCGATGGCGCACGGTGTGGACGAGCGGGTCCCGGTGGAGGGACTGCGATTCGGCACGCGGGTGCTGCGGCGCTTCCTCGCGAACTGCTGAGCCGACCTCGGCCGTGTCCCGCCTCCAATCACGCAAGTTCGCTCCCCAATCACGCGAGTTCGCCCTCCAATCACGCGTGTCCGCTGCCTGGACGCAGGTCCTGAGAGCCGCTTTCGCGGCACAAAGCTCTTCATCCGAATTTCATGAAAGCCACCTAGCGTCGACAGCGTGAGACCTTCGACTTCGCGCGTCCGGGCGGGCGTGCTCCTGATCGGCCTCGTCACGACCCTTTCGGCGTGCCGGGCCGGGCTTCCGATACCGCGTGCCGACTCTTCGTCCGCGACGCCCACGTCGGACTCCGCTCCCCCGGTCCAGACCCAGACCCTGACCGTGACGCCCCCGGCGCCGACCTCGTCGTCCGCGCCGGGACTCGAGCCCGCCGCGATCGACCGGGTGTTCCAGGTCTACATGAACGGGCTGGCCAATCACGACATGACCGCGTTGCGCAGCGGGACCTGCCCGCGCCTGCGGGCGACCTTGCTCGGTTTCGAACTCCACGGGCACTACGTCGAACGCTGGGAGATGCTGCCGTACACCGTCCCGTCCGGGCAGGAGTTCGTGACGGTCCAGGCCACGGTCACCCAGCGGAACGCGCGCACCGGCAAACTCGCCGGCGACGTCGTCTACTCCTGGTACGTCGAGCGGAACGAGGACACCGCCTACTACGTTTGCGGATGGCTCGACCACAAGTGACCCAAGTGACCTCAGGAGGCCGCCGGTGAAATCCGTCGCGCGACTCGCACGGGACGAACGGGCGGACTTCGCCGCGTTCCTGCGCTCGCTGTCCCCCGGCCAGTGGGACGCGCAGACGTTGTGTGCGGAGTGGACGGTCCGGGAGGTGGTCGCCCATGTCGTCGACTACGACACGCTGCGCCTGCGCGATCTGCTCGGCCAGGCCGTCCGCGGAGGGCTGCGACTGGATCGGATCAACGCGCTCGGGGTCGCGCGAAAGCCCGGCCGGACACCCGAAGAGCTGATCGCGAGGTTCGAGGAACATCTCGAACCCCGCGGCCTGACCGCCGCGTTCGGTGGGCGGGTGGCGCTGCTCGACGGACTCATCCATCAGCAGGACATCCGGCGGCCGCTGGGGCTTCCCCGCGAGGTGCCACCGGACCGGCTGCGCCACGCGTTGGCCTTCGCCCGCTACGCCCCGCCGATCAAGGCCAACCGCCGGGCACGCGGGCTCCGGCTCGTCGCCACGGACCTCGACTGGTCGGCCGGATCCGGACCGGAACTCCGCGGTCCCGGCGAGGCGCTCCTGCTGGCGATCGCCGGCCGGGTCGTGGCGCTCGACGAGGTTTCCGGGCCCGGCGCGGCTATCCTGGCGTCCAGAATGGACGGATGAACCGAGTCAGCCGACCGCCACCGGAACGGGCGCGGTGGCCATCCGGTGACGGACCGCGTTGCCGAGCAGCCACTGGCCCACGGCCGCGGCCAGGCACAGCCCGAAACAGACCGTCCACAACACGGGCGCGCCCAGTACCAGCAGCTGCGTACCGCCGAGCGGGGCGGCGAACGCGGCGAGGCCCGCCGCCGTGCCGTAGGCGCCGTTGTACCGGCCGCGCAGATGCGGTGGGGCGAGCTCGGCCACGATCGCGACGCCGACCGACTGGATCACGATCTCGCCGAGAGTCCACACCACGGCGCACGCGGCGTAAATCGGCGTCGTCGACGCGAAGGCCGTGGCGCCGAAACCCAAACCCGTCAACAGGATCCCGAACGTGAGCACCCGCGAAGGGTCCCAGCGGCCCAGCCGGTGGCCCACCAGTGGCTGCACGACCACGATGACGATGCCGTTGACCGCCATCACCAGTCCGTACCCCGCCGGCGAAAGCCCGTCCTCCCGCATCGCCAGCGGCAATGTGGCGAGGCTCTGCAGGAACACGAACGCGACCACCAGCGAGATGAGCATCAGCCCGGCCATGACCCGGTCGCGCAGGACGACGGTGAAGCCGCCTGGCTCCCGCGATCGGCCGCCACCGCGGGTCTCCGGAACCGCCCGCCAGACCAGCAGGCCGAACAGCAAGCAGGTCGCCGCGTCCACCCAGAACAGCGTCGTGAAGCCGGCACGGGCCATCGTGCCGCCCAGCACCATCGCGATCGAAAAGCCGAGGTTGATCGCCCACAGCAGCAGCCCGAATGCCCGCGTGCGGTCGGCACCGGGCACGAGATCCGCCACGAGGGACTGGGTGGCCGGACGGAACACGTCGAGTGCCAGCCCGAGCAGCAGCGCGGCGACCGCGATCAGTTCGAGGCGCTCGACATAACCCAGTACCAGCATGATCGCGCCGGTCGCGAGCATGCCGCCGGTCAGCGTCGCCCGTCTGCCGATGCGGTCGGCCAGCAGGCCGCCGATCAGCTGCGAGAACACCTGGCCGATGCCGAGCAGCGCCAGCACGGTGCCCGCCGTCGCCACCGAAAGGCCGCGCTCACTGGTCAGGTACAGCGCCAGGAACGGCAGGACCATCGTGCCGAGCCGGTTGACGAGCGTGCCCGTCCACAGCACCCAGAACGACTTCGGCAGCCCGCCGAGCCGTGTCCGGAAAAACCCCGGCGCCGTCATGGTTCGAGCTCGTAGCAGCCGACGCCGTCGAGGTACCGCAGCGTGCCGAGGTCGCGTAGGACGTACTCCTCGATCTCGTGCATGAACGTGACGACCACTGGGAAGGTCGTGTCGTCGATGGTGCGGCGTAACGGCTTCCCCGGCCGGGTCAGCACGAACATCTCGTGGAAGCTCTCCAGCCGCTCGATCTCGTCGAGCACCGTGTACCGGCGGAGCGTGCCTTCGACCGGTGAGAGCAGCGCGGACCAGGCGTAGTGCCGCTGGATCCGGTAGTCCTCGCCCCACCGCTCGCGGAACCGCTCCGGCCGCAGCACCGCGTCGGCCATCCAGTCCAGCTGGGACTCGCCGATCGCGAGCCGCGCCAGATGCGGCAGGTCGCCGCCCGAGAGCCGCGAACCGACCTCGATCAGCCGTGGGCCCTGTGGCGTCAGCTTGATCTCGACGTGCGCGGCACCGTGCCGGATACCCAGCGCGTCGAGTACCGCGAACGCGTACTCCACCAGTTCGTCGTGGCCCGGCGCGCGCCTCGGCACGATCTGGCAGGCGCCGAGCAGGTCGGACACCCCGTTGACGGCGAACCGCGAGCTCTTCCAGATGTCGCACACCTGATGCAGGCCGTCCATGCTCACCGTGTTGACCATGTACTCGCTGCCGGCGAGGTACTCCTGCGCGATGACGAAGTCATTGTCCTCGGAGAACACGTTCTGGCGGCCGGTGATCGTGCGCAGTGCCTCGACCGACCGCTCCGGGGTGTCGCAAAAGGACACCCCATCGCCGCCGGCGCTGCGGTTCGGCTTGACGACGATCCGTCCGCCCACCTCCCGGTGCCATGCGGCGAGTTCGGCCTCTTCCGCGGTCGGCAACTGCCGTGCGACGGGCAACCCAGCCGCGGCGACGGCCTCGCCCATGGCGGACTTGTCCCGTCTGGCAAGGGAAAGCGCGGTGCCGTTCGACGGCACACCCAACGCTTCGCTGAGTTCGTCGGTGAACGCGACCGCGTATTCACCACCGGCCACGACCGCGACCGGCTCGTGCACGGCCAGCGCGTCCAGCGTTTTCGCGAGATCGCCGTCGTGGACGATGTTCTCGCGGTAGTTGCTCATGGTCGGTGAGGACTTCCGGTACTGGCCGGGCGCGTCGGGCGCGCTCTGCACGCGCACACATTCCGCGCCCAGCGCCAGGAACGTCGGCGCGATGTGCCGGGCGGTCTGCGGCAACCCGTGATCGGCCGTTTCGTAGGTGTCCACGAGCACGACACAGGGCTTCGTCGACAAGCCTTTCACCCCTCAACCGGTGGGATTCGGAACGCCGACGGTCCCATCCGCCGTGATCAACGGGCATCTCCCCGATTGCGATCCCCCGCCGGACTTCTTCCGAAAGGCGATTCGAAGCACGACAGGAGAGGAAATGACCTTTTCGGAGATGCGACGGTTTCGGCACCCGCCCCCAGTGCCCGATCCGAAGTGAGGTCAGATGACGCCGACGGTCACCATGGAACCTTGGGAGAGAAATGCGGTAAAGCACGCCGACGAGCGGTTGAACGGGGCCCGTGATCCACAGTGGTGGTACACCGGGATCCGCCCCGAGCCCGGCCGATGCCCGGGGGTTGCCGAATCCGGCGAGATCAGCGCGCTGCCGTTGCCCGATCTGTCCGTATGCAGCCGCGAAGAGGTGCTGGACTACTTCGACAACGCCTGGACCTTGCACGAGGTGCTGTTCGCCGGGCTGAAAGGCGCGGAGGCGTTCTACCGCCCGCCGGACCACAACCTGCGGCATCCGATGGTCTTCTACTACGGCCACACGACCGCGCTGTACGTCAACAAGTTGCGGGTCGCCGGGCTGCTGGACGCGCCGATCGACGCCTATCTCGAGCACGTCCTGGAAATGGGTGTCGACGAGAACTCGTGGGACGACATGTCGAAGAACGACATGGTGTGGCCGTCGGTTTCGGAGGTGAAGGACTACCGGGCCGAGGTGTACCGGGCGGTCGTCGGCGTCATCGAGACCACGCCGTTCGCCCCGGACCTCGGGCGGCCGGTGACGATGGACGACCAGGCCTGGGCGCTGTTGCTGTCCATCGAGCACGATCGTGTCCACCTGGAGACCAGTTCGGTGCTGGTCCGCGAAATGCGTTCGCGCCTGGTCGAACGGCCTGCCGAGTGGCCATCGCCGTCGCCACTGCGCCGTACCACCGAGTCCGGCAAGCCCGAGCCCGGTTCCGTGCCCGCCAACGGCACCGTCACCGTGCCCGGGCGCACGGCACAGCTGGGCAAGCCGCTGTCCTTCCCGTCTTACGGCTGGGACAGCGCGTACGGCTCACGTCGTCAGGAGCTGCCGGACTTCGAAGCGGCTCGCTGCCTGGTGAGCAACGGCGAGTTCCACGGGTTCGTCGCCGACGGCGGTTACCGGCGGCCGGAGTTGTGGTCGGCCGAAGGCGAGGCGTGGCGCCGCTTCCGCAACACCAAGTGGCCGCGTTTCTGGGTGCCGACCGGCCCGACCGGGCTGCACGCGTTCCGGCTGCGCACGCTGTTCGACGAGATCGACCTGCCGTGGGACTGGCCGGTGGTGGTGAATTACCACGAGGCCAAGGCCTTCGCCGCCTGGCGGTCCGAAAAGGACGGCCGGGAATATCGGCTGCCGACCGAAGCGGAATACTTCCTGCTGCGTGACCTGCCGGAGCGTCCCGGCGTCGAAGACGACGTGGTCATGCGGCTCGACGGCGGGCAGCTGCGCGACGCCGGCATCAACCTCGGTCTGGCCTGGGGTTCGGAGGGCCCTGTCGACCACTCGCCGACGACGTCGCAGGGCGTGCACGACGCCGCCGGCAACCTTTGGACCTGGAGCGAAGACACCTTCAACCCGCTCGAGGGCTTCACCCCGCACCCGTACTACGAGGACTTCTCGGTGCCCAGTTTCGGTGGGCAGCATCAGCTGATCGTCGGTGGCGCGTACATCAGCACCGGCGAGCTGGGCAGCATCTGGGCCCGGCACTTCTACCGGCCGCACTTCCTGCAGCAGGCGGGTATCCGGCTGGTCGTGGCACCGGAGTCCACTCTGGACGGTGACGCGCGGGCGGAACTCGACCGGGTGCTGCTCGGTCAGTACGGCACCGCCGAACAGGCCTTCGGCCGGTCCGGACATCCACTCGCCGCGACCGCGGGCTATCCGGACCGGCTGGCCCGGAGGTTCACCCAGGCCGCGGCCGAAGCCGGGGTGGAGCTGCGCCGGGTCGCGGATCTCGCCACCGCGGCGGGCGGGCTGGCGTTCTCGCTGGCCGAACGGCCGATCGAGGTCGTCGGCCTGGACGCCCGGCCCATGTTCGTCGCGGCGGCGGACCGGCTGGCCGAGGGCTGGGACCTCGGCTACCGGGTGCCGGGGCGCGGGGAGCTGCACGCGCGACGGCCGTCGATCGCGCCGGACGGCAGCGTCTCGTTCACCCTCGCCGAGTCCGGCCGGCCGGCTGCCGCGCTCGGCACGTTCGACGGCGTGGTCGTGGCCGACGCCTTCGACCGGCTCGGTGGCGCGGCGGGCTACCTGCGCCCGCTCGTCGGCTCGGAGAACTTCCTGCGCACCGGAGGGCTGCTGCTCGTGGCACTCCCACGGGCGTCGGCCGCCGAGCTCGCGAACGTCCTCGGTGAGGCGTTCGAGCTGCTGTCGGAAAGTACGGAGCCGAGCCTGACCAGGGCTGACGGCCGCCGGTACGAGATCACCGACCTGGAGGTCTCCATCTGGCGTAAACGCTGATCCGGACCGTCCGTGAAGGCCTCCTTGAGGGACCCAGAGTCCCTCAAAGAGGCCCTCCCGGACCACCCCCCCCGCTCTCCGTGCCGGGGCTGGTGGGCCGACACTTCTCGCGTCCCACCCCCCGAGGCCCTCTTTTGG
>NZ_JBVJCE010000005.1:356253-387196 GCF_055588925.1 Amycolatopsis sp. NPDC041971 | reverse complement strand
TTTTCTTGCTCTCAAAGGAACCCCAAAACGAGGTTCAAATACATAAGCTCTACTGGCTTAGTTCACTAGCACACTGTTGAGTTCTCAAGCAACACACCCCGAATCACACCACACACGCGGCCTTATCCGAAGCAGTCATTTCTTGGCTTTGGTGGAACACCCACTCAATCACCTGAAGTGAGAGCTTGGTTCGTGTCCCGGTCGGCCACCCGGTTTCCCTGGCGACTTGGAGAACTTTACATGGCCCGCAGGTGCCCGAAACAGGGGGGTACCTTAACCGCGTTTCCGCAGGTCAAGGCCCCTGTTTCGGGTCGGGGCCGCGATCAGCCCCCGACGCGCACGCCGGCGACGTTGCGCTTGCCCTTGCGGACCACGAGCCAGCGGCCGTGCAGAGCGTCGTCCGCGGACGGCTTCCACTCCTCGTCGGCGATCTTCGTGTTGTTGACGTACGCGCCGCCTTCCTTGACGGTGCGGCGGGCGGCGCCCTTGCTGTCGACGAGCCCTGCGGCGATCAGCAGGTCGACGATCGTCGACTCGCCGTTCGGGTCGATCTTGCCGTTGGGCACCTCGGCCATGGCGGCGTCGAGGGTCGGCGAGTCGAGCTCACGCAGCTCTCCCCTGCCGAACAGCGCCTGGCTCGCGGCGATGACCTGCCGGGTCGCCGCTTCGCCGTGCACCAGAGTCGTGAAGTCCTCCGCCAGCTTCCGCTGCGCGGACCGCAAGTGAGGACGCTGTTCGGTGTCCTCGGCCAGCACCGCGATCTCCTCCTGGCCGAGGAAGGAGAACATCTTCAGGTAGCGGATGACGTCGGCGTCGGCGACGTTGAGGAAGTACTGGAACCACGCGTACGGCGAGGTCATCTCCGGGTCGAGCCAGACGCTGCCGCCACCGGTGGACTTCCCGAACTTGCGGCCGTCAGAGTCGGTGACCAGCGGCGCGGTCAGCGCGTGGGCTTGCCCGCCGTCGGTCCGGCGGATCAGGTCGACCCCGCCGACGAGGTTGCCCCACTGGTCGGAGCCGCCGATCTGCAGCTTGCAGCCATACTCGCGGTACAGGTGCAGGTAGTCCTGCGACTGCAGCAGCAGGTAGCTGAACTCGGTGTAGGAGATGCCGTCGGTTTCGAGGCGGCGCTTCACCGTCTCCCGGTTCAGCATCATGTTGACCGGGAAGTGCTTGCCGACGTCGCGCAGGAACTCGACCACGCTCTGCTTCGCGGTCCAGTCCAGATTGTTCTCGATGACCGCGCCGGTCGGCGAGCCGTCGAAGTCGACGAACCGCTCCAGCTGGCCGCGGATCCGGTCGGCCCACTCGGA
This sequence comes from Amycolatopsis sp. NPDC041971, assembly GCF_055588925.1. Classification (NCBI taxonomy): domain Bacteria; kingdom Bacillati; phylum Actinomycetota; class Actinomycetes; order Pseudonocardiales; family Pseudonocardiaceae; genus Amycolatopsis; species Amycolatopsis sp. NPDC041971. Next base: position 385,883 of record NZ_JBVJCE010000005.1, on the reverse strand, counting down.
GACGGTGTCCACCGTGTTCAGGGTGCGCTCACCGGTGTCGCGCGGGTCGCCGATCATCCCGGTGGCGACGCCCGCCAGCACGATCGGCCGGTGTCCGGCTCGCTGAAAGCGCGAGAGCATCAGCAGCGGGACCAGGTTGCCGGCGTGCAGGCTCGGCGCGGTCGGGTCGAATCCGCAATAGAGCGTGAGGGGTCCTTGGTCGAGGTCTCGCCGCAGTGCGTCGGTGTCGGTGGATTGCGCGATCAGGCCGCGCCAGGTCAGCTCGTCAAGGATGTGCTCGCTCACGCCTGTAGATCCTCCCGCACCAGGTCAACCGACTATCGGCCGGGGGCCGCCGCCCGTCGCTTGCCACCCCGGCGATAGGTCGAGACAGCCGGAGAGCCGTCGATCCAGAACCGCCACGGCGTGTCCATCGCCATCGCGACGCCGACGCGCGGCCCGGTGCGGATGTCCGCTTCGGGGACGCGGTCGCCGGTGAACAGCCGGACGGGTGAGGCGGGGTCGGTCAGATCGACGCCGTTCTCCGCCCGGGCGATGCCGAGCACCGAAGTGAGGATGGCCGGGCCTTTGGCGAGCTCGCCGTTGCCTCGTGCGGACGGCCTGCGCGCCCGGGCGATGTCCGCGCCGGACACCACCTCTCCGGCCCGCAGCAACACGGCACCCGGCTGCCCGTCTTCGGTGCCGACGACGTTCGCGCAGAAGTGCATGCCGTAGACGAAGTACACGTACAGATGCCCCGCGGGCCCCCACATGACCTCGTTGCGCGGGGTTTTGCCGCGATAGCAGTGCGACGCGGGATCGTCGAGGCCGCGATAGGCCTCGACCTCCACCAGGCGGACGGCGACCGCGCCGTCGGAACCGGTCGCCTCGATCACCGCCCCGAGCAGGAGCGTCGACAGCTCGACCGGATCCAGCGCCAGTTCCCGCCGGGTGAACTGTCTCCCGGTCGCCACGTTCCGCACGCCTCGACCTTAACCGCGGGCCCCGACAGATTCGATATTGAGCGATCGCTCAAACCTCGTCTACAGTGTTGTTGAGCGGTCGCTCAACTGGAGGGGAAGCTAGATGAGCCGGAGAGCGCTGTACGTCGAAACGGTGATCCACACGGACCTCGAAACGCTGTGGCGGTACACGCAGGAGCCGGATCTGCATGAACGATGGGATCTTCGCTTCGCGAGGATCGAGCCGATGGCGGGTTCACCGGGACGGTTCCACTACGCGACGAAGTTCCTGGGATTCGTCATCAGCGGGACCGGGACACACGCCGGGGAGAGCGAGCGGCCCGACGGCGGCAGGACGTCGGCTTTGCGGTTCGCCTCCGCGGATCCGCTGTCCCTCATCAGGTCCGGTTCGGGGTACTGGCGCTATACCCCGACCGACGACGGCGTCCGCTTCGTCACCGGCTTCGACTACCTCACCCGGTGGGGTGTCTTCGGCACGTTCGCCGATCTGCTGTTCCGGCCGCTTTTCGGGTGGATGACGGCTTGGTCGTTCGACAGGCTCCGGCTTTGGCTCGAAACCGGTGCCCCGCCGGAGGAACTTGCCTTGCTCTCGCCCACGGCGAGCCGCTGCCGCCGTCGCCCGCGGCTGGACAAGGACGGCGTCGCATCTCGCGTTCTCGACACCCTGGAGCAGGCATGATCTTCCGAGAGGCACTGGGCGAGCAGTTCGCGTCGCTGCATCCCCGCATGCGCGAACGACTGTCGCTGAGCACGGAGAACGGGGTCGGCATGATCGGCGTCGGCGTGATGGACGAGATCTGGCGCGGAGCCGCGTTCACCGCACCGTTCCTGCGGCTGGGCACGTCGAGGCACATCCTGTTCCCCGAACGGGGCACCAACGTCCCCTTCACCATCGAGAACTACCCGTACGTCGATTCCCTCGGCAGGGAAACGGTCTCGTTCGTCCGAACCTTCGAACTCCCCGGGAGACGGCGGCGGTTCGACGCGCAGATGATCTACAGCGCCGAGCGGGGGACGATCGTCGACTACCTGGGAACACACCAGCACCTCGCCGTCGATCTCGAGCTGACGGTGCGGCCCGACGGTGGCTTCCACCTCCGTTCGGAGGAGTTCCGGCTCCGCGAAGGCCCGATTCGGTGCGTGGTGCCGCGAACCGCCGCCGGTGTGGCCGAGGTCGACGAGTGGTTCGACGAGGAGAGCGGCTTGTTCCGGATCGAGATCCGGGTGACGAACCGGCGGTTCGGCCCGCTGTTCGGCTACCGGGGCGCGTTCGAGGCACGGTTCGTCGACCTGCGGGCGGGGGTGAGCGGGGCGGTGAAGCCGTTGCGTGAGAAGGTCCTGGACTGATGAACGGGCCCAGCACGAAACAGCGGTTGATCGACGGCGCGCTGGAGACGATCCGCACCAGCGGCATCACCGCGGTCTCGGCCAGGACCGTCGCCGCGGCGGCGGGCACCAATCAGGCACTGATCTTCTACCACTTCGGCAGTGTCGAGGAGTTGCTCGCACAGGCCTGCGTGACGGCGACCGAAAGCCGCGTCTCCCATTACCGTGATCGGTTCGCCGAAGTGAGCACGCTGGGCGAACTGCTGGCACTGGGCCGGACCATCCACACGGAGGAACGGGCCGAGGGGAACATGACGGTCCTCGCCCAGACGCTCGCCGGTGCCCAGGCCGGCGGACGGCTGGCCGAGGCGACCCGGCAGGCGCTCGACAAATGGGTTCGCGAAGTGCAAAGCGCCCTCGACCGCGTCCTGACCGGTTCACCGGTGCTCGAACTGGCGGAGACCGAGGGGCTCGCCCGCGCGGTCTCCGCCAGTTTCCTCGGCCTGACCTTGTTCGAGACGGTCGATCCGGAAGGTGCCGAGCAGGCATTGGCGGCGCTGGGGCAACTGGCTGTCCTGGTCGACGTCCTCGAAGGACTCGGCCCGGTCGCGACCCTTGCGGTGCGCGCGAAGCTCCGGAAGACCGCGAAGAAGTAGCTACCCGGTCTTCGGCGCCACTCGCATGCTGGTGTAGCAGCAAGCGGTGCCATCGGGCAGTTTCGTGAACAGCACCGGCATCCAGTCGTCGCCGAACATCGAGTTCATCCCGGCGAAGACGTTGTCCGACACCGGCACCAGATCCGCCTCGATCGGCGGTGCGATGCCTTCGAGGCCATCAGCGAACTCATAGACGAAGTGCAGCCTCCCGTCCTTCTCGGTGACGGTGATGATGACGCCTTCGCGGCGATAGGTACCCGCGAAAGGCGCGACGTCCACCGAAGGCGGTGACGGCGGCGGAGCGAAATCGGCGGGCAGCCGGACCCCGGCGAGTTCATCGAGCAGTTCCCGTGACAGTCCGCTGTACAGCCGATCGGTCGTGCCGTGATTCGTCAGCAACGCGAAAGCGAATCCCGCCTCCGGCACCACCCGCAGGTACGAGCGCTGCCCGATCGACGACCCGTTGTGCCCGAAGCCCGCGACGCCGTTCCAGTCGTAGGTCGACAGACCGAGGCCCCAGCCGTCGGAACCGAGCGTCCATTTGTCGGGTACCTCGACCTCGCGCCGCCGCATCGCGGTCACCGTCTCCTCCGCGAGCACGCGAGTGCCATCGGCAGCGGTGCCGTCCAGCAGCATGCGCGCGAAGCGCACCACGTCGCCGGCCGTGGCCAGAACGCGACCGTACGGTCCGGCGGAACGCGGCAGGAGATCCCAGGCCGCGGTCGGCTCCGGGTCCTTCCCGAGGTGCCCCATCGCGACGCGAAAGCGCAGGGCCTCTTCGGGCAGGGTCATGGTCTCGGTGAGCCCGAGCGGGGTGGCGATCCGTGCCCGCAGGGCATCGTCCCAGGTCCGGCCGGTGAGTACCTCGACGATCCGGCCGAGCACGTTGTACCCGACGCTGCTGTAGGACGCGGCCGTCCCCGGCGGGCAGTCGAGTGCCACTCCCCTCGCCGCGTCGACGTACTTGGCGAGACAGTCGTCGCCGCGTCCGGTGTCTTCGAGGAAGTCGCAGGTGAGCCCGCCGGTGTGACTGAGCAGCTGCCGGGCGGTGATCGTCTTCGTCGTGTCCGGATCGACCGTCGCGAACTCCGGGAGCACCTCGACGACCGGCGCGTCGAGATCCAGCCGCCCTTCCTCGGCGAGCCCCATCACCAGCGAAGCCGTGTAGACCTTCGCGATCGAGCCGAGCTGGAAGACCGAGTCGGTGGTCGCCTCCACTCCGGTCCCCCGATGCAGGATCCCGCTCGCGAGCTCGTGGATCTCACCGTCCTTCAGCACCGCGAGGGTCGCTCCCGGTACGTGGTGTTCGGCCCGCAGGTCGTCGAGGCGGGATTGCCAGTGGGCATGGTCGAAGGAATTCCGTACACTGTTAGTCATACTGAACACTGTACGGAAACGAAGGGAATCCGGATGTCGGTGTGGGTGCGTCCCCCGAAACGCAAGCGCGAGCGGCCGTCGCTGAGCCGGGAGCAAATCGTCTCGGCGGCGATCGAACTTCTCGACGCCGAAGGAATAGACGCGCTGAGCATGCGAAAGCTCGGAGCCCGGCTCGACGTGGCCGCCGCGTCGATGTACACGCATGTGGCCGGCAAGGACGAGCTGTCCGAACTGGTCGTCGACGAGGTCTACGGCGAGGTCGCGCTCCCGGAGCCGGGTCCGTGGCGAACGGCGACGACGAGGTTCGCGCACGATCTGCGTTCGGTGTTCCTCCGCCATCCCTGGATCGGCTCACTGCTCGGCGAGGCGGGGGTGGCGTATCTGGGGCCGAACGTCCTGAAGCTGTCGGAAGCGGCGCTGGCTCTGTTCGAAGACGCCGGATTTTCGCTGGACGACGCCGATCTGGCGTGGAACACGGTCATTGCGTTCGTCGTCGGGAGAGCCACCAGTGAAGCGGCGTGGCTCACGACGCTCAAGCGGAGCGGGCAGAGCGAGCAGGAATGGAAAGACCGTCTGTGGCCCGCGGCCGAGCAAGCGGTGCAGGACCACCCGCGGCTGAAGAAGCTCTACGCGGCACAGCGAAACCGGAAACCGGGCGAGACCAACGACGACGACTTCGAGCGCGGTCTCGGCTGCGTCCTCGACGGGCTTGAGACGAGGCTCCCCTGAAGTACATGAAGGCCCCCTTCCTGTACCTAGGCGCCAAGGAAGGGGGCCTTCATGTACTTCTAGCTCAGCCAGGCGCGGTGTTCGGCGACCCGCGCGACCAGCCGCTCCCGCTGCTCGGCGACGCGCTCCGGAGCGGTACCGCCACGAGCGTTGCGCGAACTCACCGACCCCTCGACGGTCAGCACCTCGCGCACGGCGGCCGTCAGCGCCGGGTTGATCTTCTCGAACTCTTCGTCGGTCAGTTCGTCCAGGCCGACACCGCGGGCTTCGGCGACGCGGACGCTCTCCCCCGCCGCTTCGTGCGCGACACGGAACGGAACGCCCTGGCGCACCAGCCATTCGGCGATGTCCGTGGCGAGGGTGAAGCCGGCGGGCGCCAGTTCGGCGAGCCGGTCGGTGTGGAAGGTCAGCGTCTCGAGCATGCCCGCGATCGCCGGGAACAGCAGTTCCAGCTGCTCGACGGAGTCGAAGACCGGCTCCTTGTCCTCCTGCAGGTCACGGTTGTACGCGAGCGGCTGCGCCTTGAGCGTCGCGAGCAGACCGGTCAGGTTGCCGATGAGCCGCCCGGCCTTGCCGCGCGTGAGCTCGGCGACGTCCGGGTTCTTCTTCTGCGGCATGATCGAACTGCCGGTCGCCCAGGCGTCGTCGAGGGTGACGTAGCCGAATTCGGCGGTGTTCCAGATGATCACCTCTTCGGCGATCCTGGACAGATCGACCGCGAGCATCGCGACGTCGAAGGCGAACTCGGCGACGAAATCCCGCGAGGCGGTGCCGTCGATGGAGTTTTCGACGCTGGTGTCGAAGCCCAGTTCCGCGGCGACGGCCTCGGGGTCGAGCCCGAGCGAGGAACCCGCGAGCGCGCCGGAGCCATACGGCGACTCGGCGGTGCGAGCGTCCCAGTCACGCAGCCGGGTGACGTCGCGCAACAGCGACTGGCCGTGCGCGAGCAGGTGGTGCGCCAGCAGGACAGGCTGGGCGTGCTGCAGGTGCGTGCGACCAGGAAGGATCACGTCCGGGTGCCGCTTCGCCTGCGAAACGAGCGCGTCCACGACCCCGAGGGTTCCCGTGACCACCCGGCGGGCGGCGTCGCGCAGCCACATCCGGAACAGCGTCGCGACCTGGTCGTTGCGCGACCGCCCCGCCCGCAGCTTGCCCCCGAGTTCGGTGCCCGCCCGTTCCAGCAGACCGCGTTCGAGCGCGGTGTGGACGTCCTCGTCGGCGACGGTCGGCGTGAACGCGCCCGACTCGACGTCCTGCGCGAGGGTGTCCAGCGCGGCGAGCATGCCGGTCAGCTCGTCATCGGTGAGCAGCCCCGCCTTCCGCAGCACTCGCGCGTGGGCCCGCGACCCGGCGATGTCGTACGGCGCCAGCCGCCAGTCGAAATGGGTCGACGCGCTCAGCGCCGCCATCGCCTCCGCCGGCCCGCTGGCGAACCGGCCGCCCCACAGCTGCACCGGCTGCTCATTCCCGCTCACGACACTCCTCGAATTCTTTGGTTATTTTCAGGCGACTGACCGGTCGAAGGTAGCGCCTGTGGTGAAGTCGTACAGCGCCCGCTCGTCGCGCGCCGAGTTCACGACCGCGTTCCCGCGGTGCAAGACCAGGCGGACTTCGCCGGACACCCGCCCGGAACTGACCTTTCGCAGTTCGTCGTGGGCGGTGACCAGTGCGAGCGCGCCTGGGCTTTCGTAGATCTCGCGTCCTCTGAGCCCGAAGGCGCCGACACGTCGGTTCAGCTGCTGGAAGGCCTCCAGTAGCGTCACGGTCTCCCCGTCGATGGCCACCGGCACACCTTCGTCGAAGGTGATGACCAGCTTCTCCGGGTCATCCGGGAAGGCGAACCCGTCAGGCGTCACCCTCGGTCTCCTCACCGCCGTCCACTGTGGACGACCGTCGGGCCAGCGCCATGAAGCGCTCGGCCAGGTCTTTGCCGGACAATGGTTCCCTCGCGATCACCGCGACCGTGTCGTCGCCGGCGATCGAACCGACGACCTCCTCCAGCGCCGCCCTGTCGATGGCGCTGGCCAGGAACTGCGCCGCGCCCGGCGGGGTGCGCAGTACCGTCAGGTTCCCGGACGAGTCCGCCGAAACGAGCAGTTCGGCGAGCAACCGCGAAAGCCGGGACGTGCCACCCTGCACCCCGCGTACCGGACTGCCGTCCTCCGGGATGACGTACACCGGCGCGCCGGAATCGGCACCACGGAGCTTCACCGCGCCCAGTTCGTCGAGGTCCCGCGACAGCGTCGCCTGGGTGACGTCGATCCCTTCCGCCGCCAGGAGCTTCGCGAGCTCCGTCTGGCTGCGGATGGCCATCGTGGACACGAGTTCGGTGATCCGTGCCTGCCGGGTGACTCGGCTGCCGGTCATCGTCGCTTCCCTGTGCCGGCGCGGGACACCCGCACCCGGTCGGCATCCGCGAGCGAGGCTTCGCCAGTGTGTCTCACGATGCCTCCTTGCCCAGGAGCCACACCAGGAGCGCCTTCTGCGCGTGCAGCCGGTTCTCGGCCTCGTCCCAGACCGCGCTCGCCGGTCCGTCGATGACCTCGTCGGTGATCTCCCAGCCGCGGTGCGCGGGCAGGCAGTGCAGCACGATCGCCTCGTCCGCGGCGCGGCGCATCAGCGCGGCGTTGACCTGCAGCTCACGGAACGGGCCGACGCGATCGAGGCCGTCGTTCTCCTGGCCCATCGAGGTCCAGGTGTCGGTGACGACGACGTCCGCGCCTTCGACGGCGGCGTACGGATCGGTGAAGACCGTGGTGCTGCCGCCGGTTTCACTCGATCGGTGCTTGGCGTCGAGCATGACCTGCTGATCGGGCTGGAAGCCCTCCGGCGAGACGACGCGGACGTGCATCCCGGCCGTGGTCCCGCCCAGCAGCAGCGAATGCGCCATGTTGTTGGCGCCGTCGCCGAGGTAGACCAGGGTGAGCCCGGCGAGCTTGCCCTTGCGCTCGCGGATGGTCATCAGATCGGTGAGCACCTGGCACGGGTGGAACTCGTCGGTGAGCGCGTTGATCACCGGGATGCTCGCCGCCGACGCCATCGCGTCGATGCGCTTCTGGGCGAAGGTCCGCCAGACGATCGCGTCCAGGTACCGCGACAGGACCCGCGAGGTGTCCTCGATGGTCTCTTCGCGGCCGAGCTGCATGGAGCGTCCGTCGACGATGACCGGGTTACCGCCGAGCTGGGCGATGCCCACTTCGAAGGAGAACCGGGTCCGGGTGGAGTTCTTCTCGAAGATCGCCGCGACGGACTTGCCCTCCAACGCGCGGGAGCCCAAGGGCTCTGCTTTCAGCTGGTCGGCGAGGTCCAGGATCTCGGCCTGTTCGGCGGGGCTGAGATCGTCGTCACGGAGGAAGTTGCGCAGCATGCGTGGTCTCTGTCCTAGGTGGTGGTGGAATCGAGCGCCCCGGGAAGGGCTTCGAGGAATCCCGCGGCCTCGTCGGCACTCAGGATCAGCGGCGGTGCCAGCCGGATGGTGTCCGGGGCGATCGGGTTGACCAGGTATCCCGCGTCCTGCGCGGCCTTGGCGACCGTGGCCGAGATCGGTTCGCGCAACGCGATGCCGAGCAGCAGCCCGGCACCGCGGACCCCGGCCACCAGCGGATGGCCGAGCTCCTCGACGCGGGAGGCGATGTCCTTGCCCAGAGCGGAAACGTGGTCGTTCAGGTTGTCTTCGGCGATGGTCTTGAGCACGGCGAGCCCGGCGGCGCAGCAGATCGGGTTGCCGCCGAAGGTGGTTCCGTGCTGCCCCGGCTTCATCAGCTCCCCCGCCTCTCCGACGCCGATGACCGCGCCGATCGGCAGACCACCGCCGAGCCCCTTCGCCAGTGTGATGACGTCCGGGACGATGCCGGTGTGCTGGAAGGCGAACCACGCGCCGGTGCGGCCGATGCCGGTCTGCACCTCGTCGAGGACCAGCAGGGTCCCGGTCGCCTTGGTGATCTCCCGCGCGGCCTGGAGGTAGCCGTCCGGCGCCGGTACGACACCCGCCTCCCCGAGGATCGGCTCGAGGAACACCGCCGCGGTTTCGGTGTCCACCGCGGCGCGAAGCGCGTCGACGTCACCATAGGGAACATGGGTGACGCCCGGGACCAGCGGCGCGAACGCGTCCCGTTTCGACGGCTGCCCGGTCAGCGACAAGGCACCCATGGTTCGGCCGTGGAAGGCACCCTCACAGGCGACGATCTTGGTCCGTCCGGTGAGCCTGCTGATCTTCAGCGCGGCTTCGTTGGCCTCCGCGCCGGAGTTGACGAACAGGACTTTCGCGTTGCCGGACAGTCCCGCGACGTCCAGGAGGGTTTCGGCCAATTCGACGGCGACCGGGTTCACGTAGAGGTTCGAGGTGTGCCCGAGTTTCGCGACCTGTTCGGTGACCGCGGCGACCACGGCGGGATGCGCGTGCCCCAGCGCGTTGACCGCGATCCCGCCCAGCAGATCGACGTACGGCTTGCCGTCGGCGTCCCAGACCTTCGCACCCTCGCCGCGGACCAGGGTCAGCGCCGGGGTGCCGTAGTTGTCCATCAGGGACGACGTCCAGCGCTCCTGGCCGTCTACATTGGACTGGAAGGAGGTCACGGGAGCTCCGTTTCGGGGAAGACCATGGTACCGATGCCGCGAGAGGTGAAGACCTCCAGCAGCACCGAATGGGCGATGCGGCCGTCGATCACATGCGCGCGCCGGACGCCGCCGCGGATGGCTCGCACGCAGGCCTCCATCTTCGGGATCATGCCGCTGGCGAGGCCCGGCAGCAGGGTTTCGAGGCGGTCCACGCGGATCCGGTCCACCAGCGAACCGCGGTCCGGCCAGTTGGCGTAGAGGCCTTCGACGTCGGTGAGCACGACGAGCTTCTCCGCGCCCAGCGCTGCCGCCAGCGCGCCGGCGGCGGTGTCGGCGTTGATGTTGTGCACCACGCCGTCGACGTCCGGGGCCACGGTGGACACCACCGGGATCCGGCCCGCGTTCACGATGTCGAGCACCGCGTCCGGGTTGACCTCGGAAACCTCGCCGACGAGCCCGAGGTCGACCGGCACACCGTCCACAGTGGCCTGTTTGCGCTCGGCGATGAACAGCCGCGCGTCCTCGCCGGAGATCCCGACCGCGTACGGGCCGTGCGCGTTGATCAGGCCGACCAATTCGCGGCTGACCTGGCCGGTCAGCACCATGCGGACGATGTCCATCGTCTCGGGCGTGGTGACCCGCAGGCCGCCCTTGAACTCGCCTTCGACGCCGAGCCGGTTGAGCATCGCGGTGATCTGCGGGCCACCACCGTGCACCACCACGGGGCGCAGCCCGGCCATGCGCAGGAAGACCATGTCCTCGGCGAAGGCCTGTTTGAGGCTCTCGTCGATCATGGCGTTGCCGCCGTACTTGACCACGACGGTCGCGCCGTGGAAGCGCTGCAACCAAGGCAGGGCTTCGATGAGGATCGCGGCCTTTTCGGCGGCCGTCGCGAGCCGCTCGTCCGCGGGGACGGTGAATTCGGAAGGGCTCATGACGAGTACGCGCTGTTCTCTTCGACGTACGCGTGCGAGAGATCGGTCGTGTAGATCGTCGCCCCGCCTTCGCCGAGGCCGAGGTCGACGACGATCTGGATGTCACGACCCGAGAGATCCGCCTCGGAGCGGTCCGCCGCGGGAGTGCCGTTCGCGAACAGGGTGACGCCGTTGATCGCGATGGCGACCTTCTCCGGATCGATCTTCACGGGCACCCGGCCCAGCGCCATGGCGATGCGGCCCCAGTTCGGATCCGAACCGAACAGCGCGGTCTTGACCAGGTTGTCCTCGGCGATCGTGCGGCCGACGGCGATGGCGTCGGCCTCGCTCGCCGCGCCGGCGACCGTGACGTCGACGTACTTGGTCGCGCCTTCGGAGTCCGCGCGCAGTTGCAGCACGAGGTCGAGGCTGACCGTGGTGAGCAGTTCGGTCAGTTCGGCCTCGGTCGGTTCGACGCCGCTGGCGCCGGACGCGAGGACGAGCACCGTGTCGTTGGTGGAAGTCCCGCCGTCGACGTCGAGCCTGTCGAAGGTCACGCCGGTGGCGGCGCGCAGAGCCTTGTCCAGGACTTCGGGCGAGACGACCGCGTCGGTGGTGAGGACGGAGAGCATCGTCGCGAGATTCGGGGCGAGCATGCCCGCGCCCTTCGCGAACCCGCCGACGCTCCAGCCGCTTTCGTGTTCCGCGGCCGCCTGTTTCGGCTTGCTGTCGGTGGTCATGACCGCGGTGGCGGCATTGAGACCGGCCTCGGCGCCGGTGGCGAGTCTTCCGAAGGCGGTGTCCACGCCGGAAAGCAGCGCGTCCATCGGCAGCCGCTCACCGATCAGGCCGGTCGAGCAGACCGCGACCTCGATCGCACCGGCTTCGAAGAGCCCGGCGGCCTTCTCGGCGGTCTGGTGGGTGTCCTGGAAACCGCCGGGGCCGGTGGCGGCGTTCGCGCCGCCGGAGTTGAGGACGACGGCCTTCAGGCGCTGCTGCTTGAGCACCTCTTGCGACCACAGGACGGGCGCGGCCTTGATCACGTTGCGCGTGAACACGCCGGCCGCGACCTGCAACGGCCCGTCGTTGACGACCAGCGCGAGGTCGAGCTTGCCCTCGGCCTTGATCCCGGCGGCGACGCCCGCGGCACGGAATCCCTTCGGCTGGGTGACGGTCACGGAGCGACTCCTACGGTCGGTAGTCCGGTGGATTCCGGGAGGCCCAGTGCGATGTTCATCGACTGGACGGCGCCTCCCGCGGTGCCCTTGGTCAGGTTGTCGATGGCCGCGACCACGATCAGGCGCCGGGTGTCGGCGTCGACGGTGACCTGCAGCTGGACGTTGTTCGAGCCGACGACCGAAGCCGAAGACGGCCACTGACCCGCGGGCAGCAGCTGGACGAACGGCTCGGTGGCGTACGCCTTCTCGTAGACCTCGCGGGCGCTGTCGGCGTCCAGGTCGGTCTTCAGCGGGGCGCTCGCGGTGGTGAGGATCCCGCGCGGCATCGGGGCCAGCACGGGAGTGAACGAGACCTTGACCCGCTCGCCCGAGACCGCCGACAGGTTCTGCGCGAATTCGGGGGTGTGCCGGTGGGCGCCGCCGACGCCGTACGCGGTGGCCGAACCCATCACCTCCGAACCGAGGAGGTTCGGCTTCAGGCTCTTGCCCGCGCCGGAGGTCCCGGTGACGGCGACGACGTTGACCTCCGGCTCGACCAGACCCGCGGCGAGGGCCGGGGCGAGGGCGATCGAGCCACCGGTCGGGAAGCAGCCGGGGACCGCGATGCGCTTGGTCCCGGTGAGGCGCTCTCGGGCGCCGGGGAGTTCGGGAAGCCCGTACGGCCACTGCCCGGCGTGGTCCCCGCCGTACCAGCGCTGCCAGTCGGCCGCGTCGGACAGGCGGTGGTCCGCGCCGAGGTCGACCACCAGGACGTCCGGGCCCAGCTGCGCGGCGATGGCGCCGGAGTGGCCGTGCGGCAGGGCGAGAAAGACGACGTCGTGTCCGGCGAGGGTTTCGGGGGTCGTCTCCAGCAGGACACGGTCCGCCAGTGGTGCGAGGTGTGGCTGGTGCTGGATCAGCGGCGTCCCCGCGGAGCTGGCCGCGGTCAGCGCGCCGATCTGGATTTCGGGATGGGTCAGCAGCAGGCGCAGGAGTTCGCCGCCCGCGTACCCGCTGGCTCCGGCCACCGCGATCTTCACCGTCATACGCATGATTATGCACTCCCATGCAAGTTCAATCAAACAAAGTCGTGTGGCTCACCCGATACGGGCCCTCGTGCGGGCATCCTTGACCGCATGACCGACACCCCCGCCCGACTGCTCAGCCTGCTGTCACTCCTGCAGACCCCGCGTGAGTGGCCGGGCAGCGAGCTCGCGGAACGGCTGGAGGTCAGCCCGCGGACCATCCGGCGCGACATCGACCGGCTGCGTGAGCTCGGCTACCCCGTCGAAGCGACGCGAGGTTCCGAGGGCGGTTACCGGCTGGGCGCCGGCACGGCGATGCCGCCGCTGCTGCTAGACGACGAGGAAGCCGTCGCGATCGCGGTCGGTCTCCGTGGCGCCGCCGGGCAGGCGATCTCGGGTATCGAGGAGTCTTCGGTGCGCGCGCTGGCGAAACTCGAGCAGGTGCTGCCCTCGCGGCTCCGTTATCGCGTCGGCACGCTGGGCGCCGCGACCGTGCCGCTGCCCGGCACCGGACCCGCGGTGGATCCGGAACACCTCACCGTCTTCGCCGGCGCGATCGCCAACACCGAGCGAACCCGGTTCACCTATCGCACCGGTGACGGAACCGAATCCCGGCGGCACGTGGAACCACACCGGCTCGTCTCCGCCGGACGCCGCTGGTACCTGCTCGGCTACGACCTCGACCGGGAAGACTGGCGGATCTTCCGCGCGGACCGCGTCTCGGAACCGCGGGCGACCGGTGGCCGTGCCACCCCGAGGCAGCCACCCGCGAAGGACGTGGCGGCCTATGTCACCGAGAGGATGTACAGCCTCCTCCCCACCTACAGCGCACGCGTGACCTTGTACGCGCCGATCAAGCGGGTCGCCCCCGCGATCGGCGAGGGTTTCGGCGACCTGGAACCGATCGACGACGAGACCTGTGTTTTCCACGCGGGCACGGACACCTTGGACTGGCTCGCGTTCCGGATCCTCGGGCTCGGCTGCGAATTCACCGTGCACGAACCGCCGGAACTGATCGGCCACCTCCAGGAGATGGCGGCGCGGGCGAATCGCGGCACCTCGTCCACAGCGTCCACAGTGGACTGACGGCGGCCGCGAGAGCCTGCCGGCCCTCGCGGCCGCCCGGGTTCAGGCGAGCTCATTCACCTCCCGCCGGCTCGGCGGGATCGGAAGGTACGCGCCACGGCGCTCCGGGTCGCAGCCGACCCTCGGCAGCCGGGCCCGGATCCCGCCCGGTGTCCGTTCGAACCGCCGCGCGATCTCCTCGACGCTTTCCCCGGCCAGCCAACGGCTTTCCAGTTCCGCGTCGAGCTCATCGGACCACGGCAGGCCCTGATGAGCGGGGCGATCCGCCGATCTTCGACGGCCGTTGCCCCGCCCGGCGAACGCCAGCAGCGTGTCGGAAAGGACAGTCGCCAAGGCCGGTACGGCTTCGGCGTCGATATCGAGCCTGCCTTCGGCGACAGGCTCCTCCTGCGGTCCGGCTCCGCCGACCATTACGGTCACCCAGCGGTCTTCCCCGGCCGCGCCGCCACCCTCACGGGCGGCGACCTCGATGCGATAAACGGTGTCCTGCACGCGGATCTCGGTCCGGTGCTCTTCGACGATGGTCATGCCGGGGACGTTAACGGGCGGCCCCGACAATTTCCCGGCGCGGCGAGGGGAATTCGGCCGGGGACGGGGGATGACCGGTACTTTCACCGCCTTTGGGGACGAGAGGGTGCCGGTCATGGCCCTATCGGCCGCCCCTGTTGCCGCACCTGAGTGATCCTGACCGCGGTCCCCCGCGAGTCAGCTTTGCTCACCGGTTCTTTCACGACGGATGGCGGACCGGCACGGATCGACGATTATCGGGGAGGAAGAATGACGACCGAAGTACGTCGGATGTCGCTTTTCGTGGCAGGGCTCGTGCTCACGATCGGGACCGTCTTCGCCACGCCGGCCTCGGCCGGGACGACGGCGTCCACCACCGCGCGGCCACCTGCACCGGAGCGGATTCCTGCTGGTTCACCTGGGGTCGCATCCAGGCAGGCGACTGCACGATGGACAACGCGAAATGGACTCTCAGACGCAACGGTGGCGCTTCGTTCGAAGCGACGATCGTCAGCAGCGACAGCGATGCGTGGCTGAGGTGGGTGAACCTCCTGGACAGCAACGGCATCGTCCTCGGGCCCGTCCATCACGGCGGTGACCCCAAGTTCGTCAAGGGTACCGTCAAGAACGTGTGGCACTGGTGGTTCGCCGCCGGGTCGTTCGACGCCGCGTTCTTCGACCGCATCCACAGCATGCGAATCACCAGCCACTGTTAGCAGCCCGCCGCCATAGTGAGAGGTAGGGCGGACGTGGCTGGGGGTTGCAGCCCCATGTCCCCCGATCCGGCCACTCACCCCCTGGAGCGACCAACCACCCCAAAAGCTTCAACGGCCATGTCCCGATGCCCCGGTCCGGAAAACCGGACCGGGGCATCGGGACATACCGAGAAAAGGCTCAGAAAGGCCGCGCCTGAGCCAGCGCCTCCTTCTTCACTTCGGCCACCGAAGACGGCACTTCGGACTTGGGTGCCGCGGAAGCACCGGCCGGCACCGGCGGCGGGGCCGGGGTGCACTGCACGTCCGAACCGTTGCCCGGCTTGCGCACGGGCAGCTTCCCGGTCAGCAGGTAGTCCGCGATCTTGTCGTCCACACAGGACACACCGGACAGCGAGCCCGAGTGCGTCGTGCCGCCCGGAGCGCTGATCAGACTGGAGTTCGGGTAACGCTCGCGGACCTCGAGGCTGCCGGGGTACGGCGTCGCCGCGTCATTCTCCTCGTTGATCAGGAGGATGCCCGGGACCTTGCTCCCGTCGATCTCCACCGCCTTGCCCGGTTTCGCGGGCCAGTCGAGGCACGGTGCGTTGAACCAGGCGTTGCCCCAGGTCTCGAACGGCGCCTGGAAGTGCGTGGCCCAGTTGTCGAACTTCCAGCGGGGCCAGCCCTGCGGCCACGCCACGTCGGTGCACTGCACGGCCGCGTACACGGCGTAGTCGTTGTCCTGGCCCGCCGGGTGGGAACCGTCGTACAGGCCCTTCAAGGTCTGCCAGTCACCCTTGTGCACCCAGCCGGCGAACGCGTTCGCGATGTCTTCCCAGCCGAAGACGTAGTAGCCGGCCTGCAGGAAGATGTCCGTCCACTCGGAACCGCCGATGACGCCGCCCGCGGGCTTGTCGTACAGCTTCTTCTGTTCGGCGTACCACAGCTTCTCGACCACGGACGCGGTCTTGCCGAGGTGGTAGACGTCGTCGTATTTCGCGAGCCAGTCGAAGTAGGTCTTGATGTTCTTGTCGAAGGCGATGTCCTGGTTCAGGTTCGCCTTGTACCAGACGTCGCGGGGGTCGACGGTGCCGTCGAACACCATCCGCCGCACGTTCTGCGGGAACAGCGTGCTGTAGACCTGCCCGAGGTAGGTGCCGTAGGAGAAGCCGTAGTAGTTGATCTGCTTCTCACCCAGCGCCTTGCGCAGACTGTCGACGTCCTTCGCGACGTCGATGGTCTTGATGTGGTCGAGGATCGCGCCGTTCTTGGCGCACGCCTTCGCGTAGCCCTTCGCCTTCTCACGCCACGCCGTCTCGATGGCGCGCGTGGTCGGCACGTACTGCGGGCGGTTGTAGGAGGCATAGTTCCCGTCGCAGGTCAGCGACGGCTTGCTCGCCCCGACGCCGCGCGGGTCGAAGCCGATCCAGTCGTACTCCCCACCGGCCTTCTTGGGGACGGCCCGGCCGAGGGTCGACAAGCCGAGGCCCGATCCTCCCGGCCCACCCGGGTTGACCAGCATGACACCCTGCGACTGGGCGGACTTGTGCTTCACGCGCGAGACGGCGATCGAGATCTTCTCCCCGCCGGGCTTCGCGTAATCCAACGGGACCTCGAGGAAGCCGCATTCCGCGCCGGCCTTGACCAGGCTCGGGCGCGTACAGGCTCCCCAGGAGATGGGCTTCGGATCGAAGTCCGACGCCGAGGCGGCCGTGGCGGAAGGAGCGAGCGCCATGGTGCCGACGCCGATCCCCGCGACCGCCATGGCGGCAACGAATTTCTTCACTGTGTTCCTTTTCGTCCGCGTTCGACCGATCGGGCCGAAGCTACCGAGAACCGGCTTCGATCTCACTGACCGACACGTTGACCGCCATCCCTCTTTAGTCGGTACCCGGATGGGGAACGGAGTCCGATCCGGCATATCCGTCTTGTCGGTCCCCTGTCGTACGCTCGCGACGCCCACTGGGGAAAGGAGAGTGCGTGGACGAGGTGAAAAGCCTGGTTTCGGCGGTTCGCAACGGTTTGGCCGGGCTGGCCGATCCGGGAAAGGCTCCGTCGATGCGGGCGTACATGAAGTCGGAGATGCCGTTCCTCGGTGTGGCGTCCCCGCCTCGGACGGCCTTGCTGAAACGGGTCTACGCCCAGCATCCGCTACCCGATCGAGTGAGTTTCTCGACGGCCGTGCTCACCTTGTGGCGCGAAGCGGAATTCCGTGAAGAGCGTTACGCGGCGATCGCCCTGTCCGGCCACCGCGCCTACACCCGCTGGCAGGACAGCGAGCTGCTCGGCCTGTACGAAGAGGTGATCGTGACGGGCGCTTGGTGGGACTATGTGGACGAAGTCGCCATCCGCCGGGTCGGGCCGATCCTCCGGGCGGAGCCGGAGACGGTGACCACCCTGATGCTGACCTGGGCCTACGACGAGGACAAGTGGCGTCGCCGCACTTCGCTCATCTGCCAGATCGGTGCCAAGAGCGGAACGGACACCGACCTGCTCACCCGTACGGTCGAGGCCAACCTCGACGACAAGGACTTCTTCCTTCGCAAGGGAATCGGCTGGGCCCTGCGCGAGTACGCGAAGACCGAGCCGGACTGGGTGCGCGCCTTCGTCGCCGCGCATCCGGCACTGTCCACTCTGTCCAGGAAGGAGGCGCTCAAGCACCTGGGCGGTTGAGCACCGGCCTGGGGACGAGGGCGACGAGTTCCTCGATCTCCCCGCCGAGTTCGGGCACCAGCTCTCCGAGGCCTTTCAAATCACGGAGCAGGATGAGTCGCGTCTCCTGGGGCGGAGCTTTCTCGAGCAGTGCGGTGAGTTCACGTGTCGCTTCGGCGTGACGTCCGAGAGCGAGGAGATAGAAGAGCGGCTGCACCTCGTTCTCCCAGTCGAAGTCGCCGGCCGCGTTCCGCGTGACGGCTTCGTCGAGGCCGGCGGCGAGGGCCTGGTGGGCTTCCTTTGTTCTTCCGCTCTTCAACCACGCGAGGGACAGGAGGTCACGAGCCCAAACGGAGTCCGGCGCGAGCGGACGCAGGATCTCGATCGCCTCGTCCGTCTCCCCCGCGAACAGCAGAGCCTCTCCGAGGTTCTCGCGGTGGTCGGCGTCATCGGGATCCGCGGCGACGAGTTCGCGCAGCTCCCGGATGGCTTCGCCGTACTCGCCCGTCTGACGGCAAATCTCCGCGCGCAGGGCGCGGCCGCTCTCGTCCTGACCGGCGGCCAGTGCGCTGTCCACATCGGACAACGCGCCCTCGAAATCCTCGAAGAGGAGACAGTGGCGGGCACGCCGATAGAACGCGTAGCCCCCGTCCTGTCCCAGCCGGACCCCCTCGTCCAACGCGGCGCGGGCTTCCTCGTGCCGGTCGAGATCTCTGAGGATGTCTCCCCGGGTGCTGTGGAAGAAGGCCATCTCCGGGTTCGCCGAGACCGCGGCGTCGATGTCGGCGAGAGCGGCCCGATGATCGCCGGACCGCTGGTGGGCCAACGCGCGCCAGGTGTGCGCCCACTCGTTGCCGGGATCGAGTTCGATCGCGCGATCCAAGGATTTCACCGCTTCGCCGTACTTGTTCAGCCGGCTGAGCGTGCTTCCCCGCTGTAGGTGATTCTCGGCGTCTTCGGGGGCTAGCTGGACCGCCTTCTCGAAGTCGGCGAGCGCCGTCACGCGATCGTCCAGGTCGTCGTACGCCAAGCCGCGCATGTAGTAGGCCCACTCGTAATCCGGGTCGATCCGGAGCGCGGCCGTGAAGCCGTCGAGCGCGAGCCTGCTTCGCTCGTTGCGGCGGTGGAACGCCGCCCGGATCGCATGGGCACTGGCGCTTTCGGGGTCCGCCGCGACTATCGCGTCGAAGGTCGCCGAAGCGGCCTCCACGTCTCCGGTCTGCTCGAGGAACGACGCGAGCTCGGTCAGGTAGTACACCTCCTTGGGGCGGAGGGCGACGGCCGCGCGGTGCCCGGCGAGCGCCTCGTCCTTGTCCCCCAGCTCCGCGAACAGCGTCGCCCGGTAGTGGACGGCCCAGGCGTAGTCGGGATCGAGCCGGATCGCGATGTCGATCTCGTCGATCGCCTTCCGGACGTCTCCGCGTTTGAAGTACACCTCGCTCCGGATGGTGTAGGCCCACCGATGGTCGGGCTGGAGGCGGACGGCCTCGTCGAGGTCGGCCATGGCACCCTCGAGATCGCCGAGCCGGGCCCGGGCGGACCCGCGCCCGCGCCACGAGTAGGCGTAGGTGGGGTCGAGTTCGATCGCCCGGTTCAGATCCGACAACGCCCGTTCCCAGTCGCCTTCGTCGCGGAACAGGTTGCCTCGGTCGCTCCAGACGTAGGGATCGGCGGGGTTCAGATCGAGAGCCCGGTCGAAGTCCCGTTTCGCCGCCTCGATGTCGTCCTGGCCTTCATAAGCCCACGCGCGCCGCCGGAGCACCGTGGAAAGCCGGGCCGCGTCGAGTTCGCCCGCACCGGCGAGCAGGTCGAGCACCGGGATCTCCGGCGGGCCGTCGCCGTCGCCGACCGCGGCGGCCAGCCGCTGCCCCCAGCCCAGGACCGAAGGCGCGTCCGCGTCGACTCCCGCCTGCTCCATCATGCGCGCCCAAGCACGCGCGGGAGCGGTGCCGGTGGTGATCATCTCGGCGGCGCCGAGCAGCGCGTCCGGCAGCGCTTCGGCCGGGGCCCCGCACAACCGGTGGTATGTCTGCTCGAGTTTCCTTCGCTGCCAGCGTTCGTCGTTCCAGGCGTCGCGATGACGGCTGAGCCCGAGTTCGGCGCACCGGCCTTCGTAGTACTCGCCGAGCTTGCGGTGGAGTTCGGCGAACGCGGCGGGCGAACTGCCGCGTTCCAGGCGCACCATCGGACCGCGGACCACCGGGTGGTAGCGCACCGGGAGTTCGCGGCGCCCGACGAACGGCAGCTCCCGCAACCAACGGAAGGTCTCTCCCGCCGTGTCCTTCCCGGTCAGCACGCCGATGACGTCCTCGTCCAGGACGCGGGGCAACGACGCCGTGGCGGCGATCTTCTGCTTGGCCTTGTCGGGAACCCAGCGCAGGAACCGCTTGACCGCGTCGTCGCTGGGATCGCCGACGGCGTCCGCTTCGGTGGGGTTTCCCTGTGCCAGCATGGCGACCAGGACGGGCAGCCCGTCGGTCAGCCGCAGCACGGTCTCGATCACCTGCTCGTCGGTGATCCCGTGCTCGGCGAGGAGGTGACGTGCCTCCGGCTCGGTGAAAGGCCGGAGTTCGATCTCCCGCATCAGTGGCGCGTGCCGGTTCCACTTCGCCTCGTCCAGCGGGAACTGGCCGGCCACGGTGAGCACGAGGTTCTGCGGGAGATCGCCGTACAGCCCGCCGAACAGGTCGAGCAGCCAGGTCTCCAGTACCGGCGCCGTCCGTTCGAAGGTGTCGAAGAACAGCGCGATCCGCCGGGTCTCCGGGATACGCCAGAGGTCCTCGACGAACGGTTTGGTCAGCTCCTCCGCCGGTTCCAGGAGCAGCTGGACATCGGCCTTCCGTTTGAACTTCGCCGCGAGGTAGACCTGCAGCTGTTCCAGCTGTTTCGCCGTCGCGTCCGCGTCGATCGCGTCGGCGGCGATGCTTCCGCCGGGCAGGGTCTTCGCCACACCGAGGCCGGCCTTGACCACGGTTCTCGTCACGAGCTCGCGGCCCGCCGCCGGAGCCTGCGGATCGTTGTGGAGCCGCTCCCTCGCCTTGAGGTAGGACTCGTAGCGTTTCTCGAATCGGCGCATCTCGTGCCCGGCGCGAGCGAGGTCCTTCGCCAGTTTGACCAGTGTCGCGGGCAGATCCTGTTGCCGGTCGTCCGCGAACCCCACGGCGGCGCGGGTTTCCTCGGCGATACCGCGAAGCTGTTCGAGGAGGAAGGACTTGCCGACCCCGGCGAGACCGTGCACCGAGTACAGGTACCGGCGGCGCCGGTCGCTCCCTGGCAGCCCCAGATTGCCCCGGAAGTCCTCGCGTTCCCCGACCCTGCCGACGAAACCGTCGCTCAGCCGGGCACGGGCGATGTCTTGGATACTGGACCGACCGTCTGGACGTGACACAAGTCCCCACTTTGCCACACCTGAAGCACGTGAAGGCCCTCTTCCCTGGGCTCAACCGAGAGAAAGGGGCCTTCACGGGGCTTTCGAGTCAGGCCCGCAGGCTCGCGCCGAAGCGTTCACCGGCGACCGCGACGGCGGCGTCGCGGGCCTTAGTGGCCTCGTCGACGGTCAGCGTGCGGTCCGCGGCACGGAACCTCAGCTTGTACGCCACCGAACGCTTGCCCTCGCCCAGCTGCTCACCCTGGTACGAGTCGAACAGCGTGATGTCCTCGAGCAGTTCGCCCGCGCCTTCGCGCAGCGCCTCGGCCAGGTCGGCCGACGGCACGCCCGACTCGGCGACGAGGGCGACGTCGAGCAGTACCGGCGGGTACGCCGAGATCCGCGGAGCCGGACGGCCGTCCGGGATCGGGATCGCGTCCAGGTCGAGTTCCATCGCGACGGAGCGCGGCGGCAACCCGAGCGCCTCGACGACCTTCGGGTGCAGCTCACCGGCGTAGCCGACGGGCCACTGCCCCACCCGCAGCTGCGCGCACCGGCCGGGATGCCACGGCGGCTGGTCCGCCGCGGCCGTGGTCAGCTCGACACCGGCGGCCTGCGCCACCAGCCGTGCGGCCTGTACCGCGTCGGCCCAGTTCGCCTGCTCGCCCGCACCCCACCAGCCCGCGCGGCCGCGCTGGCCCGCGAGCACGACGGCGACGTGCAGCGGCTGCGGCGGGACCGCCGCCTCCAGCACCGCGAGCTCCTCGTCGGTCGGCCGCCGGTCCACCCCGAGCGAAGGCATCGGGATCGGGTTCGGCCCGGGCAGCACGACCTGTCCGATGTGGAACAGCGAGACATCCTTCAAGCCACGGGAAAGGTTGCGCTGCAGGATTTCCAGCAACCCCGGCAGCAGGCTGCTCGCCATCCGGTCCTTGTCCGCCTCCAGCGGATTGCGGACCTTCACGGTACTGCGGCGAACGTCGTCTTCGGGCAGCCCGAACGCGTCCCAGACCGAGTCCGAGATGAACGGGAAGGGCAGCACCTCGACGTAACCGTTCTCCGCCAGCGCGCGAGCGACCGAACGGCGACGGCGCTGCGCGTCCGTCAGGCCCCGGCCTGCCGGGGCCGCGGGCAGCACCGACGGGATGCTGTCGTAGCCCTCCAGCCGGAGGACCTCCTCGACCAGGTCGGCAGGCTGCACCAGGTCGCCGCGCCAGCTCGGCGGGACCGCGGTCACCAGCGCGGTGCCGTCCTCGGCGGTGCCCACGTTGACCTTGCACCCGATCTGCGAGAGCCGTTTGACCGTGACACCGCGTTGGTAGCGCACCCCGGCCACCTGGTCGGGCAGGCTGATCGGCATGGTCACCGGCGGCTTCGGCTCGACGCCGCCCTCGTCGGTGCGGCCGGGCAGGATCGAGCCCTCGCCGTACTGGCGGAGCAGGCGCGCCGCGAGTTCGACGGCCGCCGCGCACAGCTGCGGGTCGGTGTAGCGCTCGAACCGCTTGGCCGCCTCGGAGAACAGCTTGTGACGGCGGGCCGTCCGGCTGATCGACGAGGGATCCCAATGCGCCGCTTCGAGCAGCACGTCGGTGCTCTCCGGCGTGATCTCCGTCGACGCGCCGCCCATCGTGCCCGCCAGCGAGATGACCCCGCTGTCGTCGGCGATCACCACGTCGTCCGCGTCGAGCGGACGCTCGACATCGTCCAAAGTGGTCAGTTTCTCGCCCGGCTTCGCCTTGCGCACCACCAGGTCGCCCTTGAGCGAACCGGTCGCGTACGCGTGCAGCGGATGCCCGAGTTCGAGCATCACGTAATTGGTCACGTCGACCGCGAGGGAGATCGAGCGGATACCCGAGAGCATCAGTCGACGGCGTATCCACCACGGCGTCGGCGCGGTCGCGTCGAGGTTCTTGACGCGGCGCAGCACGAACCGCTTGCAGCCCTCGGTGTCTTCGAGGCGCACCGGCCAGACGTCGCTCTCGGCCTCGGGGACCTCGATGGACGCCGGGTCGCCGAACGGGACGTCGAGCGCGTTGGACAGCTCGCGGGCCAGGCCGCGGACCGACAGGGTGTACCCGCGGTCCGGGGTCGGCGTCACCTCGAGGACGGTGTCTTCGAGGCCGAGCAGCTTGTTCGCGTCCTCGCCGGGGCTGGCCGTGCTCGGCGGCAGTACCAGGATGCCGGAGTGGTCGTCTCCGATGCCGAGTTCGCTCGCCGAGCAGATCATGCCGTCGCTGAGCCGGCCGTAGGTCTTGCGCGAACCGATCTCGAAACCACCGGGCAGCACCGTGCCGGGCAGCGCGACGACGACCAGGTCGCCCTCGGCGAAGTTCGTGGCACCGCAGATGATCCCGCGGGTCCTGATCCCCGTGGGGCCGTTGTCCTCGAAGGGACTTTCGTCGTCGTCCTCGTCGGCGTCGACGTTCTCGTCAGGCTTGGCGTCGTTCTCGGGCTCGCCGACGTCGACGCGGCAGAAGCGCACCGGCTTCTTGAACTCGGTGAGCTCCTCGATCTCGGCGACACGGCCGACCACGAGCGGGCCGGTGACCGGTTCGAGCTTCCGGACGTCGTCGACCTCGATGCCGATCCGCACGAAGGCGTCGGCCAGATCCTGGGCCGTGACCTCCTCGTCGACATCGAGGTGTTCGGTCAGCCAGCTGGCTGGGACCTTCACTCAGGCCTCCGTTCCGAAGGGCAGGGTGAACCTGATGTCGCCCTCCACCATGTCGCGCATGTCCGGGATTCCGTTGCGGAACTGCAGGGTGCGCTCGATACCCATGCCGAAGGCGAAGCCCGAGTAGACCTCGGGGTCGACGCCGCAGGCACGCAGGACGTTGGGGTTGACCATGCCGCAGCCGCCCCATTCGACCCAGCCGGCGCCGCCCTTCTTCTCCTCGAACCAGACGTCGACCTCGGCCGACGGCTCGGTGAACGGGAAGAAGTGCGGGCGCAGGCGGGTCTTCGAGCTTTCGCCGAACATCGCGCGGGCGAAGGCGTCGAGGGTGCCCTTGAGATGCGCCATCGTCAGGCCCTTGTCCACCGCGAGGCCTTCGACCTGCGAGAACACCGGGGTGTGCGTGGCGTCGAGCTCGTCGGTCCGGTAGGTGCGGCCGGGGCAGACGACGTACACGGGCAGGTCACGGTGCAGCAGCGTGCGGGCCTGCACCGGCGAGGTGTGCGTCCGCAGCACCAGGCCGGAGTCCTCCTCGCCGAGGTAGAACGTGTCCTGCAGCTGGCGCGCGGGGTGGTCCTTGCCGAAGTTCAGTGCGTCGAAGTTGAACCACTCGGCCTCGAGTTCCGGGCCGTCGGCGATCTCGTAACCCATCGCGATGAACGCGTCGGCGATCCGATCCGACAGAGTCGCGATCGGGTGCCGGGCGCCACGAGGCACGCGGTCCCACGGGAGCGTGACGTCGACGGTCTCCTCACGAAGCACTTTTTCGTCACGTTCGGCCTGGAGCACGGCGCGGCGGGCGTCGAACGCGGCTTGGATGGCTTGGCGCGCTTCGTTGACCCGCTTCCCTGCCTCGGCCTTCTCCTGCTTCGGCAGGGCACCGATCTCGCGACGGGCGAGCAGCAGCGGAGACTGGTCCCCGAGGTGAGCGGGTTTGACCGCGGCCAGCGCGTCGAGATCCGCCGCGGCCGCGAAATCGGTCTCGGCCTGTTTGACGGCGGCCGTCAACGTTTCCGGCGCGAGCGTTCCCGCCTGGGGGTCCTGCTTGTCGTTGGCTTCGGACATAACTCCTCGGCGTCCGCTGGGACTGGTCCGGTGCACGCGAGCGCACACATGGGTTTAGCAGCTGCTGAATTCTATGGGACAGCGAACGGCGGCCCCCGATCACCCTCGGGCTGGGCACACCGTCACTCGGAAGTGCGAAAACCGCGTTCTACGCCGTAAACAAGGTGCTGGAACGAACAATGCGTTCCATGAGAGCTCCCTTGGCGTAGTGGGGCGAACGGCGTGATGCCCGCGACTCTACGTGGTCGCGGCCCGGGAGGCCATCGCATTCGTATACACGCAGATCGCGGCGGCGGTCGCGAGGTTCAGGCTCTCCGCCCGGCCGTACATCGGGATCTTGACGGCGAGATCGACCGTCTCCAGTACGCCCTGCGGCAGTCCGTGCGCCTCGTTGCCGAAGACCCACGCGGTGGGCTCGTCGAAGGTCACCTGATCGAGCTCGGTGTCGGCGTAACCGTGCGCGCCGAAGGTGCGGAGTCCGGCGGCGGAGCAGGCCTTCAAGGCCGCGTCGACGTCCCGGATCCGGGTGATGGCGGGGTGGAACAGGCTGCCGGCGGCGGCGCGGACGCATTTGCCGTTGTGCGGGTCGACGCTGTCCCCCGCGAGAACGACCGCGTCGGCACCGGCGGCGTCCGCGACCCGGATCACGGTGCCCGCGTTGCCTGGGTCGGCGACGTCGACAAGGACGACGACGAGCTTCGCGCCCGGCTTCAGGACGGTCTCTTGTGGACGGTCGACGAGCGCGCAGACCGCGACGATGCCTTGCGGCGTCACGGTCTCGGACAACCCGTCGGCCGCGCGATCGGTAATCGGCGAGACGGGGACGCCCGCCTCACACGCGGCGGCGAGCAGACGCTCGTGCTGCGCGACGGCGCGTTCGGTCACGAACAGCTCGTACACCGTGCCGCCGTGTTCGAGCGCGGCTTCGACCGCGTTCGCGCCCTCGGCGAGGAACCGGCCGGTCTTCTCACGCTCGGCCCGGCGGGTGAGCTTGCGCGCAGAAACAACCCGGGGCGTCCGTTCGGTGAACGGAGCCGCCCCGGGTCGCGGAAGAGCGCTGTGGCCGGTCAGGCCGACTTCTTCTCTTCGGTGTTCACGTTCGCCTTGGCCAGCTCGGCCAGCGCGGTGAAGGCGGCGGCGTCGTTGACCGCGAGTTCCGCGAGGATCTTGCGGTCCACCTCGACACCCGCGGCCTTGAGGCCCTGGATGAGGCGGTTGTAGGTGACACCGTTGGCGCGGGCGGCCGCGTTGATGCGGGTGATCCACAGCCGACGGAAGTCACCCTTGCGGGCACGGCGGTCCCGGTAGGCGTAGTTCAGCGAGTGAAGCGTCTGCTCCTTCGCCTTGCGGTACAGCCGCGAACGCTGGCCGCGGTAGCCGCTGGCGAGCTCGAGAGTCGCGCGACGCTTCTTCTGGGCGTTGACAGCCCTCTTGACGCGTGCCACTGGGTCCATCCTGTCGATCTGGGGGCGCGCTGGCGCGCCCGGCGTTTACAAAGTGCGGGGTGTCAGCGGCCGAGAAGGCGCTTGACGCGGCCGACGTCGTTCTTGGCGATCTCGGTCGTGCCTTCGAGGCGACGGGTGAGCCTGTTGGACTTCTTCTCCATCAGGTGGCGGCGGCCTGCCTTCTGGCGGCGCAGCTTGCCCGAACCCGTGACGCGAACTCGCTTCGACGTCCCGCTGTGCGTCTTCATCTTCGGCATTACGTTGTCCTCTTTCGTGCGGCGGCACACCGGTGTTCTCCG
Organism: Amycolatopsis sp. NPDC041971; assembly: GCF_055588925.1. NCBI lineage: Bacteria > Bacillati > Actinomycetota > Actinomycetes > Pseudonocardiales > Pseudonocardiaceae > Amycolatopsis > Amycolatopsis sp. NPDC041971. The sequence goes on along the minus strand of NZ_JBVJCE010000005.1, from coordinate 359,390 downwards.
GTGTGCCGCTGACATGGGCTGGTCGGCTACGCGTCGGCGGACGGCTCGGGCGCCTCGTCCTTGGCGGCCTTCGGGCCCTTGGTCGGCTTCACGTTCTTGTGCGGGGCCAACACCATGATCATGTTGCGACCGTCCTGCTTCGGCGACGACTCGACGAAACCGAGTTCCGTCACCTCGTCGGCGAGCTTCTGCAGCAGCCGGAAACCGAGTTCCGGCCGGGACTGCTCGCGACCGCGGAACATGATCGTGACCTTGACCTTGTTGCCGGCGGCCAGGAAGCGCGACACGTGACCCTTTTTGGTCTCGTAGTCGTGCTGGTCGATCTTCGGCCGCAGCTTCTGCTCTTTGATGACGGTGAGCTGCTGGTTGCGGCGGGACTCGCGGGCCTTCTGCGCGCTCTCGTACTTGAACTTGCCGAAGTCCATGAGCTTGCATACGGGCGGGCGGGCCTGCGGGGCGACCTCGACGAGATCGAGATCGTTCTCCTGTGCCAACCGCAGCGCATCTTCGATCCGGACGATGCCGACCTGTTCACCGGCCGGTCCGACGAGGCGGACCTCCGGCACCCGGATTCGGTCGTTGATGCGTGTCTCGGAACTGATGGGGCCTCCCTGGTTCGAGGTAAATTCTTCTACCGTTTCGACCTGGTGCCCACATACCGAAGGCCCCGGTACCGTGAGGTACGCGAGGCCCACTCTTCCGATCGTGTTCGATCTCCAGAACCGAACACACCGCCTCGACGCCCGAAATCGTCTTGGCGAGACCGGACCCGGACACCTGGTCTTGCGGCGGTGACACGGGTGGGAGCGGGGCTCCACTTGCCGCCCCCGATCACTCGGAGGCTGGTCGCTCGTGGAAGGCTACCAGATGTGCCAGATGAACCCGTTCAGCCGCCCCCGTATTCCCCGGACGTCCGCGACCTGGAGGACATCCCGAGCGTCGAGGTGATCAGCAGGGCGGCCGTCATGCTGCTTTCCGCGGGCGCCGAACGACTCGGCCTCGCCGACGAGGATCCCGCCGGCTCGCCGCACCGCGACCTCGACGAGGCTCGTCGCCTGATCACCGCCCTCGCCGGGCTGGTCACCGCTTCGGCGGAGTACCTCGGCCTGCACGCGGGCCCGTTGCGTGACGGCCTCCAGTCCCTGCAGAAGGCGTTCCGCGAGGCTTCGGCCGTGCCCGACGCGCCCGGTCAGGGACCGGGCGAGAAGTACACCGGCCCGGTCTACTAGCGCTCCCGACTCTCTCCGGCGTGCTAGGAACGGTCCGTTCCTTGCAAATTTCGCAAGGAACGGACCGTTCCTGGCATTGACCACTTCCCGGAGCAGCGTCCGACAGCTAACATTTCAGATGTGAGTGGATTAGCGAAGGTACCAAGGTCCCTCCTCCGGGACGAGGCCTACGGGAACATCCGCCGGGCGATCATCGACGGGACGCTGCCGCCGGGCACGAACCTGCGCGACGGCGACCTCGCCGATCAGCTGGGGCTTTCCCGGGCGCCGGTGCGCCAGGCCCTGCTGCGGCTGATCGAGGACGGCCTCGTCGAGTCGAAGCCACAGAGCTACACGCGCGTGGCGGGGTTCGTTCCCGATGACGTCCGCGACGCACTGGAGCTGGTCCGAGCGCTGCACGAGTTCGCGGTCCGGGCCGGTGCCCCGCGGATGGGGCAGGCGGAGGTCGCCGTGATGCGCGCGGCCAACGACCGGTTCGCCGACGCGATCGCCGCCGGGGACATCGCGGCCGCGATCGCCGCCGACGACGAACTCCACGACGTCCCGGTCGCCGCCGCGCGCAACCGGGCGATCGCCGCGACGCTGGCCCGCTACACGCCGCTGCTGCGGCGTCTCGAATACGCCCGCTTCGGCTCCCTGCCCGGGCACCGGTCGGTCCAGCGCCACGCCGAGCTGGCCGACGCCATCGAGGCGGGCGACGTCGACACGGCCTGCGCGATCACCGCCACGATCTGGTCCGATCTCGAAGCACTCCTGGAGACACCATGACCTTCGCCGATTTCCCGCGCTACCCGCTGCTGTTCGGTCCCTCCCCCGTCCACCCGCTCGAGCGGCTGACCGCCCACCTCGGCGGCGCGAAGGTCTGGGCGAAACGGGAGGACGTCAACTCCGGGATCGCGTTCGGCGGCAACAAGACCCGGAAACTCGAGTACCTGGTCGCCGACGCGCTCGCCTCGGGCGCGGACACGCTGATCTCGATCGGCGGTGTCCAGTCGAACCACACCCGCCAGGTCGCCGCGGCCGCCGCGCGGGCCGGGCTCAAGGCCGTGCTGGCGCAGGAGAGCTGGGTCGACTGGAACGACCCGCTGTATGACAAGGTCGGCAACATCCAGCTCTCGCGCGTCCTCGGCGCGGACATCCGGATGGTCGAGGCCGGATTCGGCGTCGGCTTCAAGGAAAGCTGGGAAAACGCGGTCAAGGAGATCGAAGACGGCGGCGGGAAGCCGTACGCGATCCCCGCCGGCGGTTCGGACCATCGCCTCGGCGGGCTCGGTTTCGCGAACTGGATCATCGAGCTCGAAGCGCAGGAGGCGGAACTCGGCGTGTTCTTCGACACGGTGATCGTCTGCTCGGTCACCGGCAGCACGCAGGCCGGGATGGTCGCCGGGGCCGCGCTTTCCGGAAAGCCGCGACGGATCCTCGGCATCGACGGGTCGGCGAAACCGGCCGAAACACGCGATCAGATCACCCGCATCGCCCGCGCGACGGCGGAGCTGATCGGTGCCGGCGAGATCGGCGAGGTCGAACTGGACGAGCGCTACCACGCCGGGATCTACGGCATCCCGGACGAGTCCACCCTCGACGCGATCCGGACGCTGGCGCGACTGGAGGGTGTGCTCACCGATCCGGTCTACGAGGGCAAGTCCATGGCGGGGTTGATCGACCTCGTTTCCCGCGGTGAGATCGCGCGGGACTCGAACGTGCTTTTCGCGCACCTGGGCGGGCAGCCCGCGCTGAACGGGTACACGAGCGTGCTCTGAGGATCGATCGTCAGCACTGTCGTGGGGGGGGGGGGGGGGGGGGGGAAAGAAAAAAAAACCCCCCCCCCCCCACCCCCCCAAGACAAACAAAACCCTCCACCCACAACACCCCCCCACCCCCCGATAACTCCCTATACACGGAGACCCG
>NZ_JBVJCE010000005.1:319232-356243 GCF_055588925.1 Amycolatopsis sp. NPDC041971 | reverse complement strand
ACATCGCGCCGCAGGCGAGTCATTCCTGGTGCGCATCCGCGAAGGTCCTCACGCGATGGGGGGGGGGGGGGGGGCTGGGGGCCCACCCCCCCCCCCCCCCCCCACGACCAGCCGCGGGATCAGTCCACCACGGCCAGGACGTCGATCTCCACCAGCAGCCCGGCGGGCAGGCCGACGTACACGGTGGTGCGGGCGGGGTGCGGCGCCTCGCCGATCAGCTTGTTGTAGACCTCGTTGAACGCGCCGAAGTGGTCGACGTCGGTCAGGTACACGCGCACCATCATCGCGTCGGCAAGGCTCGAACCGGCGGCCTCGAGCACCGCCTCGATGTTCTTGAAGGTCTGCTCGGTCTGCTCACCGACGGTCTCGCCGACGATGGCGCCGGTGGCCGGGTCGAAGGCGACCTGGCCGGCCACCTGCAGGATGTTGCCCTTGCGGACCGCCTGCGAGAACGCGGCCACCGGCTTCGGCGCGTTCTCCGTGCTGATCGCGGTCTTGCTCATTCCAACTTCCCCTTTCGGTTCCCCGTCCATCCACTGTGGACGGAAGCTTCTTCGGCGGCGGCGATCAGCTCCGGGACGAGCGCCATCAGGCCGTCGTAGTCGAGCAGCACCTTCGGCACCGACACCGACGCGGCGGCGAGTACCACGCCGCCCGGGCCGCGGACGGGCGCGGCGACGCAGTGGATGAAATCCTCGTGCTCGGCGTTGTCCACCGCGTAGCCGCGGTCGGCGACGAGCGCGAGTTCCTTCTCGTAGGCCTCGGGCGTGGTGATCGTGTTCGGGGTGCGGACGAAGAAGTCGATCCGCGAGACCACGTCCGCCCGCTTTTCCGGCGTCATCGCCGCCACGAGGACCTTGCCGACGGCGGTGCAGTGCAGCGGGGCGCGTTTCCCGATGCGGGAGTACATCCGCACCGAATGCCTGCCCTCGAACTTGTCGATGTAGACGACCTCTCCGTCCTCATAGGACGCGAGGTGCACGGTGTGCCCGGTGCGGGCGTTGAGCCCGGCGAGCGCGGATTGCGCGGTGCGGCGGACGTCGCGGTCTTCCAGCGCCTGTTGAGCGAGATCGAACAGCGCGCTGCCGAGCCGGTAGTACCGCTGCCCTTCCCGGCGCACGAAGTGGTGCGTCTCCAGGGTGCGCAGCAACCGCAGCACGGTCGACTTGTGCACGCCGATCTCCTCGGCGAGCTGGTCCAGCGTCTTCGGCTCGCGGGCGAGCCCGCTCAGCAACGTGAGCGCCCTGTCCAGGCTCTGGCTCATCCGCCCACCAATCCCTTGTCCGTCAGCTTCGCCGCCGCCCATGCCGCCTCATCCGCCCTGAGGAGCGTCTCGACGACGGAGGCGGGCAGCGGCTGACCCACGTCGTCGTGGGTCAGCAAGGTGGCCGCGGCCTGCAGGTGACCGCGCCGCAGCCGGGTCGCCGGATCGTCGCCGCGCAGGGTGGCGGCGAGGAAGCCGGCGGCGAACGCGTCACCGGCGCCGACCGGTTCCACGACGTCGACCTGGAGCGCGGGCGAGAACAGCGGCGTCTCGTCGCCGTCGATGAGCGTCACCCCGCGTGCCCCGTGCTTGACGACCAGCGTCTTCGGCCCGGGCAGTGCGACGCGCAGGCGTTCCGGGTCGCCGGTCCCCCACACTCTCTCGGCCTCGTCCTCGCCCGCCAGCACGATGTCGGCGCGAGCGGCCAGCCCGGCCAGCACCGACGGGTCGCGCCCGGTCCACAGCGCGGGCCGGAAGTTCACGTCGAACGACACCAGCGTGTCGCCACGCGGTCGCTCCATCAGGGCCCGCACCAGGTCGAGGCAACCGTCCGACAAGGCGGGCGTGATCCCGGACAGGTGGATCACGCGCACCTGGTCGAGATCGAGTTTCCCCAGCAGGCCGGCGTCCATCCCGGACGCGGCCGAGCCTTTGCGGTAGTAGCGCACGGGGCTGCCGTCCGCTCCGCTTTCCTTGATGTAGAGCCCGGTCGGGCGCGTCGGGTCGATCATGACCGCGCTGACGTCCACCCCCGCCGCACCGATCTCGCGCACGAGCGCGCGGCCGAACGGATCGTCGCCGACCGCGCTCACCCACGCGCTGGCGAAACCCAGCGCCGGGAGATGGCAGGCGACGTTCGATTCGGCCCCGCCGATGGTCCGCACCCACTTGCGTACCTCGTCGGGCGGCCCGGATTCGGCCGGTACGAACAAGGCCATCGACTCCCCGATGCACACCACGTCAGTGCTCTTCATCGCGCCGACCGCCATCCCGCCGCCAGGGCGCGACCCCAAAAGATCAAAAGATTCCCGGGCGGCCAAGGCTCACCTGTCACTTCCGCGTCTCCCTATCGGCACAGTCGTCACCCCGTTGACCTCTAGCGGACCGGATGCTACACCTATCCCACGCAATATGCGCAACGTCCGTTGCAACATACGCAACCGAGGTGAACCTCATGTTCGAAGCCGGCACCATCGATTCCGCCGCGGTCGCGGCCGTCCGGGAGGAGCGCGTCGACTGGCGCTTCCGCTCGGTCGCGCCTTCGCTGTCCGGTCTCACGATCGGCGAGGCCGCCGCCCGCGGCGCGAAGCTGTTCGAAGACGGCTTTCTCGGCCCGTTCGTGGTGCTCGACGAAGAAGCCGTCGAGCACAACCTCCGCACGATGGCGGACTGGTGCGCCGGACGCGGGGTCGCGCTGGCCCCGCATGGCAAGACGACGATGGCACCGCAGCTGTTCGAGCGGCAGCTCCAGCACGGATCGTGGGGCATCACCTGCGCGAACGCCGGCCACCTGCGGATCTACCGGGCGTTCGGCGTTTCCCGGATCCTGCTGGCGAACCAGCTGCTCGACCCCTCTGGCCTGAAGTGGCTCGCCGCGGAACTGGACGCCGACGACGACTTCGAGTTCGTCTGCTGGGTAGACTCGGTGCGCGGCGTCGAGCTGATGACCGAAGCCCTGCGAGGAGCTCGCCGCAAGGTGGATGTCCTCGTCGAACTCGGCGCCGAGGGCGGCCGCACCGGTGTCCGCGACACCGAGACCGCGCTCGCCGTCGCCGAAGCCGCGCACGCGAGCCCGGCCCTGCGGCTGCGGGGATCCGGCGGGTACGAAGGCGCGCTTTCCCACCACACCGACGAAAAGTCACTCCAGCTGATCAGTTCCTATGTGGACGGTCTGCGTGAACTCGTCTTCGCCTTCGCCGCGAAGGGCCTGCTCGACGACGCCGGTCAGATCATCGTCACCGGCGGCGGCAGCGCGTACTTCGACCGCGTCGCCGACGAGCTCACCAAGGACTGGGGCGACCTGGACGTCCTGCCGATCCTGCGCAGCGGCGCCTACGTGACCCACGACGACGGCTTTTACCGCGTGATCTCGCCGCTGGGCGAGCAGCCGCGTATCGAAGGGGTCGCCTCCTTCCGTTCCGCGCTGCGCGCCTGGGCACAGGTCACGTCGAAGCCGACGGACGAACTCGCGCTGCTCACCATCGGCAAACGGGACGCCTCCTTCGACGAAGGCATGCCCGAGCCGCGCCTGATCCGCAAGGGCGACGGGCAGGCGTCCGCACTCGAAGGTCACTCCATCCAGAAGATGAACGACCAGCACGCCTTTCTGACGCTGCCCGCGTCGTCGCCGGTCGAGGTCGGCGACTGGATCGCCCTCGGCCTGTCGCATCCGTGCACCGTCTTCGACAAATGGCCGCTCATCCCGGTCGTCGGCCCCGACGGCGAGACCGTGCTCGATTTCGTCCGCACCCATTTCTGATCCGTCCTCCACTCCCCGCAGAGGAAGAATCGCCATGGACATCGTTGTCCGCTCCGCACTGGTCGCCGACGGCACCGGGGATCCGCTCACCAGGCACGACGTGGGCATCACCGGCGGCCGGATCGCCAGTGTCGCCGAACCGGGCTCGCTCGCGGGCCGCCGCACCATCGACGCCGGAGGGCTCGTGCTCGCGCCCGGGTTCATCGACATGCATTCGCATTCCGATCTCCAGCTGCTCGCCAATCCGGATCATCTCGCGAAGCTTTCCCAGGGCGTCACGACCGAGGTGCTCGGGCAGGACGGGCTCTCCTACGCGCCCGTGAACGACGACGTCCTCGCGGCGCTGCGCCAGCAGCTCGCGGGGTGGAACGACGATCCGGCCGGATTCGACTGGAACTGGCGCTCGGTCGGCGAGTACCTCGACCGGCTCGACGCCGGGGTCGCGGTCAACGCGGCCTACCTGGTGCCGCAGGGCACCGTCCGCATGCTCACCGTCGGCTGGGACGACCGGCCCGCGACCGAAGCCGAGATGAACGCGATGAAGGAACTCATCGCGACCGGGCTGGCCGAGGGCGCGATGGGCATGTCTTCCGGGCTCACCTACACGCCGGGCATGTACGCGACCACCGAGGAACTCGTCGAGCTGTGCCGGGTCGTCGGGGAGAACGGCGGCTTCTACAGTCCGCACCACCGTAGCTATGGCAAGGGCGCACTCGAAGCTTTCGGCGAGATGGTCGACGTCTCCCGCCGTTCGGGCTGTCCGTTGCACCTCGCGCACGCCACGATGAACTTCTCGGTGAACAAGGGCAAGGCGCCGGATCTGCTGGAGCTGCTCGACCGGGCGCTCGACGACGGCTGCGACATCACGTTGGACACCTACCCCTATCTTCCCGGCGCCACCTACCTTTCGGCGTTGCTGCCGAGCTGGTCCACCGAAGGCGGCCTCGACGCCACACTGGTCCGATTGTCCGATGTGGACACTCGCGAGCGGATCCGCGCCGAGATCGAGGAGACCGGCTCCGACGGCGCGCACGGGGTGCCGATCGACTGGGAGGCCATCGAGATCAACGGCGTCCGCCGGGACGAGAACTCGCACCTTGTCGGGCATTCCGTCGCCGCTTCGGCACAGCGCGCCGGGAAGCCGGCCGCGGAGCTGTACTTCGACGTCCTGATCTCGGAAAAGCTCGGTACGTCCTGCTTGATGCACGTCGGGCACGAGGAGAACGTCCAGGCGATCATGCGCCACCGCACGCACACCGGCGGCAGCGACGGGCTGCTCGTCGGCGCGCGGCCGCATCCCCGCGCCTGGGGCACGTTCCCGCGTTACCTCGCGCGTTACGTCCGCGAGCTCGGCGTCCTCGACCTCGCCGAATGCGTCGCCCACCTGACCGGCCGCGCGGCGGATCGCCTGCGGCTGACCGACCGGGGTCTCGTCCGCGCCGGATACGCGGCGGACCTCGTGCTGTTCGACCCGGAAACCGTCGCCGACACCGCCACGTTCGACGAACCGCGGCAGCGGGCCGCCGGTATCCCCTATGTCTTCGTCAACGGTGTCGCCGCCATCGACGATGGTCAACCGACCGGCGCCCTCGCCGGTCATTCACTCAGAGCCTGATGGCGGAGCTGAAGATGTACCGACAAAGCGACCAATCGCGTGAACCCGCCCGGCCGAAGGCCCCGCTATCGCGGTGGCAGGACGTCTTGTCCGCTCACCGTGACGTGGACGACCAGACCGCGTCCCGCCGACGTCGATCGCGGTCGCGGGTTCACCGACAAACACGGAATCCCGGGAGTGCCCGATGATCGACTGGCTCCAACATTCGACGGGAGGTCTCCTGACCCTCGCCGCCGTCTCGATCGCGGTCTTGTTGTTCCTCATCATCAAGGTCAAGCTGGAACCCTTCATCGCCTTGATCGTGGTCGGCCTGCTGACCGCGCTGGCCGCGGGCCTGCCGGTCGGCCAGATCGTCGGCTCCGCGCAGAAGGCGTCCGATTCCCTTCTGGAGAAGGGTTTCGGCGGGATCCTCGGCCATATCGCCGCCATCATCGGGCTCGGCACCATCCTGGGGTCCATTTTGGAGCGTTCCGGCGGGGCCAGGGTGCTCACCGGCGCACTGCTGCGTGCCATCGGTGAGAAGCGGGCCCCGTTGGCGATGGGTCTCGCGGGTTTCGTCTTCGGTATCCCGGTCTTCTTCGACATCGGCATCTTCGTGCTGGCACCGCTGGTCTACGTCGCCGCCAAACAGGGCGGCCGTTCGCTGGTGCTGTACGCGTTGCCGCTGCTCGCCGGTCTTTCCATCACCCACGCGTTCCTCCCGCCGCACCCCGGCCCGGTCGCCGCGGCGGGCCTGCTGCACGTGGAGCTCGGCTGGATCATCCTGATGGGCCTGGTCTGCGGTATCCCGGCGTTCCTCGTCGGCGGCGTCGCGTACTCGACGTGGATCGGCAAACGGGTCGACGTGCCGGTTCCCGCGGAGTTCCTGGTCGCGGAGGAAGAAGGCGACAAGGAAGAGAACCCGCCGTCGCTCGGGCTGGTGGTGTCGATCATCGCGGTCCCGCTGGTGCTGATCCTCGCCGGGACCTTCGGCAGCATCTGGCTTCCCAAGAACTCCGCGTCCGCCGGTGTCGCCGCGTTCATCGGCACCCCGGCGGTCGCGCTGACGATCTCGGTGCTGCTCGCGTCCTGGCTGCTCGGCCTGCGCCGCGGCTTGACCGGCAAGGATTTGAGCGAGCTTTCGGCGAAGTCGCTCCGCCCGGTCGCGATGATCCTGCTGGTGGTCGGCGCGGGCGCGTTCTTCGGCGCCGTGCTGTCCGCCACGGGGATCGGCAAGGCCGTCGCGGGTTCACTGGACAACGCCGGTCTCCCGGTCATCCTGGCCGCGTACGTGATCAGTTGCGGGATGCGGATCGCACAGGGTTCGGCGACCGTCGCGATCGTGACCACGAGCGGCATCGTCGCCCCGACGGTGGCGACGCTGGGTTATTCGCAGATGCAGCTCGCCCTGCTGGTCGTGGCGATCTCGGCCGGGTCGATCATCGCCTCGCACGTGAACGACGGCGGTTTCTGGATCATCTCGCGGTACTTCAACATGACCGTGCCGCAGACCCTGAAAACCTGGACCGTCCTGGAAACCGTCCTTTCCGTTTCCGGTTTCGGCGTGGCAGCATTGCTCATGGCAGTGGTTTAAACCACCTGACGACTGGGAGAGATCACGATGACCGGACTCGATCGACGCACCTTCCTCGGCGCCGTCGGAGCGGCTGGACTCACGACCGTTCTCGGCTCCCACCTCGCGAACGCCTCCGAACAATCCTGCGGACCGAAGGGAACCGGGGCCATCTACCTCAGCAGCTACACCAGTTCCGGGCACGGACTCGATGTCGCTCACCGGGACGCCGCGACCAACGCGCTCGTCGTCGACCGGACGATTCCGGGAGTCAGCAACGCTTCCTGGTTCGACATCAGCGCCGACCGCAAGACGCTCTATGTGACCAACGAGGACGAGAACGGCCAGATCTCTTCGTTCAGCCTGGCCGATCCGACGAAACCCAAACTGCTCAACAAGAAATCGGCCAAGGGTCAGCACCCGACACATCTGAGCGTCCACTCGAGCCAGAAGTACGTGCTGGCCGCGAACTACAGCAGCGGCAGCGTCGTCGTCCTCCCGATCCTCTCGGGCGGGAAACTCGGTGACGTCGTCGATGTGGCCCAGCACAAGGGTGCCGAGCGCCAGGCACACGCGCACCAGGTCGTCAACGATCCGACCGGCAAGTGGGTGCTCGCGGTCGATCTCGGCGCGGATTCGGTCTATGTCTACAAACTCGACACCGCGACCGGGAAGCTCAAGCCGAACCAGCAGCTGAAGCTCCCGGCGGGAGCCGGGCCCCGGCATCTGGCGTTCCACCCGAACGGCAAGTACGCGTACATCCTCGGTGAGCTGCGTGCCGAGGTGACCGTCGCGGCGTGGAACCCGACCGCCGGGAAACTCACCGCCGGACAGGTCGTCGCGGCCGTTCCCGCGGGCACCCCCGGCGGGCAGTACCCGGGCGAGATCGCCACGGCCAAGGACGGGAGGTTCGTCTACGCCTCGGTGCGTGGTTCCGACACGATCGCGTCCTTCGGCGTCAGCGAGGGCGGGAAGTCCTTGAAGCTGCTGAACAACGCGCCCGTCGGCGGCGTATACCCGCGTCACTTCACCCTCGACCCGACCGAGCGCTGGTTCTACGTCTCGAGCGACAAGTCCGGCACGCTCAGCTGGCTGCCGCGCGATCCCGGCACCGGTCTCCCCGGGGCCGTCGCCGGGAAGCTGGCGCTCCCCCAGGTCAATTCCGTCTTTTTCGCTTAAGGAGAAAATCCCATGAGAACTCGCGTACTCATCGCGGGGCTCGCGGCCGTCGGCCTCGTCGCGGGCTGCGCACCGGCGCAGAACACCCCGGCCGCGGGCGGCGGTGACGAAAAGTCCGGCACGGTCCGGGTCTGGCTGTTCGACGAGGCCAACCGCGCGCCCAAGGAGGCGGTGGTCAAGGAGGCGATCGCCGAGTTCAAGGCGGCGCACTCGGGCGTCGAGGTCGACGTCCAGTGGATTCCGGTGGAAGGGCGCGCGGACAAGTTCTCCGGCGCCTTCAACGATCCGGCGAGCGCGCCGGACGTCGCCGAATTCGGCAATACCGACGTGTCCAGCTACGCCGCGACCGGCGCGCTGGCCGACCTGACCGGCGATCTCTCGTCGTGGAAGGAAGGCGCCGACGTCCTGCCCGCGGTACTGGAGACGGCGAAGTCCGGCGGCAAGACCTACGGGCTTCCGTGGTTCACCGGCATCCGCGCGTTGTACTACCGCACGGACCTCTTCGCCGAACTCGGCCTCAAGCCACCGGCCACGCTGGCGGAGCTGACCGAGACCGCGAAGACGATCCGCGCCAGGAAGCCCGAGCTGTACGGCATCTCCGTCGGCGGCAAGTACACCTTCGCGATGCTGCCCTTCCTTTGGGCGCACGGCGGCGAGATCGCCAAGCAGGACGGCGGCAAGTGGAAGTCCACTATGGACTCCGAGCAGGCCAAGGCCGGGGTGTCGGCGTACGCGAATCTGCTGAAGGCGGACATCTGCCCGCCCGAGCAGTGCGCGAACCTCACCGGGACGCAGAGCATCACGGCGTTCGCCGGTGGCAAAGCGGGGATGTCGATCGGCGGTGACTTCAACCGCAAGGCCGTCGAAGCCGGCCAGGTCAAGGGCAAGTACGCGATCATCCCGATCCCGGGCACCGAGGCGGGCAAGATCGCCCCGGCGTTCGCGGGCGGCAACCTGCTCGGCGTGTTCAACGCGACCAAGCGCAAGAGTCTCGCGGTCGAGTTCACCCAGTTGCTCGGTGGCGCCAAGTACCAGGAGAAAATGTACGTCGCCATGGGCAACCTGCCCACACTCGGCAGCGTCCAGCAGAAACTCGCCGCGAGCGATCCGTCGGTCAAGCCGTTCGTCGACACGCTCACCGCGGGCACGAAGTTCGTCCCCGCCACCGCGGCGTGGTCGAAGATCGACGCGCAGAACGTGCTGCCGACCGCGATCCAGCAGATCGCGACCGGCGGCAAGGATCCCGCGGCCGCGCTGGCCACCGCGTCCGCCGAGATGAACAAGGCGTTCGGCTAAGTGGTCACGAAGGAGATCCCCCGCACCACGGCTCCGGCCGTCCCGGCACGGCGGTCGACCCGCCGTCGCCGGGACGGGCGGGCGGCCCTGCTCTATCTGGCGCCCGGTGGCATCCTGCTGCTGGCGATGCTGGTGTACCCGATCTACCAGCTCGTCCTGATCTCGTTCTACGACTACGGCCAGCCGCAGGCGGTCGGCAACGCGCCGCTGGTGTTCCTCGGCTTCGGAAACTACGTCGACCTGCTGGAGAACGTCCAGTTCTGGGAGGTACTGGCCAAGACCCTCGGCTTCACGGCGGTCTGCGTCGTCGGCAGTCTCGCGCTCGGGACGGGGCTCGCCGTGCTGGCGACCCGGGTCCGCGCGTGGGCGCGGGTCCCCCTGTTCCTGGCGGCGCTGGCCGCCTGGGCGACGCCGGCGATGGCGGGCTCGTACGTCTGGCTGTTCCTGTTCGACGCCGACTTCGGCCTGGTCAACGAGGTGCTCTCGGGCCTCGGGTTCACCGCGATGGCGAACCACTCCTGGACCTTCGACACCTACAGCACGTTCGGGCTGGTGGCCGCCGAGGTCATCTGGTGTTCGTTCCCGTTCGTCATGGTGACGATGTACGCGGGGCTCAAGGGGGTGCCGGAGGAGGTCATCGAGGCCGCGTACCTCGACGGCGCGTCGACCTGGCGCACCACCTGGTCGGTCACGCTGCCGATGGTGCGGCCACTGCTGACCATCGCCACGATCCAGTCGATTATCTGGGACTTCAAGATCTTCACGCAGATCTACGTGATGACCAACGGCGGCGGCGTGGCCGGGCGCAACCTCGTGCTCAACGTCTTCGCCTATCAACAGGCCTTCGCCGGACAGGAATACGGTCTCGGCGCGGCGCTCGGAGTCGTGATGACCTTGCTGCTGCTGTCCATCACCGGGCTGTACGTCCGGTCGCAACGCCGGAGCGCGGGATGGGTGTGACCGCGGGCCGTCGAGTTCAAAGGCCGGGGCGGCTGATCGCCGAAATCGTCTGCGTGGTGATCGCGGGGATGGTCGCGTTCCCGGTGTACTGGATGGTGCTTTCGGCGTTCAAACCCACCGGGCAGATCCAGGCGGAGGACCCCCGCCCCTGGACGCTCACGCCGACCCTGGAGCATTTCGAACGGGTGCTGAGCGGCGAAGGTTTCGCGTTGTTCTTCCTGAACAGCGTGATCGTGGCCGTCGTGGTGGTGGCGTTGTCGCTGCTGCTTTCATTCCTTTCGGCCGTCGCGCTGACGCGGTTCGACTTCAAGGGCAAGACCGTCCTGCTGGTGATGGTGCTGGTGGCGCAGATGGTGCCGGTCGAGGCGCTGACCATTCCGCTGTTCTTCCTGATGCGGTCGGTCGGTGACGTCGCGCCGGCGTTCGGCACCAACCATCTCGGCTCGCTGATCCTGGTGCACCTGGCGTTCAGCCTGCCGTTCGCGATCTGGATGCTGCGCGGCTTCGTCGCCGCGGTGCCGCAGGAACTGGAAGAGGCCTCGAAGATCGACGGGGCGAGCCGGATGCGGTTCACCTGGCAGATCCTCTTCCCGCTGGTGGCGCCCGGACTGGTGGCGATCAGCGTGCTGGCGTTCATCCACGCCTGGAACGACTTCCTGTTCGCCAAGACGTTCATCATCTCCAACACCGAGAATCAGACGCTCCCCCTCGCGATCCTGGTGTTCTTCAAACCGGAGGACACCGACTGGGGCGCGGTGATGGCGGGTTCGACCCTGATGACCATTCCGGTGCTGGTGTTCTTCATTCTCGTGCAACGACGACTCGTGTCCGTCATGGGCGGCGCGGTGAAGGGTTGACATGCCTGGCTTCGGAACCTTGCTCCCCCGTCCCGTCTCGGTGGAAACCCTGCCGGGAGAATGTCCAGTGCCGTCCGAAGTGGACGTCCGTACCGACGCCACGCTGCCTGCCGAGGGGTATCGGCTGGAGATCGACCCGTCGGGCGTGACCCTGCACACCGCCGACGCGGCGGGTGAATTCTACGGCCGTCAGACGCTCCGGCAGCTCATCGGTCCGGACGCGTTCCGGTCCGCACCGATCCAAAGTGGACAGCAGACTATCCCGTGCGGCGTGGTGACCGACCATCCCCGGTTCGGCTGGCGCGGCTGTCTACTGGACGTGGCGAGGCATTTCCGGACCAAGGCCGAGGTGCTGCGGTTCGTCGACCTGCTCGCCGCGCACAAGCTCAACGTGCTCAACCTGCACCTGACCGACGACCAGGGCTGGCGGATCGAGGTCCCTGAGTTCCCCAGGCTGACCGAGATCGGCGGCTGGCGGAAGTCGTCCATGGTCGGACGGCACGACGGGCCGGAACGGGACGGGCGGCCGCACGGCGGTTTCTACACGACCGACGACCTCCGCGAGATCGTCGCCTACGCCGCCGCGCGTTCGGTGACGGTGGTCCCGGAGGTCGACATCCCCGGGCACGCGCGGGCCGCGATCGCCGCCTATCCCGAACTCGGGCCGGAGACCGCCGAACCGTGGGAGGTCTGGACGAGTTGGGGCATCAGTACGTCTCTGCTGAACACGAAGAAGTCCACTGTGGACTTCTTCAAGGGAATTTTCGACCACGTGTTGGCGATCTTCCCGTCCGAGATCATCGCGCTCGGCGGCGACGAGGTGCCCGGCGCGACCGAGGAGCACGGCTGGTTCGTCCGCGAGATCGCGCGGCACCTGGTCGAACGAGGGCGTCGTCCGCTCGGCTGGGACGAGGTGCTCGAGGCGGGAGACCTGCCGCCGATGGTCATCGGGTCGTGGCAGAGCGAGGCGGCCGGGGCCCGCGCGGCGGCCGCGGGGCACGACGTCGTCATGTGCCCCGAGGACCACGTGTACCTGGACCACCGGCAATCCGACCATCCCGGCGAACCGATCCCCGTCGGCTACCTGAGCACGCTGGAGAGCTTCTACGGCTACGAACCGGTGCCCGCCGATTTCCCCGAGGGGAAGACGATTCTCGGCGCGCAGGCGCAGGTGTGGTCGGAGCATCTCGACACCGTGCGGCGGGTGGACTACGTCGCCTTCCCGCGGTTGTGCGCCTTCGCCGAGGTGGCTTGGAGCAGCCCGGAGGGGCGGGACTACGCGGAGTTCCTGCCGCGTCTGCGGGACCACCACCTGCCCCGACTGGACGCGCTGGGCGTCGAGTACCGGCCGCTCGACGGGCCGCTTCCCTGGCAGACGCGGCCTGGAGTTCCCGGGCGGCCGCGACAGCGTTGAGTCGGCTCGGCACCGCCGCGGTCCGATGCGACATCGGGAACCCGGCCGACTCGGTCAGGGCAGGATCACGTCGACCCGCAAGCCGCCGCCTGCACGGGGTACAGCGGTCACCCGGCCGTGATGCGCGGTGGCGATCGAGTGCACTATGGACAGTCCGAGACCAGCGCCGTCGCGGTGGTTCGTGCGGTCGGCGGTGAGACGGCGGAACGGCTGGAAGAGCGAATCGACCGATTCGGCCGGTATGTGCTCGCCGGAGTTGCGCACGCTCAGCGCGGGTTCGTCGCCGACGATCACCTCGATCCACCCGCCGGAGTGGTTATATTTGATCGCGTTGTGCACCAGGTTGGCGATCAGCCGTTCCAGCAGGATGGGGTCGCCGGGCACGGTGCGTTCCGCCGATTCGCCGCGCAGGGTCAGCTCCTGCCCGGTCAGTCGCTCGGCGTACCGCGTGAGGACGGTGTCCACGAGCTCGTCCAGCCGCACCGGCACCGTGCCGGGCAATACCCTGTCCGCCTCGGCCAGCACGAGCAGTCCCTCGATCAGCTGCTCGTTGCGTTCGTTGACCACCAGCAGTTGCGCCGCCAGCCGCTGGACGTCGTCGCCACCACCGGTGACCATCGCGACCTCGGCGAGCGTCCGCTGCACCGCGAGCGGGGTACGCAGCTCGTGCGACGCGTTCGCGGCGAACCGGCGCTGCCCCTCGAAACCGAGGGCCACCCGGTCGAGCATCCCGTTCACCGCGGCGGCGAGCGCCCGCACCTCGCCGTCGGTCTGGTCGAGCCGCATGCGCTGCCCGAGGTTTCGCGGCCCCAATTGCTCGATGGTTCCTGTGAGGTCGGGCAGCGGCCGCACCACCCACGACGCCACCGGGCGCCGCGTCACGATCACGAGCGCGGTCACCGCGACGATCGGCAGGAGCCACCAGAGCCCGCCCGCCGTGTCGGCGCAGCCGGTGCCCCGCGGGCAGAAGTCGGAGTCCACGAACGTCCCGAGCACCATGCCCACCGGGTAGGCGAGTGGATAGGCCAGCACCAGGAGGGCGAGCAGGAGACCGAGGAGAACCAGTTCGACGCGGCCGCGCACCGATGCCCGGGCCCGCCTCAAGTATCCAGCCGGTAGCCCGATCCTGGCACGGTGTGGATCACCTGCGGTGCGCCGAGCTTCTTCCGCAACGTCATCACCGTGACCCGCACCGTGTTCGTGAACGGATCCGCGTGCTCGTCCCATGCCTTCTCCAGCAACTCTTCCGGGCTGACGACCCGACCCTCGGCCCGCAGCAACACTTCCAGGACAGCGAACTCCTTGGGAGACAACAACAAGGACCGCCCATCCCGGGACGCGAACCGTTTCGCCGGATCCAGTTCGACGCCGGCGCGGTCGAGCACCGGCGGCAGTGCCGGGCGGGCGCGCCGGGCCAGCGCGTGCACCCTGGCGACGAGTTCGGCGAAGGCGAACGGCTTGGTGAGGTAATCGTCCGCGCCGAGGCCGAGCCCGTCGACACGATCACGGATGCCCGCGGCGGCCGTGAGCATCAGCACCCGGGTCTCCCCGTCACCTTCGGTGATCCTCCGGCAGACCTCGTCGCCGTGCACCAGCGGCAGATCCCGGTCGAGCAGCACGACGTCGTACCGGTGGACGGCGACACGTTCGAGCGCGGCGTCGCCGTCGTAGCAGACATCCACCGCCAGGCCCAGGTGCCGCAGGCCTTCGGAGATGGAGTCGGCCAACATCCGCTCGTCTTCGGCCACGAGTACGCGCATCAACGGCTCCCCACGAGCCTCAGTAGATGCGCGGGCGGGTGGTGCCGCCGCGGTCCGCGGTGCCGCCGCGGCACTGCTGGCGACGGTGGTGCTGGCACCGGTGGTGTTGCCGTGGTACTTCACCTGGCCACTGGTGCTCGGGGCGGCGGTGGCGTGGCCGATTCCGCACGTCGCGGTCGCCGCCGTTTCGACCTGGCTCGTGGCGAGCACCCATCCCGACGGGAAGACCCTGCTGCCACCGTGGGCGTTCGGGGTGCTGCTGGTCGTCTCGGCCGGTGTCGGTCTGCTGACCGCGCGCGGACCACGAGCGACGCGGCCGTCCGGCAGCGGGACAGAAATCGTGCGGGGAACCACGGGGCGCGACGCCGGCACGATTCCGCCACTCGTCACCACGACACTGACCAGCAGCGCGACCGGTACGAGAATCCTCGACGCCCGGCGCATCGGATCACGTTGAAGCCACCGCGGTCTTTGTACGAACCTTGTGCGGCGGGTGGTTACGGTCCGCGGAATGTCCTGGAAACTGCTTTCCGTAAGCGTGCTCGCCGCTCTCGCGTGCACCGGATTCACGACGGCCGAGGCCGCACCCAAGACCTACTACGTCGACCAGGTCTCCGGCAGCGACACCGCGAGCGGCACTTCGCAGCAGACGCCGTGGAAGTCCCTCGCGAAGGTCTCCACGACCACGTTCGCCGCGGGCGACACCGTCCTGTTGCGTCGCGGCGGCGCCTGGTCCGGCGGCCTCACCGTCAAGAACTCAGGCGTCACGATCGGCGCGTACGGTACCGGCGCGCGGCCGATCGTCAAGGGCAACGCCGAAGCGTGTGTCGACCTCGTCGGCGACGACATCGTGGTGAAGGACCTTCAGGTCGGCGTCGCGGCCAACGCGGGACGCTGTTCGTGGGCCGGGGTGAAGGTGACCGGCGACCGCGACAAGGTGCTGTCGAATCTCATCACCGGCGCCGGCGCGGGCGTCTACATCGCGCCGTCGGCCGAGGGCACGGAGGTCACGCAGAACGACCTGGTCGACAACAACCACATGACCGTCGTGACCCCCGGCGGCAACGACGACTCCGGCGCGTTCGCCATCCTGGTCCAAGGCAACGACTCCGACATCGGCTGGAACCGGATCAGCGGCTCGATCGCGAAAGCCGACGACTTCGGCGGCCTCGACGGCGCCGCGGTCGAGATCTTCTACGGCTCCCGCAACGTCATCCACCACAACATCTCCGAGGACAACGAGACCTTCACCGAACTCGGTACGGACGCGAGGGATCCCGACCGCGTCTCGACCGGCAACATCTTCGAGTACAACGCGGTCTTCGGTGCCAAGACGCGCGGCGGGATCATCACTCGCGGTGCCGAGGACGGCAACGGCCCGGTGCTCGGCACGGTGTTCCGCAACAACTCGCTCCGGCTCCCGAACGCCGAGGCGGAGGGTTTCGTCTGCTACGGCGGCTGCACCAACCAGATGCTGACGATGACGCAGAACGTCGTCCAGGCGGCGTACAAGGTCGGCTACGCGGACGCGACCTTCACCGCGACCGACCACAACGTGTACTTCGGCGGGCTTCGGCAGTTCACCCCCGGCACGACGGACAAGGTCGCGGATCCGAAGTTCACCTCCGCCACGAACCTGATCCTGCGAGCGGGAAGCCCGGCGATCGACCTCGGTACCACGAAGTACGACGATCGCGACGTCGACGGGAATCCCGTGTACGCCGGCGCGAGGGTCGACGCGGGCGCGTATGAGTTCCAGGGCTAGAACGCCGTGAAGGCCTCCTTGAGGGACCCAGAGTCCCTCAAGGAGGCCTTCACGGACGGTGAGCTTTCGCAACACGCCCCGGTCACTCACGAGACCGGACTTCCGAGCGTCAGTTGTAAACGCGCTGCATGGCGCCCGCCGCGAGGAGCCCTGGACGGCCAGCAGCGCCAAGCTCACGGACGCGGAGACGAAGAACTTCCTTGCCATGGAACCACTCCTTGTGAGGACAACGGAATGGTTCGCGAATTCAGGAGGCCCGCCGAAGCTCGGCACCGACTTTCGTCGCTTCCGCCAGCTGGTGATTTATCAACATTTTCGCCCTATCGACATGCACGTGTCGCATACAACGATATTCGTTCACGGGCCGCCGTATAGGTCGTTATACGGTTTTCGGTTTGTACCAGACCTCGGGGCGGCCGACCTGGTCGTAACGGGACTCGCGCTGGGCGAAGCCGTTGTCGGCAAGGTATTCGAGGTAGCGGCGTGCGGTGACGCGGGAGGCGCCGATCGCGGTCGCGGCCGCCCCGGCGGAGAGGCCGTCAGCCGCCGAGGCGAGGACTTCGGTGATCGCTTCCAGGGTCTGCGAGCTCATCCCCTTCGGCAGCGCCTGCCGCTCGGTGGTGCGCAGGGCGCCGAGCGCGCGGTCGATCTCGGCCTGACCGGTCACCTCGCCCGAAGCGCCGTGAAACTCGGCGTAGCGCTCCAGTTTCTCCCGCAGCGAGGCGAAAGTGAACGGTTTCAGCAGGTACTGCACCACGCCGACCGACACGGCGGCCTTGACCAGCGCCAAGTCCCGTGCCGAGGTCACCGCGATGACGTCGATCGGGAGACCGGCCGCGCGCAGCGACCGGCAGACCGCGAGCCCGTGCGTATCCGGCAGGTAGAAGTCCAGCAGTACCAGGTCGACCGGTTCGCGTTCGCAGAACCGCAGCGCGTCGCCGCCGGAATGGACGACACCGGAGACGGTGAAGCCGGGCATTCTCTCGACGTACACCCGATGCGCGTCGGCGGCCACCGGTTCGTCCTCGACGACCAGCACCTTGATCATCGTGTCGGCTCCTTCGGCGGTGTTTTCAGCGGCAAGCGCACGGTGAACACGGCGCCTTCGGCACGGCCGACGTCGATGGTCCCACCGTGCCGTCGCACCGCCTGACCCACCAGCGCCAACTTCGCCGGCAACGCCATCGCCACCATCCTCATCGGAACCTGGACCAAAGAATTCGACCGCGAACAAGCCCACCAAGTCCTCACCGGGCAAGCACCGTTCGACGAAGCCACCCTGATCGACGATCACGTCCCGGATCCCCACGAGGACAGTGTCGGAGACAGGGAGAAAGCCGTGGCGGGCGTGTAGCGCACGGCGAGAAGAAAACCGCGGTGCGAGGGACCCCCGTCCTCGCACCGCGGTTTTTCGTTTCCGGCAAACTGAACGCATGCCAGACGCCATCGACCGTTACGTGCTCGCGCGGTACTCGAAGCTGCTGCACGGCAACTTCGCCGGGATGATGAGCGGCCCCGAACGCGAGGTCTTCCTGCGCGACCTCGTCGAGGACGCACGGGTGATCACCGACGACGAACTCGAAGAGCTCCTCGAGGCCGACTGGCGGCCGCGGATCACCGCCGCCTGGCTCATCGGCGTCGACCGCCGCACCGCGTGGCGCGAGCGCCTCCGGGACCTGTTCCTGGAAAGCGGCTTGGTGTTCGCCGGGCAGGGTTACTGTTTCGCGCTGGCGAGGTTCGGCACGATCGCCGACGCCGAGATCCTCGTGTCCTATCTGGACCATTACCTCGCCCGGCCGGACCTGCGTTACGACCAGGAGTGGGCGCTCGCGGCCCTGCACCACGTCGATGCCGACCTCACGACCGCGTACACGTCGCGTTATCTGCGACCGGGCGGCCGGTGGGAAAGCTGGTCCGCGAAGAACAGTACGGACCTACCCTTCCAAAAGATGTACTTCGACCTGCTCTGTTCCCACGTCCAGCGCGCCGTGCACGCGGCGGGCGTCAGGCGCTGACCTTTTCGTCGTAGACGACGCGGGAGGCGGCGATCGAGTCGCGGTGACGCTCGGCCCAGCTCAGCAAGCCGCTCAGCGACGCATACAGTTCCTTCGCCATCGGCGTGGCCTCGTATTCCACCTTCGGCGGCACCGTCGGGTACACGGTGCGTACGAGCAGACCGTCGCGTTCGAGATTCCGCAACGTCAGCGTGAGCATCCGCCTGCTGATCCCCTCCACCGACCGTTCCAGTTCGGTGAACCGCACCGGGCCGCGCGTGGCCTCCAGCAGGATGCCGATCGCCCACTTCCCGCTGATCCGGTTGATCACCTCGAGCACGGCGCACACCTCGAGCTTTTCCGGATCGACGATCCTGGCCTGCGCCGTCACATCGGCGTTCCCCTGGGACATGAAAGTGCCTCCTTCCGGCGGGGAAGAGAGTCACACAAGATGGGTGCTGTTACAAGTGATGCACCAAGGCAGCACTTGGGAAGGCTCAGGAACTGATCGTCGCGTAGGCCCATTCGGAGACCTCGCCGCCGAGCCGCACCTCGGCGCCGCCTGCGGGCCTCCAGATCCCACTGCCGCCGAACGCGGCCATCCCGCCGGTCTTGCCGGAATACTGGGAAAGCACGACCCACATCCCGTACCCGGCCGCGACGCCCACCTGGTCGAGCAACCGCTGTTCCTGGCCCTCACTGAAGAGTGCGCTGAGGACATAGACCTCGGCACCGGCCTCGGCGAGCTCCCTGGCATGGTCCGGATTCGCGGCGTCGAGACAGATCGCGAGACCGAGGTGCCGACCGCCGACCTCGATGATCACCTGGCGACCGCCCGGCTCGAACAGCTCTCCCTCGCTGTGGTGCAGATTGCGTTTCGCGTAGGTGGCAACGGTTTCCCCGTTCGACCCGAGAACGAGCGAACCGATGTACCGTCGGCCGTCCTCCACGAGCGGGAGCCCGACGACAGCGTGGACACCACTGGCCCGGCAAGCCTCCCGAAGTGGATCGAGGCGGGGATCGTCCTGGGACAGCCACAGTCCGGGGTCGGCGGCGAGCGCCTCGAACTCCAAGCCGGTCAAGGAAAGTTCGGGAAAGACGCAGAGATCGGCTTCCGCGATCCGGAGGAGCCTCGCGTGTCCGGCGATGTTCGCGGATAGGTCCGCTGGGACCGTGAACGGCTGCACGGTGGCGACACGCATGGCGGGAGCCTAACCTGTGTCTCTCAAAGCGCGCTTTCGGATTTCCGCAGCCGGGCCGCCGCATGAGCGGGCCGAAAAGAAACGCGCGCGCGTACCCTCACCCGACCTGTCGATCTTCAGTTCGGGAGACACGCTTCAACCACCCGAAGCCCCCAGGTACCCCCGTAGTCCGTTTTGCCCCCGCCGCATCATGAGCGCGTGGTTGATCCGGAAAACCGGCCTCGCGACGCGATCGAGCTTGCGCAGCAACGGTTTCCGCGCCTCGACCTCCTGCGTGATGTCCAGCCTGGTGCCGCTTTCCACCGCCACGAGAGCACCGGCCAGCGTCCCTTCCAGATCGCCGCTGAGCAGGACCCGGACCCGGCCCTCCCGTTCGTCCTGCCGGTCTCGGTGCATCCGCACGGTCAACGCGTACGGCAGCCTGGACCGGCAGACGAGTTCGGCGGTGTCCTCGTCGACCTGGCTGACCGAACGGACGTCACGCCACCACTGCGGGTACGCGGCCAGGTCGACGACGGCGTCGAAGACCGCCTTGGGCGAGGCCGGGAGCAGCCACGTGTCGCGGAAGCGATACCGACCGCCTCCACGACCTCTGAGCGAACCCGTCATACCTGCGCCGACACCAGGTTCCGGCCGTCCATGGTCACGACCTCGACCGAGACCACGTCGTCGGGGGCGACCAGTGCCGAACCGTCGACCCCGGTGCCCTCGCGCTGTCCCTTCTCCGAAACGAGCCAGCTGCCGGCGTTGACCCGCTCGCCGCTCCTGGTCACCACGACGAGCGCACACTTCTCGCCTTCGCGGACTCCTGTCGCCTTGGCGTGGAGCCGCACCCAGCCCGCGGCCGGAACCACCCGGACCGCCAGCCGCGCTCCCGTGATCCGGTTGGTGGCCGCGAGATCGCGGGTGCCCGGCACCGGGGCGGTCACCGCGGGCACCGGCAGGGCCACCGTCGACGGCTCCGGCGTGCTCTGCCTGCCGACCAGCACACCGGCGCCCAGCGCCACGACGACCAGCACGGCCGCACCTGCCACGGCGAGGAACCTGCGGGGCTTCCGCTCCTGCGCGCCTTCTTCACGGACCTGACGCAACGTGCGTTGCAGCAGCAGATCACCACCGTCGGGAGGACCTTCGAGGAACGCCTCCGGTGGCACTTCGTCGAGGTGATACCGCAGCTCCGACAGCTCGCGAACCTCACGACGGCACGTGGGGCAACTCGCCAGATGCGTCTCGAACGTGGCCGCTTCCGCCGGGGTGAGCCCGCCGAGGACGTAGGCGGCGAGCTGGCCCTGGTCATGTCCGACCGCACTCATCGCGCCACCTCCTTCCCTGGCCCCGACATCACGGCTCTGAGCGCCCGTAACGCGTAATAAGATCTCGACTTAACGGTACCCGGGGCCACGCCCAGGGATCTCGCCGCTTCGGCCACCGTGCGGCCCCGGTAGTAGATCTCCACCAGTACCTCACGATGTTCCGTGGACAGGCCGTCCATCGCCCCGAGCACGGCCATGGAATCCACGACGCTCTGCGCGTGGTCCCGCTCCACCGCCGGGGTGGGCACGCCTTCCTCCGGCTCCGCCACTTCCGGCGGCCGTGCCGCCCTGGCCCGCGCGCGATCGGTGATGATGTTCCGGGCGACCGTGAGCAGCCAGCCCCGCACCGATCCCTTCGCGTCGTCCTGCAGGTCTTCGGCGTGTTTCCAGGCCCGGACCAGGGTCTCCTGCACAACGTCCTCCGCCGCCGCGCGGTCCCCGGTCAGCCTCGTCGCGTACGCCAGCAGGCTTCGCCCGTGTTCGGCGTACAAGTGCCGGACCAAGTCCTCGCCTTTGGCCTTTTTGGGCCGCCGGCCTCCGATCGCCACTCGCGTCCTCCCGACGGTCTTCTGGGTCGGCGAGGACAGTACTGCAACCCGCAGGGGCGGAGTGAACCGTTCGGCGCCCGCCGCGATCGAACTGTGCATCTCCTCGGTTCTCCATGGCCGCCTCCTCTTGCCTCCTACACGGACAACGTGGGGACGCGGTTCACCCGGGCCCTTGTCGATCACCGAACGCGCTCGTATGCTGACGCCTCCGGATTCCGCCGCCGCCTGATTCCCGGGAGGGTCGAGGCGTGCCAAGGAAACTCGCGGCCGTTGTGCTGGCGGTCGCTTTCGTGTCGGGATGCGGCGAGGAACCCGGTTTCACCGCGACACTGACCGATCCGGTGAACGTCGACCTGAGCTGGCCCGACGACGATCCGAACGTCGCGGGACGGATCGTCGAGTACACGACCGATCCGCACGGCGAGTACACGATCCTGCAGTTCGTGCCGCCGCGGCAGAGGACCTACCGGCATCCGGACCTGATGCCGGAAACGCGGTTCCACTATCGGATCCGGCCGTTCTACGGTGCTGTGTCGGACGTTGTCACCGTCTCCGGCCCCGCTACTGCCGCCGCTCCCGGACCCGCCGTCTCGCTGCGTGCGAGTGACCGATCGGCCGCTCCTGCCTCGTTCCGGGCCGAGCCCGCGCCGGAGGAGATGGTGCGGTTCAGCTGGACGGACCATTCCACCGACGAGGACGGTTTCCTCGTTGAGATCAAGAAACCCGGCGCGGCCGACTTCGTGCCGATCGAGGTCTCGGATCCGGGGACCACGTCGGCGGGGCTCGCTTCGATGCCGGACGAGGAGGGCGCCTCGTACCGGCTGCGCGCTTTCTACTACGGGCCCGCTTCGCCGGTGCTGGACCGGACCACGGGGAAGGCGCCTGCCTAGCTCCCGCGTGCTATGAACGGTCCGTTCCTTGCAAAATTTGCAAGGAACGGACCGTTCATAGCACTTGAGTGACTCAGACGAGAACGGTCTTCAAGAACTGCCCGGTGTAGCTCTCCTCGACCGAAGCGACGTACTCCGGCGTCCCTTCCGCGATCACGGTGCCACCGCCGGAACCACCCTCGGGGCCCATGTCGATGATCCAGTCCGAGGTCTTGATGACGTCGAGGTTGTGCTCGATCACGATCACCGTGTTGCCCTTGTCCACCAGGCCGTTGATCACGCCGATCAGCTTGCTGATGTCCTCGAAGTGCAGACCGGTGGTCGGCTCGTCGAGGATGTACACCGTCTTGCCGGTGGACCGCTTCTGCAGCTCGCTGGCGAGCTTGACGCGCTGCGCCTCACCGCCCGACAGCGTCGGCGCGGGCTGTCCGAGCCGGACGTAGCCGAGGCCGACGTCGACGAGCGTCGCGAGGTGCCGGTGGATCGCCTTGATCGGCTCGAAGAACTCGGCCGCCTCCTCGATCGGCATGTTCAGCACGTCCGCGACGGTTTTGCCCTTGTAGTGCACCTCGAGGGTCTCGCGGTTGTACCGGTCGCCCTTGCAGACCTCACACGGGACATAGACGTCCGGCAGGAAGTTCATCTCGATCTTGATCGTGCCGTCACCGGCGCAGGCCTCGCACCGGCCACCCTTGACGTTGAAGGAGAACCGGCCCTGCTGGTAACCGCGCACCTTCGCCTCGGTGGTCGCGGCGAACAGCTTGCGCACGTGATCCCAGACGCCGGTGTACGTCGCCGGGTTGGACCGCGGGGTGCGGCCGATCGGCGACTGGTCGACGCGGACCAGCTTGTCGACGCCCGTCAGCCCGTTCACCCGGGTGTGACGGCCCGGCACCTGGCGCGCGCCGTTGAGCTTGTTCGCCAGCACGGTCGCGAGGATGTCGTTGACCAGCGTGGACTTCCCGGAACCCGAGACACCGGTGACCGACACGAGGCAGCCGAGCGGGAACGACACGTCGAGACCGCGCAGGTTGTGCTCGCGCGCGCCGACGACGGTCAGCTGACGCTTCTTGTCGATCGGGCGCCGGATCGCCGGGACCTCGATCTTGCTGCGGCCCGACAGGTACGCGCCGGTGATCGAGTCCTTGTTCCGCAGGATCTTCTTGTACGGTCCACTGTGGACGATGTGGCCGCCGTGCTCACCGGCGCCGGGGCCGATGTCGACCACCCAGTCGCTGGAGCGGATGGTGTCCTCGTCGTGCTCGACGACGATCAACGTGTTACCAAGATCACGCAGCCGGACCAGCGTCTCGATCAACCGGTGGTTGTCCCGCTGGTGCAGCCCGATCGACGGCTCGTCCAGCACGTACAGCACGCCGACCAGACCGGAACCGATCTGTGTGGCGAGCCGGATGCGCTGCGCCTCGCCGCCGGACAGCGTCCCGGAAGCACGGTCGAGCGAGAGGTAGTTGAGCCCGACGTCGAGGAGGAAGCGCAGCCGCGCCTGGATCTCCTTGAGCACCGCACCCGCGATCACCGTCTCGCGTTTGCCGAGCTCCAGCTCGTCGAGGAACTGCGACGCCTCCGCGATCGAGAGGGCGCAGACCTCGGCGATCGACCGATCGCCCTTTGTCTTGTGCTCCAGGGTGACGGCGAGGATCTCCGGCTTGAGCCGCGTGCCCTGACACCCCGGGCACGGCACCTCGCGCATGTAGCCCTCGTACCGCTCACGCATGTACTCGGACTCTGTCTGCTCCTGGCGCCGCTCGAGGAACGGGATGACGCCCTCGAAGCTCGCGTAGTAGGAGCGCTGGCGGCCGTAGCGGTTCTTGTAGCGGACGTGGACCTGCTCGTCGACGCCGTGCAGGACCGCCTTCTGGATCTTCGCCGGCAGCTTGCGCCACGGAGTGTCCATCCGGAAGCCGATGGTCTCCGAAAGCGACTCGAGGAGGCGGATGAAGTAGTCCGCGCTCTGGCCGCCCGCCCACGGGGCGATGGCGCCCTCACCGAGGGACATCTCGTCGTCCGGGACCACGAGTTCCGGGTCGACCTCCTTGCGGACGCCGATACCGGTGCACTCGGGGCAGGCGCCGTAGGGCGCGTTGAAGGAGAACGAGCGCGGCTCGAGGTCCTCGATCGCCAGCGGGTGGCCGTTCGGGCAGGCCAGGTTCTCGGAGAAGCCACGCACGCGATGCGGGTCGTTCTCCGGCAGGTCGACGAACTCCAGCTCGATCAGGCCGTCGGCCAGCCGGAGCGCCGTCTCGACCGAGTCGGTGAGCCGCTGCCGCGAGCTGGTCTTCACCGAGAGCCTGTCGATGATGACGGCGATCTGGTGCTTTTCCTGCTTCTTCAGCTTCGGCGGGTCGGTGAGCGGGTGGATCGTCCCGTCGACCACCACGCGTGCGTAGCCCTGCTGCTGCAGGTTCTCGAAGAGGTCGAGGTACTCCCCCTTGCGCCCGCGCACGACCGGCGCGAGCACCTGGAAGCGCGTGCCCTCCTCCATCGCGAGCACCTGGTCGACGATCTGCTGCGGGGTCTGCTTGCTGATCGGCTCGCCGCACTGCGGACAGTGCGCCTTGCCGGCGCGGGCGTAGAGCAGACGCAGGTAGTCGTAGACCTCGGTGATGGTGCCGACGGTCGAACGCGGGTTGCGCGAGGTGGACTTCTGGTCGATCGACACCGCGGGCGACAGGCCCTCGATGAAGTCGACGTCCGGCTTGTCCATCTGGCCGAGGAACTGGCGCGCGTACGCCGACAGCGACTCGACGTACCGGCGCTGCCCTTCGGCGAAGATGGTGTCGAAGGCGAGGCTCGACTTCCCGGACCCGGACAGACCGGTGAACACGATCAGGCTGTCGCGGGGCAGGTCGAGATCCACACCGCGGAGGTTGTGCTCGCGGGCGCCGCGAACAACGAGGCGATCAGCCACGCCAGGGTCCCTTCAGGTTTCATTCTCAGCTGCGGTCGCCGTCCCGGTCGATAGCTGCACGGGCGGCCGCCTCCATGCTACGAGGCACCACCGACAGAAACTGGTTCCGAGTCTTTGACCTGCGGTTTTCCAGGCTTATCGGGTCGATCCCGGCGAGCGGTGAGCCACCGGTGAACCGGTCGTTCCACGCCCGCGGTGATCACCCAGCCCCCGAATACGGCGGCGGCCAGCACGATGGGGAGACGCAACCAGCCGGGGACGCCGACGTTCAGCAGGGCACGGGCCAGGATGTAACCGAGTTCCTGGTGCACCAGATAAAGACCATACGAGATGCCCGCGAGCCACGTGACAGCCGGGGCGGCCCGGGACAGCCCGGGGAACCGCCAGTCCGGCCCGCGCGCGGCCAGGCACACCAGCAGCAGCATGATCGCGAACCCGGTGACCGACGGCCAGCGCTCGGGATCGTTCGGCAGGACCTGGTGGAATGGGAAGACCTGCAGGTCCTGCGCCGCGCAGGCGGCGAGCAAGAACAGCGCGAGATGCCAGTGCGCCAGCCGTCGTTTCGCCCACAGCCAGATCGCGATCCCGATCGCGAAGACATGCACGCGGTGCAGGCCGAGCCCGTAGTAGAAGGTCTCGACGAGCTTCGGCGTGGAAACCGGGTCGAACACGACGAACCGGAGGAAAAGCGGGACCAGGATCAGTGCCCAGAGCAGCCCTACGGTGAGCCGATGGGTGCGCCACCGCCGCGGCCACAGCAGGGCCGCGGCGGTGAACGCGACGAGCTGGACCGGCAGCGTCCAATAGGCGCCGTCGAGGTAGTAGAAGAGTTCGTACCGCCAGCCCCATTCCTGGACCATGCCCAGGTTGGCGAGCAGATCGGCGCCGGTGGGGACATACCAGGGCGACGGATCGGACGGCGGGCCGTGCGGGACGCCGAACAGGAATCCGGTGAGACCCGGCGGGAACGGCAGACCGCTGAACCGAATCGTCGCGTACCGGGCGACGACATAGGTGACGACCACCGCCACCAGGTACGCGGGCACCAGCCGCGCGACCCGGTTCCACAGCCACCGCCCGGGCCGTCCCTTACGGAGGCTCGCGCATACGAAGAACGCGGAAATCACCAAAAGGATGGCCGCACCGAACTGGGCGGTCACCCGAAAGGGGTACCCCACCAGTTCCGGGTGCAAAAGCGCTCCCTGATGGGTGACGTGCCCGAGCACTACCGCGAGGACGGCGACAACGCGAAGGACGTCCCAGCTGATCTTGCGCGGGGCGCGTGGCGAGGCGTCGGGCACGAGCGTCCTGTGGTTCGGCTGGCAGGGCGACGCGAGCCTACGTCCTGTCCCTGTGGGCAACCTGTGCGGGTGGAACCGATTGCAGGCGAACGACTACCGTATGCGGTGTGAACATCGTCGAGACCTACACCGGGCATGTCGATCCCGGCGGCGACGCCGCCCGCCGCACCCTGGACGCGCTCACCATCACGAAGCTGTCGGTCGGTCCGATGGACAACAACGCGTATCTGCTGGTCTGCCGCGCCGAGAACGAGGCGCTGCTGATCGACGCCGCGAACGACCCGGAACGGATCTCCGACCTCATCGGCCACGGCCCCGACCGGCCCGCGCTGAAGACCGTCGTGACCACCCACCAGCACCAGGACCACTGGCAGGCCCTCGGCGCCGTCGCCGGCGCGAACGGCGCGAACACCGCCGCCCACCCGCTGGACGCCGAGCCGCTGCCGATCCCGCCGGACTTCCTCGTCGAACACGGCGACACGATCAAGGTCGGGCAGGTCACCCTCGAAGTGCTCCACCTGCGCGGCCACACCCCCGGCTCCATCGCACTGCTGTACCGCGACCCGGCCGGGCACCCGCACCTGTTCACCGGCGACTCGCTGTTCCCCGGCGGCGTCGGGAAAACGAACTCACCGGAGGAGTTCAAATCGCTGGTGGACGACGTCGAGTCGCGGATCTTCGGCGAACTGCCGGATGACACGTGGTTCTACCCGGGACACGGGGACGACTCGACGCTGGGCGAGCAGCGTCCGCACGTCGCGGACTGGCGCGAACGCGGTTGGTGAGCTGACTGGAACCCTCGTGGGCTGGGACACCGAAGTGTGCTCTTCATCAGGTGCGGAAGGTCGTCGGTTCGCCGAACGATTATCCCCGCTGCGTATCTATCCGTAAAAGAATTGCCCGATCCTCAAGATCAGCCGGAACTCGACGATTCGAACGAATTTACTCGGCTACGACCGATGGCTCGATCTTCTCACTGAGTTTCCGATAGGCAATCGCACTGTCCACGCAGCGCAACCCACGTGGCCAGATCGACGCTGATCAGACACCGACGACCTCGACCATGCCGCCCAGGCCTTTGAAGTCAGCTGCGTTGCGCGTGTAGAGCGGCAACTCTCGCGAAGACGCGATGGCGGCGATCATCAGATCCATTCGCCGGGGCTTCGGATCTCGGTTGGCCGCAAGAACCAGCGCCACCAGCGTTCCATAACGGGCAGCCGCATCGCCGTCGAACGGAAGCGGGGCGAAGTCCACGATCGCAGCACCGAGCTTCTCGGTGCGCGCCGCGCGGACCGCGGGCTCCTTCGCCATCGCCACCCCTTGATGAAGCTCAGCCATGGTGACAGCGGTGAGTTCCGGGATCTTGGGTAGTGCCGCAGGTTCGAGCAGGCCGAGGTCTATGTAGGTGCAGGTGTCGAGCACACCTGCCTCGTGACGCTCAGCCACGTCCCTGCTCCAACACGTCGTCAGAATCGACACGGTCTTCGGTACCGAAGAACTCGTCAGCTTCTTGCCTCATCTGGACCGCCTCGACCTTGGGCAACCGTCGATGACGCTGGACCAGCTCCTCAGCGGTCAGACGCCGCCTACGTGGTATCGGCCGCAGCTCAGCCACTTCGACACCGTTGCGAGTGACGTGGTAAATCTCGCCGGCCTCGACGGCGTCCATGACGGCAGCGGAGTTGTTACGAAACTCGCGCTGGGTGATGACCTTCATGAGGCCAGTGTAGCCAGACGTAGCTCGATGAGCTACATCTGGACTGTTCCCTGACGGCGTCGGCAAGGTGAACTTGCCCGAGGACTTCAAGCCCTGCTGTTGCCGGGTTCGGAAGCCTCCAGGAAGGACTTTCGCTCGCCGTGGCAGCGGAGAGAACTCCGACCTGCCGGGCAGGCCGCTGAGTCCAGGCAGCCGAGGTTCACGGGGTCGTCCACGGTAGCGGATCCCAGATCACGTAAAGACACAACCCACTACTTTACGTCATGGTCACTGTATGTAGTTTTGCCGCGTTCACACCCACTAACCCGAGGAGGTTCTCGATGGCGATGCGCGGCGACGACGGCAAGGGCAGCGGCGGCGGAAACACGGGCAACTAGCCGGAAACCGAGGCGGGCCACGCCGACCCCGGACGTGGCTTCGCTTCGATCAGGGTCGCGGCCAGCGAAAAGCGATGCCGTATTCCTCTCGCGGATGACAAGGCTCGAGAAACGTGTGCTCGACGACGCCTTGCCGGATCTCAAGCAGATGCCGATCACCGGCGGGTGGCCGGACCATGCGCTCGTACTCGGTCTGTTCCGCGTACCACCAGCAGGCGTCGGGAACGCAGTCGTCGAACGTGATGCTGACACTCAGACCTCCGGTCACCTTGCCCTCGACGTCGACCACACCCGGCGCGATTCCGTGATGGTCGATGGCGACGTTGATCCACTTTCGCTCCTCGTCGAGGTCGTCATCGCACGCGAGGGAGATGAACTCGTGACATTCGCCCTCGCGCAGTGGTTTGGGGAAACGCAGGTCCACGACCTGCGGATCGCCCGGCTGCGCTCCTGGCAAAGTCTCGACGCGGCAACCGAAGACCGCTTTGATGGGGATCGCCGCGAGACCGTCGGCCTCCCCGGTCAGGGCCGAAGCCCGATACCCGTCGACGCCGTCCTCTCTGGCGACGATATTGCGCACCGTCAGCCGGCGGTACGCCGTTCTGCGCCGCATTTCCACGGCCACCAGCAAGCGTTCCACGAATACGGGTTGCGCTCCGTCCGAGGGCACCCTGCCGCCGGGCACTCGGATTTCCGGGAGAGGTTTCGAGCCTCGGGCGATCTCGACATAAGGCCGCCAGGCTTCTCCTTCGAGAAGCTCGAGATTCCTCGCGAGACAGGGGGCGAGCTTGTCGCTCACCGCGCGTCGCCAAGCCTTGTGCATCGGTGTCGTAGTGCTCGGTGGCGGATTCCCGAATACCCCAGGCAGGTCCTTCAGCTGGCTGAAACGGTCGTCGAGGGTCGACTTCCATGTCACTCCTCCGCCCAACCGGAAAGCCGCGGCCAGAGCGTTGCGGCGCCGGGATTCTCTCGTCGAGCCGATCTTCTCTATCTCGTCGAGGATCAGACCCCAGACCGCGAGCGCCCGTAACTCCGGAGGTGCCGTGGTCATCGATCCGGTCGGACGGACCAAGCAACCGAGGACGGCGGCCGATTCGCTCGCCGGGTCTTCGATCGCGTAACGCAGGAACCTGAGAGGCCTTCCGTCCTTGCGGACCGCGAGCCAGCGCAAAGCGGCTTCGACCGCGGCCACGGAACAGGAAACACGCTCCCCCTCCACCTGGATTGTCACGACGCCCTCCACGATTCGCGGCGATGATCGACAATTCGCGGCGCGGCAGGACAACGGTCGACCATCGGAGAGCCTGCCCTCGACGACAAGAAACTCCTCCCGACCGTGAAAGACCAGAACCGGCGAGGGTTTCGCCAGTCGTCGCGCCCTACGGTGTACTAGTACACCACATACGAAGGGTTCGACAATGACCAAAGACGTCTCCGACAAGGAGCACAGGGGAATCGTGAAGCTGATCAAGACGGCGTTCGCAGGCGTGGGAGGCCTCTATTTGCTCACGGGATCCTTCATGGTGACGACTCTCGGCACGGCAACCGCAGTCACCGTGCTCTATTTGAGCGGAATCCGCGGTTAACCGGCTGACCCTCTCTGGAGCATTCCGTACCGGCGGCAGTACGGCAGGCACGTCGACCTTGCCGGGTCGGGCCCCCGAGCCCGCGCTGACACGGCGTCCCGCGTCCACGAAAGCGAGCGCGTCAAAAACCATTCTTCCGTCGACTTCGAGATCGTTCGACGCGCATTCCGCCAGAACCCCGGGTCCGGCCGGATCGTGCTCGACCTGACCGCGACTACGAAGGCCCCTTGTCGATCGGTCTCGGCGTCCGGCCGAGGACACCGGTCACCGTGTTCACCTTGACCTCTCCGAACCGGGTCGTCATCGACGTCCGCCATCGATCACGAGCGGGAATCCGTGAATACTTTTCGCCGTCCGCGCACTTTCCGGTGAGCAAAATCCTTTTCGGATTCCCGCGGTGAAAATCCCGAACTGCCCCAATGGGCGATTTTCGGAAAATCAGGTATCTGCCGCCCGGGATCGCGTTCCTTCCTTTCGTCAGCATCAACGCCGCTGCGAAGGAGAACCTCATGCCGACCCCACGCAATCCCGATACCCCGTCCTTGGGCTCGGGTGGCGACAACCTTGAAGCGGGCCCGGACAGTTCGGGCCTGGGAAGCTTCTCGAACAGCGAAATCGGTGAACTGGTCACCCAGGCCGCCGAAACCATGGCCGCGTCCGGCGAGGACGCCGAACGCAATTATCAGCGCAGCCTCGACAGGCTTCGCGAGCGGGCGGACGACGTCGTCCCGGCCCTCAGCGCGCAGTACGACGCTCTGTCCGAGGAGCAGTACCTGGAGCGCTGGGGCCTGGTCCAGCTGCTCACCGACCTGCGGCACGCGGCCGCCGTGCCGGCGCTCGAAAACGTGTTGCGACAGCCGATCCCGCCGGAGCGTTCCGAGGACCCGGCACACGGGATCAGCACCGTCGGTGAGGAGGTGATCATCCGCACCACCGCCGTGGAAGCGTTGGCGCGGCTGGCGTCCGCCGGGGACAGCGCGGCCAAGGAACTGCTGTTGCGGCAGGTCCGGCACGAGGTGTTCACGGTGCGGCGCGCGGCGGTCCAGGCCATCGCCGAAACCGGTGACACCGAACTCACCACCCGGGTGCGCGAGGCGCTCAGCGGTACCGAGGACGAGCGGTTGCTGAACATCCGGCGGACCGACGTCCGCGGTGTCCCGCAGGCCGTCGGCGGACGGTACGTGAAGGACTCGCGGACCGACGACGTGCCACCGCCGGAGCCTCC
Organism: Amycolatopsis sp. NPDC041971; assembly: GCF_055588925.1. Lineage (NCBI taxonomy): Bacteria > Bacillati > Actinomycetota > Actinomycetes > Pseudonocardiales > Pseudonocardiaceae > Amycolatopsis > Amycolatopsis sp. NPDC041971. The sequence continues at coordinate 325,020 of NZ_JBVJCE010000005.1, read as the reverse complement.
GCGCTCCTGAATCGAACCAACTCCTCCTACAGACAGGTGATCTCCGATGGCCACTTGCAGCTACACCGTGCCCGACAAGAACGTGACCGGGGACAATTTCTACGGTGCCTCGATCTGCAATCAGACCTACATCGACTATTTCTGGAACACCTACGGCTTCGCGGGTAACAAGGACTACTGGGACGAAGGCTTCGGCTGGGAAGACGCGTGCAACACCGACAAGCCGCTGGCCCGGACGTTCAACGCGTGCTACCTGTTGACCTATTCGGCACAGGACTACGAGACCGACGCCTATTCCGGGGCGATGCTGAACTGGGCACGCCGCTACGTCCGCGACAACTGCGACGACCTCCGTTCGCTGTGCGGCGACGGCAGTGCCATCGCCCGCTCGTTCAGCGGGGCGTTCGTCGACGACCGGATCGAGGTGTACCTGGGTTTCTGGTACTCCAAGGACGTTCCCGGCCGGGCCGAGACGCTGATCCACGAATCGCGGCACCAAGGCGGGAAGCCGCACAACGCGAACTTCCCGGCGGGTTCGGTGTTCGGCGCCGGCAAGAGCGGCGCCGACTCCACCTGGGGTTACGAGGGCGCGTGGATGTACGGCGCGCTCTATCTGTGGTGGTTCTACGCCCAGGGCGCCCGCACGACGTCGGCACTGCGTGAACGGGCCCGCCAGCGCGGGAATCTCGTGATCGACAACGCCTTCGCGACCCACCCGGGCTTCAACATCTGAATCAGACCGACAGGCCCTCTCGCACTGCAGGCGAGGGGGCCTGGCTGGTAATACCTCCGATGACTCCGCTCGTGTCCCACTCAACGGGGCTTGACCACCGGCCTATCTGACGCAATCATCGGATCTCTCGGTTGCCACGCCCTGGATGAGAGCGGATGGTCATGAGAGTTCGAGCGCATCGCACCGCCTGGCTAGCCACTGTCCTCGCCCTGCTGGCGGGCCTGCTCACCACGACGGCGGCGAGCGCCGAAGTGCACCATCCTCGTCAGCAGTGGCTACGCGAGGCCACCGCGGGACTCTTCCTCCACTGGGGCATGTTCACCGCGCCACGTCAAACCGACTGCGCCGCTTGGGAACGCGCCGTCACCGACGGCGACTGGAGCGCGGACTACTGGGTGGACGAGGCCCGCAAGCTCGGCGCCTCCTACATCGTGCTCGCCACCTTCCACAGCAGGCTGGGCTACGCGCGACCGTGGCCGTCGGCGATCCCCGGCAGCTGCGCCACACGGCGCGACCTCCTCGGCGAACTCGTCAAGGCCGGCAACGCCAAGGGTGTCCGGACGATCCTCTACATGACCGACGATCCCCAGTGGCACAAGGAAACCGGTGTCGAGTCGCTGGATTCCGCCGCCTATTCCGCCTACAAGGGCAAGCAGGTCGACCTGACCACCCGCCCCGGCTTCGGCGAGTACAGCTACGACCTCTTCCACGAGGTCATGGACCGTTACGCGGACCTCTCCGGGTTCTGGATCGACAACGACAACGAGTACTGGGAGAAGAACAAGCTCTACGAACAGATCCGTGAGAAACGGCCGTCCTGGTTGCTGAGCAACAACAACGAGGACACCCCGATCATGGACACCGTCAGCAACGAGCAGAAGACCGGCATCACCCCGCCGTACGACTACCCGCAGGCGGCGTTCACCCCGATGCCGCGGCTCACCGAAGCCGACTACAAACTGCCGACCAATGGCGGCTGGTGGTATGACGGTACCGATCAGGCCGTCGACTTCCGGCTGTCCACCGGGCGCTACATCACCAACGCCGGTTCGTCGATGAAGTCCTTGATGGCCGAAACCCCGATGGTGAACGGGAAGTTCCCGCCGCAACAGGAGGCGTACAACAACTTCATGGCGAGCTGGGTGCCGCCGATCAAATCCTCCCTGCAGGGCAAAGAGGGCGGCGGGTACATGTACGGCGGCATGCAGCCCGGGTTCTGGAACGACGGCGCGCACGGCGTCATCACCGTCGAGCCCGGCGCCCGCACGCAGTACCTCCACGTGGTCACCCGGCCGAGCACCGACCTGCTCCGCTTGCGCGACAACGGTTACAAGGTGACAAGGGTATCCGACCTACGCACTGGGAAGCCTTTGCGCTTCAGTCAATCCGGCGGCCATCTGACCATTGTGGACATCAAGGACTGGGACACCTACGACACGGTGTTCAAGGTGGAGACGGCCGGGCAGCGGTACTTCCACGACTCCGGCACGATCAAGGCGACCGCTTCGTCTTCACGCGCCGGCCATCCGGCGTCGAATCTCGTCGACGGGAACTTCGAGAACCACTGGGACGCCGACGGCAAGCAGCCGGTCTCGCTGACCTTGGACCTCGGCAGGCGGCGGACGGCGGCCTACCTCGCGGTGAATCAGCGTGAGATGTCGCCGACGCACGCGCGCGAATCGTTCGGCAGGCCGGAGGATTCGTCCCGGATCCAGGACTATCGCGTCTACGTGAGTGACGACGGGAGGAACTGGGGCCGGCCGGTCCGCACCGGCGCGATGCCGAGCGCCCGCGGGGTGCAGTTCATCGACTTCGGCGAACGGCAGACCCGGTTCATCAAACTCGAGGTGCTGAACACCTGGTCCGGGCCGCAGGCGAAACCCTTCTATCGGCAGTTGGCGATCGACGAGATCAAGGTGGCCTACGGCTACCCGCATTCGGTCTTGGGTGCGCAGGTTCCCCTGGAGGCCGAGTCCTTCCGCAACGATCGCGACGGCCGCGCCCGCCTCGGACGGTGTTCGTCCTGTTCCGGATCGTTCCAGGTCACCGGGCTCGGTGGCGGCGCGCGCAACTCGGTCACCTACCCGGGTGTGACGGTCGCGGAAGCCGGCGACTACCGGCTCCAGCTCGACACCACGGGCGGTCCCGCCACTTCGGCGGCGGTGAGCGTCAACGGCGGTGCTCCCGTCGAGACCGCGATCGACGCCGGCACACCAGCAGTTGTGGCCTCGGCGGCGATCCCCGTCGCGTTGAAGGCCGGCGCCAACACTGTCAAGGTGTTCAGCAACGCCCCCTCGGGGCCGGGTCTCGACCGGATCGCGATCGCTCCCCTGCCGCCGCCGTCCTACACACCGCAGACGACTCTGACCGTCGAACCCGGTGGTGTCCAATGGCTTTCACCGGGGCGGCAGTCCTTGCGGGTGACCGCGAAGCTGCGGCTCGACACCGATGACACGATCAATAAGGTCACCATGGCGCCGGTCGTCCCGGCAGGCTGGACCCTGCAAGGTGCTCCGGCCACGGCGTCGTCGATGCGTGTCGGGGACGAGCTCGAAGCTGCCTGGACCCTGGTCTCCCCCGAAGGCGTCACCGCGGCCGACATCCCGGTCACCGCGTCGTTCGACCTATTGGGGCGGGCGAAAACGGTGAGCAAGCCGGTGCGGATGAGCCCACGGCCGGCGGACCGGGTCTTCATGCGGGAGGCCGAAGATTCAGCGAACGATGTCGGTGACGCGGGCGTCACGAACTGCTGGGTGTGCTCGGGCGGGCAGAAGGTCCGCAACATCGGCGGCGATCCGGACTCGTCCGTGCGGTTCGACGACGTCCTCGTGCCCGAGACCAGGCGCTACACCCTGTACATCGACTTCACCGTCAACGGGCCGCGCTCGTACTTCGTCACGGTCAACGGCGGCACGCCGGTCGAGGTGAAGGTCGACGGCGCGGGCAACAACACCCGGCTCACGACGTCGGTGCCGGTAGAACTGCGAGCGGGGGCGAACACGATCAAGCTGCACAACGACCACGCGTCCGCCCCGGATCTCGATCGGCTGTCACTGGGGTGAGGTACCGGCTTGACCCTCTCCCCGGGAGAGGGTTCAGGCTGGTCCCATGACGACTTTGCTGCCGATCGGCGTGTTCGCGCACGCCACGAGGCTGTCGGTCCGCGCGCTGCGGAACTACGACCGGATCGGGTTGCTGGTGCCCGCCGAGATCGATCCAGGCACCGGGTACCGCCGGTATTCGCTCGACCAGTTCGCCCGCGCGGGCCTGATCCGGCGGCTGCGGGAGCTGGAGGTACCGCTGGCGGAGATCGCCGAGATCCTCGACGCGGGTGCGCCGGACGAGGTGAAGGCCGCGATCAAACGGCATCACGACCGGGTGGCGGCGCGGGCCGCGGAACTCGCGGCGATCAGCACCAGGCTCGACTTCGTGCTCGCCGAACCGACACGGTGGCTGCACGTCTACGAACGCGTGCGCACGCCGCAGCCGATCGCCCGCCTGTCGATCCGGACGCCGCTGAGTGGCCTGGCCGAACTGATCGGTCCCGCGTACGGGCGGCTGTTCGCGACGCTCGACGCGCAAGGAATCACGCCGTCCGGCCCGCCCGGGACCCGCTACCTCACCGACGATCCCGATGAGTTGACCGTCGAACTGTTCGTCCCGGTGGACGGGCAGGTGCGGGATGACGGCGAGATCGGCGCGGGCGAACTTCCCGGTGGTCCGCTCGTCGCGACGATCCACGAGGGTGACTACGAGGACGTCGAGACCGCGTACCGATCACTCGGCCGCTGGATCGCCGAACGCGACCTCGTTCCGGCCGGGCCCGCCGAGGAGCTGTACCTCGTGGCGCCCGGGCCGTCGGTCGCGCCCGAGTCCTACCGCACCGAGATCGCCTGGCCGGTGACCTCGTGATCCTCGACGGCATCGACACCGCGGGCGGAGAGCACTGCGAGACCAGCACTCTCCACGTCCTCCTGCGGCACGCCGGGATCGAGCTGTCCGAACCGATGCTGTTCGGACTCGGCGAAGGCCTCGGCTTCATCTACTGGGACGGTAAGAACCTGCCGTTCCCTTTCCTCGGAGGGCGCAGCAAACCCTTCGAGATCACCCGGAAGCTGACCGACCGTCTCGGAATCACCCTGCGGGTCAAGGAAACGACGTCGGCGCGCACGGCGTGGCGGAACGTGGCCGAGGAGGTCGACACCGGTGTGCCGGTCGGCCTGCAACTCGACTCGTACCACCTGGAGTACTTCACGGCGAAAGTCCACTTCGGAGGGCACTTCGCCGCTTTGTACGGCTACGACGAGGAAAGTGTCTTCCTTGTCGACACGGTACAGCAGGGTGGCTCCGTATCGACCTCACTGGAAAGCCTGGAACGCGCCCGCGGGGCGAAAGGCCCCATGACGGCGAAGAACCGCTCGTTCTCTCTTGGCGCGGATGCGCCTCTCAAGCCGCTTTCGGGCGTCATCCGGGCGGCAGTGCGGGCCAACGCGGCGGAGTTCCTCGACCCGCCCATCGCGAACCTCGGATATCGCGGGATCGGCAAAGCCGCTGTCCAGGTGCGGAAATGGCTGGACCGCAGCAGCGATCCAGCACGCGACCTGCCACAGGTCGCCGTCCTGATGGAACGGGCGGGGACCGGCGGAGCGCTCTTCCGGCGGATCTACCGCGACTTCCTCGAGGAATGCGCAGCCCTCGTCGACGATGCCGGTCTCCGCACCGCGTATGAGAAGTACCGTGAGATCGCTCCACTGTGGACCGAAGTCGCGCACTTGTTCACAAGGGCAGGGGAAACCGGCGACGCCCGGCACCTGGCCGATGCGTCCGCCGTCCTGTCCGAGCTGGCTCAGCGCGAACAGGAGGCGATGACGGCGCTCGCGACGGTTCAGCCCTGCCGCTCGTAAGGCACCTTCTCCCCCGCTTCCACCGCGAACGGCACTCAAGTTGGTCGTGGGGGGGGGGGGGGTGTTTTGTCCGCCCCCCCCCCCCCCCCCCCCCCCCCCCCCCCCCCCCCCCCCCCCCCCCCCCCCCCCCTGCGGAGTCTTGTTGTTCCCC
>NZ_JBVJCE010000005.1:288468-319222 GCF_055588925.1 Amycolatopsis sp. NPDC041971 | reverse complement strand
GGCCGGAAGGGGGGAGGGGGGGGTGATACCGCGAAACAGGCCGGAAGGGGGGAGGGGGGGGTGATACCGCTTTTTTTTCTTTCCCCCCCCCCCCCCCCCCCCCCCCCCCACCCCGCACCATGCCTGGCCAGGCCGATCACGCGCGACTGGGTGGATTCGGGTCGTCCAACGCCAGGCGGCCACAGGCGAACCGAGCGTGAGACGCGCCCAGATCAGCCCGGCATGCCTGAGAACTGTTCAGTACCGGCGGAATCCCGAAGACCGACTACGCCGTTCGGGCGTATTCGCGCAGGAGCCCTCGTCCCCACTCAGTGCCCGGTGCAAGATCGGCCGTTCCGGACTTGGGAGGGGACGGAGTGTGTCATGGTGAATCAACCACGTGGCCCGGACGGTCGTTGGATCAAATACAAGTACGGTGCGGGCGCGCTGGCCACCGCGGGGGTGGTCGTGGCCGCCACCGGCGGAATAGGCGGAGGCACGGCCGCGTCCCTGGATTCCGCCGCGAGCCAAGCCCTCAAAGGCAAGAGCTCCAGTAAGAAGTCCGCGCAGAAAGGCCGCCACTCCGAAACATGGCAACGCCTTGGCTGGCGCCAACTCAAAAAGACCGCGAAGCGGGAACTGAAATGCGGACCGCATTCCTTCGGTGAAGTCCAGCGTTTCTTCCTGCGCCACCCTTGCGTCGATCTCGATCGCATGGCGATCACCGTCGACGACGGCGCCGGGAACACCATCATCGTGTCCGTCGCATGGGTGAAGATGCCAAAGGCGAGCGACGCGAGCGACCTGAAAAGGCTCGTCGACAAGGACGACACCGGCAATGTCGCGCTTTTCGGCGAGGCGCGGCACGGTAGCCGCTTCACCGGCAGGTACTACGACTCCCGTCTGGCCAAGAAGCTGGTCGTGATCGCCGAGTCCGCTCCCGAGGCCGGTCGGCCGAGTGAGGCGACGCTGGAGACGGCAGTCGAAGTCGCCGTCGAGTTCCCCGCGCCTTGACCCCGCACCAGCAGTCCACCATGGAACTCATGGGCGAACGGAGCAGCCTGCCGCCCGGCATCGGCCTGCACGGCGTCGGCCCCAAAGCGCGCCGCGTCATCCGCGAAGCCCTGGAAACACGAGGTCGGACATACAAACGCACCGAATAATTTTTTTGTCTTGACAACTTGAACCTTCGGACGGTTAGCTGAGCGCACACCGACCGAAGGGACACAAGTCATGGCCAAGTTCGCGAACGTCGACGACTACATCGCCGGCCTGCCCGAGAACCTGCGGGAAGTCGCCACCGCGTTGCGGCCGATCGTCAACGCCGCCCTGCCGGGTTCCGTCGAGGCGATGTATCACGCCTCTCCGACGTGGAGCGCGGGTAAAGCCGCCGGCAAGAACCTCGTCTGCCTGATGAAGGCGTACTCGTCGTACGTCACCTTCGCCCTCTGGAAGGGGCAGCTCGTCGACGACGAGTCCGGCAGGCTGGAGGCGAGCGCGCGGGAGATGGCGCACGTCAAGCTGCGCTCCGTCGAGGACATCGACGCCGACCTGTTCACCGGCTGGCTCAAGCAGGCGCGAGACCTCGAAATCGCCGCGGCGGCGCGATGACACAATCGGCGGCGTGCCTGTGATCACCGACGAATCCCGTTGCCCGTGCGGACTGGGCGAGCCGTACGGCGTTTGCTGTGGCCGCTTCCACCGGGGAGCTTCGACCGCGCCGACCGCCGAACTCCTGATGCGGTCGCGGTTCAGCGCGTTCGCCGTCGGCGACACCGCGTACCTCACGAAGACCTGGCATCCGAAGACCCGGCCCGCCGACCTCGAACTCGATCCGGGGCAGCACTGGACATTCTTGGAGATCCTCGGCAAGACCGGGGGCGGACTGCTGGAGAACGAGGGCACCGTGGAGTTCCGGGCGCACTACCGGCAGGATCGCCGGCCGGGCAGCATGCACGAGAACAGCAGCTTCGTCCGCGTCGACGGGGAGTGGATCTACGTGGCGCCCGTCGGCTGAGCGAACGCACCGGCGAGCGCTGACAAACCCGATGCAGGGGTCTGTTCCCGGCGTGCGGTGGCGGCTACTATCTCCCCCAACATTGTTAGGGAACTTTCTTAACGATTTCCGCCCAGGTCCGCCGCCGTGTGCCCGAGGAGGCGCGCTCGTGAGTTTTCGGCAGAAGAGAACCCGGATCCCGTTACTGGTCATGACCGTCACCGCGCTGGCCGCCGCGGTCTGCGGGGTGACCACCGCTCCCGCCGCCACCGGCGCGGAAGTGGCCGTGCCCCTGTCCGTCGGCGCCGCCGCGGGCAACGCCGTCCCGATCCCCGGCTACGTGATCCAGTCCTCGGCGCAGGTCAGCGACGACTCGGCCGTCTCGAAGCCGGGCTTCCCCGCCAACGGCTGGTACCCGGTGTCGTCGCGCTCGACGGTCTACGCCGGATTACTGCAGAACGGCAAGTACGCCGACCCGTTCTACTCGACGAACATGAAGAACGTCCCGACCGCGCAGTTCGCCGTGCCGTGGTGGTATCGCACGGACCTGAACGTCGAAGACACCTCCTCGCGCACCTACCTCGACTTCAGCGGCGTGCTCTCCAAGGCCGACGTCTGGGTCAACGGCACCAAGATCGCGACGAAGGACCAGGTCAACGGCGCCTACACCCGCCACGACCTGGACATCACCGCCCACGTGCGCCAGGGCGTCAACAGCGTCGCGTTCAAGGTCTACCCCAACGATCCCAACAACGACCTCTCGATGGGCTGGATCGACTGGGCGCAGACCCCGCCGGACCAGAACATGGGCATCGTGCGCGACGTCCTCGTCCGCCGCAGCGGCCCGGTCGCGCTGCGCGGCGCCCACGTGGTCCAGAAGCTGAACTCCTCGCTCGACCACGCCGACCTCACGGTGAAGGCCGACGTCCGCAACGACTCGGCGAACGCGGTGCAGGCCACCGTCGCCGGTACGGTCGCGGGCAAGCCGATCACCCAGACGGTCTCGCTGGCCGCCAAGGAACGCAAGACGGTCACCTTCGGCGTGGTCGGCCTCGACAAGCCGAAGCTCTGGTGGCCCGCCGGGATGGGCGGCCAGCATCGGTACGAACTAGACCTGACCGCGAGCGTCGGCGGCACGCCGTCGGACACGTCGAAGTCGAAGTTCGGCGTCCGTGACGTCAAGGCGCCGCTGAACTCCAGCGGCGGACGACAGTACAGCGTCAACGGCAAACCGCTGCTGATCCGCGGCGGTGGCTACACCCCGGACCTCTTCCTGCGCTGGAGCGAGACCGCGGCTGCCGACAAGCTCAAGTACGTGCTGAACCTCGGGCTCAACACGGTCCGGCTGGAAGGCCACATCGAGCCGGACGAGTTCTTCGACCTCGCCGACGACCTCGGTGTGCTGACCATGCCCGGCTGGGAATGCTGCGACAAATGGGAAGGGCACGTCAACGGTGAGGAGAAAGGCGAGCCCTGGGTCGAGTCGGACTACCCCATCGCCAAGGCTTCGATGTTCTCGGAGGCCGAGCGGCTGCGTGACCACCCGAGCGTCATCTCGTTCCACATCGGCAGCGACTTCGCGCCGGACAGGCGGATCGAGCAGGGCTACCTCGACGCGATGAAGGCCGCCGACTTCCAGCTCCCCGTCATCCCGTCGGCGTCGAAGAGGCCGTCCCCGATCACGGGCGCTTCCGGTATGAAGATGAACGGCCCGTACGACTACGTCCCGCCGGTCTACTGGTACGACAAATCGCAGAAAGACCGTGGCGGCGCGTGGAGCTTCAACTCGGAGACCAGCGCCGGCGTCGACATCCCGACGATGGACACGTTGAAACGGATGATGTCGGCGAGCGAACTGGAAACGATGTGGAAGAACCCGTCGGCACCCCAGTACCACCGCTCTTCGTCGACGACGTTCGCGGATCTGAAGCTGTTCGGCAACGCGCTCACCAAGCGCTACGGCGCGCCGTCCGACCTGAACGACTTCGTGCGGAAGGCGCAGCTCGCGCAGTATGAGAACGTCCGTGCGGAGTTCGAGTCGCACTCGCGCAACTACACCGACTCGACCAACCCGTCGACCGGGTTGATCTACTGGATGCTCAACAGCCCGTGGACTTCGCTGCACTGGCAGCTGTTCGACGCCTACATGGACCAGAACGGCGCCTACTACGGGGCCAAGAAGGCCAACGAGCCGCTGCACATCCAGTATTCGCACGACAATCGCTCGGTCGTGGTGATCAACCAGACGTCGAACGCGGTCAGCGGACTGAAGGCGACCACGAAGCTGTACAACCTCGACGGCACCGAGAAGTACAGCAACACCAAGACCGGCCTGTCGGTCGGCGCGCTGGGCGCCAAGGCCACCGCGGTCACCGTCCCGGCGGTCAGCGGGCTGTCGACGACCTACCTGGCGAAGCTGGTGCTCACCGACTCCTCCGGCAAGGAGGTCAGCCGGAACGTGTACTGGCTCTCCACCAAGGCCGACACGCTGAACTGGGCCGGCAGCGAGTGGTACTACACGCCCCAGTCGGGCTACGCCGATCTGTCCGGGTTGAAGAACCTCGGCCAGTCCGCCGTCAGCGCGACGGCGAAGTCGGTCACCGGTGGCGACGGCACCACCACGACCACCGTGACGCTGAAGAACACCTCGGGCGGCAAGCTCCCGGCGTTCTACGTCGACTCGAAGGTCGTGGACGCCGCGGGCAAGCCGGTGCTCCCGGTGGAGTGGAACGACAACGCGGTCAGCCTGTGGCCGGGTGAAACGACCACGCTGACCGCGAAGTACCGCACCGCCGACCTCAAGGGCTCCAAGCCTTCGGTGCGGGTCTCGGGCTGGAACACCGGCACGCAGACCGTTCCCGCCGACGGCTCCGGGCCGGGCAATCCGGTCGACTACCAGGCGGAGGACGCCTCGATCGCCCAGGGCGCGGTGGAGTCCAACCACGCCGGGTTCACCGGTGCCGGGTTCGTCAACTACGACAACGTCGCGGGCAGCTCGGTCGAGTGGACGGTCGATGTCCCGGCGGCGGGCACCTACGACGTCGTCGTCCGGTACGCCAACGGCACCACGGCGAACCGGCCGCTGGACTTCTCGGTCAACGGCACGATCAGCGCGTCCGGTCTCGGCTTCGGCGGCACCGGGGCCTGGCCGAACTGGACGACCAGAACCGTGAAGGTGACACTGGCGGCGGGCGTGAACAAGATCAAGGCGGTCGCCACCACGGCTGATGGCGGCCCCAACATCGACAAGATCACCTTCTAGTCCGAGAGCCGCCCGAGGCCCCTTTCGCCGCCCGACGAAGGGGGCCTTCGGCGTTCTCGGGTGAGTTACGCTTTCCGGGTGACCGGCAAACCCGACCCGCGCCTGCGGGACCTCGCGATGCTGCGCCGTGTCCGCGACCGGATCGATCGCGACTACGCGCAGCCTTTGGACGTCGAGGCGCTCGCCCGTGGCGTGCACGTCTCCGCCGGGCACCTGAGCCGCGAATTCCGGGCCGCGTACGGCGAATCGCCCTACAGCTACCTGATGACCCGCCGGATCGAGCGGGCCATGATGCTGCTGCGGCGCGGGGACGTGTCGGTCACCGAGGTCTGCTTCGACGTCGGTTTCTCGTCGCTGGGCACCTTCAGCACGCGGTTCTCCGAACTGGTCGGCAGCTCGCCGAGCGCGTACCGCAAACAGGCGGCGGAGGACGGGCGCGGCATGCCCGGCTGCGTCGTCAAACAGATCATGCGACCGATCAGGAATCGAGAAGCGACTCCGCCGCGCGCCGACCTACCTTGAGTCGCATGACCCTCTCGATTCGAGCGTCCTATCTCCCCGCCGACGATCTCGAGGCCTCGCTTTCCTTCTATCGCGACATCCTGGGCTTCGAAGTGCGGGCCGAGGGTCCGCTCCACGCCACGGTCGGCCCGCCAGGACAACCGGAGACTTCGCTCGTGCTCCATCCCCCGGCCGCCGGCCCGGAGGTCACCGACGAGGAACGCGCCACGATCGCCGAACTGATGGCCAAGGGCGTCCACGGGATCATCGCGCTGTCCACCCCGGACCTGATCGGGACCTTCGACCGGATCCAGGCGGCGGGCGCGGAGGTCGTCCAAGAACCGAAGAAGCAGTCTTACGGCGCCTTCGACTGCTCTTTCCGCGATCCGGCGGGCAACCTGGTGCGGTTCGAGGAGCGGTAGCCCGCCCTCGGTGCGCGCGCACCGAGGCTTCCGGGTGATGATGAGTGGCGTGGAGATCGCGGTAGAACTCGTGGCACTGGTGGTGGCCGTCCTCCTGGTCACCGCCGCGGCGCGGAAACTCGACTGGTCGGCGCCCCTGTGCCTGATCGCGGTCGGGGTCGTCGCCTCGTACGTGCCGGGCGTCCCGGAGTACGAACTGGATCCGGAGGTCGTGCTGCTGGGGCTGCTGCCCCCGCTGCTGTACGCCACCGCGATCCGCACGTCGCTGATCGACTTCCGCCGCAACCGCGGGCCGATCCTGCTGCTGTCGGTGGGGCTCGTCATCTTCACCACGGCCGCGGTCGGTTTCGTGGCGTGGCTGGTGATCCCCGGTCTTCCGCTGGCCGCCGGGCTCGCGATCGGCGCGGTGGTCGCGCCGCCCGACGCGGTCGCGGCCACCGCCGTCGCCCGCCGGGTCGGGATGCCGCGCAAGCTGACCAGGCTGCTGGAGGGCGAAAGCCTGTTCAACGACGCGGCCGCGCTGGTCGCGTTGCGGACCGCCATCGCGGCCATCGCGGGTTCGGTGAGCTTGCTGCAGGTCGGCGGGGATTTCCTGCTCGCCGCCGGTGGCGGGCTGGTGATCGGGTTCGCCGTCGGCGCGCTCGCCGCGCTGATCCGCACTCGCCTCGAAGATCCGGTCACCGACACCGCGCTTTCGCTGGTGGTCCCGTTCGTCGCCTATCTGGCCGCCGAGGCGATCCACGGTTCCGGTGTGATCGCCGTGGTCGTCGCGGGGCTGATCCTCGGGCACAAGTCGCCGAGCATGCTTTCGGGCCGCTCCCGGCTGGCGAGCAGGCTGAACTGGCAGACCATCCAGTTCCTGCTGGAGAACATCGTCTTCCTGCTGATCGGGCTCCAGGTCCGCCGGATCATGACCGAGGTCGGCGACAGCGGGCTGACCGCGCTGGAACTGGTCCTGATCTGCGCCGCCACCCTGGCCGCGACCATCGTCACCCGCATCGTCTGGATGGTGGGCATCGGCTTGGCGCGGCGGCTGTTCCGCCGGCACGCCTGGCCGTGGCGGTACTCGGCCGTGATCGCCTGGGCGGGGATGCGCGGGGTCGTCACGCTCGCGGCGGCGTTCGTGCTGCCCGCGGACACCCCGCAACGGGCCGTGCTGGTACTGGTCGCGTTCGTCGTGGTGGCGGGAACGCTGCTGCTGCACGGGACGACGCTGCCGGTGCTGGTCCGCCGCCTGAAACTGCCGCCGCCCGACCGGGGCGAGGACGCGTTGCAGGAGGCGGCCGTGCTCCAGGACATGACCAGGGCCGCACTCGAAGAGCTGGAGAAGATCCGGACTCCGGAAGACCCGGAAGACATCGTCGAACGCCTGCGCAGCCGGCTCCAGCACCGCTCGGACTCGGCGTGGGAGGAGCTCGGCAGGCAGAGCACGCTGACCGAAACCCCGAGCGACGCCTATCGGCGGCTGCGGTTGCGGCTGCTCGAAGTCGAACGAGAGAAGTTCCTGGAGGCGCGTGACTCCGGCATGGCCGATGATGATGTCCTGCGCCGGATCCTCGAACGCCTCGACATCGAGGAATCCATGCTGGACAGGGAGGAAGAGACCGTGCCGGACTCCGATCGGGAACTGCGCACCCCCGCCGCGACGGCGGGATCGTGCAAACATCTGACCAAGGAGTGGCCCGCGGTCGAGCCCGACTCCCCGGACGAGTGCGCCGTCTGCGTGGAGAACGGGATGACCTGGGTGCACCTGCGTGAATGCGTCAAATGCGGGAACGTCGCCTGCTGCGACTCCTCACCGGGCAAGCACGCGACCGAGCATTTCCACGACACCCTGCACCCGGTGATGCGCAGCCACGAACCCGGTGAGACCTGGCGCTGGTGTTTCGTGGACAAACAGCTGGGCTAGCTCGGTAGGGTCCGAAGCATGAGCACCCCTGAGCAGGAAGTCGAATACCGCCAGCACCGGTTCTCACCTCCCCCGGGCGCGACCGAGATCTTCCTTGTCCGCCACGGAGAATCGGCCCCGGCGAAGGGCAGCGCGCCGTTCGACCTCGTCGACGGGCAGGCCGATCCGGACCTCGCGCCGGAGGGCAGGGACCACGCCGAGCGGGTGGGCCGCCGTCTGGCGGACGAACGGATCTCCGCGCTGTACGTGACGACGCTGCGCCGGACGCCGCAAACCGCGGCACCGCTGGCGGCGAAGCTCGGGCTCACGCCGGAGGTCGAACCGGACCTGAGGGAGATCCACCTCGGCGACTGGGAGAACGGGCTTTTCCGGCGCTATACCCACGAAGGTCACCCGATCGTCGAGGAGTTGTGGCGCGAGCAACGCTGGGACGTCATCCCGGGCGCGGAGACGATGGAGTCGTTCGGCGGCCGGATCAGGGCGGCCATCGGCAGGCTCGCGGCGGCCAACCCGGACCGGAGGATCGCCGTGTTCACCCACGGCGGGGTCATCGGCGAGGTCTTCGCGCAAGCCAGCGCAGCGAAGAACCGGTTCGCCTTCCTCGGCGCGGACAACGGCTCGATCTCCCATCTGGTGGTGTCGGGCGAAAACTGGATGGTGCGGCGGTTCAACGACACGTCGCATCTTCAGTCGCCTTTCGGCTGATCCGGCCGTCCGCGACCAGGTGCACGGCGACCAGCACCGCGACGGCCTCCGCGGCCAGCAGCCCGATGAGCACGAGCACCTGGGTCACCCCGGCCTGCACCGGCCCGGCGCCACCGAGGAGGACACCGACGTAGGCGCCGGGCAAGGTCACCAGGCCGACCGTCCGGGTCTGATCGAGGGCGGGGATCAGCGCCTGCCCCGCCGAGGGGCGGCAGATCTCCAGCGCGGCCGGGCGGCGCAAGAACCCCAGCGCCAGCGCGGCTTCGTATTCGCCGTGCCGGGACACGAGTTCGTCCAGGGCGCGCCTGGCCGCCTGAGAGGTCGCGGACATCGCGCCGCCGATGACGATCCCGGCGATGGGCACGACCGCGATGGGCCGCCACGGGACCACCCCGGTCGCGAGTACGAGCGCCAGCACCGGCACCACCCCGGAGGCGATGGCGAGCGCGACCCACGCCAGATCCTTCGCCACGCCGATCCGGCGTGCGGAGGTGACCGCCGCGATCACGAACATCAGCACCACGAAACCGCCGGTCAACCAGCCCGATTTCAGGATTCCGACGATCACCAGCGACACGGCGGCGAGCTGGACGACGGCGCGCGCGGCGGCGAACAGCACCGCCTTGCCCTGTCCCAGCCGCCCGAACCGCACCACGGCCGCGCCGAAGATCGCCAGCACGGCCAGGACCACGGCGAGCACCGGGCCGAACGCGATCGCACCATCCGTCATGCGGATGATCCTGCCGCAGAGCCGGGGTCAGGACGTGCAGGTCACCGGAGCGCCCGCGGCGGGGGCCGTGCGGTCGCTGACGACCTCACCGTCGACGAGGATCCGGCACCGCAGCGCGCCGCTGCCCGACCCCTGCGCGGAGAGGCTGTAGAACTCGTCGCGGCCTTCCTGGCTCTCGCGCTCGAAGGTGGTGCTCCACGGCGCCGTCACCTCGGTCTTCTGCATGAGTTCCGACCCCTGCGCGACGTAGGTGACGTTCTGGGCGCCCTCCGCGCCGGAAAGTTCGTAGACGACCGAGTGGAGCACGGTGCGCACGGTGGCCGCGGCCTGTTCGACCTGCGGCGCGGGCGGGCTCTGCACCGGCCGCGAGGAGGCCTTCGGCAGCACGTAACTGGTCAGTGTGACGGCGACGGCCATCACGCCCAGCACGACCACGACCGTCCCCAGCGGCTTCAGCCTGCCGGGGGCACCCTGCTCCGGCGCCGATGCCGGAGGGGTCGCGGTGGGAACACCCATGGAGAGGTCTTCTCTCGTCCGAGCGCACTTCCGTCGAGTGCGTCGACTACTTTCTCGCTCGAACGTGACTCCGCGTTAGCCGTTATCAGGAAGAAACCCGATATTCACCCTATTGGGTGTCCCAGTGAGTGGACAGTACCTGGTCATGAGGCAATCGGCGTAAACGCAGTGAGCCGAACAGCTCACTTTGAGTGATATGACCTCACTCGACGAGCCCCGCGTCGGCGAGCAGGCCATCTCCGCGATCTCACGGCCGAGCGCGGACTTCCCGCGGTGGTCGGCGGTGTAACAGGTCATGCGCACGCTTCGGCCGTCCGCGCGGCCTGATTCTGTCGTGGCCCGGGTGCATCATGGCATCCGTGTATCGGGAGACGAAGGCGCCCGGCGAGCTGGGCGGCGTGGCGCGTTGCCTGTGGGAGGACGCCGGCGAGGCGCCGAAGCGGATCGTGCCCGACGGCTGCCTGGATCTGGTGGAGAGCGGCGGCGAGGTCTTCGTCGCCGGACCGGATACCACCGCCTGGACCTGGGAGACCCCGCCCGGCGCCAAGGCTCGTGGAGTGCGGTTCGCGCCCGGCAGGGCGGGTGACGTCCTGGGGCTGGGCTCCGACGAACTACGCGATCAGCGTGTCCTCCTGAGTGACCTCTGGGGCAGGGAAGGCGAACTGCTGGCCGAGCGAGTGCTCTCCGGCGACGCTTCGCTGACAGACGTCGTCAGGGAACGCCGGGCCGGACGAGCCGACCGGGAGATCTCGGCGTTGATCGCCAGGCTGGACAGCGGCGTTCCCCGGGTTTCGGCCGCACTGGAGCGCTTCACCACCGGGGAACGGCAGTTGCGGCGGCGGTTCACCCGCGCGGTCGGTTACGGCCCGGCGACCTACCTGCGCGTCAGCCGGTTCCAGCGCGCCATCGGTCTCGCGGGGTCAGCGCCGGATCTCGCCTCACTGGCGTTCTCGGCCGGCTACGCCGATCAAGCTCATTTGAGCCGGGATTGCCGGGAATTCTCCGGGGTGAAGGCGAGGGAATTCTTCCGCGCCAGGAAGTGAGCGGTGTCCACTGTGGACTTGTACAGGGCACGGTAGTGCGGATAGAACTCGTCGTAGACATCGGCGTCCGCGCTGGGGCGGACGATCTCGGCGACGGGATTCCAGGCTTCGATATCCGGCTCGCGCCCCAGCGCGAAGGACGCGAGGACGGCGTCACCGAACGCGGCGCCGATGGTCTCCTCAGGGATCTCCTGGTCGATCCGCGCGACGTCGCTGACGATCCGCGTCCACACGCCGCCCCGCGTCCCTCCGCCGACGGCGACGAACCGGCGCGTGCCCCCACCGGCTTCCCGCATGGCTTCGAGGTTGTGCCGCACCCCGTACGCGGTGCCTTCCAGCGCCGCGCGATACAGATCGGCACGATCGTGGGAGATCGTGAGCCCCGCGATGATGCCCCTCGCGGCCGGATCCGGCACGGGTGTCCGTTCTCCCGCGAAATACGGCAGCAGCAACAACCCGCGGCTGCCCGCCGGGACCTCGCCCGCCGCCGCGGCCAGTTCTCCGAAATCGCCGCCGACGAGATCCCGCAACCAGTCGGTGATCGCCCCGGACGTGGCCATCCCCGCCGCGAGCGAATAGGTGCCGGGGAAGGCGCCGCGGGTCGCCCACAACCCCGGCGCGGGGCGGGGAGCGGCGAGCGTCTGGATCAGGAACATCGTGGTGCCGTACATGAGCATCGTGTCCCCGGGTGCGGTGACACCGACGCTGGTCGCCTCGGCCCAGGCGTCCACCGTGCCCGCCGTCACCGGGATCCCCTGCGGCAGGCCGGTTTCGGCGGCCGCTTCGGCGGTGACCGAGCCGACCACCTCGGTCGGCCACGCGAGTCTGGGCAGCTCGATGCCGGGGGTGATCGCGGCGACGCGGTCCGGCGCCCAGCGGGCCTCGCGAAGGTCGTACATCGGGTCGCATTGACTCGCGGAATGGTGGTCGAGGACGTACTCACCGGTCAGCCGCAGCACGAGGAACGAACTCGCCATCAGGAAGAGTTCCGCCCGTTCGAACATTTCCGGTTCGTTCTTGGCCAGCCAGCGCCATTTCGGTCCGACGGCCTGCGAACTCAGCGCGCTCCCGCCGCGTTCCACAATGGATTCTTCACCGAATTCCCGGTTCAGTTCGCGGATTTCGTCGAATGCGCGGGTGTCGACGCCGTAAAGGATCGCCGGGCGCAACGGTTTCCCGGATGCGTCGGCGGGCAACAGCACCGGTCCGATCCCGCTGACCGACACTCCGATGATGGGATGATCCCCGGCGCCGGCGGAAAGTTCTCTCGTCAGTGCCAGGAAATCCTGCCACCACACGGTTTCGGCGTCGTGCTCGTACCAGCCGGGACGAGGCCGGGAAGTGTCGTGCGGCCGGGAAACCCGTGCCACCACGGTGCCCCGGGAATCGACGAGGACGCCTTTGGAGCTCGAAGTGCCGATGTCGATGCCGAGCACCAGGCCCGGGTCGCCCACGGCACGTCCTCACTTCTCCGCGCGAGTAGCGCGATCGGCGGATGGTAACGATTGTCGGTCAAGCTATTCTTCCCGTGCGAAGGTGTCAAGACACCTGCAGAAGGGGAGGTCACGGTGGCCACCATCAACGACGTGGCGGCGAAGGCCGGGGTTTCGACGGCGACCGTGTCGAGAACGCTCAACGGTAAGTCCACTGTGGACCCGGTACTCGCGGCACGGGTGCAGGCGGCGGCCGCGGAATTGGGCTATCACCCGAACGGGCTCGCGAGGAATTTACGCCGTCAGGAGACCGCGGTGCTCGCGCTCATCATCTCCGACGTGGAGAACCCGTTCTTCACCGCGATCGCCCGTGGCGTGGAGGACATCGCGCAGACCGCGGGCTATTCGGTGGTGCTGTGCAACGCCGACGACAACGAGGAGAAGGAGCGGCGCTACATCGACGTCGCCCTGCAGGAACGGGTCGCCGGCGTGGTGCTCTCCCCCACCGGCCGGGCGACCAACGTCGACAGGCTGACCGAGCGCGGCACGCCCGTGGTCGCCGTCGACCGGCCGCTGCTGAAGAACACCGGCGACCAGGTGCTGGTCGACACCCGGCTCGCCGCCCGCGACGCGACGCGGCACCTGCTGGACGGCGGCTACCGGCGCGTCGCCTGTGTCAGCGGCCCTGCCGGGGTGCGTACGGCCGAAGACCGGCTGGCGGGCTACACCGACGCCGTCGGGGAGGAGAACGCGCTCACCCGGCGGGCCGAATTCCGCGCCGAGGGCGGCAGGCTCGCCGCGCTCAGCCTGCTCGACGAGCCCGAGCCGCCGGACGCGCTGCTGGTCGGCAACAGCACGATGGCGATCGGCGTTCTGGAGGCGCTGGCGGCACGCGGCCTGCGTTCGGGGAAGGACGTGGGGATCGTGTCGTTCGACGACGCGCCCTGGACGACACTGATCGACCCGCCGCTGACGGTGGTCGCCCAGCCGGCGAACGAGGTGGGCAAGGTCGCCGCCGAACTGCTGCTCGCCCGGATCGGCGACAGCACGCGCAAGGCCACGACGACCACGCTGCAGGCGAAGCTGATCGTGCGCCGGAGTTCACGGCGCGGCTGAAACCGGAGATCCCGGTGCACGACGTGCCTGGGCGACCGGTTCACACCGGCCGCCCAGGAACGCCCCACCCCCTTGTTCCCCCAAGCCGGCCCCACACCAGCCGGGTTCTCCGAAGTGGTGGGAAGAAATCGTTTACCTTTCGGACGGTAAATTCCTACTTACGACCTGTCAAGCCGAAGTCCTGGACAAGCTCGCCCGATCCGGGCAGACTATGGCGAAATTGCTACTGCGCGTGTTTGATTCCGTGCACTCTGTGTTCATCTCTGGTGAATTCACCCACGAATTCAAGATGAGACCGCACGAACCCGCACAGACGAGTTACCCTAGGCGCTATGTCGATAGCGCTCGAGAACGTTCTCGCCAAGGCGGGCCTCAAGGTCGACGCCAACGAGTTCCTGAACCTCGTCGAGGACGCGGCGCGGAGGCTGACCCCACCGAATCCCGATCCGTCGCACTACTTCTCGGCGGACCAGCGGGCCGCGCTCACCGACGTCGGCCTGGATCTCTCCCCGCGCGGCGAGGACGAGCCGGACTTCCGTGCCCGCACGGTCGCCGCGCACGCGGTACTCGCCGATTCCGCGCTGAGCGTGCTGGAGGCGGCGAAGGCACTGGGCGTGGACGACAGCCGCATCAGGCACCGCCTGAAGGAGGGCAGGCTCACCGGCTGGAAGGACCAGGGCTGGCGGCTGCCCGCCTGGCAGTTCGCCGGCTCCGGGGTGCTGCCCGGCCTGGAGGTCGTGCTGCGCTCCGTCCCCGAGGACCAGCCCGCGCTCGTCGTCGCCGCGTTCATGAGCACCCCGCAGGCCGATCTGGTGATCAACGATCATCCCGCCACCCCGCGCCAATGGCTCCTCTCCGGCGGCGATCCCGAGCACGTCGCCAAGTTGGTGGCCACGCTGGGTTCGCCGTTCTGATGGCTTGCCGGCGGAGCCGAGGATGAAGTCGGAAAGGGCCACGACGCGTGAACCCGCCCGGCCGAAGGCCCCGCTATCGGTGGCAGGGCGCCGTCGAGCGCGAACGTGAGTGGTTTGACCAGGCAGCGCCCTGCCGACGCGATCGCGGACGCGGGTTCACCCCCAGACGCTATGGTGTCTTGCCCGACGGAAAATTTCAGTCGGGGGTAGGCCGTAGGCTGACCCCACCGAGCAAGATCACCCGACAAGGACGGACGACTCCCGAGGTATGGCCCGGCTCCCCCTGCCGCCCGCACGCTCTGTCCTGGTCAAGGAGCTGCACCGCACCAACGACGTGGTGACGGTGCACCCCGGCACCAGGCTGGTCAGGATCTTCACCGCGCACGGCAACCACCCCCAGCAGTGGAATTCGTTCCGCTACAGCGGCCCGCTCCCGCACGGCCGTTTCGACCCGCAGACCCCCGGTCGCGGCGGTCGCCCGGTCACCGACCCCGGGAACGGTGTCCTGTACTTCGGCCTCACCGTGCGCACGAGCATCGCGGAGGTCTTCCAGACCACGTCGACGGTCGACCGCAAATCCCGCGGTCCGCGCCTGGTCGTCGTCCGGCCGACCCGCACGCTGCGGCTGCTCGATCTGGCGGGCCTGTGGCCGACCCGCGTCGGCGCCTCGCAGGAGATCTCCAGCGGTCCGAAGAAGATCACCCAAGCGTGGGCGCGTGCCATCCGCGCCGCCTTCGGCGACCTCGACGGTGTCTGGTACCGATCGTCCATGGATTCCGGCGGCCCCGCGCTCGCGCTGTGGGATCCACCTGCCGGGAACTCGCTGCCGGTCGCGCCGGACGTGCTGCTCCCGCTGGACCATCCGGGGCTCGACGTCCCGCTGGGCCGGGTGTGCGAAGAGCTGAACTACACGCTTCTCAGCTGACCCGAATGCCATGAACGGTCCGTTCCTTGCAAAATTTGCAAGGAACGGACCGTTCATGGCACGCCAGGGGCCGAAAGATCAGAGGTGGCGCCCCCACCACTCCAGCACGGCGTCGAACCGCTGCACCCGGTGTCGCGGCAGCCCCGAGCGCGTGAGTTCGTGCCCCTCGCCGGGGAACAGCAGGAACTCGGCCGGGACGCCGTTCTGCCGCAGCGCCACGTACATCCGCTGCCCCTGCTCCAGCGGGCATCGCCAGTCCTGCTCGGAGTGCGCGACCATGAACGGGATGTCGATCTTCCCCGCGTAGGTCAGCGGGCTGCGCTTGCGTTGCTCTTCGAGGTCGTCGCCGACGTAACCCCCGGCGAAGAACCAGCCGATATCGGAACTGCCGACGAACGAGTCCCAGGCGTTGGCCGCGCGCTCGCTCCACGCGGCGCGGAACCGGCCGCCGTGGTGCGCGGCGAGCCAGCCGGTCATGAAACCGCCGTAGGAGCCGCCCATGACGCCGACCCGATCACTGTCCAAACTGGACAGCTTCAGCGCCTCGTCCAGCAGTGCCAGCAGATCGTCCGCGTCCACCGTGCCGAAGCCGTGGACGATGCTCCGGCCGTGGCTTTCGCCGTAGCCGGCGGAACCGCGCGGGTTCCCCAGGATGACGGCGTAGCCCGCTTCCGCGAGTACCTGAGCCTCGTCGAAGACCTTCCATTCGTACGACGCGAACGGTCCACCGTGGACCATCACGACCACGGGATGCGGCCCCTCACCCTCGGGCCGGACGATCCAGCCGTGGACCGGGTAGCCGTCGGGCGCGGTCGTGTTCAGCTCCTCCAACGGCAGAATCCCGGTGTCCCGCAAGGCTTTCGAGTAGTCGGTGAGCACGCGGGGGCCCTCGTCCGACAGCAGCACGACGTCACCGGAGCTCTCGGGTGTCCCGATCACCGCGACGATCCGCGTGCCGTCGACGGCGAACGACGTCACCGCGGCGCGCTCGCCCGCCAGGTAGCGCAACGACTTCAGCTCGGCGAGCTCCGCGTCGAGGGGAACGGCGTACAGCTCGGCGGAGCCACGGGCGCGGACCACGACGAGGACCTCGTCGCCGAGGACGACCGGAAGGCTCGCCGCGCTGTCGCAGTCCACCGTTTCGACGTCGGTCAGCCGCCGCGCGGGCGAGGGCTCGTCACCGGAAGGCCACGGCGCGTGCCAGAGCCCGGTGTTGCGGGCGACGTCCTCCAGGCAGGGGAATTCGGTGCCGTAGAACAGGATCGAACCGTCCGGGGCGGCGACCGGCCGGTCCGCGGTGCCCAGGGTCCGGACCAGCAGCCGGGGTTCGCCACCATCGGCGGGCACGGCGTAGACGTCCGAACGAACGGTGTCTTCGGCGGCCCAGTCACGCGGCGCGGTGATCAGGACGTGCTCGCCGTCGACCGTCCACGAGGGATGGTCGACGGCGGCGCGGTCGTCGGTGAGCGGGGTGAGCTCGGCCGGCGCGTCCTGAGCCAACGCGGCGACGGCGTCCACGACGAACAGACGTTGTGGACGGTCGTTGAGGAAGCCGGCGTCGTCGAGCCGGTAGAAGAGATTCGTGATGTGCCGCGGCGCTTCTTCGCCCGGCTCCGGTGTTTCGCCGTCCGCGTTCTCCGTGCCGTAGCGGCCCGGCTCGGGCACGCGGGCGACGAAGGCGATCCGGCGGGAGTCGGGTGCCCAGACCGGGGCGCTCGCGCCGAGGGGGAGGTCGGTGATCCGCTTCGCGTCTCCGCCTGCCGCGGGGATCACGTGCACTTGCGGCTTCGCCGCGCGCCCGGCCCCCTCCCCCGCCCGGAGGAAGGCGACCCACCGGCCGTCCGGGGAGATGGCGGGTGCGGAGTCCTTGGTCCCTTGGGTCCAAGCACTTTCGCCGCCACCGTCCTGCTCGACCCTGCGCAGGCCGCCGCGGTAGCTGTTCGTCTTCAGATCGGGCCTGCTCACCGCGGTGAGCAACAGGTCGCCGCGCAACGCGGGGATACCGGGGGCCGTCAGGGCTTCGATGTCAACGGGACGCACGGCCCCGACGGTACCCGATCCTTAGCACCTCTAACTACTGATCGAAGACTGCTGCTCAGCGGCTTCCAGCTTCTTCGCCTTCGCGAGACTGGCCACCGTCGTCACCGTCAGGACAACGACGATGACACCCAGGGAGACCCAGTTGTTGATGTCCAGCCAGTCCGGCACGACGTGGTACTCGTGCAGCGCGTGCAGGAACAGTTTGGCGCCGATGAAGGCGAGGATCACCGCGAGGCCGTAGGACAGGTAGACCAGCTTGGTGACCAGGCCACCGAGCAGGAAGTAC
This sequence comes from Amycolatopsis sp. NPDC041971, assembly GCF_055588925.1. Lineage (NCBI taxonomy): Bacteria > Bacillati > Actinomycetota > Actinomycetes > Pseudonocardiales > Pseudonocardiaceae > Amycolatopsis > Amycolatopsis sp. NPDC041971. The sequence continues at coordinate 301,445 of NZ_JBVJCE010000005.1, read as the reverse complement.
AGCTGACGCAGGCCCATCAGCGCGAACGCGTTGGCGGTGAAGACCAGGAAGGCCTCCTGCGTGATGCCGAAGATCGCCGGGATCGAGTCCACGGCGAACAGCAGGTCCGCGCTGCCGATCGCGACGATCACCAGGAACATCGGGGTGATCCAGCGCTTGCCGTCCTTCTTCACGAAGGACTTGTGCCCGTGCCACTCGTCGGTGACCGGGAAGAGCTTGCGCACCCAGCGGGTGAGCGCGTTCTCCTCGTATTCCTCTTCTTCGTCCTTGTTGCGGACCATGCTGATCGCGGTCCAGATGAGGATGGCGCCGAAGAGGAAGAAGACCCAGACGAACTGCGCGATCAACGCGGCGCCCACGGCGATGAACACACTGCGCATGGCGAGCGCGAGCAGGATGCCGATCAGCAGCACCCGGTGCTGATGGATCGCGGGCACCTTGAACGACGTCATGATGATCATGAAGATGAACAGGTTGTCGACGCTCAGCGAGTACTCGGTGATGTACCCGGTGAAGAACTCGACACCCGAATCGTGTCCCGCGAAGACCCAGACGCCGACGCCGAACGCGATGGCCACGGCGATGTAGAAGATGACCCACCGGGCGGCTTCGCCGGTGGTGACCTCATGCGGCTTGCGATCGACGATGACCAGGTCGAGTGCGATCAGCGCGAGCAGACCGCCGACCGTGGCGATCCATAGCCACAGGGGAACAGACATGTAACCAACCCTCCGGATAGTGCACAGCAGCAACTAACCGGAGGTCTCTTCCGCCGGTGCGAAACCGGCCGACGGTGCCGGGGGCCCGCGAAGACCACCGTGCTGACGACACCGCCGCGAAGGAATACTCCCCTCACAGCCGGTTTAGTTTGACCTGTCTGTACGTCTGACGCCAGTTAAGGTTGCCCTTGTCACCAAGATGATGGCGTAACTCCCGTCACATCCACCTCTTCTCCCACGTCGGATACCCGTTCCGGTGACGACCCAACCGCACGCTTGTGTGGTCCGCGTGTGCCGGCAAAGCGACTCTCAGGTTCGGTGAAATACGGTCGTCCCGTGCCCCGAATCCCGCTCCCTCGTACGCGAGGCGCGAAGCTCATCGCGCTCGCCGCGGTCGTGATGGTCCTGGCCGCCGCGGCCGTCGTGTGGACGAACAGCGAACCCGCCCCGTCCGCGGTCAAAACCCAGGAAGCGACCCTCGACCTGCCCGAAACCCCGGGTTCGTCCGAAGTCGTCAAGATCGACACGACCACGTACTTCCCCGAGCGGACACCCGCTCCGGCCGTCCTGCTCGCCCACGGTTTCGGCGGTGACAAGAACAGTGTCGCCACCGAGGCCCGCGAACTCGCCGAAAAGGGCTTCGTCGTGCTCGCCTGGTCCGCACGCGGTTTCGGCCGCAGCACCGGGAAGATCGCGCTGAACGACCCCGACCGGGAAGTCGCCGACGCCCGGAAGCTGATCGACGACCTGGCCGCCCGGCCGGAGGTCCTCAGCGAAAACGGCGACCCGAAGGTGGCCGTGTCCGGCGCTTCGTACGGTGGCGCGCTCTCGCTGCTGCTCGCCGGGACCGACAAGCGGGTCGACGCGATCGCGCCGGTGATCACCTACAACGACCTCGCCCAGGGACTCTTCCCGAACGCAGCCTCGGCCTCGCCGCCGACCGCCACCACCCCCGCCGCCGGCGCGTTCACCGCCGACGGCGTCTTCAAGAAGTCGTGGGCCGGCATCTTCTTCTCCGCCGGTTCCGGCGCCGCGCAGAGCGGCTCCCCCGCGAACGACGCCCCGGAAGCCGGTGACGAGACGAGCGAGTCCGGTGCGGCACAGGGCACGGGCGCGGCGGGTGCCGCCGCACAGTCCCTGCAGCTCGGCGGCCCGAACGGGCAGCGGCCGCCGTCCGGCCCCGCCGACCCTTGTGGACGGTTCACCGCGGAGGTCTGCCAGGCCTACACCGAGCTCGCCACCACCGGCGAAGCGAGCCAGCGGACCGTCGACCTGCTCCGCCGCGTCTCCCCCGCGTCCGTGACGGACAAGATCACCGTGCCGACCCTGCTGGTGCAGGGCGAAAGCGACACCCTGTTCGGGTTGGACCAGTCCGACGCGACCGCCCGGCAGATCAGCGCGGCGGGCGGCAAGGTCCGCACGATCTGGTACACCGGCGGCCACGACGGCGGGAAGCCGGGACAGAAGCTGCGGGCGCAGATCGCCGACTTCCTCGAGTTCTCGCTCACCGGCCAGGGCACCGACCCCGGCACCGGGTTCAGCTACGACATCCAGGGAACGCTGCGAGCCAACGGCGCCCCCTCGGTCCGGACCGTCACCGCGCCGGCGTACCCGGGAGCCACCGGGGACGCCACCGAACGGCGGCGGTTCACCTTGGCGGGCCCGGCCCAGCCGGTCGTCCGGCCCGCTGGCGGCAATCCCGCCGCGGTGAGCGGGATCCCCGGACTGAACGGGGCGGTGGCGGGTTCGTCCCGGCTGTCCGGACTGTTCAGTCTGGACCCGCCGGGGCAGGCCGCGCAGTTCGCGACGCCGCCCCTCGACGCGCAGACGATCGTGGCCGGTTCGTCCACGGTCCGGCTACGGGTTTCCGCGGATCCGTCCGCCACGGCACCTCAGAAGGAAGCCGTCCTGTTCGCGAAGCTCTACGACGTCAACTCGGAAGGCGTTCGCACGCTTCCGGCCAGCGCCGTCGCACCGTTCCGCGTTTCCGGGTTGCCCACCGACGGCAGCCCGGTCGAGGTGACGGTGACCCTGCCGGGCATCGTGCGGCCCTTTGAGGCCGGGCACACGCTCCGGCTGGTCGTCGGCACGACGGATCAGGCGTTCTCGACACCGGTCGAGCCCGCGGTCTTCCGTATCGAACTGGCGGACGGCGGGCAGCTCGGCGTCCCGGTCGTCCCCGGTACCTCGGTCGGCGCGGGCGCGCCAATCGCGCAGCTGCTCGGGATCGCCGGAACGCTGCTCGCCGGCATCGCGATCACCGTGATCGCCGCGTTCCGCCGCCGCCGTGCCCACGACGTCGACGAGAGCCTGGCGAAGACACCGCTGGTGATCGACGGTCTGCACAAGGCTTACGCGGGCGGTTTCGTCGCGGTGAAGGATCTGTCGTTCCGCGTCGAATCCGGTCAGGTGCTCGGCCTGCTCGGACCGAACGGCGCGGGCAAGACGACCACCCTGCGCATGCTGATGGGGCTCATCACGCCGACCGCGGGCACCATCCGCGTCTTCGGCCATCTGATCGCGCCCGGCGCGCCGGTGCTGTCCCGGATCGGGTCCTTTGTGGAGGGTTCGGGCTTCCTGCCGCATCTGTCCGGCAAGGAGAACCTCGAACTGTACTGGGCGAGCACGGGCAGGCCGAGGGAGAAGGCGCACTTCGCCGAGGCCTTGGAGATCGCCGGACTCGGCGACGCGGTGAACCGGCGGGTCCGCACCTACAGCCAGGGCATGCGGCAGCGGCTCGCGATCGCGCAGGCGATGCTCGGCCTGCCGGAGCTCATGGTGCTCGACGAACCGACCAACGGACTCGACCCGCCACAGATCCACCAGATGCGCGAGGTGCTCCAGCGCTATGCGGCGACCGGGCGCACCGTGGTGGTCTCGAGCCATCTGCTGGCCGAGGTCGAGCAGACCTGTACGCACGTGGTCGTGATGCACCGCGGCATGCTGGTCGCCTCGGGTGAGGTCGGCGAACTGGCCGCGTCCAGCGGTGAGGCGACGTTCCGCGTCGACAAGCCCGCCGAAGCGGCCGAAGCGCTGCGGAAAGTCGGCGGTGTTTCCGGCGTCGACGTCGATGGCGAACTGGTCCACGCGGATCTCGACGGTCTCGCGCGCGCCGAAGCGGTCGCCGTTCTGGTGCGGGCGGGAGTCGCGGTCGAGCAGGCCGGGCCGCGGCGCCGTCTGGAAGACGCGTTCCTGCAGCTGGTCGGAGAGGACTCGAAGGGTGAGTAAAACCAATGGTTCCGGCCCGGCGACCCGGGCGGATCACGGCGTGCACACCGATCCGGCGGCACTGCTGGAGTTGACCGAGGTCGCGTCGCACGAACCGACCGAGGTCGGCCCGGACGGGGCGGTGGCGGGTTACCGCGCCGACCGGACGCTGCGGCTCGGCGTCGAACTGAAACGTCAGCTCAAACGCCGTCGGACCCAGCTCATGCTGGGGTTCGTCGCGCTGCTGCCGTTCATCCTGGTGATCGCGTTCGAGATCGGGCAGGCCAGCCCGAACCGCCGCAGCGGCGGCTTCGTCGACCTCGCCACCGCGAGCGCGCCGAACTTCGTGGTGCTCGCGCTGTTCGTCTCCGGGACGTTCCTGCTCCCGATGATCGTGGCCTTGTTCTACGGCGACACGATCGCCAGCGAGGCTTCGTGGTCGAGCCTGAAGTACCTGCTCGCGATGCCGGTCCCCCGGCATCGGGTGCTGCGGCAGAAGGCGATCGTCTCCGGCATCCTCTCCGCGGCCGCGCTGATCCTGTTACCGCTGGTGTCGCTGGTGGTCGGCGTCGTCTGGTACGGCGCGGGCGACGCGATCAGCCCGACCGGGGACGCGGTGTCGTTCGGCGACAGCCTCGTGGCCATGGGGCTGGCGACGATCTACATCATCCTGCAGCTGGCGTGGGTGGCCGGGCTGGCGATGCTGCTCTCGGTCGCCACCGACGCCCCGCTGGGCGCCGTCGGCGGCGCGGTGATCGTCGCCATCGTTTCGCAGATCCTCGACCAGATCACCGCGCTCGAAGGTCTGCGGGACTATCTGCCGACGCATTTCGCGTTCTCGTGGATGGATCTGATCTCGACCGACATCGACTGGACGAACATGGCCAACGGCATGGTGTCGGCGGCGTTGTACGGCACGGTGTTCTTCCTGCTGGCAGGCCGCCGGTTCGCGACGAAGGACATCACCAGCTGAGAGCGTTTCCGCACCGGAAAAACACCGGGGTCCACCGAGAAGACGAAAATGTCTTCCCCGGTGGGCCCCGGTTTTCACGGGCAGTGGCGACCTTCACCCGTTGGCGCCGGTAACCGGTGTTTCATGCGCATGAGAACATCGATTTCCGACCATCGACTCATCGGGTGAAAACCTCGCTTTGATCTTCGGAGACCTCCGGGAAATCCTTATCTTCAGTGAAAGGTGCCGACGCGAGAAGAAAGCGGGGACTCACGCCATGACCCAGTCGATCGAGATCCCGGTCCAGGAATTCTCTCTTGATTGGACGATGAGTTCCGGCAAGGGCGGCCGGGTCGGATTCGCCGTCTCGGGCCAGGTGACGCTCCTCGACAACAAGCGGTTCTACAAGATCGACGGGGTCCTCTACATCTCCGAGGGCGGCGCCTACTGCCGCGACATCGGCAACCCGCATCTGTTCGTCCGCCGCAACGGCGTCGAGGAGAGCGGCAGGCATTGGGGCTGGGAGACCATCTGCGGCCGCAAGTCCAGCAGCAGGCTCTGCGCGATGGACGCGTACTTCGTCCGCACCGGTTACTGGTCCCCCGCCGACCGGGCCATCCTATTGAGCATCGGCGCCGAGACCGGCTGGAACCGCAAGCGGTCCTACAGCCCGACCATCACCGTGCGCCTCGCGGACTGAGCCGTCCAGTGTGGATCTCCGCCGGCTCCGGTACGGTCGGCCCATGGCCACCTCTTCGATCCACGTGGACGACGAAGGCGGCATCGCCGTCGTCACCCTGCGGCACGGCAAGGCGAACACCCTCGACACGGAGTTCTGCCAGGAACTGATCCTCCGGCTCGAAGACGTGCAACTCGGCGGCTATCGGGGTGTCGTGCTGACCGGCACCGGCGGTATCTTCTCGGCGGGGGTCGACCTGCGGCGGGTGCACGACGGCGGCGCGGACTACCTCGAAGACTTCCTGCCCGCCCTGTCGGACGCCTTCCTCTCGGTGTTCGGCTTCCCCGGACCGGTGGTCGCGGCCGTCAACGGTCACGCGATCGCGGGCGGGGCGGTGCTCGCCGCCGCCTGTGACCGCCGGATCCTCGCCGACGGTCCGAGCCGGGTCGGGATCACCGAGCTCCTCGTCGGTGTGCCGTTCCCGTTGTCGGCGCTGGAGATCCTGCGCTCCGGGTTCGGCGCCGACGTCCTCGCCGAACTCGCGTTCCTCGGCGAAACCCACCTGCCGGCGGACGCGCTCCGGCTCGGCCTGGTGAACGAGGTGACCGCGCCCGAGACCGTGCTGCCGCGAGCGGTTGAGCTGGCCAAGAAGCTCGCCGAGATCCCCGCGGCCGCGTACGCGCACACGAAGGCGCAGCTGCATCGGCCCTTCCACGAGCGGATCGCCGAACACCGCACCGGCGACGACGCCCACGTCCTCGAACTGTGGAGCTCTCCCGAGGCACTCGCGGCCATCGAGGCCTACGTCGACCGGGTGCTGCGCGGCCGGGCCTGACTTTCGGGCTCGACCGGATAGCCGATTGCCCACCGGCGGCGACTCTGTGAGTATCCGACCGCTCAACAGGTCCCGATGGGGAGGGCATGGATGCGGAAGCTCACGGCCGCGTGGTCGGTTCTGGCGATCACCGTTCTCGCACTGGCCGGGCTCACCCCGGTCGCGCAGGCGGCACCCGAGGACGTCAAAGACGCGTTGGGCCGGATCCCCGGCTTGACCGTCGTCTCGGAGAATCCGGCGCCGACCGGATACCGGTTCTTCAACCTGACCTACACCCAGCCGGTCGACCACCGCAGGCCCGACCGCGGCACCTTCCAGCAGCGATTCACCTTGCTGCACAAGGAATTCCGCTCGCCGACCGTGGTGTACACGAGCGGGTACAACGTCTCGCAATCGCCCAACCGCTCGGAGCCGACGCAGCTCGTCGACGGCAACCAGCTGTCCATGGAATACCGCTTCTTCACCCCCTCCCGGCCGGAGCATCCGGACTGGGGCAAGCAGCTGACGATCTGGCAAGCCGCCGCCGACCAGCACCGTGCCGTCGAGGCGTTCAAGCGGATCTACCCCGGCAAGTGGCTCGCGACCGGCGGCAGCAAGGGCGGGATGACGGCGACCTACTTCCGTAGGTTTTTCCCGGACGACGTCGACGCGACGATCCCTTACGTCGCGCCCAACGACGTCATCAATTGGCACGACCGCTACAACCGGTTCCTGGCCGACGTCGGCGATGATCCGGCCTGCCGTTCGGCGCTGAAGGCGATCCAGCGTGACGTGCTGACCCGGCGTTCGGAGTTCGCGGCGCTCGCCGCCGCCGACGCGGCCAAGAACGGCTACACGTTCAAGACCGTCGGCTCGGCCGACGTGTCGCTGGAGATCTCGGTGATCGACTCGTACTTCGCCTTCTGGCAGTACCAGAAGCAGGCGGACTGCGCGACGATCCCGAAGGCCGGATCTCCGGCGGCCGAGGTCTACGCCTGGTTCGAACGCGTCGAGAGCCTCAACACCTACTCCGACCAGAACCTCGAAATCTATGTCCCCTACTACTTCCAGGCGTCCTACCAGCTCGGCGCCCCCGAGTCCTATGAGGGCTATCTCCGGGATTTGCTGCGCTACCCGGGCGCCAACGTGTCACGGACGTTCGTGCCGAAGTCCGTCGACGTCCCGCGGTTCGACCACCTGGCGATGCCGGACATCGACTTCTGGGTGAAGACGCAGGGGAAGCGGCTGATGTTCGTCTACGGCGGGAACGACCCGTGGAGTGCCGAACCGTTCCGGCTCGGCTTCGGCACGAAGGATTCCTACAGCTACACGGTGCAGGGCGGGAACCACGGCGCCCGGATCTCGCAGCTTCCCGCGGCTCAGGCCGCCGAAGCGACGAACACCGTACGGCGCTGGGCCGGGCTGCCCCCGGTTTCGCCCGGCGTCAGCACGCTTTCGGCGCCCGCCGGGTTCCCGGACTTCGACGCCGACCTGACCATGCTGGAACGCCGTCGCCTCTGACACCTCACGCGTTTCGTCCTCTGATGGCGGTACTTGCACGCGCAAGGATCGCCATCAGAGGACGAAACGCGGCTACTTGATGCCGGCCGCGTCCATCCCGCGCAGCTCCTTCTTGAGGTCGGAGACCTCGTCCCGCAGCCGGGCGGCCAGTTCGAACTGCAGGTCGCGCGCGGCCTGCATCATCTGGTCGGTCATCTGCTGGATGAGGTCGGCCAGTTCGGCGCGCGGCATTCCGGCGACGTTCTTGTCCGCGAGCATCCCGGAGCTGCGCACGCGATCGCCCTGCTCGGGCTTCTTGCCACGTGAGGCGTTCCGGCCCGAACCGCCGACGGCGACGGACTCCGTGTCCTCGGCTTCGCTGTAGACGCGGTCCAGGATGTCGGCGATCTTCTTCCGCAGCGGCTGCGGATCGACGCCGCGCTCCTCGTTGTAGGCGACCTGCTTGGCGCGGCGTCGATCGGTCTCGTCGATGGCGTGCTTCATCGAGTCGGTGATCTTGTCCGCGTACATGTGCACCTCGCCCGACACGTTTCGCGCCGCGCGGCCGATCGTCTGGATCAGCGACGTGCCACTGCGGAGGAAGCCCTCCTTGTCCGCGTCGAGGATCGCGACCAGCGAGACCTCGGGCAGGTCGAGACCCTCACGGAGCAGGTTGATGCCGACCAGCACGTCGTAATCGCCCGCGCGCAGCTGCCGCAGCAGCTCCACCCGGCGCAACGTGTCCACCTCGGAGTGCAGGTACCGCACCCGGATGCCCAGCTCCAGCAGGTAGTCGGTGAGGTCCTCGGACATCTTCTTGGTGAGTGTGGTGACCAGGACGCGCTCGTCCTTCTCGGCCCGCTCGCGGATCTCGTGCACCAGGTCGTCGATCTGGCCCTCGGTGGGCTTCACGACCACCTTCGGGTCGATCAGGCCGGTGGGCCGGATGACCTGCTCGACGAACTCGCCGCCGGCCTGACCCATCTCGTACGGTCCCGGGGTCGCCGACAGGTACACCGTCTGCCCGATCCGGTCGCTGAACTCCTCCCAGGTCAGCGGCCGGTTGTCGACCGCGCTGGGCAGCCGGAACCCGAATTCGACCAGGTTCCGCTTCCGCGACATGTCGCCTTCGTACATGCCGCCGATCTGCGGGACGGTCTGGTGCGACTCGTCGATGACCAGCAGGAAGTCGTCCGGGAAGTAGTCGATCAGGGTGGCGGGCGCGGAGCCGGCGTCACGGCCGTCGATATGCCGCGAGTAGTTCTCGATGCCGGAGCAGAACCCGACCTGACGCATCATCTCGATGTCGTACGCGGTGCGCATCCGCAGCCGCTGCGCCTCGAGCAGCTTGCCCTGCTTCTCCAGCTCCGCGAGCCGCTGCTCCAGCTCCGCCTCGATGCTGTGGATGGCCTTCTCCATCCGCTCCGGTCCGGCGACGTAGTGCGTCGCCGGGAAGATGCGGACCTCGTCGACCTCTTTCACGATGTCGCCGGTGAGCGGGTGCAGGTAGTACAGCTTCTCGATCTCGTCGCCGAAGAACTCGACGCGGATCGCCAGCTCCTCGTACGCCGGGATGATCTCGACCGTGTCGCCGCGGGCACGGAAGGTGCCGCGCGCGAAGGCGATGTCGTTGCGGGTGTACTGCACGTCCACCAGCGCACGGAGGAAGACGTCCCGGTCGAGCTGCTCGCCGACCTTCAGCTTCGAGGAGCGGTCCAGGTACGACTGAGGCGTACCGAGGCCGTAGATGCACGAGACACTCGCGACCACGATGACGTCGCGCCGGGACAGCAGGTTCATCGTCGCCGAGTGCCGCAGCCGCTCGACGTCGTCGTTGATCGACGAGTCCTTCTCGATGTAGGTGTCCGTCTGCGCGATGTACGCCTCGGGCTGGTAGTAGTCGTAGTAACTGACGAAGTATTCGACCGCGTTGTGCGGGAACAGCTCCTTCAGCTCGTTCGCCAGCTGCGCGGCGAGCGTCTTGTTCGGCGCCATCACCAGCGTCGGACGCTGGACGCGCTCGATCAGCCACGCCGTCGTCGCGGACTTACCGGTACCCGTGGCGCCGAGCAGCACGATGTCCTTCTCGCCCGCGTTGACCCGGCGTTCGAGGTCGTCGATGGCCGCCGGCTGGTCACCGGCGGGCTTGTACTCGCTGACCACCTCGAACCGGCCACCGGTCCGGGGGACATCGGTGACGGGACGGAAGTCCGACTGGGCGAGCACGGGGTGTTCGGTTGCGAAAGCCACGTCCTTCAGAGTAGGCGCTGGGTCCGACAGTTTCCGTTTCGCCTGGTCGGATCAGCAGGAACAGTCACAACAGTTACAGCAGTCACAACCGTCACAGTTGTTGCACCAGGCCTCGTGCGGCTTCCCGCTCCACGCCCCGGGGAACGGGTCCCGGCAGCAGAACTGGCACGAACAGCACATGTAGGTCGCCACCGCGCAACCGAAGAAGAACCCCCTCGGCTGAGCGGGCACCCGGAACTTCGGCGTCCAGCAGCAACCCCCCTGACCGTCGGTCGGCGCGCCGCCGTGCTTCCGCTTCTTCTTCGGCGGCTCCTGCGGCGGGCCTCCGCCACCGGGAGCGCCCGGCGGCGGAGGCGGCGGCCGGTGACCGCTCTGCGGGTACTGCTGGGGCGGATAGGGCTGGTGGGGATGCTGCTGCGGCCGGGGCCCGGGCCCGATCCAGCCCGGCGGCGGCTGCCTCGGGTCGTGACCATGGCCGGTGAGGTTGTGCCCGAAAGCGCGTCGCACCGCCTGCCGCAGTTCGTGGACCAGGAGGGCGTGCACCAGCTTGGGCTGATCGAACGTCACCTCACGGAGGGCGAGTTCGACACCGAGTACGGCGTCGTCGCACAGCCGCCGAGCCTCGTCGAGCCCGGTCCCGGTGGCCGTCAACGGGTTCCACGCGCCGGCGGCCTCGTCCTCGGCGAGGTCCTCGACGGCGTCCAGCAGATGCGCGGCCCTGCCGAACAGGCGCCCGGCTTCGGCCAACGGCGCGGCGTTCTCCGGACGGCCCGCCAGCACGGCGGTGTGCGCGAACGCGGCGGCCGTCGCCAGTTCTGCGGGTTCGGTGGCGAGTACGGCCGAATCACCGAGTCGGACGGCGTTCTCGATCTCGGCCTGCCGGTCGACGGCCTCGGTCAGGATCGCCGTGTCGAAGCCGACCCGGATCCCCGTACGGCTCCCCTGATCCGCCCATCGCGTCGCGACCCGCCTCGCGGCGAGAGCGACGGAACGTCGTGCGAAGGCGCCGTCACGGTCCTCGACGTGGTCACTGATCTTGGCCGAAGCCAGCACCAGGGAGACTGCCGCCGCGAGCTGGGCTCCGCCGCCCTTCGCGACCGACGTTCCCTTCATCGCTCGAAGGGGGCAAGGACCGGCGTCGCGCCGTCCCTCCGCACGCGGCGACTGGGCTTCGACGAGCGCCGAAATGATCAAGCCGTCGTAGTTCGTCACCATTCGGGCGAGATGTCCGTGTTCGTCGCGCAGCGCCAGGCAAAGGCCGCACAGATGGGCGAGCCAGTCCGCGTGCAGGCCCGCGGAAAGCCGGTGGCGGCACGGCCTGATGATCCCGAACATACTTCGACTCCCACTCACCCTTATGGCGGAACCAGCGCACCTTATCCGGCCGTGCGGCGCTACTTCGCCGGAACCGCGAAACCGTGATCGTCCACCCGGTTGGGTGGTGTTCGTGAGCGTCGGCGCCTTCCAAGATGGGCGCATGACCGCGCTGCACCCGCCGAAGGTCGAGTACTTCGACCCGGCCGCGAAGACCAACACCGATCCCAAGGGCGTCGTGAGGGACGTCGACGAATACCGCGAAGAGCCCTTCGGCCTCTACATGGCGCGGCCGGCCCCGGGGCGGGCACAGTTCCACTACATCGAGTCCTGGCTGCTGCCGGAGCTCGGCCTCCGGGTCACCGATTTCTGGTTCACCCCCGGGCACGAACGCGATCAGGACTTCTACCTCGACGTCGTCGACATCCGCCGCGAGGACGGCGTCTGGGTCGCCACCGATCTCTATCTGGACCTCGTCCTGCGGGACAAGAAATCCGTCCAGGTGATCGACACCGACGAACTCCTCGCCGCGGTCACCGGCGGGCTGATCTCCCCCGCCGACGGCGAGCGCGCGCTCGCCGTCAGTCACACGACCGTCGACGGGCTGGCCACCCACGGCCACGACCTGCGTGGCTGGCTGTCCACAAAGGACATCGTGCTCGGCTGGCGACGGCACTGACCGGCCGTCATCCATCGTTCGGTTGATTCCGGCTCATCCTTTGGGCGAGGGGATCCCGACCGGCCGCCGGATTACCGGGAGAGCGCCCACGCGGGACTCTCGATCACGCGTGAAACCGATCGAGAGGGGGCGGATACCCGTGGTCATCGAGACCGAGGGACTCCGGGAACGGTCCGGTGCGGGAGAACGCACGGAAGTCGCGCCGTTCGCGAGGACACCGGTGCTGGCGATCGCCGGGGCGATGGGGGCGGTACTCGCGGCGACGGCCGGCCGCTACGGCTACTTCGGCGACGAACTGTACTTCCTGGCGGCCGGCCGGCATCTGGACTGGGGGTATGCCGACCAGCCGCCGTTGTTGCCACTCCTGGCGCGGCTGATGGACACGTTCGGCGCCGATTCGCCGTTCGTCCTGCGGATCCCGGCGATGCTGGCGATGGTCGCGGGCGTCGTGCTCACCGCGTTGATCGCCAGGGAGCTGGGCGGCGGCCGCAGGGCGCAGATGATCGCGGCGGCGGCGTTCGCGGTGTCCCTCCAGATGCTCGGCAGCGGGCATTATCTGGCGACCAGCACGATCGACCCGTTCCTGTGGACGCTGCTGCTCTGGCTGCTCGTCCGATGGGTACGGATCCGCGCGGACAGGCTCTTGCTCTGGAGCGGCGTGGTGACCGGATTCGCGCTGAACACGAAGTTCCTGGTCGGGGCGTTCTGGGCCGTCGTACTGGTCGCCGCGGTGGCGTTCGGTCCCCGCGATCTGCTCCGCCGTCCGTCACTCTGGCTCGGGGGGGGGGGGGGGGGGGGGGGGGGGGGGGGGGGAGGCGGGGGGGGGGGGGGGGGGAAGAACACGAGAACAGAAAAGGGCCCCG
>NZ_JBVJCE010000005.1:57152-288458 GCF_055588925.1 Amycolatopsis sp. NPDC041971 | reverse complement strand
GGTTTTTTATTTTGTGTCATTTCTGTTCTTCCTCCCCCCCCCCCCCCCCCCCCTCCCCCCCCCCCCCTCCCCCCCCCCCCCCCCCCCCCCCCCCCCCCCCCCCCCGACCCTCGTCTGGCAGGCGGCCAACGGATGGCCACAGCTGACGATGGGCGCGGCGATCTCTCGAGAGGTCTCGGCCGGCTGGGGTGGGCGGGCCACCTTCGTCCCGACCCTGGTGATGAGCGCGGGCGTGCCGATCGGGATGATCCTGGTCTGCTACGGGCTGTGGCGGCTGCTGCGATCCGAACGCCTGCGGCCGTACCGGTTCCTGGGGTGGACGGCGCTCGGCGTGCTCGCCGTGTTCCTGCTGGCGAACGGCCGCTACTACTACGCGGCGGGGATGTTCGCCCCGCTGTTCGCCGCCGCCGCGGTGGAGATCGAAGCGGGCCAGGCGTCGAAGTACTGGCGCTGGATCGCCACCTGGCCGGTGTACCTGGTGGCCGCGCTGATCGCGATCCCGCAGGCGCTTCCGGTCCTCCCCCGGTCGGCCATGGCGAGCACCCCGGCCTGGGCGCGGCCGATCTTCGCCGACGAAGAGATCGGCTGGCGCGAGATCACGGAGTCGGTGGCTCAGGCGTATCGGGCCGTTCCCGATCCACCCCATACGGGCATCATCGCGGCGAAGTACTGGCAGGCGAGCGCGATCGACCGTTATGGCCCGGAGCTCGGACTTCCGTCGCCGTCGAGTCCCAACCGCGGCTACGTGACGCTGCCGAGGCCGCCGGAATCGGCACGGGACATCCTGTTCGTCGGGAACGACCCTTCCGGGCTTGTGCCGTACTTCACGCGAGTGCGCGAGGTCGGCGCGCTCGACAACCGGGCCGGGATCCAGAACGTGAGTCAGGGCATGAAGATCTGGCTGGCCACCGGCCGGAACGGGAGCTGGGACACGGTATGGCCGAAACTCGCGAATTGGGGCTTCTGACCTCCGCCGAATCCTGGGCGACGGCGTGGTCCGGGCTTAGGGAATCCCGGGGATGACCGGGCTTACGGGGTCCAGCCGGTCGACCTGGCCCAGGCATCGGCCCGGGTGAAGGCCGCGTCGACCCAGAACTGCTTCTCATCGGTGTACTGCTCGACCGTCCCGTCGCCGGCGTGCTTCGCGGCCATGGCGTTCTTGACCGCCGCGTAGGCGTCGCGTTCGTCCGGGTTCTGCCGCAGCCATTCCGGGAACAGCAGCGCGAGCCGCCAGGCCGGTGTCTCCTGGGAGCGGACGTGCAGGTTGACCGGGCGGCGCGGATCACCGCCGAAGTGGAACCGCTTGGGCCAAGTCCCCTCTTCGCCCTGCGCGTCGTCGAACCATTCGCCTTCCGCGCGCGGGAACCCGGCGTCGGAAAGCCGTTCGGCCAGCTCGTCGGCCTCGTCCAAAGTGGACGCCGTCAGCTGGAGGTCGAGGATGTCCTTGGCGGGCAGCCCCGGCACGGAGGTCGAACCGATGTGATCGACCCGCACGGCGTCCTCACCCGCCACCACGCGGATCCGCGCGAGCGCCCGTTCGGCCTGCGCGGGCCAGGTCTCGTCGTACAACGCGATCTTCGGCGACATCGGCGCACGCGGCTTGCGGAGCCGCACGTTCGCCTCGAACGGCGTCAGCCTGTCCGCCCACAACGCGTCGACGTCGGCGAGCACGATGTCGGGCGCTCCGCTGTTGTCGAGCCAGACGTCGGCCACGGCCCGGCGTTGATCGGTCGTGGCCTGTGCTTTGATCCGGGCACGCGCGTCGGTCTCGGCCATGCCCCGCGCCTCGACCAGACGGCGGACGCGGACCTCCTCCGGCGCGTCCACCATGACGACGAGGTGGTACATCGGCGCGAGCCCGCCTTCGACCAGCAGCGGGATGTCGTGGACGATGATCGCGTCCGGCGCCGCGGCCGCCATCAACTCCGCGGTCCTGGCGCCGACCCTCGGATGGACGATCGAGTTCAGCCGCTTGCGGGAGTCCTCGTCGGCGAACGCCTTGGCGGCGAGCGCGGCCCGGTCGAGCGAACCGTCGGCGGCGAGGATGTCTTCACCGAATGTCTCGACGAGCTCGGCGAGCCCCGGCGTCCCCGGCTCGACGACTTCTCTGGCGATCTTGTCGGAATCGACGAGGACGGCGCCGTGCTCGGAAAGCCGGTTGGCCACCGTCGATTTTCCGGCGCCGATTCCGCCGGTCAGGCCCACACGCAGCATGCCGCTCAGCCTAGTGGCATGGCCTGGGCCGAAGGCTCAGGGTCGCGCGATGAGGACGTCCGGCACAGACAGCCGTAAAAGGCAAGATCATCGTCACGTGAGATGCGACCTTTACGGGTGACACGCCGGGTGGTTACGCCGCTTCGGAGCCTTGATTGCGTACCGTGCGCGGCGAAGGTGGCCTACACGGAGGAAAGATGGCAGACGGCAAGCACGTCGGAAGGCACCGGCTCGAAACGCCGGGGCTGGTGCACTGTGTCCTCCATCGTCCCGTGGCCGAGGCTCTCGCCGAATATCGGCGCACGTGGTTCAGCGCGCTCCTGGTCCCGGCCAAGCACAGCTTCGCCGGACTCCGTCGCAGGGCTCGCGCCGCCGCGCTCGAACGCGTCTGGGTGCCGGCCGTCCGGCCCGCCACCTCCTGAGCCCCGTTCTCCCTTTACCGCATTTCGTCCTCTGAATGCGGTAGTTGCGCGTGCAAGGAACGCATCCAGAGGACGAAACGCGGACAAGACAGCGGCCCCGGTCCGTACTGGACCGGGGCCGCTGTCTTGTCAGCTACTGGCTGAGCGCCTGGATCAGGCAGCGCCGCCCGAGAGCTTCTCGCGGAGAGCCGCGAGCTGCTCGTCGCTGGCGAGCGTGCCACCGCTCTTGGCCTCGGCCGGAGCGGAGGTGTAGCTCTGCTCGCCCGAGTCGCTGCTCGAGGAGGTGACACCGGTCGCGGCGTCCGCAGCGGCCTCGGCGTCGGCCTCGGCGGCCTTGACGACCTGCTTCATGTGCGCCTCGTAGCGGGTGTGAGCCTCGGCGTACTGACGCTCCCACTCCTCACGCTGCTTGTCGAAGCCTTCCTGCCACTCCTGGGTGTCCGGGTCGAAGCCTTCGGGGTAGATGTAGTTGCCCTCGGCGTCGTACTCGGCGGCCATGCCGTACTGAGTGGGGTCGAACTCGGTCTCCGGCGTGACGCCCTCGTTCGCCTGCTTCAGCGACAGCGAGATGCGACGACGCTCGAGGTCGATGTCGATGACCTTGACCATCACGTCGCCGTTGACCTGGACGACCTGCTCCGGGATCTCCACGTGGCGCTCGGCCAGCTCGGAGATGTGCACCAGGCCCTCGATGCCCTCTTCGACGCGCACGAACGCACCGAACGGAACGAGCTTGGTGACCTTGCCCGGCACGATCTGGCCGATCGCGTGGGTGCGGGCGAACTGACGCCACGGGTCTTCCTGGGTCGCCTTCAGCGACAGCGAGACGCGCTCGCGGTCCATGTCGACGTCCAGAACCTCGACCGTGACCTCCTGGCCGACCTCGACGACCTCGGACGGGTGGTCGATGTGCTTCCAGGACAGCTCGGAGACGTGCACCAGACCGTCGACGCCACCCAGGTCCACGAAGGCACCGAAGTTGACGATGGACGACACGACACCCTTGCGGACCTGCCCCTTGGCGAGGGCGTTGAGGAACTCGCTGCGCACCTCGGACTGGGTCTGCTCCAGGTAGGCGCGGCGGGACAGGACCACATTGTTGCGGTTCTTGTCCAGCTCGATGATCTTCGCCTCGAGCTCGCGGCCGACGTACGGCTGCAGGTCGCGCACGCGGCGCATCTCGACCAGCGACGCGGGCAGGAAGCCGCGCAGGCCGATGTCCAGGATGAGGCCGCCCTTGACGACCTCGATGACGGTGCCCTTGACGGGCTCGTCCTTCTCCTTGAGCTCCTCGATCGTGCCCCAGGCGCGCTCGTACTGCGCGCGCTTCTTGGACAGGATCAGACGGCCTTCCTTGTCCTCCTTCTGGAGGACCAGGGCTTCGACCTCATCGCCGACGGTGACAACCTCAGCCGGGTCGACATCGTGCTTGATGGAGAGCTCGCGCGAGGGGATGACACCCTCGGTCTTGTAGCCGATGTCGAGCAGGACCTCGTCACGGTCAACCTTGACGATGGTTCCTTCGACGATGTCGCCATCGTTGAAGTACTTGATCGTCTTGTCGATCGCTGCGAGGAAATCTTCCTCCGACCCGATGTCGTTGATAGCGACCTGCGGGGCCCCAATGGGGGCGGTCGGGGCGGTGGCGGTGTCGGTCGTCATTAGGCGGGTTGCTCCGGTGGATGGGAAGTAGTGGGTTTGCGGTTAGGGCACCATGGGCTCTTCCGGCATGAGGCGACCACATCTGCAAACGTCCACAGGGAACGACCGCGAGCATCACCGCATCCGGTGCGCGACCCCCTGACCCGGACGCTGAGCGAACCGGGGGAAAGAGTAGCGCGAACCCACTGCGCTAACAGATATCCTACGCGGCCCCCTGTACACGGCACAATCAGGGTCGCTCCCACGATCGCGGCGGGCGGATAAGCTGTGCCGCGAAGCCCTGACCTGGGGAAAGGATATCGGTTTGAGCCAGCAGTCCGTCCCCGAGCCCGAACGGCACGCAGAAGCCGAGGAGCGGCTCGGCACCGCGGGGGTCGCCTACCGGGCGGTTTCCGCACCCGAGGCGACGGCCGCGAACCTGGCGTGGTGGGACGCCGACGCGGACGACTACCAGGCGACCCACGGCGGCTTCCTCGGCGACGCGGACTTCGTCTGGTGCCCGGAGGGCGTCCGCGAGGCCGACGTGGCACTTCTGGGTGAAGTCGGCGGCAAGCGGATCCTCGAGGTCGGCTCCGGGCAGGCGGCGTGTTCGCGCTGGCTCGCCGCTCAGGGCGCCGAGGCGGTGGCGACCGATCTGTCGGCGGGCATGCTGCGGCACGCGAGGAAGGGCAACGAGCGCACCGGCACGTCCGTCCCGCTCGTGCAGGCGACGGCGGAGTCGCTCCCGTTCGCCGACGCGAGCTTCGACGCGGCCTGCTCGGCCTTCGGCGCGGTCCCGTTCGTGGCGTCGGTGGACGTCGTGTTCGCCGAAGTGCACCGGGTGCTCCGGCCGGGTGCCCGCTGGGTGTTCTCGGTGACCCATCCGATGCGCTGGATCTTCCCCGACGACCCCGGGCCGCAGGGCCTCACGGTCACGCAGCCGTACTTCGACCGCACGCCGTACGTCGAGGTCGACGAAGAGGGCGTCGCGACCTACGTCGAGTACCACCACACCATCGGCGACTACGTCCGCGCGCTCGCCGACGCCGGTTTCGCGCTGACGGATCTCATCGAGCCCGCCTGGCCGGAGGGGCACTCCCGCACCTGGGGGCAGTGGAGCCCCTTGCGCGGCAAGCTCTTCCCCGGCACCGCGATCTTCTGCACCCAACGGGGATGACCTCGGCGGCGGAGCGGCAACGGGCGCGGTTCGCCGCGCTCGACCCGCTGCTTCCGTCGCCGCCCCCGCTTCCGCCCGGCGAACCCCTGGAGGCGGGCGGCGCCATCGGGACGATCGCGCACGTGCGGTTCGCGGCCGGTTCCTGGCAACGGCTCTGGGGCCCGGCGCACCTCCAGATCCTGTCGGCCGTCCTCCCCGCCGACGCCGGCGCGGGAATGAGCGCGCTGCTGTCCGCCTGGCGCGAGCGGATCGCGCTCGCCGACGCCGAACCCGATTCGGCGTGCACGGTCACCTGGCCCAGCCGGGACGTCGCCGTCATGCGGACCCTGCTCGACCACGGGCTCGCGCCGCAGCTGGCGCTGGCCGTCCGCGCGCCCGCCAAGGGCGACGCGTACGCCGTGCCCGGCGTGACCGTCCGGGAGTCCTCCGGCGGCGACCTGGAGGAGATCGTCGATCTCCGGTTCGAAGAACTTCGCTACACCTCGTTCGTCGGCCACGGTGTGGTCCGGCCGGGGGCCAAGACCCTGCTCGCGGAGGAGGTCCGGCGCGGTCTCCAGTTCGGCGGCCGCGTCTGGATCGCCGAGGAGGAAGGGGTCACGGTGGGGATGGTGACCAGCGGAAAGCGCTCCCCGATCCCCAGTGACGCGCTCGCCGGGCGGCTGCCGCCGGGTGAGTGGGGCTACGTCGGAACGCTCGCGGTCACCGCCGCGGCGCGGGGCCGCGGCATCGGGCGCGCGCTGACCGCCGTCGCGCACGACGAGCTGTTCTCGCCGTCGCTGCGCGGTACCTTCGTCTCGTACAATCCGGCCAATCCGCTTTCCCCGGTGTTCTGGCACCGGCAGGGCTATCGTCCACTGTGGACGACGTGGGCGGCCGGTCCCGCGGCGGCCCTGCGCTAGCGGTGCCCGGCGCGGTCGACCTGGGGACGGGATGGAAATCGAGAAGACGTTGCTCGACGCGCACCGCACCCGGTTCGCGGCGATCGACAGGCTCCTGCCCGAAGCGGCCCCGCCCCCGGTCGTCGGCGAGCGCGTGGACGCCGCCACGGCGTCGGGCGTCCAGGTCACCGGCGTGGTGCAGCGGCAGTTGCACGGGCCGGACGACATCCCCCTGCTCTGGTCGGCCGCCGACGTGCGGCAGCTGTTCCCGTTCATCGGCGGCACCGGCACCGAGGGCATGGACGTGCTGCTGCGCGCGTGGCGGACGTGGGTGGACGCCGAATCCCCCGGCGAGGATTCGTCGTGCGTGGTCAACTGGCCGAGCCGGGACGCCGAGGCGATCCGCGCCTTCCTCGACCACGGCCTGGTGCCGATGTCCGCGCTCGCCGTACGCACCGGAAGCCGCCGCGACGACCCGGCCGTCGACGGGGTGACCGTCCGCCGGGCCCGGTACGAAGACTTCGACGACGTGCTCGCGATGGCCGTGTCGACCCACGACTACATCGGCCAGGTGGCCACCCGGCACCGCTCGAACGCCGCCGAACTGCTCGCCCCGGCCCTGGAACGCGCGCTCGACAAGGACGCCCCACTGCTGTGGCTGGCCGAACGGGACGGCACGGTCGCCGCCTTCGCGCACGCCGCCTGGGTCATCTCGTCGCCGGGGTCGGCCGAGGCCGAACTGCTCCCTCACGGCCGCTGGGGATACGTCAACAACGTCGTCACCGTGGTGGGCCTGCGCGGGAGCGGGCTCGGCCGCGCTCTGATGTCCGTGGTGCACCAAGAGTTCGCAGGCGACGGCGCGGACGGCACGTACCTCTACTACAACCCGACCAACCCGCTCTCTTCGGTGTTCTGGCACCGGCAGGGTTATCGTCCACTGTGGACGTCCTGGGAGGTCCATCCGGCGTCGGCCCTGCGCTGAACGAAAAGCAGGGCCAGTCGTCCGGTTTGCGGGGGTTTCGTCACTCTTGCGTGTGACTTAAGCCCCTCACGGTTGTATACCTCCCAGGTCAGGGCTAACTTTTGAACTGACCAGTCAGTTTAAAAGTTCCACGAGTCACCGACCTGGGAGTTCTTCGTGCGGGTTCAAGCCGACAGGGTGTCCGTGACCGGGCCCCACGGCACGTTGCTGTCGCCTACTTCGCTCACGGTTTCGGGCGGTGAGCTGGCGATCGTGCACGGCGAACCAGGAGTCGGCGTCACCGCCTTCGGGCTGGCGCTGGCAGGCAGGCTGAAGCCCGCCACCGGGACGGTGACCGTCGAGGGCGGCGACCAGCGGAAGGTCGTCGCGGTCGTCGACTCCCCCGGCGTGAGCGAACCGGACGGCGCGTTGTCGCTGCAGGTCGTCGTCGGGGAGGAACTCGAACTCGCGAAGCGCCCGGCGAACAAGGCCGCCGTCGCGAGCTGGCTGGCCGAACACGATGCCGCCGCCTTCGCCACCACCCGCTTCGAGAACCTCGAAGCGGTGACGCGCACCCGGCTGCTCACCGCGCTCGCCGCGAGCCGCGAGGGCGTCGGCGTCCTGGTGCTCGACACCCCGGACAGGCACACCAGCGACGTCGGCAGCTGGGCGCGGCTCGCCCGTGAGCACGCCGAGCGCGGCCTCGCCGTGATCGTGCTGACCGCCACCACCCCGGTTTCGGCTCTGCCGGAGAAGCCCGCTCGCTGCGGTGCCCTCGAGCAGCCCGACCCCGTGCGCTGCGCGCCCGTCGAGCCGGAGACCGAGCCGGACGAAACCGAAGAGACCGCGAAGACTTCAGGAGACCAGGAATGAACCCCGTCCGGATCGCCGCCAACGAGCTGCGCCGGCTGAGCAGCGGCACCCTGCCGAAACTCGCCATGGCCGCGCTCGTCCTGGTGCCGCTGCTGTACGCGTCCTTCTACCTCTACGCGAACTTCGACCCGTATTCTCGTCTGGACAAGCTGCCCGCCGCCGTCTTCACCTCGGACGCCGGTTCGAAGGACTCCGCCGGCGTGGAGCGCAACGTCGGCCGGGAGGTGACCGACGAGCTGGTCAAGTCCGGCACGTTCCAGTGGCACGAGGTCTCCCCCGAGGAGGCAGCCAAGGGCGTCCGCGACGACGAGTACTCGTTCGCCATCGGCATCCCGCGTGACTTCTCCGCGGCGTTGCTGTCCTCGGGCAACTTCCAGCCCCATCAGGCGACCATCACGCTGACCACCAACGACGCCAACAACTACCTGTCGGGGACCATCGCGAAACAGGTGGCCGAACAGGTCCGCAAGACGATCGCGGAGAAGGTCGGCAGCGAGGCGGCGGACAAGTTCCTGCTCGGTTTCTCCACGATCTACGGCAAGATCGAAGAGGCCTCGACGGGCGCTTCGCAGCTCGCCGACGGCGCGGGCAAGCTCAAATCGGGTCAGCAGCAGCTGGCCGACGGCGCCTCCCAGCTCGCCTCCGGCAGCTCCCAGCTGGCGACCGGGCTCGGCACCCTGAAATCCAGTACCGCCCAGCTACCGGCCCAGACGAAGAAACTCGCCGACGGCGCCGGTCAGGTCGCCGACGGGAACCAGAAGGTCGCCGACGCGGCCTCACTCGCGGCGACGGCCTCGGGGGACATCCAGGCCAAACTCGACGGCTACCGCACCCAGCTCGCGCAGGACCTGCGCGAGGCCGGCGTCCCCGAGACGAACGTGCAGGAGATCCTCGGCCGCCTCGACACCCTCCGGTCGCCGGTCGACCAGGCGAACACGAAGATCCAGGGCGCGAACAGCCAGCTCGTCCAGCTCGCCTCCGGCGCGCGGCAGGTGTCCGACGGCGCGCACCAGCTGGCCTCGGCCACGCCACAGCTCACCAGCGGCATCGCGCAGGCCGCCGGCGCTTCGGCGCAGATCCGGGACGGCGCCGCGAAGCTGAACGACGGCGAGAAGACCGCGGTGACCGGCACGAACCAGCTCGCCGACGGCGCCGTGCAACTGCGTGACGGACTCGCCGCCGGGCTCAAGGAGATCCCGAACCCCGACGATCCCACCCGCGCGGCGACCGCCAACACCATCGCCGACCCGGTCGCGGTCAACTCCTCCGGCGTCGCCTCGGCGGGCACCTACGGCGCGGGCCTCGCCCCGTTCTTCATCTCGCTCGCGACCTGGATCGGCGCGTTCGTGCTGTTCCTGTTGCTGCGCCCGCTCTCGACCCGCGCGCTGACCGCCGGCGCGTCGCCGTTCAAGGTCGCGCTCGGCGGCTGGCTGTCCTCGGCGCTGCTGGGGATCGCGCAGGTGATCGTGCTCTTCGGCGCGGTGACCTGGCTGGTCGGCATCGACGTCGCGCATCCGCTCGGCGCGATCGGGTTCGCCATCCTCGTCTCGCTGACCTTCACCGCCGTGGTGCACGCGCTCAACGCCTTCTTCGGCGCCGTCGGGAAGTTCCTCGGCCTGGTCCTGCTGGTGCTGCAACTGGTCAGCGCGGGCGGCACGTTCCCCTGGCAGACCATCCCGGACGCGTTGTACCCGTTGCACATCGTGCTGCCGATGGGTTACGCGATCGACGGGTTCCGGCACCTGCTCTACAGTGGCGCCTCGATGGAGATCCTCGGTGACATCGGTGTGCTGGTCGCGTATCTCGTCGGCGGGATCCTGGTCTCGACGCTGGCGGCACGGAAACGGCGCACCTGGACGGTGTCGGCGCTGAAACCCGAGCTGGCGTTGTGAGTCCCCGGGGTGAGGCGACGAAGCAGAAGTTGTTCGAAGCGACGCTGAGACTGTCCGCCAGCCGCGGCCTCGTCGGACTGACGGTGGACGACATCGCGGCCGAGGCGAAGGTCGCCAAGGGCACGGTCTACTACAACTTCGGCAGCAAAGACGGTCTCGTCGACGCACTGCTGCGCTACGGCGTCGGCGTGCTCGCGGACCGGCTGCGCGCGGCCACCGGCGACGGCGACCCGATGGACGTGATCGAGTCGCAAGTGGACGGTGCGCTGGAGTTCATCGCCGAATACCCCGGTTTCTCGCAGATCCTGGTGAGCGAGATGTGGCGCACGCCCGGGACCTGGCACGAGACGCTGACGTTGCTGCGCGAGGAGATCATTTCGATCGTGCGCGACCAACTCCACCGGCTGGACGCCGCCGGGCGGCTGCCGGACGGCGTCCAGATCCCGACGGCCGCGGCCGGGTTGTTCGGCACGATGCTGGTGGTCGCCCTCGACTGGCAGGTGTTCCAGCCCAAACGGACGCGGACGGACGTGCGGGAATCGGTGATGGTGCTGGTCCGGGGCCTCGGGCGCTAGGCAGGACCACGCGTGCTTCCAGCCGGATCTCGCGTGATCCAAGGCGGATCTCGCGTGCTCGCGGCCGGAACACGCGTGATTCAGGCCGGAAGACACGGCGCGGAGCGAGTTCGGCCTTCAATCACGCGTGTTCGGTGTTCAATCACGCGAGTTCGGTGTTCCGGGCCCACTTCAGTTTGACCTCGAAGTTGCCTTCCAGACCCGTTTTCGCGATCACCGCGCCCGCCTGAGCGGTCAGCTTGACGCCGAATTTGAGCTCGACCTCGTCCGGTCCCCTGGACATCGACCGGAAGGTGTCCAGCGCCGCCGTGGCCGCCTCCTTCACGTTCGCCAGCGCCGCCTCGAACGACCCCTTGGCGTCCTCGACCAGGTCGTCGCGCCGGGAGACGCGGGACGTGCCGGGGACGGGATCGATCTCGACGACCACCGAACCGCCGCCTTCGAGCGGGAACCGAGCCAGGTCGTTCACCGGTACTCCTTCACTGTCCACAGGGGATTTTCAACCATTCGCCCGGCTGGATGCTCTTCCGGACGTCGTCGAGTTGTTTCAGCAGGATGTCCAGCCGGTCCCGGTTGCTCAGGTACTCCAGGACGGCGCGGTGGAAGGCGCCGGTCATCGTCGCCGGCATCAGGTCCGAGGCGTCGAAGCACAGGGCGGACGCCGAGGTGATCCTGTCCGCGATCCTCCGGCTCACCTGGTCCGGATAGACGTCGAGGCCGAGTTGCCGGTTGGCGGAGAACGCGTTCGCGCGGGGAATCGACGGCCAGATCCGCTGTGCCTTCTCCGAGGCCAGGAACTCGATCAGCTTCCGTGCCTGAGGCGTGTCCTGGAACATTCCGGCGAGGTCGGCGGCGACCTCGGAGACATCGCGTCCCGGGAAGGACAGGAAGTCGAAGTCGGTGCCGGGCTTGGGAAACGTCCCGTCCGGTCGTTTGAAGTTCTGGTAGCGGCTCATGATGAACGACGCCTGGTGTTCGAGCGCGCACCCCGGTGGCTCGGTGAACATCGCCTTGCCCGCGTCGCCGAAATCGGTCAGCAGCGCGGCCGCGGTGCCGCCGCGGATCGCGGCGGGCTCGAGTACGGAACCCCAGTCACGCCAGGCCTGTGCGACCTCCGGCGAGGTCCACGGCAAACCGCCGGACGCCCACTGCCAGTACTTCTCCGGCCCCGCCGAATGCAGCAGGATGTCCTCGATCCAGTCGGTTCCCGGCCAGCCCGAGATGGGCGGGGCGCCCATCCCGACGCACCAGGGCGTGCCGCCCGCCGCCGTCAATCCGGCGGAATACGTGCGAAGCCCCTCGAACGTCGTCGGGCGGATCCCGGTCAACCGCGCCGGGTTGTACCAGATCAGGCTCTTGAGATCGGCCTTCACGGCGACCGTGTACAACTTCTGGGTGCCGATCTGCTGCAGGGTGACCCATTGCTGGCTGAACGACCGCGTCACCGCGGCGGAGAGGTCGTCGAGCGGCAGCAGATCACCCGACTTCTGGTACTTGGCCAGCACCCCGGCGTTGGGCAGGACGGCCACGTCCGGCGGTGTACCGCGTTGGACGTCCGAAGCGAGCACCTGGTCGACGGCACGGGTGCCTTCGTAGGAGTAGCCGATCCCGGTGTCCGCCTTGAACGCGTCCAGCACCTGGCGGAACGCCTGCTCTTCCTGCCCTGTCCAGGACGCGAGGACGACGACCGACCCGTCGTCCGCCGACACCGAACAGCCGCCCGCGACCAGCGAGAGCGCCATCATCACGGCCATCAGGCGGTTCACGGGCGGTACCGGTATTCGTCGATCCGGGCGTGCAGTCCGAGCAGGACCAGCGCGCCCGCGAGCAGGGTGCCCGCCGGGATCAGGAACTCCCGCCCGCCCGATTCGGCCGCAGCGGAGGCGTCGGCCGCCACCGCCTTCACCCCCGCGGTGGCCACCCGGGTGTTGTCCGTCGCCCCCGTGGTGGTCTGCCGTGCCCGCTCCTGGAACTCGTCGACGGTCACTCCGCACCCCTGTCCCTCATCGCAGTACTCGGCCAGCAGGTCGGCGAGCCGTCGCTGGCCGGCGTCGTCGGCCGCCTTGATCTGCGCGGACCGCGCGGCGGCGACGCCGTCGAGCCGTTCCCTGACCGAGTCCAGCCGATCTCGGCTGACCAGGGTGAACACCAGGGCGACCCCGATGGCGGCGATCAGCGCGGTCGCCACGAGCAGCGGGACGTTCGCCACGCGGCGGAACCGTTTCCGCAGGTACAGCTGGGTGAGGACCAGCAAAACCAGGAGGGCCAGCACCGGCAGCAGCCACAGCGGGAGCAGCGCGAGGCTCATCCCGGTGGAGGACAGTTGCCGGTTCAGCGCGTCGCGTTGCCTGCCCTGCAACGCTTCCAGTTCTTCAAGGACACCGCCCGCGGCGTGCAGGAGCCGTGAGGCGTGCCAGAGGTCTACGGCGCCCAGCACGGCGGCGTCCGGCTGACGGAAGTGCACGTCGGCCTGCCCGATGGAGCCCGAATAGGCCGCGACCTGGCCCTCCACCACCTGCAGCGTGTTACCGCCCGCCGCACCCGCCTGGTTGAACTCCGCGACCCGCGCGAGGCTCTGGCTCGCCAGCGACAGCTGATTCGAATACTCCTGCCCCGGACCGGCGAGTCTCGCCTCGCCGGAGGCGAAACTCGTGATCGCGGCGGCGTCGGCGGCCACCAGCGCGGCGCGCGCGGCGGTCACTTCGAGCACCGCCTGTGCGGTCCGGTCGCGGACGGTCTCGGCCGTCTTGTGGACGTTCTGGAACGCCCACAGCGAGACCACCAGGACCGCCAGGGTGAGCGCCAGCAGGGCGGTGCGGAGCCGGACCAGCCGTACGCGGGTCGCCGTCACGACACCGCCTCGCCGAACGGCCTTCCGCAGCCGACGCAGAAGTTCGCCCCGGACGGGGAAAGGGCGGGGCAGTCGGCACAGGCGACCGGTGACGCGTCGGGCATCGGCCGATCTTCCTGCGGAAGGGCGATTTCCGAAACCCTCGACGGGATGACGACGTGCAACGCGTGGCTGCGGGTCGCGTCCGGGCGCAGGCGCACGAGCCCGTTCTCGGTGTCCACGATCTCGACGACCCCCGCGAGACGGGCGAGCGTCTCTTCGTCGCCCGCGGCGGTGGCCAACGCGACCGCCCGGCCCCACTCCCGTTCGGCCCCGGCCCGGTCGCCCGCCGCGTAGGCGTCGCCGCCCGCGGTCAGCGCCTCACCGAGATCGGCCTGCGCGGCGTACTTCGAGACCATCGGGTGAATCAGCGTCGGCGGGATCGGGTCGCGGGTCCATCGCCCCGCGATGGCCAGCGCGTCCTCCTCGATCGTGGCGCCGGGAACGGGGACGAGTTCCGTCCACGCCAGCTGACGGTCCTGCCCGTGGCTGGGTTCGAGGTCCGGATCGAGATCCAGGATCAGCTGGTAGTCCCGCGTTTCGTCACTCGCGAACGAGCCGAGCGAGAGCTCCAGTTCGCGGACGGCGACCTCGTCGCACCGGTCGGTGAGGTCGTACTCGTCGGGGAACACCTGCTTGATCGACCGCAGCCTGCTGAACGGCATGGTGCCGACGCGCAGCCGCACCTCGGGCAGCACCTTCGTCATCGCGCTCTCGACGAGCCGCCGGAAGTCCTCCGCGAGCTTGTCGTCCTCGACGATGGAGTCGACGTTCCCGCGCAGCACCCGGCCGATCTGGATGAGTTCGGCGGGTTCCCAGCCGTCGCCGATCCCCCTGGCGTCGCAGACGAACCGGCCCTCGCAGCTGTTCAGCACGCTCATCAGGTCGGCCCTGGTCTGCGAGTCGTTGCGTCCGTCGGTGAGGAGGATCGCGTGACGGACGGCGTCGGGCACACCTTCGAAAAGGTCGCGCGCCTTCGCGAGCCAGGCGCCCATCGCGGTGCCGCCGACGGCCGCGAGGTGCTCGACCGCGGCGCGTGCCTCCGCACGGGTCGCCTCGGAAGCGGCCACCAGGCCGTCCTCGGCCGGGTAGATCACCTTCGCGCGGTCGGTGCCCTGGATGACGGCGAACCGCACACCGTCGGGCAGGACGTCGATGGCCGCCGCCGCGGCCCGCCGGGCCTCGCCGATCTTGGTGCTGGGGAAGCGCATCGAACTGGAGCAGTCGATCATCAGGACCTCGGCGGCCGTCCTGGCGACGGTCGCCGCACCGCCGCGGGAGACGACCCGGACGATCGCCGTCATCGCCCGGTCCCCCTCGGCCAGGAACTTGTTCTGGTGCACCTCGATGCCGAGACTCGGCTCCCCGCTCATCGCTCCCCTTTCTTCCCAGGTGAACCCGCGACCGCGATCGACGTAGGCAGGGCGCTCACACCAGCGTCACCGGCCTCACCGAGTTGGCGAGGTCGATCAGCACGTCGTGCGCTTCCGGCGAGGGCGCGTGATGGGCGAGCCGCCGGTACGACTTGTCCAGCACGGTGCGGGCGCCCGTTTCGCTCGCCCGCAAGATCTCCCCGTCGGTGATCCCGTCCTGCCCGAGGAGCACGGCCGCCAGTCCCCTTTCACGCACGGACGTCACCAGCCTGTCGAGGGAGTCGCCGTCGAGGTCCAAAGCGGTCAGCCGGACCACGGCGTCGTCGAGTTCGGCCGACGCCGGGAGATCCGCCGTGCCCGGCATCGGCGCGGACAGCACCCGCACCCCGGCGATCCGCGCGGCCTCGTCGTAACGCGAGAACTCCGGGACCTGGTCGAGGATTTCGACGGCGGCGGCCCGATTGCCCCGCTGCATCCGGACCCGCGCGAGCCCGAACGCCGCGCTGACCTGGGACCGGTCCCGCGCCCACAGGGCGTCGTAGTACCGCTCGGCGGCGGCCGCGCCGTTGAGGTGCTCTTCGCAGAGGCCCAGCGCGAGTTTCGGCGGCTCCTCACCGGGGATGTCCCGGTACACGGCGGTGAACTTCTCCTTGGCCGCGGCGAAATCGCCGGCACCGAGCGCGAGCAGCCCCCGATGCCACGCCACCCGCCAGTCGTGGGCGGCGCGCTCGCCGAGCAGCCGTTCGGCTTCCGCCACCGCCAGCGCGCCTTCGACGGTCGCACCGAGTTCCAGCTGAGCCCGGCACCGGCGGAATCCGACCTCGACCGAGCCAGGCACCTTGTCGAGTTTCTTCAGCAGCCGCGCCGCGTCGGGGGCCCGGACGGCACGGAGGAAGTTCGCCTGCGGATCGTCCGGATCCTCACGCGGCACCGGCAGGCCGAGGGCGATCTCCGCGGCGGTCGGGCGCGCGCCGAGCGAGACCGGGGTCCCCCGCGTCCAGTGTTCCAACGGCGGCGCCTGGCCGAGCCCCGCGTCGAGCAATACCGCCCCTTCGGCGAACAGCGTTGATCCGGCGGGCCGGGATTGCTTGTCCCGCAAGGAAAGGATTTCGCCGAGCACACCGTCGAGCTGCACCAGCATTTCGCGCGCGGTCGCGAAGCGCTGCTCGAACGGGCCGGTCGCCCGGTCGAGGACACGGATGAACGACTCGATGCCGAACCGGACGCCGCGCGCGTCGGTGGTGACCGACCAGCCGTCGCTGGCCTGGAAGAGCTCCCGCAGCGTCACTCCGACGGTGTGGATGTCGGACCGGACGGTGAGGCCGTGTTTCGCCCGTTCCCGCGGGGTCACCTGGTAGTGCTCGGTCCCGACGATCGGGCTCTCGTCGTCGGAGATCTTGCGGATGGCACCGAAATCGATGAGCTTGATCCGCTTCTCGCCGTGAATCACGTTGTCCGGCTTCATGTCGCAGTACAGCAGGCCTTCGCCGTGCAGGTAGTCGAGCGCGGTCAGGATCTCGCGCCCGTAGGCGACAACGTGCTCGACCAGCAGCCGCCCCTCGCTCGAATCCAGTCCGGCCCGGCCGCGGTTCTTGATCTCCCGCAAGGAAAGCCCGTCGATGAACTCCATGACGATGTAGCGGAAGTCCTCGTGCTCGACCACGTCGAGGATCCGGACGATATTCGGATGTTCCAGGGCGGTGAGCACCTGGCTCTCGGTCTCCGCGATCCGCACGGCGGCGGTGTTGTTCGTGTTGATCAGGCCCTTGAGCGCGACATACCGGTCGCCGAGCCCGGAATCCGTTGCCAGGTAGACGAAACCGAGTCCGCCGCGCGCGACGCAGCCGAGTACGTGATAGCGGCCGTCGACCACGTCACCCGCCGCGAGCTTCGGCGAGAAGGAGAACGGCGTCCGGCAGACCGGGCAGAATCCTTCGGTGGGCGCGGGACCGCCGCCGATCGAGCGGCCGACCGGGGTGGCCGTGCACCCGTGCTTGCCGCAGAACCGTTCCTCCTCCGGGACATGAGGTTCGGTCACCAGGCGGCCCGCGACGTCGGGGAGTTCGACGATCGGCAGCGGGACCCGGTCGTCCGCAGTCGCGTGACCCGCGATCTGCTGGGAACGGG
Source organism: Amycolatopsis sp. NPDC041971 (assembly GCF_055588925.1). NCBI lineage: Bacteria > Bacillati > Actinomycetota > Actinomycetes > Pseudonocardiales > Pseudonocardiaceae > Amycolatopsis > Amycolatopsis sp. NPDC041971. The sequence goes on along the minus strand of NZ_JBVJCE010000005.1, from coordinate 271,435 downwards.
TGACCACCGTACTGGTGATCCTGGTCGGTGCCTCACCGGGACCGGGGATCACCAGGGTCGGCTTCTCCCGCGGCGCGGCCGCTTCCGGCGTTCCGGGCGGCAACCCGCAGATCTTGCAGAAGCCGGTCTTGCCGAGCATGCCCGGGCAGCCGTCCCGTCCGCAGGCCGTCATCCGCCGATCCGTTTCCGTACGGTGTCCGCGTACCGCTCGACGGCCGCCGCCGCCGCCGCGAGGTCGCAGGGTCCTTCGAAGAGCGTCCGCCACGCGGGGGCGTAGGCGGCATCCAGTTCGACGTCTTCGACGAAGCCGCTGTTACGGGCCATCTCCCCGTAGGCGTCGAGCCGGGCGCGCAATTCCGCTCGCCGGGCGAGGTTCTCGTCGAGAAGGTGCCGGAAGTCGCGGACGCGGTCGAGGGTCTTGGCCACGGCTCGCTCGCAGACCGGGAGCTGCCGCTTCACCCACTCGGAGTCGCCGTCCTGCTCCGCCGACCGCAGTTGCGTCAACGCGCCTCTCAGCCGTCGTGCCTTGGTATGGACTTGCGGGACGTCGGTGAATCGGGGCGCGTCACCCAGATTGTCCTTCTCCAGCCGGGCGAGTTCACCCAACCGGATTTCCAGCAGGGCGAGACGGCCCTCGATGTCTTCCTCACCGGCGGGCAGGACGTCCGTGCTCGACCGGACCACACTCACCCCCGGCGAGGTCTCCTCGCGGAAGGCCAGCGCGAGCCGCAGCCCGAGTTCGTGCGCACGCTGGGCCAGCGGCACGAGCACGTCACCGACGAGCTCGTCGGGCTCGGCCGCTTCGTCGATCCCGTAGACGACTACGGTGCGGCCGGACCCGTGACGGCCGGCGGGCGAGTCCGCGGCGACGTCGAGCCGGTCGGAGATGCGGCGCCGGACCTCGTCGGCGGTCTTGCCGACCGCGTCGACGGCGAGCACGACACTGCCCACGGGCGGCACCGTGGGCCCGGTCGCGCTCCGGCCGGCTCCGTGCTCGCGATCGGCGAGCACGACCGCGCGCCGCAAGGAAGCTGCGACGGCGGAATCGTCCTCGCCCATGATGATCACCCGGACGTCCGCCTGGCCGTGGCCGCCGAGCCAGCGGGCGAATTCGCGGGCGAACAGCACGTCCATCGCGGGCGGCTCCGGGTACTGCACGAAGCCGGGGTCGATCGCGGGGCTGCCCTCGGCCCAGCGGCGCAGTTCCGGCAGGTAACCGAGCATGGTCTCGACCGGGATCATCCAGGAGACGCGGGCGGCCTCGGTCGCGTACCGGGTCGCGACCATGCCGACGACGTGCCCCGACTTGTCGGCGATCACCGCGGAACCGCTGAATCCATGGGTGATCGGCTCGGTGTCGGGAGTGCGGTGCAGCTGGACCCGCTCGAGACCGTGCCCGCCGTCGCCGACGACGGTCGCCAGCGACCACATGCCATCCGAACCCGACGGGAAGCCGTACGCGCGAACGCGCTGGCCGTCTTCGAGAACGGTCCGGTGGAGCGGGGCGCCGGTGATCTGCTCCTCGGGGTCACGCAATCGGAGCAGCGCGATGTCCCCGCCGTCGTCGCCGATGGGCGCCGCCTGCGCGACGATCGTGGCGATTCCCGCCTCCACACCGGGAAGCGCCACGAAATCCACCGCGACGCCGTTGTGGCCATCGATCACATGAGCGCAGGTGAGGAGGTGTGCATCGTCGAGCATGGTCCCGGCGCCCAGGATCCGCCCACGATGATCGCGCAGCCGCACCCGCCAGCGTCTGCGCTCGGAAGTCACGCGAAAGACCTTACCGATCGTGAGTGGTAATGACGGTTCTCACCGTCATTACCACTCACGAGGCCTAATTGTCTGGTGGTGAACCCGGGGCGGGTTCACGCGTTCGGTCCCGTTTCACGGTCCGTCTTCAGCTCCGCCAACAGGCTCTAGTGCGCGGCGTCGTTCCAGGACCGCCCGTACCCGACCGAGACCTCCAGCGGCACGGCCAATTCGTAGGCCGAGCCCATTCCCTGGCGCACCAACGTTTCCAGCTGCTCGCGCTCGCCATCGGCGACCTCGAGGACGAGTTCGTCGTGGACCTGCAGCAGCACACGGCTCTTCAGCTTCGCCTCGGTCAGCGCCTTGTGCACGTTGAGCATGGCGACCTTGATGATGTCCGCCGCGCTGCCCTGGATGGGGGCGTTGAGCGCCATCCGCTCGGCCATCTCGCGGCGCTGCCGGTTGTCGCTGTTGAGGTCCGGCAGATAACGACGGCGGCCGAAGATCGTCTCGGTGTAGCCGACCTTCGCCGCGTCACCCACGACCGAGTGAAGATAGTCGCGTACGCCGCCGAAGCGGGAGAAGTACGCCTCCATCTGCTCCTTGGCCTCTTCGGTCGAGATCCGCAGCTGCTGCGAAAGCCCGTACGCCGAAAGCCCGTACGCCAAGCCGTACGACATCGCCTTGACCCGGAACCGCAGTTCCGGCGTGATCTCCTCCGGCGGCAGCGAGAACGCGCGCGACGCCACGAACGTGTGCAGGTCCTCACCGCTGTTGAAGGCCTGGATCAGGCCCTCGTCCTTCGAGAGGTGCGCCATGATCCGCATTTCGATCTGGCTGTAGTCCGCCGTCATCAGCTCGGCGTATCCGTCGCCGACGACGAAAGCGTCGCGGATGCGGCGGCCTTCCTCGGTGCGGATCGGGATGTTCTGCAGGTTCGGGTCGATCGAGGAGAGCCGTCCGGTCGCGGCGATCGTCTGCAGCAACGTCGTGTGGATGCGGCCGTCGTCGGCGACCGACTTGATCAGGCCCTCGACCGTGGTGCGCAGCCGGGTCGCGTCCCGGTGCTCCAGCAGATGCTGCAGGAACGGGTGCTCGGTCTTTTCGAACAGGCTCTGCAGAGCCTCGGCGTCGGTGGTGTAGCCGGTCTTGGTGCGCTTGGTCTTCGGCATCCCGAGCTCGTCGAACAGGATGACCTGCAGCTGCTTCGGCGAACCGAGGTTGACCTGCTTGCCGATGACCGCGTACGCCTCGTCCGCGGCCTGCGTGACCCGGTTGAGGTAGTGCGCTTCCAGATCCGTGAGATGTTCGATGTCGACCGCGATACCCGCCGCTTCGAGCCCGGTGATCACCTGCAGCAGCGGCAGTTCCAGCTCGGCGAGCAGCTGCGCGCCGCCGAGTTCATCGAGCTCCTTGGTCAGCGCGCCCGCGAGCTCGGCGACCGCGCGAGCCTTGACCAGCTCGGCCTGGATCTCCTTCTGCTCCATGTCCTCGGCGCCACCGTCGAGCAGCGAAAGCTGTCCGTCCCCGGTGTCGGCCTCGGAACGCAGCTCGCGGTGCAGGTACCGCAGGACCAGGTCGTCGAGCTCGAAGGTGCGCTGGCCCGGGCGGACCAGGTACGCCGCGAGCGCGGTGTCCATGACGAGCCCGGCGAACGTCCAGCCGCGCGCCCGGACGGCGTGCAGCGGGACCTTGAGCTCGTGGCCGATCTTCTGGATCTTCTCGTCGGCGAGCCAGGCCGTGAGCGCCTTGTCGTCCTCGGCGTCCATCGCGGTGACGTCGACGTACGCGCCTTCGCCGTCCGCCGCCGCGAAGGTGATGGCCCTCAGATCGGCGCGGACGGAGGTCCCGGTGGCGCGGAACGCCAGGCCGACCGGCTGGTCCTGGCCGGTGTGCGCGGACAGCCATTCCGTGAGCGCGCCCGGGGCGAGATTCGAGCCGCTGACCTCGAAGCCCTCTTCGGCCTCGGGCTCGGCGCTCTGCAAGGTGGCGAAGAGACGGTCCCGCAGGACACGGAACTCGAGTTCGTCGAACAGCGCGTGCACGGCCTCGCGGTCCCACGGACGCAGTTCGAGCATGGTCGGGCCGAGCTCCAGCTCGACGTCGCGGATCAGCTCGGTGAGCTGGCGGTTCAGCATGACCGCGCCGAGGTGCTCGCGCAGGGCGTCGCCGACCTTGCCCTTGACCTCGTCGACCCGGTCGATCAGCTCGTTGAAGGAGCCGAACTGCCTGATCCACTTCGCGGCCGTCTTCTCGCCGACGCCCGGGATGCTGGGCAGGTTGTCGGAGGGGTCGCCGCGCAACGCGGCGAAGTCCGGGTACTGCGCCGGGGTGAGGCCGTACTTCTCCTCGACCGCCGCCGGGGTGAACCGGGTCATCTCCGATACGCCGCGCTTCGGGTACAGCACGGTGACCTGGTCGGTCACCAGCTGGAGCGCGTCACGGTCACCCGTACAGATGAGGACGTCGAAGCCTTCGGCGGTCGCCTGTGTCGTGAGCGTGGCGATGATGTCGTCGGCCTCGTAGTTCTCCTTGGTCAGCGCCGGGATGCCGAGGACCTTCAGCACGTCCTCGACCAGCCCGACCTGGCCCTTGAACTCGTCCGGGGTGCTGCTGCGGTTGGCCTTGTACTCCGCGAACGTCTCCGAGCGGAACGTCTTGCGGGAGAGGTCGAACGCCACGGCGAGGTGGGTCGGCGCCTCGTCGCGCAGCAGGTTGATGAGCATCGAGGTGAACCCGAATACCGCGTTCGTCGTCTGCCCGGTCTTGGTCTTGAAATTCTCCGCGGGCAGCGCGTAGAACGCGCGATACGCCATCGAATGGCCGTCGATCAGCAGCAGTTTGGGCCGCTCGGCCTGTGCGGTGGCGGGTGTGGCGTTGGCAACGGTCGTGTTCTCACTCGGGCTCACGGGAGCGAGTCTAGGGTGAGGGTCTGACAGTTCTGCCTGCGTGTCGGTTGCGGGCTGTCGGCGGAGCTGCTCGGCCCCCTCGGCACGGGAACCCGCCAGGCCGGAGGCCCCGCGATCGGGGTGGCAGGGCGTCCTCTGGGCAGGACGTGAGAAAAACTCGATAACGTGCGCCCTGGCGACGCGATCGTGGTCGCGGGTGCACGAATGTAAGGAGCTTTGCGTGACCGAACAAGCCCTCGAATCCTTCGCCGGGATCGACCCGGCCTTCGCCGGACAGCAGCTCAACGACAAGCTCGGGCTCGAAATCAGCGAATTCGGTCCCGAACGCGTCGTGGGCAGCATCCCGGTCGAGGGCAACCTTCAGCCGTACGGTCTCCTCCACGGCGGAGCGAACGCCGTCGTCGCCGAGGCTCTCGGCTCGATGGTGTGCGCCCTCAACGCCGGCACCGACAAGGCGACGATGGGCCTCGAACTCTCCTGCACCCATCACCGGGCGGTCCGATCCGGGCGGGTGACCGGTGTCGCGACCCCGGTGCACGTCGGACGAGGGACCGTCACCGCCGAGATCGTGCTGACCGACGACCAGGGGCGCCGGTCCTGCACGGCGCGGCTGACGTGCGTGGTGCGGGAACGGCCGCCGGGCGCCTGAGCCGTCTGGGTTGAAGTACGTGAGGGCCCCCTTCCTTGTGCCTAGGTACATGAAGGGGGCCTTCACGTACTTTGACGGGCGTGGATCTCGACACGGCTCAGGTGCGGGCGTTCGCCGCGGCCGCCGACCACGGCCATTTCGGTCGCGCGGCAGAATCCTTGTTCCTCAGCCAGCAGGCGCTGTCGAAGCGGATCCGGAAGCTCGAGGACGCCCTGGCGGTCCAGCTCTTCCGGCGCACCAACCGGTCCGTCGAACTGACCACCGACGGCGACCGCTTCCTCCCGCACGCGCGCGAGCTGATCCGGGCCGCGGACGCCGCCGTCGCCGCGATGGGCCCGCGAGACCGCCCTCCGCGCCTCGACGTCATCGACCCGCGCCTGTCCCCCTTGTTCATGCTGCGGCGCATCGCCGAGCGCGACCCGGCCCTGGCGGTCGAACGCGTCGCCGGACGCGGGCTGGCCAACGCACTCGACCCGCTGGTCCGCGGCGAAATCGACCTCGCGTTCGGCCGGGTCGCGGACCTCGGCCGCGAAATTCCCGCGGAACTCGATCACCGACTGGTCCGGCTCGAACCGCTGGTCGCCCTTCTCGCCCCGGAACATCCGCTGGCGAGCAACGAAACGCTGAAACTGTCGGATCTGCGAAGCGACGGCATCTGGATTCCGCAATTGGGCGGGCCGATGGAATGGCTTTCTTATTTGCAACGCCTATGCAAAGAATTCGATGTCCCGATCGACGACTCCGGGGTCAGTTACGACCTCCGGCACACACTGGAACAGACCCGTTACGGGAAGCGGCGGGTGACCCTCGCCGGTGCGGACATGGATCTCGCCTCCGACCTCAATCTGCGAGTCCTGCCCTTCGAGCCGTCGCCGCTGTTCCCGTGGTCGGTGGTGTGGCGGCGCGGCGAAGGCCCGGCCCTGCGGCGCCTGCTCGCGCTCGCCGGCCGGACCAGCCACGAAGAAGGTTGGTGCGCCTATGATCCCGCCCGGTCCTGGCTGCCGGACGACGACCTCAAGCAGTTAGGTGCCGGGCGAACCAGCGCGTGATCTCGGCGTCGACCAGCTTCGCGTGTTCCGTCTGCGGAGCGGGTTCGAGGCCGGGCTCCTCGGCGAACCCATGCGCCATGCCCGGGATGGTGACGAGTTCGGATCGCCGCTCCCCCAACGCCTTGTGCAGGGCCTCGGCCGGTTCGGTGATCGAGACGTCGTCCTCCTCGCCGATGACGAGCAGCACCGGCGCGGTCAGTTCTCCGGCCCGCCGCACGTAGTCGTACTCGTTCGCGACCGCGCGGGACCGGTCCGACCAGTGGTAGGTGACGTCGTACACCCGTTCGTTCGCCGCGATCACCGGTGCCAGCTGCGTCACCGGGTTCACCAGCGCGGCCGCCGCCACCTCGATCTCGGCATGGGTCAGCATCTGCAACGCGACCCCGCCGCCCTGCGAACCGCCGACCAGCCCGACCGGTCCGTCCTCAATGGACAGGCGGGAGCGCAGCTCCGCCACCGCCGCCGGGAACTCCGCCTCGACCTGCTTGGTGAGCGGTTCGACGACGTTGAGCACGTTGTCCTCGCTCGCGAGGCGGAAGAACTCCTCGAAACCGCCCTCGGGGAACCGTTTCCCGGTCAGTGGCAACCCGAGGTGCACCCGCCACGCGTGCAGTCCCCGCATGGGCAGCGCCGCCGCCATGGCCGCCTCACTGAACGGCGCACCCAGCAAATGCCAGGTCAGCACCAACGGCGCCGGGTGCTTCTCGTCCGACGGCGGCACCGCCACGAACGGAACTCCCGCGGCTGCGCCTTCGATCGCTTCGACGCTCATCGTCATGTTCTCCCAGGTCCTCGTTTTCGGCTCTGGGGACAGCTAAGCGCGAGGTCAGGGCCGGGATCCAACAGCCGTTCGGACCGCGACGACAACCATCGGTTGTCACGCGCAAGAGACGCGGGGGCACGATGGACGCCCTTTGGGGCAGCATTGCTACGACGAATGGCCGCCCACCAAGGAACTGAAAAGGCGCAAGATACGTGACCGAAACATGATCATCACCCACGAGCATGATCGACGGGGTAACGGTGAATCCCCAGCGTGACCAGCGGAGACTCGCCAACCGGCAACATTCGCCTTTTCGTGCAATTCGCTCTGGTTTCGACCGTCACGATGTGGACACAGAGTGATGGCCGTCTGGGCAGATCATGGCGTAGGGGGATATCTTCCTGCCCTAACCTAGCCCCTGTGTCGGGGGCAACGCCTACCGGCGGCTGGTTGGTCATGGGAGGTAGTCGGTGTCAGGAGTGCGTTTTGGACGGGTTTTCGCCGTCGCGGCGGCTGCGTCGCTGGCGCTGGCGGGCTGTGCAGGCGGCAGCAGCTCGTCCGGCAGCGGTGACAGCAGCACGCTGAAGATCGGGTTCATGGGTGACCTCACCGGTGAGAACTCCGGGATCGTGATCCCGCCCCGCAACGGCGCGAAGCTCGCTATCGACGAGTACAACAAGACGAACCCGGCGACGAAGCTGGAGCTCAAGGAATACGACAGTCAGGGCAAGCCCGAGCAGGCGACGTCGCTGATCGCGACCGCCGTCGGCCAGGACAAGATCACCGCGCTGATCGGCCCGGCCTTCTCCGGTGAGTCGAAGGCCATCGGCGGACAGCTGGAGCAGAGCAAGATCCCGAGTGTCTCGCCCTCGGCGACGGGTCCGGGTCTGGCCGCCAACGGCTGGAAGTACTGGCACCGTGTCGTCGCGAACGACAACGACCAGGGCCCGGCCATCGCGAACTTCCTCATCACGGCGAAGTCGCCGAAGAAGGCCTACGTCATCTCGGACGACCAGGAATACAGCGTCGGCCTGGCGGACGCCTTCGAGAAGACCTTCAAGGAAAAGAACATCCCGGTCGATCGCGACAAGTTCGCCAAGGACGCGTCGGACTACTCCTCGACCGCGCAGAAGGTCAAGGCCGCCAACCCGGACGTCATCCTCTTCGGTGGCTACTACGCCCAGGGCAGCCGTCTGCTCAAGCAGCTGCGTGACAGCCAGGTGACCGCGATCTTCGCCACCGGCGACGGTTCGCTCGACGCCCAGCTCGTGAGCGGCGCGGGTACCGCCGCCGCCGAGAAGGCCGTCATCGGCTGCCCCTGCAACATCAAGGACGCCGGCACGGGCGACGAGTTCGTCACCAAGTACAAGGCCGCGTACAACGCCGACCCGGCGATCTACGCGACCGAGGGCTACGACGCCGCGACCGCCATCATCAACGCGGTCAAGGCGGGCAACACCACTTCGGAGAAGATCAACGAGTTCCTGAAGACGGTCGACTTCAAGGGTGTCTCGAAGCAGATCAAGTTCAAGGAGAACGGCGAGCCGCAGACGAACGCGATCTACGTCTACCAGGTCACCAACGGCGTCATCAAGAACCTCGGCGCCTCGACCGAAGCCAAGCTCAACGGCTGACGGAGCAGGTAGGAACACCTAACGGAGGCGGGGGCGCTGTGCGAACACGGCACCCCCGCTTCCCGCAAATGTGGCGAAAGAATCCGCCCCGTCCCGTAAGGCATCCACGTCATGCTTCAAGATCTGCAAGCCCAGTTCCTCGGTAGCACCATCGGCGGACTGGTCGCCGGAAGCATCTACGCGCTCATCGCCCTCGGCTACACAATGGTCTACGGCGTGCTCCGGCTCATCAACTTCGCACATTCCGAGATCTTCATGATCGGGACGATCACGTCCCTGTTCGTCCTGATCACCATCGCGGGCGGCACCGCCCCGATCACGCTCGGCGTGTTCGGGATGATCGCCGTGCTGCTGCTGATCATCATCGCTTCGGCCGCCGTGTCCGGCGGCGCGGCGGTGTTGCTGGAGCAAGTGGCGTACCGGCCACTCCGCAAGAAGGGCGCGACCCGCCTTGCCGCCCTGATCTCCGCCATCGGCGCCTCGCTGTTCCTGCAGGAGCTGTTCGGTCTCGAGGTCATCGAATGGATCACGGACAAGTCCGGCCGTGTGCAACAGAACGCGCCGCGGTTCATCCCGCACGAGGAGCTCTTCCGCATCGGCAACGGTGTCGTGCGCACGGACCACGTGTTCGTCATCGTCGGTGCCGTGATCATGATGGTCGTCCTCGACCAGCTGGTGAGCCGCACCCGCATCGGCCGCGGTATCCGTGCCACGGCACAGGATCCCGAAGCCGCCGTGCTGATGGGCGTCAGCATCGACAAGATCGTGCGCCTCACGTTCCTGCTCGGTGGCGCGATGGCCGGTGTCGCCGCCGCGCTGTACGTCATGGAGTACGAGAACACCGATTACCGGATCGGGTTCCTCCTGGGCATCAAGGCGTTCACCGCGGCCGTGCTGGGAGGTATCGGCAACCTGCGCGGCGCTCTGCTCGGTGGCATCGTGCTCGGGCTGGTGGAGAACTGGAGTTCGATCTTCTTCGGTTCGCAATGGAAGGACGTCACCGCCTTCGTGGTACTGGTGCTGGTCCTGATGTTCCGACCCACCGGCATCCTCGGTGAATCGCTGCAGCGGGCACGCGCATGAAGGGCAACGAAGAAGTGGCTACAGAAAACGGAAAGCCCGCGCGCGCCGGGTTTCACCCCGTCGACGGTATGCGGGACTGGTGGGCTCGGGCCCCGCATTGGCAGCGTTATGGCGTTTACCTCGCCCTGATCATCGGCGCGCTGATCCTGCCCGCGCCCGCGATCGGTTCGTTCATGTCCCCGGAATCGGACTGGACCACGGTCCTGATCTTCCCGGTCGGGGTCTACATCCTGCTGGCGATCGGCCTGAACATCGTCGTCGGTCACGCGGGCATGCTCGACCTCGGTTTCGTCGCGTTCTTCGCGATCGGCGCCTACACGCTCGCCGTGATGGGCACCCAGCACGGCTGGGGATTCTGGGGCACGCTCGTGCTCGGCATCTTCCTGGCGGCGATGTCGGGGGTGATCCTCGGCGCTCCGACGCTGCGGCTGCGCGGTGACTACCTGGCCATCGTGACCCTTGGTTTCGGGGAGATCGTCCGGATCACCGCGACGAACACCGACGCCATCGGCGGCGCCCGCGGTATCACCAACATCCCGCACCCGGAGCCCATGTTCGGGACCGAGTTCCTGCTCGATCCGGCGCCGTACTACTACCTCATCCTGGCGGCGATCGTCGTCGCGATCGTCTTCTCGGTGCGACTGCACCGAAGCCGCGTCGGCCGGGCGTGGGCGGCGATCCGGGAGGACGAGGACGCCGCCGAACTGATGGGCGTCCCGACTTTCAAGTTCAAGCTGCTGGCATTCGCCATCGGCGCGATGCTCGGCGGTATGGCCGGCGTGGTCTACGCCAGCAAGGCCGTCTTCATCGAGCCGAACAACTTCCCGTTCATCCTGTCCGCGACCATCCTCGCGGCCGTGGTGCTCGGTGGAGCGGGCAACCTGCCCGGCGTCATTCTCGGTGCTTTCCTGGTCGCCTGGCTTCCGGAGCGGTTCCGGTTCCTGTCCGAGTACCGCATCCTGATCTTCGGTGGCGTGCTGGTGCTGATGATGGCGCTGCGGCCGGAGGGTCTGCTGCCTTCGCGGCAGCGCAAGGCGGAACTACACGAAGGAACGGGCGGGATGGGTGCCATGGGCGCCGAAGTCGCGGGTCCGGATTCCGAGGCTTCGGCGGAGGTGACGAAATGAGCGCACTGCTCGAATTCGACAACGTGACGATGCGCTTCGGCGGTGTCACGGCCTTGAAGGAAGTCAACCTCACCATCAACCAAGGTGAGATCTTCGCCCTGATCGGCCCGAACGGCGCGGGAAAGACCACCGTGTTCAACGTGGTCACCGGCGTCTACCGGCCGTCCGAAGGCCAGGTGCGCTTCGGCGACACCCGGGTCGACGGGACGAAGCGGTTCAAGATCAACCAGGCCGGGATCGCGCGGACCTTCCAGAACATCCGGCTGTTCCACAACATGTCGGCGCTCGAAAACGTGATGGTCGGTGCCGACTCGCACCACAAGACCGGCGCGATTTCGGCGACGCTCGGCCTGCCGCGGCACCGCAAGGAGGAAAAGCGGGGCCGCGAGCTGGCGAGGGAACTGCTGGACTTCGTCGGGATCGGCCGGGTCGAGAACAACACCGCGAAGAACCTCTCCTACGGCGACCAGCGCCGTCTGGAGATCGCGCGTGCGCTCGCGACCGACCCGAAGCTGCTGCTGCTCGACGAGCCCGCCGCCGGGATGAACCCGGCGGAGAAGAACTCGCTGCAGCAGCTGATCCGCAAGATCCGTGACGACGGCCGGACCGTGCTGCTCATCGAGCACGACATGAGCCTGGTCATGCACATCAGCGACCGGCTGGCCGTGCTCGACTTCGGCCAGAAGATCGCAGAAGGGCTCCCCCACGAGGTGCAGAACAACCAAAAGGTGATCGAGGCTTACCTGGGGGTGGCGGAAGATGCTTCTTGAGGTTCAGGACATCAACGTCCACTACGGGAAGATCGCCGCGCTCAAAGGCATGACCATCGAGGTCGGCGAGGGTGAGATCGTTTCGCTCATCGGGGCCAACGGCGCCGGCAAGACCACGACGCTGAAGACGATCTCGGGTCTGCGTCCGCTGACCAGTGGCCGGATCCTCTTCGACGGCAAGGACATCTCGAAGACACCCGGTCACAAACGGGTCGAACTAGGGATCGGCCAGTCGCCGGAAGGCCGGGGGGTGTTCCCCGGTATGACGGTGCAGGAGAACCTCCTGATGGGTGCCTACACCCGCAAGGACGATCTGAAAGCCGACCTCGACGAGGTCTACGAGCTGTTCCCGCGGCTGAACGAACGCAAGACCCAGTTCGGCGGCACGATGTCCGGTGGCGAACAACAGATGATCGCCATCGGCCGCGCGCTGATGACCAAGCCCAAGGTGCTGCTGCTCGACGAGCCGTCCATGGGCCTGGCGCCGATGCTGATCGCGCAGATCTTCGACATCATCCGCGAGATCAACAAGCGCGGGACCACGGTCCTGCTGGTGGAGCAGAACGCGCAGCAGGCGCTGAAGCTCTCCGACCGTGCGTACGTGCTGGAGACCGGTCAAGTGGTCAAGAGCGCCCGCGGCGCCGAGCTGCTGGACGACCCGCAGGTGCGGGCCGCCTACCTCGGTGGCGACCTGGGCGCCTGACGCCTTCGAGAGGGCCCCGTCGCTTTCGCGGCGGGGCCCTTTCTTGTGTGTCGAATCAGCGGCAGGAGCAGTGACTTACCCGCACAGCTCACGTCAGCTTGACGTCGGTGCCGGTGAGGTTCTTCATGTCGGTGAGCGTTGGGCCACCGAAAGCCCGGAGCACCACCGGCTTCGCCTCTTCGGGGAGGTCGAAGTAGAGGTCGAACTCGACCCGCACCCCGCGTCCCAGCTCGAACTTGTCGGGCTGGCGCTTGATGGTCATCGCCTGGTTGTCGACCGCGATCACCGCACCGGAATCGGTGACGAGCTGCTGGCGGCGAGTGTCGAAGAGGATGCCGGACAGGCCCTTCCCCGTCACCACCAGCCGGAGCCGGACGAACCGTCCTTTCGCGTCGAACTCGGTGTGGCTGCCGGTGAGGCTGGGCAGCCCGGCGGCCAGTCCGATGACGGCGAACTCGGTCTCCCCGTTGAGCACCGGCGGCAGGTGCAGCGCGGTCTCGTCCGGCCGGACCTCCCGTGCGGGCAGGTCGTAGACGGGTTTGGGGGGCGTCTTTGGTGGTTGTTCTCCGGAGCAGCCGGCGAGCAGGAGCGCGGCCGCCGCGAGAGCCCGAACGATTCCGATGCGCACCCCGTCGATTCTGCCTGTCGCGGGGGTATCCGGGCGTAGTCGTGACCCCGAACGTGCCGTGAAGGCCTCCTTGAAGGACTCTGGGTCCCTCAAGGAGGCCTTCACGGACCGCTAGGTCAGCCGATGCCCGCGGCGAAGACGTGCATCGCGGTGTTGGACGGAAGCGTCACCGCGACGACCTCCTTCCCCGCGGTCAACGGGACGGAATTCGCGAACACCCGGTACGGCGTGGTCGGGTAGGCCGTCCCCGCGCGGGTGTTCTTGCCCAGCACGGTCGCCACCGTGGTCGCGCCGTACTGGGCCGGATCGGCACAGCACCAATTGGGGAAACCGAGTTCGGCTTGACTGGTACTGCCGTCGGCGTAGCGGACGACGACAGCGCCCTTCGCCGTGCCCGTACCGGTTCCCGCCAGCACCAGTTTGGCGCCCGCTCCCCGCACCGCGATGGTCTGTCCGGACGCGAGGACGTTGTCCTTCCGCCCCGTTCCGGTTTGCGGCCAGGTCAGCTGAGCACCCAGCGCGGAGAAGCCGGCACCGGGCTTGAGGCCGGCTTCGGCGAGGCCTTCCGCGCGGAAACTGCTGCCACCGCCGTCGATGTCCCCCACCGCGACGTGGGCCGCGTCGGTGACGCCGACGTTGCCGTAGGCCGCGGCCAGCGAAGCGTGCGGCACGGTGACCGTCGCCGAGTCGGTGACCCGGTTCTCCCCGAGCCGCGCCTGGTACGACGCCGACGCGGTGAGCTGGTAATCGTCCGGTTCGATCCCCGCGTCCGGAGTCACCTTCACTGGCACCCGCACGGTCTCGCCGGGCATCACCAGTCGCGGCCCGGCCGGCACCTCGGCGCGGAAGCCGTTTGCGGGCAAGGAGAACTTGACGTTCCGGACCGGCAGGGGCGTGCCGTTGGTGAAGCTCAGCGTGCCCGTCGCGGTCTGCCCGGGACCGGCGACCACCGGCAGGGACAGGGCGACCGAGCCGTTGCGGTCTTCGGGGAAAATCCCACCGACCGCGCTCGTGCCGAACAGCCGGACGTCTTGACGGTCACCGGCACCGACCTTGCCGGTTTTGACGCGCGCGACCCCACCGACGGCGGGGTCGAACCACCAGCCCGACGACGCCGCGTCCAGTTCGGCCTTGCTGCCGTACTGCCGCAGGATCGAGGTCCCGGCCAGCACGGTCGCGGGCTTGCTTCCCGTGTGGACGGTGAGCTGGTAGTTCCGCGACGCGGGCTTCCCGGCGTAGAAACCGGAACTGGCACCGATTCCGACCGTCACCGTGCCCAGGCCGGACATCGGCGCGTCGACGGTGAACGTCTGCTTCGCCTGGTCGCCGTTCTTGTAGGCGCGAGTCACGCCGTCGTCCTCGGTGAGCGTGAACGAGCCCTTGCCCTGCGGGTAGACGTCGAGATCGAGTACGTTCTTGTCCCTGGTCTGCCACGACTTCGTGCCCTCGGCCCACATCGGCACCACGGCCCCGGCGCGGACGAACAGCGGCAGCGTGTCGAGCGGCGCGTCGTAACCGTCCACAGTGGTCGGTCCGGTGTAGGTCTTGCCGCTCCAGTAGTCGACCCAGGTGCCCTTCGGCAGGTAGATGCCGTTGCGCACGGTCGAGTTCTCGTACACCGGCGCGACCAGGAAGTCCTTGCCGGACAGGAACTCGTACTTCGCCTTCTCGCCCCAGACGTTCGGGTCGTCCGGGTATTCGAGCGCCAGCGGGCGGACCTGGCCGACGCCGGTTTTGTGCGCCTCCACCGAATGGCTGTAGGTGTAGGGCAGCAGCCTCTCCTTGAGCAGCAGGTACTTGCGGTTGATCGAGGTGTACGGCTCGCCGTAGCGCCACGGCTGCTTGTCCGACGCGGCCCAGCCGTCCATCGTCATCGAGACCGGCAGGAACGCCTTCCACTGCAGGTCGCGGACGTAAGTCTGCGGGCTGCCGCCGAAGATGCCGTCGATGTCGCCGGTGTTGTACGCGATTCCCGAGGTCGTGGCACCGGCGTAGGTCGGGATCTGCCACTTGATGTAGTCGTAGGAACCGGCCTGGTCGCCGCTCCACAGCACGCCACAGCGTTGCGCGCCCGCCCAGCTGACCGGCGTCCAGACGAAACCACGCGCGTCGCTGTTGTCCTCGATGCCCTTGTACGCGGTATCGCAGGCGTCCAGCGCGAACTCGTAGCCCGGGCCGACCCACGCGACGTCGAGTTTGCGGACCCGGACCCCGGCCTTGACCTCCTCGACCTGGTTCGGCACGCCGTTCTCGGTCCACAGTCCGAGTTGCATGCCGTTCTTGCGCAGGCCTTCGCCCGTCTGCTGGAGGTTCTCGTACCCGCAGCCGTAGCCGTCGTTGACCAGCATCCAGCCGTTGGGCATCCCGTGCTCGGTGTACCCCTCCGCGACCTTCACCGCGTCCAGCGTGTGCCGCTCACCGCGGTTGGCGTTGTGCAGGTAGCAGTCGGCGTCACCGTGTTCGAGACCGTAGAGCGGTGGCAGGAAAGGCTTCCCGACGAGATCGGTGTAGCCGGTGATGACGTCCTTGAGCCCGTTGCCGACGACGTACGTCGCGTCGAAGCGGCGCTCGTCGTGCGTGGTGCGCACCGGCTCGGTGAAGGCGTAGGTGCCTTGCGCGAAGGTGTTGCGCAGCACGCCGTATCCCGCCGATGAGGCGTAGAACGGCTGCGAGTTCGGGGCCCCGCCGTCGTTCCAGTTGTAGTCGGCGAAGATCCGGATCGTCTGGTCGCGGTGGCTGAACCTGCCGTTCTGCTCACCGCCGCCGACGAACTGCTCGGCCGCCGTCCGCGCCAGGGTCTGCGTGGTCTGCTTGTCGGTCCAGGACAGCGGCGCCGACTCCTCCCAGAGCCGCTCGCGGTCCGCGCCGTCGTACAACGCGAGCCGCAACGGGTGCTTGTACGCCCGCAGCGTGGCCTTGGGTGTGGAAACCGCCCAGTAGTCCCCCTTGTCGGTCCTCTTCGGTGTCGCCGGGGCGCCGGTGCGCGGCAGCACGATCTTGCTTCCGGCCGGATCGGTGAACGTGCCGTCCGGCGCCAGCCAGACACGGACGGCGCCCGCGGCCGGGAAGCTGACGCGGACGGCGGCGCTTCCCGAATTCAGGGTGACCGTGGCGCCGTCACCGGAGATTCCGGTGAGATCGCCCAGTTTGCCGGACGGCGCCGAGGCCGGATCGGCGTGGGCGGCGACCGGGGAAAGCCCGAGTAAGGCCACTGCGGCCAAACAACTCAGGGATTGCGCAACTCTGCTCATTCGAGACACCTTTCGCGCATGAATACGCAAGATGTTCTCTGTATAGCGCACCGTTCGCGCAAAGTCATCCGCCGAAGCGGTGCTGCCGACTTTCGTCGGGTCGCACGAAGATCCTTATGCGGCAACGACTACCTAGGTATATGAAGGCCCCCTTCCGATACCTGGGTGCCAGGGTTCCGGCAAAGTCGCATCGCCGCTGGTCGGTGGCGCCTTCGGTGATTCGAACTGGACTTCCGACGGGGGCGGACGACAGGATGTCTTGAGCGTCGAGTGTCCACAAAGGACACGATTCGGCCGCTGGATGTCCATTTGATGCGTTTATGTACGTTTTTCGACTGGGGTCGTGAGTGGAATTTAGGGCTAGAACCCTCTTTTTCCCTCACGACCCGGTCGAAAAACGCCCAAATCGGGCACTGTAGCCCCGGAGCGTCCTACGTGGACAGTCGAGAAAGATGTCAGGCGACTGTGGCGAACCCGCCCCTGTCACCGCAACACCCACTTGACCAGTGGTTACGCGACTTTGCCGGGACCCTGTACCTGGGCGCGAGGAAGGGGGCCTTCAAGTGCTTGAACGCGAAGAGTCAGACGGCCTGGACCTCGACCCCCGCGGCCTCGAACGCCCGCAGCACCTTCGGATCGGCGTTGGAATCGGTGACCAGGGCGTGCACCTGCGGGGTCGCGCAGATCCGCGCGAACGCGCGACGGCCAAGCTTCGAACCGTCGGCGACCGCGACGACACGTTCGGCGCGCTCGACCATCAACCGGTTGATACTCGCCTCGCCCTCGTGGTGCGCGAAGGCGCCGGCGTCCGCGTCGAACGCGTCGACGCCGAGGAACAGCAGGTCGATCGTCAGTTCGCTGAGGACGCGGGTGGCCAGCGGACCGCTGAGCTCGAACGACTGCGGACGCGCGACCCCGCCGGTGACCACGATCTTCACATGCGGCCGCACCGCCAGTTCGTGCGCGATGTTCAGCGCGTTGGTGACCACCGTCAGGCCGGGCGAATCACGGAGACCGACGAGATCGGACCGGGTGGCCAGCGACCGCGCGACCCCGGCGGTGGTCGTCCCGCCGTTGAGGCCGACCACCATGCCCTGCGCCACGAGCGCCGCCGCCGCGACGCTGATTCGCTGCTTCTCGGGCACGTGCCGCGCGGTCTTGTAGCGCAACGGCAGGTCGTAGGCGAGATCGTTGGCCACCGCACCACCCCGGGTACGGGTGAGCAACTGCTGTTCCGCCAGATGATCGAGGTCGCGCCGGATCGTGGCCGCGGAGACGTTCAACTCCTCGGCCACGTCCTCGACGTCGATCTTTTCCCGCTGCCCCAGCAGGTCCAGCAGGGTGCTCAGCCGTTCGTGCCGGGCCATCGGCGCCACTCCTAGCTCGCTGCGGCCTATCGCGCATGACGTTGCGCTGTTGGCCACTGTTTCGAGCAGTATGCTGCATCGCGGTTGTCCGCCGCGAGCGGCGCGCCGGTCGAGTGGCCCGGCCGCTCACTTCATCCGGAAGTCATGTTCTTCCGGCAGCGGTTCGTCCGAAACCGCCGCCCAAGTGTCCGATAGAGACGTTTCCCCTTCCCTGATGTTCGCGACCTCGAAACCGGTGTCGTAGACGGCCTTGGCCCCGGCGACGTCGCCTTGGGCGAGCCGGGTGCGGGCGGTCAGCAAGGCGATCCGCCCTTCCCGGGGGAGCCCGTCCAGCAGCGCGCTCGCCTCTTCCGGCAGCCCCGCCGCGAGTTGCGCGGCGATCGCCTCGACGACCAGCGGCCGCATCGACGGCGCGAGGGCGACCGCCCGCCGGTACAGCCAGGCGGCCTCGTGCCCCGCCGTGGCGACCGCCAGATTCCGCAGCGCCCAGGGGTTCTCGTCCGCCGAGACGGACTCGCGCCAGGCCCGGACCGCGTCCGAATGCCGTCCGGCCGCCCAGTGCGCGACACCGCGGTGATACCAGGTCAGCCAATTCTTCGGGGCGTACTCCATGAGATCCGTCCAGCACCGGTTCACCAGCGTCGGTGGGGGCACGGCGAGTGGAGCCCCGTCCGGTGGCGTCCCGTCGAGCAACGCGAGCCAGGGCTCCTGGTCCGGCCCGAGCGATTCGTCCGGGAACGGCGTGCCGGGCAGGGACATCGGCGTGCGCCGGTGCTCCAGCGCACCCCAGCCGGAGCCGGTGGCCAGGAAGGATTCCGGGGTGACGTCGGCGATCTTCCGCCAGTCGTCGTGATACTCGTCCATGGCTTCCGCCGACGGCAGACCGGCGGCGACGGCTTCGCGCGCCGTCGCCCAGTCTTCACCGTGCACCGCGGCCGGATCGGCGGCGACCGGGCCGTAGGCCTCCAGCCAGTCCCAGCTCTCCCCGGGTGGCAAGCGCAGATGCTCCAGCTGGGTGCGGGTAAGACCGGCCTGGATCTCCAGGTAGCCGCCCGCTCCGGGAGCCAGCCACTCCTGCCAGCGGCGTCCACCGGTGGACTCGCCCCACAGGAACAGTTTGCGCCCGCGCAACCGGCCGGTGGACAGCTGGACCAGCCCCGTCCCGTCGTCCTCGACGGCCGCGACCCACGGTCTTCCGGTCACCTCGAAGAAGTAGTCCGCCGCGGTTTCGGCGCGGGCCGGATAGGTCAGCTCGCCGGGGACGTCGACCAGGTCGAGCCGTCCCGAATAGCCGTAATGCCAAGCTTGGGTCGCGGGTGCCAGCACGCGGGTGCCTTCGTTCTGTGGCACCGCGATGTTCGACCACCAGTACACCGGGACGTCGGAGGGATGCGGGTTCCGCACCCGCACGGCCACGAGCAGCCGATCCGACCCGTCGGGCAGCCAGAAATCGATCTGGTACGGCAGATCGCGGGTGCGTTCCCACTCCCACAACCTCAGTATCGGTGTGCCGTCCGGCCCTTCGATCTCCGCCGCGAACATCGGCTCGCAGGTCAACGTCGTATGCCCGGTGCTCCCGAGGTTCCATTCGACGCCGCCGGCGAACCACGCGTCCCGCAACGCGAGGTTCGCGGGCTGGAACACCGGATTGCGGTAGAGCAGTTCGCGTCCGGACGGCCTGTGGACCAGCGAGTACAGCCGCCCGCCCAGCGAAGGCAGCACGGTGGCGCGCAGCTTGTCGTTCTCCAGCACCAACGCCGGGAACTCACGTTTCGTGCGCTCCCGGGTGTAGCCGTCCTGAAGCAGACACGGCAACGGCGTGTCCAGACGGCCGTAGCCGATGTTCTCCGCCAGGTCCGGCGGCAGCTCGTCCACATTGGACACCTTCGCCACCGCTTCGGGTTTCCGGAGCGGCGGCAACGGGTTCTCCGGCCCCAGCACAGCCGCCGGGAGCAGCAACCCGGTGCGGTACAGGCGGGTCATGCGTCCGGGAGCCTGTCACCGGTCGTGGCGTCGAACAGGTGCACCGCGCCCGGTTGCGGCGTCAGGGAGATCGGCTCGCCACGCTGCCACGGGGCCATGCCCGGGGTGCGAACGGTCAGCACGCGGTCGCCGTCCCGGCAGTAGAGGTACTGGTCGCTGCCCAGTTCCTCGACGACCTCGACGACGGCTTCGAAACCGCCGTCCCCGATCGTCCAGCTCTCGGGCCGGACGCCGACGACGATGCCGGGGCCGGTCAGCGCCGAACGCTGTGCCGGGGTCAGCGGCAGCCGCGTGCCGCCCGCGACAGCACCGCCGCTGTCCACAGTGGTCTCCAGCAGGTTCATCGCGGGCGAGCCGATGAACCCGGCGACGAATACGTTGACCGGCTTCGCGAACAGCCCGACGGGCGTGTCGCACTGTTGCAGGATCCCGTCCTTCAGCACGGCGACCCGGTCTCCCATGGTCATCGCCTCGACCTGGTCGTGCGTGACGTACAGCGTCGTGATGCCCAGCCGCCGTTGCAGGGACGCGATCTGCGTCCGGGTCTGCACCCGGAGTTTGGCGTCCAGATTGGACAGTGGTTCGTCCATCAGGAACACACTCGGCTCGCGCACGATCGCCCGCCCCATCGCGACCCGCTGCCGCTGGCCGCCGGACAGGTTCGCGGGTTTGCGGTCGAGGTACTCGGTCAGGTCGAGCACGGCCGCGGCCTCGCGTACCTTGCGTTCGCGTTCGGCCTTGGCCAGCTTCGCCAGCTTCAGGTGGAAGCCGATGTTCTCCCCCACCGTCATATGCGGGTAGAGCGCGTAGTTCTGGAACACCATCGCGATGTCCCGGTCCTTCGGCGGCAGTTCGGTGACGTCGCGGGCACCGATGTGAATGGAGCCGTCGTCGACGCCTTCCAACCCGGCGAGCATCCGCAACGTGGTCGACTTCCCGCAGCCGGACGGGCCGACCAGCACCAGGAACTCGCCGTCGGCGACCTCGAGGTCGAGTCCGTCGACCGCGGGACGTTCCACTCCGGCGTAGAACCGGGTGGTGTCGGAGAAGGTCACGGTGGCCATCAGGTCCTACTTTCCGGCGCCGAGGGTCAGGCCGGTGATGATCCGGCGGGCGAGCACGAGGTAAAGCACGAGCATCGGGAGCACGACGATCGCCACACCGGCGATCAGGCCGCCGTACTCCGATTGGTAGCTCGCGGCCCCGTAGAAGGTGAAAAGCGCGCGGGACAGCGTGAAATGCGCTTGGTCCTTGAGGAAGACGATCGCCAGCAGCGTCTCGTTCCACAGTCCGATGGCGTTCAGCGTCAACGCGGTGATCATGCCGCCCCGGGTCAGCGGCAGCATCACCGAAAAGAACGTGCGTGTCGGCGAGGCGCCGTCGAGCGCGGCCGCCTCCTCCAGCTCGTCCGGCAGCGACCGGAAGAAACCGGTCATCAGGAACACCGTGAACGGGATGGACAGGGCCACGTACAGCACGAACAGGCCGTACTCGTTGTCCATGTGCACTTTGCTGAGCACCACGAACAGCGGGATGATCACGGTCTGGAACGGCACGCCCATGCCGATCGCGACGACGTTCGTCATCGGCCCGGCGCCGCGGACGCCGAGCCTCGTCAGGGCGTACGCGCAGGGTGCCGAGACGGCGACGGTCACGACCGTCGCCAGCCCGACCAGGACCACGGTGGTCAGCACCGCGTCGCCGAAACCGGCGTTGTTCCAGGCGTAGACGAAGTTCCGGAACGGCTTGCCGTTCTGGAACCACTGGTACGGCAGGGCGAACGGCTTGGTGAAGATCTCCACCGGCGTTTTGAACGACGCCGTGAGCAGCCAGTACAGCACCAGGATGTTGCCGACGGTGAACAGCCACACGATCGTGGAACCCAGTACCCGCAACGGGCTGAACCGTTTGGAGCCGGGCGCCGGACGCGGTTTGCGTGGCGGCTTGCGCACCGGTTTCGCCGGTCGCCGCGCGGGCGCCTCGACGTCGGTGACGGACATTTCGTCTCCCTCAGAACTGGATCGCGTCACGGCGCATCAGACGGCGGAGCAGGACGACGAGCACGGACATCAGCGCGATCATCGCCACCGCGCAGGCACAGGCGGCACCGAAGTCCGGGGTGCCGTTCGAGCCGAAGGTCCGGTCGAACACGTAGATCCCCAGCGTCCAAGCCTCGTTGGGCGGGGCGTAGGTGCCGGGACCGGCCAGCACGAACACCAGCTCGAAGATCTTGAGCGCGTTGATCGTCCACAGCACCCCGGCGACGCCGACGACGTCCCAGGTCATCGGCAGCGTGATGTTCTTGAACTTCTGCCAGGGCGACGCGCCGCCCAGTTCGGCGTCCTCGTAGAGATACGGCGGGATGCGGTCGACCGCGGCCATCAGGATGGTGATGTAGAAGCCCGAACTGGCCCAGATCAGCGAAGCCGTCACCACACCGGTCACATTGGACGGTGCGAGGAACTTCACCGCGTCTGCGCCGAGGCTTTCCAGCACGTAGTTCGCCAGCCCCTGTTTCCCCGGTTGGTACTTGAACACGAAGCCGAGGAACATGCCGAGCGCCACCGGCGCCACGATGTTCGGGAAGAACAGGATGGCGCGGACGATCTTGCCGCCCTTCATGTCCCTCAGCACCATGGTGAACAGGAAGGCCAGCGCGAACGTGCCGATCCCGCCGAGGAACACGTAGATCAGCGTGTTGCGGAAGGCGTACTGGAACGAGTCGCTCGTCCACATCTGCGTGTAGTTGGTGACCCCGTTGGGTTCGGGGGTGTCGCCGGCGCCCGCCCAGCTGGTGAAGCTCAGCACCACGGTCGCGATCGTCGGCAGCACCAGGAAGGCCAGGTACAGCACCAGCGCCGGTGCGGCGAACGGCCAGAACAGCCGTTTCTTGCGGCGCAGGTGCGCACCGGTCTTCACCGCCCGCGCCGACGGTGTCGTCGGCGTCGTCGGCGTCGTCGGTGTCGTCGGCGTCGTGACCGTGGCCATCAGCCCTGGTTCTTCCAGAACTCGGCGCTCTTGACGGCGAGCTGGTCCACGAACTGCTGCGGGGTGAGCCGGCCCTTCAGCAGCGCGATGTCGGCGGGGTCGAAGACGTCGGTCTGCCATTTGCCGCCGGCGATGCCGTCGATCCCGTCGTACTGCAGGACGTGCTCCTTCTTCGGGTCGTCCAGCGCGGCTTTGACCTGCTTGAGGTCGTCCGGCACGGCGAGGTCGGCACGCGGCACGAGGTTGTCGGCCACGATCGGGATCCCGGCGAGCAGGTCCTTGTTGAGGAAGTAGGCGATGAACGCCTTGGCCGCCTCGGCGTGCTTGGCCTTCTTGGTCACCGAGAACCCGATCGACATCTGCTCGACGGTGTCGTGCGTGGCGCCTGCGGGCATCGGGAACTGGAAGGAGCCGTAGTTGATCTTCGTTCCGGCGCCCTGCTTGTCCAGGTACTCACGGGTCTCGCTCGGCGCCCAGCTGCCGACGTAGAGGAAACGGGAGTCGCCGTCGGCCCAGCGCTGCTGCACCTGCGGGAACTTCGCCGCGTCCCAGCCGTCGATCAAGTACTTCGGCAGCTTCGCGGTTTCGGCGGCGGCCTTGAGGAAACCGGGCTCGGTCTTCCACGCCTGGCCGGTCTTGTCGGTCGCCGCCTTGTACAGCCCGCCCGCGCCGACGAACCGCTCGGCCAGCTGGGTGTAGAAGTACATGTTGTAGAACGGGATGTCGCCGTCGAGGCTGATGGCGGCCTTGCCGTCGGTCTTCGCCTTGTCGAACAGGCCGATCAGCTCGTCCATCGTCTTCGGCTGCTGGATGTCGCCGGCGGTGTCCTTGTTGAACCACCAGGCGCTCGACTGGATCGTGTACGGGACCATGAAGTTGTGGCCTTCGCGGTCCTTGTTCTGCGGGAAGTCGTACGAGCTGGGCGAAAGCACGTCCTTGACGGTCTTGTCGCCCTCGCCGACCTTCATCGCGAACACGTCGTCGACGCTCTGCGTGCCGCCCGGAGTCATGACCGCCGCGCCGACCTTGCTGACATCCTGGTCGAACAGATCCGGCACGGCGTCGGTGTTCAGCGCGGGCACCAGGTTCTGGGTGTAGGCCTTACGGCCCAGCCACTGCACGTCGACCTTGACGCCGGTCTTCTCCTCGAAGCATTTGAGGGCCTTCTGGAGGACCTTGCCCTGGGGCTCGTCGGCCGTCCACATGGACCAGTACGTGAATTCCTTGTCCGTCGCGGGTTTCACTCCCGCCTCCGGACAGGGCGCGTTGAGGAACTGGTCGACGCCCGGGAGCGCGTTCTCACCGGTGCCACCGGCCGTGTCCCCGCCGCCGCATCCCGCGAGCAGGAGCGCCGCCCCTGCCGTCAATGTCGTCAGCCTGCCTACCCGCATCCGCCACCACCTGGATCGAAGATCACACAAGTTTTGCTTGTTATTGCGCAGTTTTGTGAGGTTTCGCGCACATGTCAACACTCAATTGCGCAAAGTCTGCTCAATCGTCACCTTGACCGGTTCAACCTGATCAAGCTTGAGCACTCCCAGCAACCGCCGCACCTCGACGGCGACCGCCGCCCTTCCGGCTCCGAGATATTTTCGCGGGTCGACGCGTTCCGGATGCGCGCGCCAGTCTTCCGCGGCCGCGGCGGTGAACACCTTGTTGAGCTGAGTGGCGATATTGATCTTCGTCATCCCGGCGCGCACCGCTTCGGCCAGTCCCTCGTCCGGCACGCCCGACGAACCGTGCAGCACCAGCGGCACCGGCACCCGCTCCCGCAGCCGCGCGATCAGCTCGAAGTCGAGTGCGGCGTCACGGGTGAGCATGGCGTGCGAACTGCCCACCGCCACCGCCAGCGCGTCGATGCCGGTGGCCGCCACGAACCTCGCCGCCTCGTCCGGATCGGTGCGCGCGCCGGGCGCGTGGACGCCGTCCTTGCCCCCGACCTCGCCGAGTTCGGCCTCGACCCAGACCCCGCGGTCGTGGCAATACGCGGCGACTTCCCTGGTCGCGCGCACGTTGTCGGTGTAGTCCAGTTTGGACGCGTCGAACATGACGGAGCCGAAGCCGAGCGAGACCGCCTCGCGGACGAGCTCGGCCGATTCGGCGTGGTCGAGATGCACCGCGACCGGAGTGACGGCACCTCTCGCCGCGGCCAGCGCCGCCATGCCCACCGGCGCCAGTGAACCGTGGTACTTCACGGCGTTCTGACTCAGTTGCAGGATCACCGGCGCTTCCGCCGCGGCCGCGCCGTCGACGATCGCGGTGATGTGTTCGAGCTGGATCGCGTTGAACGCGCCGCAGCCGTACCTGGCCGCCGCGGCGGCCCCGACGATTTCCCCGGTTCCCACCAGAGGCATGACGTCTCCTAATCCGGGCGGGCGCGTAAGGCGACCAGGCCCTGTTCGGCTTCGTAGTGCGCGAGGTCGACGTCCCCGGCCAGCGGTCCCAGCACGGCCGCCCCGGACAACGCGACGGCCCGGCGCAGGATGTCCGGCCACGGTTCGGCGCGGCTCAGGCCCAACGCCAGCGCCGCGACGACGGCATCGCCCGCGCCGGTGGTATTGCCACTGAGCACAGTGGAGGGTTCCGCCTGCCAGCTGCCGGATCCGGTCACCGCCAGCAGTCCCTCCGGGCCCAGCGAGACGACGACGGCGCCCGCCCCGGCCTTGCGCAGTTCGGCCGCCGCGGCCACCGGATCCCGCAGGCCGGTGACCTCGCGCAGTTCGTCGGCGTTCGGTTTGACCACGGACGGCCGTCCGGCCAGTCCGGCGAGCAGCGCCTCGCCGGAAGTGTCCAAGATGGACGGTGCTTCGCCGAGGAGGCCGGCGTATCCCCCGGCGCCCGGCGGCAGGCTGCCCGAGCAGACGAGCACATCCGGTTTCCGGGCTCGGACGGTCGCCGCAAGCGCTTGCCATTCGTCTTCGGTGAGCCTCGGCCCGGGCTCGTTCAGCAATGAGACCGAGCCGTCGTCCGCGAGGACCGTGATGGTGCGCCGGGTCTCCCCGCCGATCTCGACGACATCCGCGGCGATACCCGCTGCCGCGAGGTCGCCCTCGACGGCGGCCCCCGTCGCGCCGCCGGCCGTGAAGATCGCGCGGACGTCGGCGCCGAGTGTGTGCAGCACGCGAGCGACGTTGACGCCCTTGCCACCCGCCCGGTGCCGTACTTCCCGCACCCGGTGCACGTCACCGGGCCGCAGACCGTCCACCGTGTACGTGACGTCCAGCGCGGTGTTGGGCGTGACGGTGACGATCACGGCAGCCTCAGGTCAGGACGACGGAACGGGTGAGGCTGCGGGGGTTGTCCGGGTCTAGCCCCTTGCGGGCGGCGATGGCTCCGGCGACACGCTGGGCGCGGACGAGGTCGGCGAGCGGATCCAGGCCGCTCTCGACGAACAGACCGCCCGCGCGGGCGACGTCGTCGGCCAGCCCTTCCGGCGCCCGCCCGAACATCCAGGTCACGCGGCCGGGTTCGCTGATGCTGATCGGCCCGTGCCGGTAGTCCCACGCCGGGTACGACTCCGTCCACAGCAGACACGCCTCGCGGAACTTGAGCGCCGCTTCGTTCGCGATGCCCACCGACCAGCCGGTGCCGAGGAAGCTGAACTGCTCCGCGGCGACCAGTTCGTCGGGCAGTGGTTCGGCGAGCACGCGTTCGGCCTGGTCGGCGACCGCCGTCAGGTCCTCGCCGAGGTGCGCGCGCAGCATCGCCAGCGCCGTCGTGGCGAACCGGGTCTGCACGACCGAGCGTTCGTCCACGACGGACAGGTCGACGATCGTGTCCGCGGCGGTCTCGATCTCGCGGGGCACGCCGGTGATCGCGATGGTCGGGGTCTTGCCCCGCAGTTTCGCCAGCAGGGCGTGGACCTCGGTCGTCGTACCCGACCGGGTCAGCGCCACGACGTGGTCGTAACCACGGCCCGCCGGGAACTCGGAGGCGGCGAAGGCATCGGTCTCGCCGAGCCCCGCGGACTCGCGAAGGACGGCGTACGCCTGGCCGATGAACCACGACGTGCCGCAGCCGACGATCGCGACCCGCGCGCCCGGCGGCGGCAGCAGAGCACTGTTCGCCGAGGCCAGCGCCGCCGCTTCCCGCCAGCAGCCGGGCTGACTCGCGATCTCCGCCGCCATGAAGGTCCCGCTCATGAACTCCCCATCCGTGCCAGTTGTGCGCAGTAGCTGTCACGTTAGGTGCAGTTTTGTGCAACGTCAATGCTCTGTTGGCGCACTTTCACGCATTTGCTCCGCGCAGATGTGCAGGATGGGCCGGTCGCCTACCGTGGACGGATGCGGATCGTCTCGCTGCTCACCGCTGCGACCGACTACGACGTGCTGTCGAGCGGGAGATTTCGGCGGCCGAATCCGACGTCGTGCTCACGCGCAGGATCTCTGCGACGTCTGCGCGGTCTCCCATCGGCAGGTCTAGGAGACCGTGCGCACGCTGGACGGTGATACCTAGGTGGTCAGCCTCGAATCGAGAACGCTCGACGGCGTCTTCACCTGCTTGGCCATGCTCGGCGAGGCGCAGGGTGTCCCGGAGCAGATCGCCGCCGCCGGCGGCGGCGTCCTACTGCTCGTCCCTGCGGCTTCCCGTCTGAACGGACCGAGGCGGAACTGCACCTGCTGACCGGCTTGCCGGGCTGGGACGACATCCCGGCCGTGCACATCCTGGACGGGCCAGCCTGCTTCAACCGGCCAGGACCCCGCATCGTCAACGGTGTGGAGATCCTCGCCGACCTCCTGCATCCGTGACCGGCGTCACGTGCGAAGCTGTCACAACCTCTCCACCCCACTCGTCATATGTGCAGAACCGATGGAGAGGAAAGATCATGGAACCGCGAATCAATCTGTTCGAGAACGACGTCATCCTCAAGTACGTCAAGCGTCTCGGCGCCGCGAACCGGCCGATCGAAGAGTCCTCGCTGCCGCACGCGACTCAGGAGCTGGTGAAGCTGCGCGCCAGCCAGATCAACGGCTGCGGCTTCTGCACCGACATGCACAGCAAGGACGCCGCGCACGCCGGCGAGACCTCGGTGCGGCTCAACCTGGTCGCCGCCTGGCGGGAAGCGAACGTGTTCACCGAGCCCGAGCGCGCGGCGCTGGCGCTCACCGAGGAGGGCACCCGGATCGCCGACGCGCACCACGGCGTCAGCGATGAGACCTGGGCGCAGGTGCGCGAGCACTACGACGACGAGCAGATCGGTGCCCTGATCGCGTTGATCGCCGCGATCAACGCGTACAACCGGCTCAACGTCATCGCCAGGACTCCGGCGGGCGACTATCAGCCCGGCATGTTCGACTGATCCTCGCGTTCAGCGACAACTGGATCGCTTCGCCGGACAACGATCGAGCTGCCACGGGCTGCTAAACCTGGGGAAACACACGATCCGGAGGTTCAGCCCGTGCAACTCGACGTCCGCTTCTTCCCCGTGACCGGGACCCATCCGCTCAGCACCGACCTCGTCGGGCTCCGCGCGAACTTCCACTACGGCTCCGGGAACGTGCTGGAGCAGCAATACGCGGACCGGACGACGATGATCTGGACGGGCGTGTCCGGCGACTTCGCCGGTGTCCGGCAGAAGGAGGCGACGCTGCGCGTCTTCGAAACCGGACCGGCGCAGTACTTCGTCACCTGGTACGAGACCGGGACCGTCGCGACGGCCGCGCACGGGGAGGTCTTCGACGGCGGATACCCGATCGCGGTGATGGCCGACTTCGGCCGTCTGGTCGCGACAGCGGCTTATACGAACCCGCGCGAGGACGGCGGGCAGTACTTTCTGGTCGACCAGGCGACCATCGAGATTCTGGAGCGGCCGCATGGGTGGCCGTCGTTTCCGGCGCCGCGGAGGTCTTGAGAGGGCGCCGTCTCGGTGGTGACCGCATGAAGAGCGTTTCAGGCAGTTCTTCGTCGGGCGGTCTGGGTGGTGCGACGTCCAGCCGGGTATCGCGATGGCGATCTCGCAAAGCCGCACCTTCGCGGCCCGCTTGAACCTGAACCATCCTCACTACAGCCGCGCATGCCTGTACGGGCCCGGCGTAGCGAACGTCTGGCGAAAACCATCCGCACGAACAAGATCGCGAACTCGCCGCCGGATAAACGACGCACCGGGATCGGCCTATACCCTGAGATGCATGGTGTTACGCCTCGGTGTTCCGGTGGGGTCGAGGTAGGCGGGTGCGGTGAATTCCGGCAAGCCGTCTTGGGCGATCTGGACTTTCCATTGGCTGTGGTGGATGAGCCGGTGGTGTTTGGTGCACAGCAGCACGAGGTTGTCGATCTGCGTTTCGCAGTGGTGTCGCCAAAAAACGATGTGGTGTGCCGTACAGCGCGGTACAGGCATATCGCATCCCGGAAACGCGCAGCCACCATCGCGGATGGTCAACGCATACTTCTGCGCCAGCGACACAGTCCGTTTCGACCGGCCGATATCCAGCGGTTCGCCTGCCGTGCCGAGAACTCCGGGTCGCACGCGGGCATCACAGGCCAAGATCCGGGCGTCGGTCGCACTGATCGGCCCGACCAGATCTAAGTGTGCTTCGCCGATGTCGCGCATGAGGCCGTCGTAGGACATGGTGACCAAAATGTGCGTCGCTTCGCCCGCCTGGCCGGGAAGGTTCCGGCTGGTGGTCTTCAACCGCACATAATCGGTGAACGCATCGCCGTAGCGTTCGTCTTGTGTCCGGGAGTCCCGCACGCCGTCGATGGCCTTGTGCGGCTTGGCCATCGGATCCAGATCCGACTTCAACCGGGCATACGTTTCCAGGTCCAGGGTGGCTTTCAGGCCGAGGGTGCCGTCGCGGTGTTTGATGAACCGCATCTCCGGTCGGGTGTCTTTCGGGTCCTCGGTGCGGGGCTCTTTCCCGTCCGGATCCAGCTTGTCCAGCAGGCGGCGCCCAGCCCGGGCGATCTGCCGCGGCCCCGCATGCCGAGCCAAGTCGACCAGGATCTTCTCCCCAGCTCGTACCTCCTCTTCCGGAACGGTGGACGGGATCCGGGCCAACGTACGGATGATCGCATCGATCTGCGAACCCCCGATCGCGCCTTCCACAGCAGCCAGAGCGGTCAACGGCGCCAGGGGTGGCTCGGGGTCACCGCCGATAGCCGGGCCAGGATGCAGGGCCAGCACGCGGTCGGCACGGGCACTGGCTTCCTTGTCCGTCACACGAAAGTCCTCGAAAATCAGGGCAGCCAACGTCGAATGACCCGAACACCCCCGAACACCACGGGAATTGATTTCCGCCAGGATCGCGTTTTGTTCCGCGTCGATCTGACGCTTCTGAATCTCGAGTTCCTGTTTGCGAGCGTGCAGCGTCGCGGTATCAACGCGCCACCACTCGGTGGACGTCTCCGGGGATGCGTCATCGCTGGCCACAACCCCACACTACTCCAAATCGAACAGATGTGCTAGCCCGAACGGCCTAGCGAACAAAGTGACCGGAATGCGCATGCAGCGAAGCAACTTTAAGGGCGCGAAGGCGTCGTGAGTGACGATTCGGGTTAGAGCACGAATCCCCACTCACGACCCACCGCACACAACCGAAGACCAGGCACAGGCACACAAGTACCGCGCACGCAAAGGCAAAGCCCACACCCCCGGCCGCTCCCATACTGGCCGTCCAGCGAAGATGAGGAGCAGCGAATGAGCCGAGACGACACGTCGCTCGCGAAGAACGTCTTGGGCGTGCCGGGCATCGTCTTCCTCGTGCTCGCCGCGGTCGCGCCTCTGACCGGGATGATCGTGATCGCGGCCATCGGGATCGCGGTCGGGAACGGCGGCGGGATGGTCGCGGCCTTCCTGCTGGCGACGGTCGTCCTGTTGCTGTTCGCGGTCGGCTACGCGCAGCTGTCGCGGGTGCTCACCAGTGCGGGCGGCTTCTACGCCTTCGTGGTCAAGGGGTTGGGCAGGACGCCGGGGCTCGTCGCCGGTTTCGTCGCGATGCTGGGCTACAACTGTTTCGTCGCGGGCGCGATCGGCACGAGCGGGTTCTTCACGTCCACGGCGATCGACGACGTCTTCGGGCTCCACCTCGATTGGCTCTTCTGGAGCGCGGTTTCGGTGGTGCTGGTCCTCCTGCTCAGCCGCCGGGGAATCGCGGTGAGCGCGAAGGTGCTGGGAGTCTCGCTGATCCTTGAGGTCTCGATCCTGCTGATCATGGACTTCAGCGTGCTGTTCCGGCACGGGTTCTCCTTCGCCGCGTTCAGCCCCTCCGTGCTGTTCCAGGGTGCCGGCGGGCTGGCGTTGTTGTTCGCCGCCAACGCTTTCATCGGTTTCGAGGCGACGGCGCTGTTCGGCGAGGAGGCCAAGGATCCCAAGCGGACGATCCCGCGGGCGACCTACATCGCCATCGGGTTCATCGGGGTGTTCGCCGCGTTCACGACCTGGGCCGTGGTCAGCGCGATCGGCGCCGAACAGGCGCAGGACGTGGCCCTCGCGCACCTTTCGAGCGGGGATCTCGTGCTCTCGGTCGCCCAGGAGTACCTCGGCGAACCGCTGACCAAGGTGATGTTGCTGCTTCTGGTGGTCAGCCTGTTCGCGGCGTTGCTGGCGCTGCACAATTCGGCGACCCGGTATCTGTACGCGCTGGGCCGGGTCGGCGTGCTGCCGCGGCTGCTGGGCAAGACCAGCCCGCGCAACGGAGCACCGCGCTACGCCTCGATCGTCCAAGTGGTCTTCGGCTCGGTGGTGGCGCTGGCGTTCCGGCTCGCCGGGCTCGACCCGGTCGCCGATCTCACCGCGAGCATGACCGGCTTCGGCACGTTGGGCATTCTCACCCTGCAACTGTTCGCGGCGGTCGCGATTCTGGTCTATTTCCGCCGGGCACGGGACCGCCGGGTAGTGAAAACGCTGATCGCCCCCGGGCTGGGCGCGGTGGGGCTCGGGGTCATCGTGACATTGGCGATCCTCAACTTCCCGACGCTCGCCGGGTCGAGCAACGGCGTCGTCCCGCATCTGCCGTGGCTGCTTCTCGTGGTGGCACTGGCCGGGCTGGCGCTCGCCGGCTGGCTGCGCCGGTTCCGGCCTGCGGTGTACGCGGCGCTGGAGACCGACCTGGAACGCGATGCCGCGCCGGAACCGTCAGAGGCTGTTGGTCAGTGAGAGGTCGAACGAATAGCGCGAGGCGCGGTAGACGTGCCAGCCGTATTCCACGACCTTGCCGGAATCGTCGTAGGTGGTGCGCCGCATGGTGAGCAGCGCCGCGCCCGGCTCCTCGTCCAGCAGTTCGGCGTCCTCCTCGGTGGCCTGCCGGGCGCCGACGTTCTGCTGAGCGGCGTGCAGTCGGACACCCGCCGAGCGCAGTAACTGATACAGCCCCTTGTCCCGCAGTTCATCGTCGGCCGGGTCGATGAGGCCGTCAGGCAGGTAGTTGTTCATGATCGCCAACGGTTCGCCACCGGTCGAGCGCACTCGCTTCAGCCGCCGGACGTGGGTCAGGGCCGGTGCCTCGAGGTGCTCGACCGCCTCGTCGCCCGCGGGCTCGACCCGGTTGACGAGAACCACGGACTCCGGCTTGTCCCCGAGCTCGCTGAGGTCGTCGAAGAGGCTGCTCAACCGCAGCGGGCGGGCGACCTTGGTGCGGACGACCTGTGTGCCGACACCGCGTCTGCGGACGAGCAACCCTTGGTTGACCAGTGACTGGATCGCCTGGCGGATGGTCGGCCGCGACAGGTGCAACCGTGCGGCCAGGTCCAGCTCGTTGTCCAGCCTGGCGCCGTTCGGCAGCCTGCCGTCTTCGATCGCGGCACCGAGCTGCCTGGCGACCTGCGAGTACAGCGGCTCCGGGCCGTTCGGATCCACCACGATCTCACCGGGTGCCCAGGGTTTCATGCGCGGAGCCTACCGTGACGAGCCACTATGACCTTATGTCCATATGTCTTGACAAAGTCTCCGAGTGCTTGCCATGGTCGAGGCACCACGCGAGCCGGGAGGAACGAAAGTGTCGGACACAGTGCGCCGGATAGTCGCCGCGCGGGTACGTGATCCGGGGGCCGTCGCGGTGGCCGCGGCCACCCGGGTCCGCGCGAAATCGCCGTTCAACGACAAGGGCGCCGTGATGCTCATCGCCGCGGACCATCCGGCGCGCGGCGCGAACGGTGTCGGCGCCGAACCGCTCGCGATGGCCGACCGCGGCGAACTGCTGGACCGCCTCGGCCTGGCGCTGGAACGACCCGGCGTCACGGGGGTGCTGGCGACGCCGGACATCATCGACGATCTGCTGCTCCTCGGCGCCCTCGATGGCAAGACCGTCATCGGGTCGATGAACCGCACCGGCCTCGCGGGATCGAGTTTCGAGATCGACGACCGGTTCGCCTGCTACGACGCCGAAACGATCGAGCGGATGCGGTTCGACGGCGGCAAGACGCTCACCAGGATCTGCCTGAGCGACCCGGCGACACCCAGCGTCCTCGAGAACACCGCGAAGGCGGTCAACGACCTCGCCGACCGGAAGCTGATCGCGATGGTCGAGCCGTTCCTCGCCGAGTGGGTCGACGGACGCCTTCGCAATGACCTCTCCCCCGACGCCGTGATCCGGTCGATCACCATCGCCTCCGCGCTCGGCCGCTCGTCGGCCTACACCTGGCTGAAACTCCCGGTGGTGGAGGACATGGAGCGTGTGCTGGCCGCCTCGACGCTGCCCGCCGTCCTGCTGGGCGGCGAGGTCAAGGACCCCGACGCCGCGTTCGCCGCCTGGCAACGCGCGCTCGCGCTGCCGACCGTGCAAGGCCTCGTGGTCGGCCGCTCCCTGCTCTACCCGCACGACGGTGACGTCGCCAAGGCCGTCGACACGGCCGTCGGACTGCTGTGAACACCTGTGGAGGACAACGCGTGAAGACCATCGACCACTGGATCAACGGCACCGCGGCCACGGCGGGCTCCACCCGCACCGCGCCGGTGTTCGACCCGGCCGCGGGGCGCCCGCAGGCACAGGTGCTCCTCGCGGAACCGTCCGATGTGGACACGGCGGTGTCCGCCGCAGGTAAGGCTTTCGAGACATGGGGCGATTCGTCGCTCTCTCAGCGGACCAAGGTGATGTTCGCCTTCCGCGAGTTGCTGGTGGAACACGAGGACGAACTCGCCGGGATCATCTCCTCCGAGCACGGCAAGGTGATCGACGACGCGCGCGGCGAGATCGTCCGCGGCCGCGAGATCGTCGAGTACGCCTGCGGGATAGCCGACGCGCTGAAGGGCGGCTTCTCCGACCAGGTCTCACGCGACGTGGACGTGCACGACTTCCGGCAGCCGCTCGGGGTCGTCGCCGGGATCACGCCGTTCAACTTCCCGATCATGGTCCCGCTGTGGATGCATCCGATCGCCATCGCGACCGGCAACACGTTCGTGCTCAAACCCAGCGAGCGGGTCCCGTCCGCGTCCCGGCTGGTCGCCGAACTGTACGCCGAGGCGGGTCTTCCCGACGGCGTGTTCAACGTGGTCAACGGGGACAAGGTCACGGTCGACGCGATCCTGGAGCATCCCGGTATCGCCGCCGTGTCGTTCGTCGGGTCGACCCCGATCGCCCGGCACGTCCACGAACGCGCGACCGCCACCGGCAAACGCGTGCAGGCGCTCGGCGGGGCCAAGAACCACGCCGTCGTCCTGCCCGACGCCGACCTCGAGTACGCCGCGAACCATCTCACGGCCGCCGCGTTCGGTTCCGCCGGACAGCGCTGCATGGCGATTTCCATCGGCGTCGCCGTCGGTTCGGCGGGTGACAGGCTGGTCGAGATCCTCGAGCGCAAGGCCGCCGAGATCAAGGTCGGTCCCGGGCACGAAGCCGGCAACGACATGGGCCCGGTGGTCACCGAGGCCGCACGGCGGCGCGTGATCGACTCCGTCGCCCTCGGGGCGGAGCAGGGCGCGACCGTGGTGGTCGACGGCCGGGAACTGAGCGTCGCCGGCCACGAGAACGGTTTCTTCGTCGGCCCGTCCCTTTTGGACAAGGTGACCACCGAGATGTCCGCCTACCGCGAGGAGATCTTCGGGCCGGTGCTCGGGATCGTCCGGGTGTCCACTCTGGACGAAGCGATCGCGCTGATCAACGCGAATCCCTACGGCAACGGGACCGCCGTGTTCACCGGCAGCGGTGAGGCGGCGCGGCGGTTCCAGCGGGAGGTGAAGGTGGGGATGATCGGGGTGAACGTGCCCATCCCGGTGCCGATGTCGTACTACTCCTTCGGCGGGTGGAAGGACTCCCTCATCGGGGACAGCCCGATCCACGGCCGGGAAGGCGTCCGGTTCTACACGCGGGCGAAGGTCGTCACGACGCGGTGGCCGCACAGCGCGGCGGGGTTCAACTTCCCGACGTCCAGTTGACAGCGCATCGAGAGGACGAAATGCGGGTGGTCAGCCCTGGTGGAGCCTGCCACCGGCACCGAAGAACAGCTCAACGCCGATGGCGATCATCCGCACCTGGCGGTCGCCCAGCGCTTTTGAGTAGCTTTCACCTTTTTCAGTGAGCAGCGAGGATCCATTGTTGCCAGACGCCAGAGCGTGTGCGGGACGTCACTTCGGCGGTTGAACCGAATTTCCCGTTCCGATTTGACAAGTTCACCCGCGAACCCCGATCCTCGCGCGAGAAGACGCGCTTCTACGCTACGACCGTGGACCTCGCAGCGCTGCTGGACCGGATCGCCGACGACGTCGCGCCGGAGATCGGCCGCGGCTCCGTCGCGGCCTACATCCCCGCCCTGGCCAGGGTCGATTCCCGGCAGTTCGGCATGGCGGTGGCCGAAGTGGACGGCCGGGTGCACGGCGTCGGCGACTGGGAAGTGCCGTTCTCCGTCCAAAGCATGTCGAAGGTCTTCACCTTGGCGCTCGCGCTCTCCCATGGCGACGGGGTGTGGGAACGGGTGGGCCGTGAGCCGTCCGGCAACCCGTTCAACTCGCTCGTGCAATTGGAGAACGAGGACGGGATCCCCCGCAATCCGTTCATCAACGCCGGCGCGCTGGTGGTGACCGACGAATTGGCGCACCACGGCGACGCGGCGGAAACACTGCTCCGGTTCTTCCGTGAGGAAAGCGGTCGCGCGGACGTCGGGATCGACGACGAGGTGGCCGCTTCGGAGGCCGCGCACGCCGATCGCAACCGCGCGCTCGCCTATTTCATGGCGTCGTACCGGAACATGCGTCATCCGGTGCCCGCCGTCCTCGATCAGTACGTGCGCCAATGCTCGATCGCGATGAGCTGCGGCGACGTCGCGCGCGCGGCGGTGTTCCTCGCCCGCCACGGCGTTCGCAACGACGGCACCAGGTTGCTCGAGCGGAGCGCGGCCAAGCGGGTCAACGCGGTGATGCTGACCTGCGGCACCTACGACGCGGCGGGCGAATTCGCCTACCGGGTCGGGCTTCCCGGCAAGAGCGGCGTCGGCGGCGGCATCGTCGCGATCGTCCCCGGCCGGTGCGCGATCTGCGTGTGGAGCCCCGGGCTGGACCCGCGCGGCAACTCCGTCGCGGGCGTCGCGGCGCTCGATAGATTCACCACCCTGACCGGCTGGTCGATCTTCTGAACGGTTTGAACCCGCGACGACGGGGAAGCCGTCGGTGTGCAGACGTTTCTTCCGTGTGTTGATTTCCGGGCCTCCGCTTCCGTGCTCGACCAGCGGAGGCTCGGAAAGCAGCGCGTGGAGACGATTCAGGTTCTGCGCGCGCTGACGGTGCCGGGGTACGGCTGGCGACATCACCCGGCCGCGGCGATGTGGGCGGGTTACGAAGAGGCACTGGTCCGGTACGGCTTCGACATCTGCGAGGTCTGGTGCGAGACCGGCCGCCAGGACACCTGCCGCGAAACGCTCCGGCTCGATCTGCTCCGCGCCACCGGGCTGGACGAGATCCGAACCCAGGCCCGGCTCGCGGACGCGAAAGAGCTTCCACCCTGGCTTGGCGACACGGACTTCCACCGCAGCCACCAGTCCGCGCTCGTCCGCAAACAACCCGAGCACTACCGCCCGAAGTTCCCGGCCGTCCCCGACGACCTGCCCTACGTCTGGCCGGCGTCGGACCGTCCACGACTAGAAGGAGTGCGATGACCGAGCATTTTCGCAAAGGTGACAAGGTCCGCTGGAACAGCCACGGCGGACACGCCGAAGGTGAGGTCCTGAAGAAGATCACTTCCGACACCGAAGCGGGTGGCCGCACCGTGCGCGCGTCCAAAGAGGAGCCGCAGTACCTGGTGCGCAGCGACAAGAGCGGCGGCGAAGCGGTGCACAAGCCCGAGGCACTGGAGAAGTTGTGAGCGAAGAGGGACGGCTCAGGCGCTGGGCCGCCCCATCTCGTGTCCCGGCCGCCCCTCGGTCCGCCGTTGCCGCTTGAGCCGTTCTTCGTGCAGGTGCCGCCGCCCTCCGGTCAGGTCTTCGGCGACGTCCCGGGTCATATCGCGGTAGGCCCGGTAGTAGCCGTCGTCGTACTCCTCGATCACCTGGAAGGTCCACCGGTCCGACAGCACGTTGAGCCCGATCAGTTCGGTCTCGATCCGCTCGGCCCAGTCGGCGTGCCCGGCCTTCCGGAGCCCTTCGACGGCCTCGCCGAGCGCGAAGTCGGCGGTTCCCGTGAGGTGATGGAAGGCGTACAGGTGGCCGCGCGCCTGTTCGACCGTTTCGAGCGCGAAGACCAGCTTTCCGACAGCATCGACGGTCGCCTCGTCGGGTTCTGGAGATGAGTCCGGCATGTCCGGTGACTTCCCCGGAGCCGGTGTTTCTACACCCCGGCTCCGGCGATCCGGACGAACGAGCGAATCAGCGGGCTCTGGATCGAAGTGCTGCGACGGCTTGCCGCCGCCGGGCTGGACATCGTCGGTTGCCGCTGCGCCGAGCACTCAGGCCATGAGGCAGCAGGCGCCGGTGAAGCAGCCGAAGGTGCCTCCGCTTGACGTGTTCTTCCAGTTGTCGAAGTGATCGATGACGATCTCGACGTCGGTCTGTCCGGCCGCGGTGACATCGATGCCAGAGTCGGCGAAGAAACTGCGGATATCGTCGGAAACGGCGCTCTTCATGGAGAATCTCCCTCGAACCTGCGGTGTTGGATACCGAAATCGTGCAGGTTCACCCCCATCGGCCGACAGTGCGAAGCGCCATGGACGACATGTGGCTTTCGACTGCTCCACTCGCCTCACCCGGGTGGCGCGACTGGAGCAGCCGAACGCGGGAGGTTACTTGAAGATGGCGATGGGATGGACGACGAGTTCCCCGGTTTCGGGATCCCAATCCTCGACCTTGCCGAGGCACCGCGCCCGGAAGGCGCCGGCCGGGGCGGAGTCCCGCAGGTCGCCGGTCACACAGGTGAAGCGGATACTCCTGCTCTTCGACGGATCGTCCGGATTGCCGTACGGCGCGACGAACACCGTCTCGGTGTCGGTCTGGGAGCGTTTCCGGAACAGGCCCTTCACGGAGACGAACGCCTCGACACCACGCAGCCGGGTCTTGAGCTGCCGGGTGTTTTCGGGACCGTCGGACCAGCCGAGTTCCTTCACCAGTGCGCGATTGTGGACGAGTTCCTGCTTCGCCAGATCGACGTGGATGATGTCGTGGTGCTTCTCCAGCACCTTCGTCACGATGCCGATCACCGTGATCGGCTCGGCCTTGCGGATGTACCGCCGGAACTCCTCGTCGGTGTCCGTGCGTTCCGATTCCCCCCTGAGGGGACCGAGCCCGCCCGATGCCCAGAACCGCCAGCCCCGGCTCTTCCGTTTCTCCACCTCCTGTTCCAGGGCCTCGTTGTAGCGATGCAACTGGTACAGCCCCATGACGGACTTCGTGTGCAGGTAGAAGCCGATGCCCCGGATCATCCCCTGGTCACCATCGGAGCGCGCACGGCGCCAGTGCCGCACGAAAACGACGATCGCGACGATGAAGGCGACCACGGTCAGCACCCAGACCGCGACCCACAGTCCCCAGACTTCCCACCACAGATTATCGGCAGCCACGGATCTCCTTGAAGGCCTCGAGCAGGGATGTCGCGTTCGCGTCGACCATCCGGCCACCGGTGGCCACGGCCGCGCGATCGAGTTCGGCGGGATTCGCCTCGCCGAACCGGATCGTGTACGTGTGCACGCCGGGATCCCTTGGCGCGCGCAGGAATTCTTCGATGCCCTGGCCGGTGTTGCTCTCCCCGTCGGTCATCAGCACGATCGAAACGCCGCTGCCGGGCTCGGCGCGGCGATGGGCACCGGCCTTCGCGTAGGCCTCGCCGAGCGCCGACCAGACCGCCGTGTTGCCGTCGAACTCGTCGGCGGCGATGAAGGCCCGCAGCGCGTCGAGATCCCGGGGTCCGTCGATCGTGAACTCCTTGTTCCCCAGTATCTTCCCGCCGAAGCGGAGCACCGTGAGCCGCTCGCCGCGGTAGAAGCGGTCGAATCCCCCGTCCGGGCCGCCGCTCAGCCCGGTGAAGGTCGCCCGGAGCGCGGCGACCCGCGGCCCCTTCATCGAACCGGAGAAGTCGAGCACGAAGATCACGCGTCCGGGTGTCCGGCCGGCGGGGGCCGCGTAGTCGTCGAGCAGTTTGTCCACGACGGCCTGCTCGTCGGGGAAGTACAGCGAGTTCCCGATCGAGGCGGGCAGCCTCGGATCGAGCGCCACGTCCCCGGCGATGGGCCGCCGGAGAGTCCGCTCCATCAGCTTTTTCTGCGTCGCCGGGCTCCTCAGCCAGGAGACGACCTTGTCGTACACCTCCCGTTTGGCCGGGTCGAGCAGGAGGAGCGGGTAGTCGGACTGGACGATGCCGTCCCTCGGGTACACCAGTTCCAACGGCGTCTTGAGCCTGCCGCTCGCGTTGAGGGTGAGCAAAGTGGACTCGTACCCGATGATCGCGTCCACGTCCTGGCGCTCGGCGAACCGGTCGGTCACCGCGGCCGAGGTGTCCGCCGTGAGCGTGTGCCCGGCGCGGAAGCCCTGCAGCTTGTCGCATTTCACGTCCTGGAGCCGCAGCGCCGCTCCGGTGCCCGAGGCGGCCGTGGCCACCCCGACGAGCGAGGTGAGCCCGCTGGTCGACTTGGCCGGATCCGCCATCGCGAACCGGAACCCGCCGCCGGCCGCCGCGTCCGCCAGATCCGCCCACGAGAGCTTCCCGTCCGGCTTGCCGCGGCGTAGTTCCGCCGCCTTCGCCGGGGTGATCCCGACGATGACCGGTGACACCATGGTCTTGGTCGCGAGCGGCCGCTCCCCCTTGTCCGCGGACTGCCGGTACTTGAGCTGGAAATACCGGTCGGTGGAAAGCCAGGCGAGATCGTGCGTGGCCTTCCCTGGCGTGAGGGAAGTGCTCGCGTCGACGGTTCCCCGGAAATCCATTTCCAGTTCGATTCCCGTTTCCCCGCGAAGGTCGTCGAGAATCGGTCCGAGATCGGCCAGTTCGGAGCTGGCCAGCACGCGCAGTTTCACCTTCTGCCCGCCGCTCGTACAGGCGGCGACCACCAGGAGCAGGCAGCACAGGACCGCGAGGAGCCGCTTCACGGGCAGTCCCCGACGGTCTTGATCATCTCTTCCAGCACCGGATTGTCCGGGAGCGGCGTGGTGCTGTCGTCGTCCGCGATTTCGGGGCTCGCCAGCCCCTGTTCGCGCAGGAAGTCGTACAGCCGCGCGCTTTTCGTGCTTCCCGCGGGAGTCGCGACGCCGAACCCGAGCTCCATCGCGCGACGTTGCAACTCGGGATCGAAGGTGATCAGTTCGCCCAGGCGTTCCGCTTCCGGTTTCAGTGCCAGGAATTGCGGTTTCGTCAGGATGTTGTCCTTCGGGTACAGCAGGACCCGGTCGTGGTCCGGCTGCCCGCTCTGCGCCTTGGCGCGCAACTGCATCGCGAGGTACTGATGCTCGTAGATGACGACGATCGGCTTGTCCCCCTCGGCCAGATTCGCGTAGGACTCGGACAGATCCGCCGACGGGAAGCCTTGTGCCGCCACGAGCGGTTTCACCCGGTTGGCCAGTGCTTTCGCGCTCGACAGGTTCGGCGGACCGGCGGGCGCGCCCGCCGGTCGCGGGTCGACGACCGGGACCTGACGGCCGTTCTCCAGGAACGCCACCAAGATCAGATACGTCGCGCCCGAGTTGGAGTCGCAGATGTTCGACGTCTGCGCCAGCACCCTGTTCCCGTTTCCCGCGCCGAAGTCGCCGACGCGCAGCGAGTCCCAGGTGCGCTCCTGCCGCATCGCCTGGATGAACTTCTCGGTGTCCAGCGTGTAGTACAGCGGATTCTGCTGTCCCGGTGGTTTCGTGGCGATCTTGTTGCTCGCCAGCGTTTCCGCGTAACGACGATAGGTGGCGAGGACGATCGGGCTGGTGAACGGCTGTCGCGCGCTGCCCGTCCACTGGTTCGCCCTCGACCGCCGGACAAGACTCGCGGCCGGCTCGCCGGACATGAACACGAAATCGTAGTGGCTGAGGTCGTGCGTGGCGACGTCACGTGATCCCGCCCTGGTCACGTGGACGCGGAGGTGGTGACGCATCAGGATTTCCTGGATCTTCGCGTCCTCGAAGAGATCCGATTTGGAGCCCATCTTGCCGCGCAGAACCAAGGTCTGCTGGAACGGCACCACGATCGTCCCGCTCAGGAGCAGGGCGACCAGGCCGCTCACGGCCAGCGCGAGCGCGGGCCCGAAAGTGCGGAGAAATCGACGGCGAAGAAAGAACGCCGAGGGTTTTGGTCGGATGGTGAGCTGGGGTTCTTCACGAAGCGAGCTATCGGTGGTCACCGATTTCCTCCCCGAATGTCCGGCAAGGCCCATTTTACCGGGACGCACCGACGAAAAGGCACGTCTCGATCCGGCTTCGGGACCCACCCTCACCAGGCCGGGAGGCCGGACGGTTAGTCTCTTCGGTGGCGAAAACCGCCATGCACCACGACGCCGGGAGATCTGAACCGCCATGCTGGACCGAGCAGTCATCGACGCCCTCTTCCCCGCCGACCTGCCCGAGCCCGAGCACTGGGAACAGCGTTACCCCGCCCGCGAGCTCCCCGAGAGCGCCCAGGTCACCCGGTTCGGCCCCTCGCCGACCGGGTTCGTCCACATCGGCGGCGTCTACGTCGCCACCATCGACCAGGACGTCGCCCGCCGCGGCGGCGGCCGCTACCTCGTCCGGGTCGAGGACACCGACCGCTCCCGCGAGGTCGAAGGCGCCATCGACCAGTTCGAGCGCGGCTTCGCCTACTTCGGTCTCGCCGCCGACGAGGACATCCACCGCGGCGGCGACTACGGCCCGTACCAGCAGTCCGAGCGCGAGCAGATCTACCTGACCTACGTCCGTCACCTGCTCCGCTCCGGCCGCGCGTACCTCGACTTCGCCACCAAGGACGAACTGGCGGCGATCACCGCCCGGCAGCAGGCGACGAAGCTGCCGACCGGCTACTACGGCTCGTGGGCCATCTGGCGCGACGCCGACCCCGCCGACGTCCAGGCCAAACTCGACGCCGGAGACCCGTACGTCGTCCGGTTCCGCGCGCCGGACGACACCGGCGCCCGCGCCCGGTTCACCGACGCCATCCGCGGCCCGCTGGAGGCCGAGGCCAACCGCAACGACGTCGTC
The DNA here is from genome assembly GCF_055588925.1 of Amycolatopsis sp. NPDC041971. Lineage (NCBI taxonomy): Bacteria > Bacillati > Actinomycetota > Actinomycetes > Pseudonocardiales > Pseudonocardiaceae > Amycolatopsis > Amycolatopsis sp. NPDC041971. The sequence continues at coordinate 229,279 of NZ_JBVJCE010000005.1, read as the reverse complement.
ATCCTCAAGAGCTCCGACCAGAGCCCGCGGCTGCCGACCTACCACTTCGCACACGCCGTCGACGACCACCTCATGCGCGTCAGCCTGGTCATCCGCGGCGACGAGTGGATCTCGTCGGTGCCCGTGCATCAGCAGCTGTTCGACGCGCTCGGCTTCGACCCGATCACCTACGCGCACATCGCCCCGCTGATGAAGCAGGAGGGCGGCAGCAAGCGCAAGCTGTCGAAGCGCAAGGACCCGGAAGCGAGCGTCGACTTCTACATCGAGTCCGGCTACCCCCCCAAGGCCGTCCTGTACTACCTGCGCGGCCTCGCCAACGGCCGGCTCGCCGAAATGCCGCTCGACCAGGCCCTTGCCGAGCCGATCAACCTGGACGAATGCGGCGTCGCCGGCCCGCTGGTCGACCTGGTCAAACTCGACGACATCTCGGCCGACCACATCGCCACGCTGTCCGGCGCCGAGATCCTCGAAGAGGTCCGTGCCTGGGCGGAGCGGTTCGACCCCGAGCTGAAGACCGTCCTCGACGCCGAGCCGGACCTCGCGCTCCGCGCCCTCGCCGTCGAGCGCGACGGCGCCGAGAACCCGCGCAAGGACCTGAAGAAGTGGAGCGAGTTCCGCGCCGTCTACGGCTTCTTCTTCCCGCGGCTGCACGCCGCCGTCGCGGGCCCCGACGACGAGCGGATCACCGCCCTCGGCGTCGACCGCGCGGTCGTCCAGGCCGTGGCGCGGGACTTCGTCGAGAACTACCGGCAGCTCGACGACGGCCAGGAATGGTTCCAGCAGATCCGCGAGGTCGCGGCGAAGCACGGCTTCGCGAAGAACGCCAAGGAACTCAAGAAGAATCCCGAAGGCTTCCCCGGCTCCATTCGCGAGGCTTCGCAGATCATCCGCATCGCGATCACAGGCTCGACCCGGAGCCCGGACCTGCACTCGATCACCCAGGCGCTGGGCCGCGAGGAGACGCTGGGCCGGTTCTCCGGTCTCGTGGGCGAGTGAGGCTCCAGAACTGGTCGTAGGTGGCGTAGCAGGGCCGGGGTGAAGGGGACTTTTCCCGCATCGGATGCGGGGGAAGTCCCCTTCTCCTTTTCACCGCATTGGTGCTTCGTCATTCTTTCCACGGAATTCACGGAAAGAATCGAATTCGGCACGGGAATCCGCGGCCACGTGGCCGACGACGAGGCCTTCCCTCACTCCTCGCCCGATTTGTACCGGCGCTGGAGCTCCTCTTCCCGCTCGCGCGGGGACTTCTCCACCCAGCGCCCGTGGACGAGGTCGTTCTCCGTGTAGTCGGCACGCCGGGAAGCCCAGTCCGGCAACATGAACTCGCGGGTCCCACCGCGCCCGCGATCGCGCAGATCGGTGAAGACGGCGATGCCGATCACCAGGACGAGTACCCCGAGCGCTATCCAGATTCCGACCATGTCCGCTCCCCCGCAGATGAAGTCGTTTCCCTCAGGTTAGCGCCGAAATGCCGGTTAGGGTACATGCAGGCCCCCTTCCTGTACCTAGGCGCAAGGAAGGGGGCCTTCATGTACTGGGAATACGGGCGGCGCTAACCGACCGAAACACTCACGACCGCGGTCAGCGCCGGGCGTTCGGGTCGATCGCGTCGCCGGCGAGTCCGGTGGCGGTGTCACCGAGGGAACCGGTGGAGTCGACGACGCCCTGACCGGCCGCGGTGGCCGAGTCGACGGCGCCTTGGCCCGCGGTGGTGGCGTTCTCGGCGAACCCCTGGCCGGTCTCGGCGAACCCTTGGCCGGTCTCCGCGAGACCCTGGCCCGCGGTGGTGGCGTTCTCGGCGAGGCCCTGGCCGGTCTCGGCCAGTCCGCCGGCGGACTGGGTGGCCTGGTCGGCGGCGCCGGAAAGGTCGACGCCGGTCAACTCGCTGACCTTGTCGCCCGCGCCACCCAGGAGTTCGGCGGCCTTTTCCTTCAGCGAGTCGAACAGGCTCATCTGGGGTACTCCTCGGATCGTTCGTGCAAGGCGGCTGAAGGTTCACCGTACAGGACAAATCGGTCACGGTGCGCTGCCGCCGCCACTCCGGACAGGTGAATACCGAGAGGAATTCAGCGGCAGGGCGGCCGGTAGCGGTCGATCGAGAGACCGCGGAAGTCGAGCTTGTTCGGGGTCTTGCCGACGAAGACCAGCCCGCGCGCCTCGGTCAGCGCCGAGGCGAAGGAGTAGGCGGGCGTACCCAGCTCGGGCAGTGTGGACCACGCGTCAGCCTTGAAACCGAAGAACTTCTTCACGATCTTCCCGCCGGTCGACGGCACCTTCGTGAGCCACTTGTCGCCGCCGCTCCAGTGCGAGGCCGGGCGCAGCTGGACGTAGAGGTCGTCGGTCGCGCTGTAGGTCATCCAGAAACCGGCGGATTTCGAGAGATCCGCTTGCGCTTCGAACTGATTCCCCAGCCACACCACGACCACGTGCCATTCGGCGTTGAGGAAGGTCACCTTGGCCGCGTAACCGCCGCGTTCGCGGACGAGCAGGCTGCCGGCCGGCGGAATCGTGGTGCCCTCGCCGGAGGCGAGCCAATGCTGCAACCGGTCGATCGAAGGGGTGGCGCATTCGCGGCCATGCCGCGAGGGATGCCCGCCCGACGCGTTCGCGACGGCACCGGGGCCGATCAGCGAAGCCAGGAGCACCGACGCGATCACCGCGAGCGTACGACCGAAAGGAACCCTGGATCCTCCGCGCATCCCCGGAAGCTAGCACAACGATCACGAGGGTTGGGGCACTCCGGCGAGCAAATCGTCCAGCTCGGCCGCGAACAACAAGGCGGGGTCGAATCCCATGCCGTCGAAATGGCCTGCCAGTTCGAGGGACAGGACACCGTGAAGCCGGGTCCAGAACGTCACGGCACGGCGGAGAACCGCGGACGGCACCGATGAATCACCCGCCCATTCAAGATGGCCCTCGAGATGGCTGACGAACGGCGTCGCCCTTCCGTCGTCCGGGCAAGCGGCGTGGACCTCGATCAGCGCGGCCATGATCTCGTTCGAGATCTCCGTCGTGTCGCCGGGCGCGCGATAGCCGGGGATCGGGGTCCCGTAGACGAACAGGTATCGCTGCGGATCCTTCAGTGCCCATTCCCTGACGGCGCGAGCGACTTCGGCCACGCCGCCGGACGCGGCGGCGGCCTGGACGGTGTCGGCGAGGCTTCGATAGGCGTCGCGGATGAGGTCCGTGATCAGTTCGTCGCGGCCGGCGAAGTACCGGTACAGCGCGGGTCCGCTCATACCCACGTGGTTCGCGATCGCGTTGAGGGACAACGCGGACACGCCCGCCGTGGCCAGCTGCTCCCACGCGTACTGCTTGATCTCCGCGCGTACCTGAGCACGGTAACGCTCACGCGAGGTCTTCCCGTCCGTGTCCATCGACCGCTCCTTCCCGGCTCACCGCCCTGCCGCGTTAGAGGTTATCACTTTTCTTATTGACACTCACCGTCACTTGGTTATAGCCTCTAACTATCGCAAGCGGCGATAACCAGCCGCTCCGGACAAGGAGAAGAACATGACGGACACCAAGACCCGCCGCCGCACCGTCGCCAGGGCCGCCGCGCTCGCCCTCCCGTTGGCGATCGGCCTGCTGGGCGGCGCCGTGACCCCCGCGCAGGCCACCACCACCACTTCCCCGGCGCCGCTTTCCTGTCAGGGCAAGACCATCGACACGAAGGCCCCGATCCACTACCGCACCGAGACCCTGATCAACGCTCCCCTGAGCAAGATCTGGCGACTCCAGACCGACGTCGAACGCTGGCCGTCGTGGCAGGAGCCGGTGCTGAGCAACGAGCGACTGGACTGGGGCCCACTCCGGAAGAACTCCCGGTTCCACTGGACCACCCCGGTGCCGCCCACGGCCACGACGCCCGCCACCACGTTGTCGATCACCTCGACCGTCCACCAGATCCAGCGAGGCAAGTGCCTCCGCTGGAGCGGGCCCGCGATCGGTGAGGGCCTCAGCATCGACAACGGCGTCCACGTCTGGAACTTCACCGAGGTCAAGGGCGGTGTCCTCGTCCGCACCGAGGAGAACTGGTCCGGCGCCCAGGTCGAGGCCGATGTGCCCACCGCGACCAAATTCCTCGGCTGGGGCCTCGAAGGCTGGTTGAAGGACCTCAAAGCCACGGCCGAATCCCACTGCTGACCACGACCCCGCTGGGGCGCGATCGCGCTCACCGCCGCCTACCACGTCCCGCGTTCAGCCGGCTAAACGCGGGACGGACCATCGGTGAACGACGGAATCACCCCGAAGGAAGCCTTCCGCGACGCCCGGCGCAACGTCGCGAGTACGGCCGGTCCCAGCACCAGGATCGCCACCGCGTTGGTGATCGCGCGCCCCGTGTCCCATCCCGCCGTCGAAGTCAGCAGCGTGAACACGGCGAACCGGTGCAGGTTCTCCAGCACCGGAGCGCCGGGCACGTACGAGATGTGCCCGTCGTGGTACGGCACTTCGGCGTCGGTGATGAACGGCCAGAACCACAGGTTCATCAGGAATCCGAACACGTACGCGACGAAGATCCCGTAGGCGACGAGCATCGCGACCTCGGCCTTGCCGGTGACGCGGCGCGGCAGCAGTCCCGCGACCATCCCGATCCACGCCGAGCACATCATCTGGAACGGCAGCCACGGTCCCACCCCGGCGGTCAGCAGCGCCGAGGCGAACATCGACGTACAGCCCAGCACGAAACCGAAGCCGGGCCCGAACACCCGCCCGGCCAGCACCAGCAGGAAGAACACGGTTTCGATGCCCGCGGTCCCCGCGCCGAGGGGCCGCAGGGCGGCGTTCACCGCCGAAAGCACGCCGAGCATCGCGAGGGCCTTGGAATCCATGCCCCCTTCGGACAGTTCGGCCAGCACGATGACGATCAGGATCGGCAGGATCCCGAGGAACACGAAAGGCGCGTCCGGGCCGTGCTGCATCGACTGCGGTTCGACGCGGACCAGAAGCGGCCAGAGGAACATCATCAGCCCCGCGATCGACGCGAGGCCGAGCACCGTCGCCGAGCGCGGACCCAGCCGGACCGCGGGCGCCGTCCTCACGAGACCTCCCGTGGCAGCGCTGATCGGACGTCTTCGACGGTGAGCCAAGGCTCCCCGAGGATCTTGGCGATCTGCGTGGCGAACGCCGGGGAACCGCCGAGCACCTCGCCGGTCGGGCCGTCGGAGACGACCTCCCCTTCCGCCATCACTAGTACGCGGTGCGCGATCGTCGCGACGAACTCGACGTCGTGGGTGGCCACGACGACCGCCCTGCCTTCGGCGGTCAGCGACGCGATCATCCGCGCCAGCGCCGACTTCGCGGTGTAGTCGAGGCCACGGGTCGGTTCGTCCAGCAGCATGATCCGCGGCGCGGCGGACAACTGCACCGCGAGCACGAGCGCGAGACGCTGCCCCTCCGAAAGGTCCCTCGGATGCGACGCGGGATCGATGCCCGGGGCGAGCCTGTCGAGCAAGTCCCGGCAATGACCCGGCTCGGCACCCGATTCCGCGTCGGCGGCCTCGCATTCCGCCGCGACCGTCTGGAGGTACAGCAGGTCACTCGCGGTCTGCGGCACCATGCCGACGAGGGCACGGGCCGCCGCGCTGCTCAACGTCTTCGGATCTTTGCCTTCCACGGTGACCTCGCCACCCTGGCGGGGACCGGAACCCTGCACCGCCCACAACAGCGACGACTTGCCGGAACCGTTGCGTCCCATCATCGCCAGCACCTCGCCGGCGCGCAGGGTCAGGTCGACCTCCCGCACCGCGACCTTCGGCCCGTACCGCACGACGACCCCCGACGCGGTCAGCAACTCTTCGCCGTCCGTCGTGCTTCGCGCGGGCGGGGTGCCGAGGGCCAGCGTCGACGCGCGCCGCCGGGCATCGCGCACCGACATCGGCAGCGGGTCCCAGCCCGCCAACCGTCCCAAGTGGACGATGGGAGGCGCGATGGGCATGTCCCGCAACACCTCCGGCGGCGTTCCATCGAGCACTTCCCCGGTGCCCGGGACATGGATCATCCGGTCCGCGAACGGGATCACGCGTTCCATCCGGTGCTCGGCCATGAGCACCGTCGTGCCGAGGTCCTCGACCAGCCTGGCCAGCGTCGCCAGCACCTCCTCGGCCGCGGTCGGGTCCAGCGCCGACGTCGGCTCGTCCAGCACCAGCACCTTGGGATGTGTGGTCAGCACCGAGCCGATCGCCACCCGTTGCTGCTGCCCGCCGGACAGCGTCCGCAGCGCGCGCCTGCGCAGTTCCGCGATGCCGAGGAGGTCGAGGGTCTCTTCCACCCGGCGGCGCATCACCTGCGGGCTCAGGCCGAGTTGTTCCATCCCGTAGGCGAGTTCGTCCTCGACCGTGTCGGTGACGAAACCCGCGAGCGGGTCCTGGCCGACGACGCCGACGAGGTGCGCGAACTCGCGCGGCGGCCGGGATCGCGTCGTGACACCGTCGACGGAGACCGTCCCTTCGAGGTGGCCGCCGGTGAAATGCGGCACGAGACCGTTGATCGTGCCGAGCAGCGTGGACTTGCCCGCCCCCGTGCGGCCCGCGAACAGCACGAGTTCGCCTTCACCGATGGACAGTGTCACGTCGGCCAGCACCGGTTCGGAGCGGCCGTGATAGGTGAAGGAGACGTGGTCGAGTTCGATCATGCGTGCACTTCTTTTTCGAGCACTGGTTCTTCGAGTGCGGCGTAGGGAGGTTCAGGTACCGGGGTCAGGAAGGCGGGCAGCACACCGATCAGGACTCCGAGCAGCGGCCCCCACGAAAGCGCCGGCCAGGACAGGTCGATCAACGACGGGTTCATGTTCATCGGGTTCACGCTGGACGTCACGAACAGGATCGCCGCGACGCCGATCCCGCTGACGGCGACGACGATTTCCGGCAGCCGCCAGCGATCCGGCCGGTAGCGGGTGCGCCGCACCCGTTTGCCCGCCGACCAGAACCCGATCAACCCGATCACCGATCCCGCCGAAAGCACCGGTGCGGCGAGGTATCGCGGTGTCGAACCGTCCAAAGTGGCGTAAACACCGACGCAGACGCCGATCAGGCCGACGATCATCAGCGTTCCCGTGATCAGCCTCGCCCGCGCCTCGACCAGTCCGGCGCGACCGTAGCCGCGTGAGTCCATCGACGCGGCTAGCTGCAGCGAACGGGAAAGCGCGTCCTCCAGCACCGGGATGAGGACGGTGTGCAGGACCTTCACCTTCTTCTTGCCCGAGCCACCGCGCAGCTTGCGTGCCCGCCGGACCCGCAGCACGCTTTCGGCGAGCTGCGGGAACACCGACAGCGCGACGATCACCGCCGTGCCCACTTCGTACAACGCCGGCGGCATCGCCTTGAGCAGCCGTTTCGGGTTCGCGAGCGCGTTGGCCGCGCCGAGGCAGATCACCATCGCCGCCAGCCGCATCCCGTCGTAAAGCCCGCCCAGCAACGATTCCGCGGACACGTCGCCGAAGAGCCGGATACCCGCCGCCCATTCCGGCAGCGGGATCTCGGGCAGCCGCAGGAGGATCGTGGAGCCCTCGGCACCGCCGAACACGACACGGAAGAACACGCGGATCGCGACGATGAACGCGCCGAGGTACAGGTAGAGCCGGAAGGCCAGCGCCCACGGCGCTTCACCGCGCCGGGCCGCGACGACGTACCCCGCGACGGCCACGATGGTCAGCAGCAGCCACGGGTTCGTCGTGCGGGTCGCCGCGACGGCGAGCCCCAGCGCCCACACCCACCACGCGGCAGGATGCAGGTCGCGCGGCAGGAAGTAGGACGTCATCAAACCCCTTGTGCGCGTTTGCGTCTGCGTGCCACCAGGAATCCTGCCACGCACAACGCCAGTACCGCGCCGCCGGCGGCCCAGGGCGCCCAGTCGCTGGCCCCGGACTCGCGTTCGATCACCGCGTTGACGTCTTCGGCGTTCTCCCCACCGGTGAACGCGACGTTCGACGACGGGTCCTTCGCCTTCGGCCGCGCCGACGCGCTCGGACGTGGCTTGGGCGGCGGCAGCGCGCCGGAGCTCGGCCCCGCCGCCGGAACCTCTCCCGCACCGGGTTCCGCGCCGGTCGTCGCTTGCGGACCCTCGGCCGGTTGACCGTTCCCGGGCTGCGGTCGCTGCTGCCGCTCGCCGGGGTCGCCGGTGGCCGGCTCGGCTTCCTCACGCGGCACGCACGGCCGGCTTTCCGTGCCCGGCCGTACCGCGGAGATCCGCGGGGCCGAGTTGTCGTCGGCTGTGGCGTTCAAGGAGAACGACCAGCCTTCGAAGCCACCGGGGATGAAGTCACGGTTCTTGACGCCCCACTGGCTGTAGTCCCACGCGCAGTTGTTCGAGGCGTGCCAGTAGGACCAGTAAGCCTGCGCCGGGGGTGTGTCCACGCACAGCTCCCGGTACTTGTCGCGGCCGGTGATCGGGACGTTTTCGGCCGCCGATGGGCGGTTCTCGACCCGGCAGACGAACGACTCGCCCCAGCGCCGAACCCCGGCGATCTGGAATCCGGCGCCCTTGAGCGCGTCCAGCCCGGTGCCGCGGGTGGTCTGTGGATTGCAGCGCACGATGGTCGTGCCGCCGAGCTGCTGGAAGTCCACCACCACGGTGACCCCGTTGCCGTCCTTGCAGAACCCGGGATACCCCTTGCCCTGGTCGATGGCGTGCGCGGACGGCACCGTGGCGGCGATCAGGAAGACCGCCGCCACCACGCCGAGGATCCTTTTCATGGGGCGGTCGGACCCGCCGGCGTGACACGGGGCGGCGGATTGGTGCCCGCCGACTTGTTCAGCGAGAACGACCAGCCCTCGAAACCACCGGGGGTCACAGTGCGGTTGAGGGCACCTGTGCTGCTGTAGGTCCAGGTGGAACCGGAACCGTCGGCGTGCCAGTAACCCCAGTACGCGCCCGCGGGCGGGGTGGTGACGCACGGCTCCTTGTAGTTCGGCTTGGTCGAGAGCGGGAGGGTCTCCGTCGCGGCCGGACGGCCTTCCAGGCGGCAGACGAAACCGAGCCCCCAGCGGGCGGTCCCGGCGACCGCGATCCCCGCGTCCTGCAACGCCTTGATCCCCGTGCGAGCGGTGCCCGGGGCCGCGTCGGGCGAACAGCGGGTGATCGTCGGCGCGGCGGTGCCGCCGTTTCCGTCCAGTTCCTGGAAGTCGACCACGACGGTGACACCGGTGGTCGCGTCGGCCCCGGCGCAGACGCCGTCGTACCCCTTGGTGGTGTCGACCGCGTTCGCGGGTGCGGCGGAAAGCCCGATCAGTCCGATGAGGACGGACGTCACGGCGAACAGTCTCTTCATGGTGTTGCCCCCTTTTTCTTGATGAAACGGCATAGGACGAACGCGATGGCGGTCAGCAGCAGGACAGCGAACCCGAGGAGTCCCCAGACCAGCCACGACGGCTGGGAGCCGGACTGGGCCGCGGCCAGCGTGGGTGTGCCGGACGCGGCGGCATCGGCCGGCTTCGCCTCGGACAGCGGAAGCCGGATCGCGGGCGACAGCGGTGAATCGGCGGCGGCGAGCCACGACCGGCCCGCGACTCCTTGCGCGGCGGCCAGACTGGTCGGGAAATCGGTCTTCCCGTCGCTCGCCGCGACGGGTCCCTTGGCGAACCCGCCGTCGGCCTGGACCAGGTTGCCCAGTGAACGCGCGGTTCCGCTCGCGTCGAGACCGGCGACCTGCCGCGCGGCGGCGACGGCGGCACTCAGCACGACATCCGGCTCGCCGCCCTCGCCGGTCACCATGCCCTCGCCGGTCGGCCGGACGCCGAGCGCGTCCACCGCGGCGGCGAACGCCGACACGCGCCGCTCGCTCCAGCCGTCCGGGCGCCTGGTCGAAGGCGCGGCGTCGGTGCGCGGACGGGCGGCCAGCGCGGTGACCGCGGCGGCGGTCGCCCCCAGGTCCCCGGAACCGCATTCCGCGGTGTCGAGATGCTTCGGGAAGGTTCCGTCGGCGCACTGGCGCGAGAGGAGCAGTTCGACCGCGGGACCGGGATCGGCCGCGGTGGCGAGCACCGCCCAAGCGTGCCGTTCCACGGTCTCGTCGGCGTCGGCGAACGATCCGGTGTCGGTGAACTCGCCATCGGCGTCGCGCAGCTTCACCAGATCGGCACGCAATTGCCCGGCGATGTCCGCCTTGGCGAATTCGGCGACGAGCACGAGCTTCGCGAGCGGTTCGGCGTAGGACGCGCCGCCCTGTTCGTACGGCGCGCCGTGGGCGTAGGCCCGCACGGCTTCCGGTGCCAGCAGGAACTTCGACGCGCGGGCGACCGTGTCCGGCCGCTGGTCCAGCGCCCGCAGGGCCAGCACCAGATCGGCGGTGGCGTCGTAGTCGACGTAGGTCTTCCCGTCCTCGGTGACCTCGACGTGGTCGCCGCCGACGAGCCGGTTCGTCAGGTAGGCACCGAGGCGGGAGGCCGGTGGCGCCGTGGCCGGGGTGGCGATCGCGGTCGGCGGCGGAACCCGGGCACCGGTGGACACCCTGGGAGTGACGGCCTTCTTGGACTTCGGCGTCGTGGTTTTCGGAGCGGGCTTGGTCTCCCGCGGTCCGGCCGGGGGCGGGGGGCTCGTGACGGTGACCGTGCTCGGTGCGGGGGCGCCGGTCGAGGACGTTCCGGGCGTCGGCGTCACCGACGTCGTGGTGGTCGAGGTCGTCGTGGTCGTGGTCGTCGTGGTCGTTGTGGTGGTGGTTGTTGCCGTCGCGGTGGTGCTGGTCGGTGCCGGATCACTCGTGGTCGAAGTCGGAGTGCTGGTGGGCGATCCCGTTTCCGACGGCGTGGTCGAGACGCTGCTGGCCGGTGGCAGTCCGCCGCCCTTCGCGAGCGTGGAGAAGCCGACCTGCGCCAACCCGAGCGAGGCCTGGGCGCCCGCGCGGATCCAGGTGTCGAGCCCCCTGATTCCCGAGGTGCGGGCGGCCTCGTAGGCGGCAGGGTTGTAGGCGATCGCGCCGAGGTCGCCCGCGAGGCGGTTGCCCGCGTCGGCCGCGGCGTTCGCCTGCGCGGATTTGAGGTACCGCACGCCCTTGTCCACCGCCGCGGTCGCTCCACCGACTTCGGCGAGCGCCTGGACGATCAGCCCGGTGCTGTTGCTGTTCGGCGCTTCGGTGCCGACGCCGCCGCCCCAGCCGCCACCGGCGGTCTGGTTCGCGGTGAGCCACGAAACCGTCTTGGTGATCGGGGCGTCGAGGCCGGTCGCGCCCGCCTTCCGCGCGGCCAGCAACGCCGAAAGGGCGAGACCGGTGGCGTCACCGTCGGGCGCCGACTGGCCGATCGGCTTGCCTTCGTCGCACGAGGAGATCTTGTAGCCGCCCGGGATGACGTGATCGCCCGTCTCGGTCGTCTGGATGAAGCCGAAGAAAACGCGGAAATAGCCCTCGGAACACTGCTGGGTCAACAGCTTGTCGATGGCGAGGCGATCGTTCACACCGGCCGTTGCGAGCCCGATCACGCCGAGCGCCTGGCCGAACATGTTCGCGTTGTTGCTCACCGCGTCGGCGAACTCGGGGATCTTCGAATAGTCGCTGACACGGCCCTTGTCGGGCCCCTCGCGCATGATCGCGGCCTGGGTCTCGGCGACCAGGTCGTGGCCGTCGAAGTTCCGCGGATTCCGGCCGGAGACCTGGGCGGCGACCAGCGTCTTGGCCAGCGAGCCGCCGACGATGACCTGGTCGGATCCGGGCTCGGGAACGAGCTTGTCCCAGGTGAAGTAGTCGGTGGCGTGGCCCTGCTCGTCGAGGAACTTCACGATCGGCTCGGCGCGCTGACCTTCGCCCGCGGCGTACATCGCGAAGAGCGCGTCGAGCATCAGGCCGTGGTCGGGCAGCGCACCACCGTCGGGGTTCTCGAACGTGCCGTCCGGCTGCAATTTCGTCGCGAGCCAGCGGGAGTTCGCCTTCGCCGCGTCAGGGTCGTTCGCGGCTGTGGCCGTTCCGGTGAGCAGTGCGGCGACCACGCCGACGCTGACGGCGAACGCCACAGCGGCCAGGTATCCGCGGCGCATGACTCCTCCTTGCGGCATGACGGAGGACAGGCGCGGGACGCCGCAGTCACCCCTGTTGATCGCGACAGTGGTTCGTTTCATCCGTCCGTTCGGTATCCCGGCTCGCCCTGGTGAGGGGCCCACGGTTGCGCGACAGCGCCGGATTTCGACCGGCTTCCCCGTCACGGGCGGCGGTGTTCAGTTGTCGAGCCAGCCGAGGTTAACACTCGATCACCTCCGGCAGACACCGCTGACCAGGTCGGTCGCCAGGATCACATCGGCCCGTCGCGCCCGGCGGTACCCCGGCGCTTGACCGGGATGAGACTCTTCGGGTCGTTCACGCGGTCGTCGGGGGAAAGGGTTCTCATGAGACGTTTGGTTTTCGCTGTCGCCATGCTGTGCGGCGTCGGGCTGGTCGCCGCTCCGGCGGCGACCGCGGCCACTCACAACAAGGCGGACGCCGCCGCGGGCTGGCTCGCCAGGCAGATGACCGACGGGGAAAGGTTCGAGGCCGACTTCGGCGGCCAGAAGTTCCCCGACCAGGGTTTGACGATCGACGCGATCTTCGCGTTCGCCGCGGCCGGGGTGTCGGACACGAACGCGGGCAAGGCGATCGCGTGGCTGGCGAAACCGGAGATCACCACCGGCTACGTCGGCGGCGGCACCGAGGCCTACGCGGGGGCGCACGCGAAACTGCTGCTCGCCGCGCAGATCCGGGGCAAGGACCCGGCGTCGTTCGGCGGTGTCGATCTGAAAGCGGGTTTACTCTCGTTGCTCACGTCGTCCGGCCGGTTCTCCGACCGCTCCGAATACGGCGATTACTCCAACGCCCTCTCGCAGTCGCTCGCGTTGCTGGCGCTGGACCGCACCCCCGGCGGCGCCCCCGCGCAAGCCGTGGCGTTCCTCGCGGGCAGCCAGTGCCCGGACGGCGGTTTCCCGCAGAACTTCGGCGAAGCGACGTGCACGAGCGACGTCGACGCGACCGCGACGGTCGTGCAGGCGTTGCGTGCCACCGGCGACGCGGTGAACGCCGGCGAGGGTACTTCGTGGCTCGTCACCGAACAGCACGCGAACGGCGGCTTCGGTTTCGGCACCGACGCGCCGAACGCCAACAGCACCGGCCTCGCCGCCGAAGCGCTGGACGGTCACCGTCCCGCCGCCGCGGTCAAGGCGCGGAAATTCCTGCGGTCACTGCAAACCGGCTGCACCGGTGCCGAAGCGGACCGCGGCGCGATCGCCTACGACGCCACCGGCCTGAACCCGGCGACCGCCCCGCGCGCGACCGCGCAGGCGATCCTCGGCCTGGCCAGGGTTCCGCTGAGCGACCTGCAGGGCGGTGGTCGTCCGCAGGCCCCGGTCCTCGCCTGCCGGTGACGCGAGACCGTGCCCGCGACTCACGTGCTTGAAGACGGAACTCGCGTGATCGAATGACGAACTCGCGTGCTCAGAGACGGAACACGCGAGTTCCGGCTCTGAGCACGTGAGTTACGGCTTTGAGCACGTGAGTTCGTCATTCGCCGGCGGCGACGCGGCGCGCGAGTTCCACGCGGGACCGGACACCCAGTGCCGTGAAGATGTTCCGCAGGTGGTGATCCACCGTCCGGTGGCTGATCACCAGCCGCCGCGCGATCTCCTTGTTCGTCTCCCCCGCCGCCACCAGCCGGGTGATGGCGTCCTGCTGCGGGGTGAGTCCGGCGAGTGATCGGTGCGGCACGTCGACGGTCTCGCCGGTGGCGCGCAGTCCGGCGCGGGCCCGTTCGGCGAACCGCTTCGCGCCGACGTTTTCGAAGCCGCGCAAGGCATCACGGAACTGATCGCGCGCGTCCCGGGTGCGCCGGTGACGGCGCAGCAGGGTGGCGTAGGCGAACCGGGTCCTGGCGAGTTCCACCGCACCGCCCGCCCGCCGGTGCGCGTCGATGGCCAGCCGGAAACGCCGTTCCGCCGTCTGCGGATCCGGCGCGGTCATCGCGTGGCAGCGGTGGCTCAGCGCGAGCCAGCAGGGTTCCGCTCCAGCCAGGGTCCAGCGGTCGAAAACCTCCAGCGCGGCCAAGGCCCGTTCGGTGCGGCCGGAGCCGACAGCGGCCTCGACGAGTTGTGGAGTGGCCAGCACCCGGATCACCGGCTGGTCGCCGGAGACGCCGGAAGCGAGATCTTCGAGCCTGCTCAGGGCGTCGTCGGGCCGGCCTTCGGCCAGGTCCAGGCAGGCGTTCGCCCACGAGGCGACGGCGGCGGGCCTGCCGAGACCGCGTTCGGCGATGCCTTCGGTCGCCTCGTCCAGTTCCGGTACGCGGTCGCCGAGGAGCGCGGCGGCCAGCCCCAGCAAGGTCAGATGTTCCATCCGCAGGTTGTGGGGCGCGTGCAGACCGTCGCGGGACGCCGCTCGCGCGCACGGGATCCGGTCGAGCGCGATGGCCGAGAGCGACAGATAGATCAACGCCCACGGCAGTTCCACGTGCCGTTCGCCGAGCCGCGCGCGGCTCACGGCCGCGGCCGCGTATTCGTGCGCCCGTTCGGCATGACCGCGGGCGAAGGCGGCTTCGGCGGCCCACACGGCTCCGGCGACGTCCGCGCCGGCCATCCCCCGGCCGACGGCCTCGTTCAGCGGGACGACGGCGTCTTCGTGACGTCCGGCGTAAACCGACGTCAGACCACGGAAATGCGAGAAGGCCAGCCCCTCTCCGACGGGAACCGTCCGCGCGAGCACCCGATAGCCGCTCAGATCGCCGCCGAGCCGCCGCGCCTCACCAGCCAGCAGGAGCGCGGCGGCCGGATCGGTCAGCAGTTCCGCCGCCGCGCCGAGTTCGTGGGTCGCGACGGCGGGATCGCCGTCACGCAGCTCGATCTCCCCGTGCAGCAACGCCACCGCACCCGGCTCGGTGTCTACTTTGGACAGCAACAGCCGTGCCCACCCCGGTCTTCCCGCCTGCCAGGCCGCATCCGCCGCGGCCAGCAACCGGTTCGCCCGCGTGGCCGGATCGGCGGTCAGGGCCGCGGCGCGTTCGAGCTGCCGCGCCGCGGCCGCGCGATCCACCGCCGGTGCGGCGGCGAGCGCGTCGGCGAGTGGCGCGGACGGCGTGGCGGCCGCCATCGCGCGATGCCAGAGCGCGTCGGGCCCCTCCTCGGCGGAGGCCAGCCGCGCGTGCGCCGCCCTGCGGTCGGCCGGTGACGCCGCCGCGTACCACGTCGCCTTCCTCGCGGAAGAGTCCATGCAGGTGGCGAGGAACCGGAGACGCTCGTCGAACGGCATCGCGTCGAGCTCGGCCGCGTAGCGAGGCAAGCGATCCCGGAGGATCGGCGACACCGGCTCCCGCCCCGCCGCCTGCGCGGGCGTCAACGAAGCCGCCAGCGCGACCAGATCGGCGGGGTTCCCGTCGCCCAGTTCGACCAGCTGCGGGCGCACCCCGGCCGGTACACCGCGGTCACGCAGCACCAGGTCGGCGGCGGATTCGGTCAACGGCGGCAGCTCGACGGAGTCGAACTCGTCGGACCCGGCTCGTGACGCGAGCACCACGCCGACCGGGACCCCGGCCAACCGCCTGCCCGCGAAACCCAGGGCCGCCAACGATTCCGGATCGACCCAGTGCGCGTCGTCGACCCAGCAGATCGTCGGTACCGAAACGGCGCCGAGCCGATCCCTGGCCTCCACGCCGCTGGAGACGGGCGTGCCGAACATCCGATGCAGGGCGCCGAACGGCAGCGCGCTTTCGGCTCGCAGGCCCCGCACCCCGACGAGACGGACGCCGAGGGTGGCGCGCAGCGCCGTGAGCAGGGCCGATTTACCTAGCCCCTCCGTGCCGTGGACCAGCACTGCACGCCCGGCGACCGACCGCAACCCGCCGAAGAGGTCGTCCCTGCCCCGCAGCGGGTACACAGGCATCGGCGCCTCCTCGAGATCCCTCTCGATGAAACACCAGGAGCAAGTGTTTCACAAGGTCCTGCTCAGCACCCGTCCTTCCACGAGGGCTCCGAGCAGTGTCGACGCCGCGTCGAGATCGGGTGCCCTGGAGGCGAGGACGTCCGAGTACAGGAACGCCTCCCCCAGCCGCACGATCGCGTAACAAAGGCTGTCCAGGCTGACCGCGGGCACGAAACCGCCGTCCTCGACGTCGCGGCGAAGCAACTCGACATGTGCCGCGATCACCCTCGGCTGGACGCGTCCGTCCGGATCGGTGAGCAGCCGGATCGCCAGCACCGGTTCGTCGTCCAGGAAGCGCCGGAACCCGGCACTCGCCGCCAGCACGGACCGGTACTCGCGCATGATCGAAAGACAGCGCAGGTCACCGGCCGCGTTGCGCACCACATCGCCCTCTTCGCGCTCCCAGGTGCGTACGGCGGTCGTCAGGGTGCGCTCGGACAGGTAATAGAGGGCATCACCGAGCAGGTCCTCCCGGTTGCCGACACGGCGGAACAGGGTGCTGCGCGAGATGCCAAGGTCCTGGGCGAAGGCGGAGGTGTCGACGCGGACGCCGCGATCGATCCACCGCGCCGCTGTGCGGACTATGTCCTCGGCTGAGGGGTTCACGATCACCGATCGTACGGGCGACCGCCCGGCGGGAACTCCTCGCGGATCAAGACTGGCGATTTCACCGATGCAGCCTCCTCCGGCGGTTTGCCACAGTCCATCACCAAGGACTGTGTTCAACGGCGAACGGAGAGGGCACCATGCGTAGTACGACCCGGATCCTTTGTGGACTGGCCACCGTCGCGGCACTCACAATCGCTCCCACGGCCTACGCCGCCGAGAATCCCTACGAACGAGGCCCGGACCCGACGGAGAGCGGCATCGAAGCCTCCCGCGGCTCGTTCGCGGTGTCGCAGACCTCCGTTTCGAGTCTGGCCGTCACCGGGTTCGGCGGCGGCACCATCTACTACCCCACCAGCACCGCCCAGGGCACGTTCGGCGCGGTCGCCATCTCGCCGGGATTCACCGCGACCCAGTCGAGTATCGCGTGGATCGGCCCGCGGCTGGCGTCGCAGGGCTTCGTGGTGTTCACGATCGACACCAACACGATCTACGACCAGCCCGACAGCCGCGGTGACCAGCTGCTGGCCGCGCTCGACTACCTGACCCAGCGCAGCACGGTCCGGTCCCGCGTCGACACCACCCGGCTCGCGGTGGCGGGCCACTCGATGGGCGGCGGCGGTTCGCTCGAAGCGGCACAGGACCGGCCTTCGCTGCAGGCGGCGGTGCCGCTCGCGGCATGGAACACCCAGAAGTCGTGGTCCTCACTGCGGGTGCCGACGTTCGTCATCGGCGGCGAATCCGATTCGGTCGCGCCGGTCGCGTCGCATTCGATCCCGTTCTACACCAGCATTCCCGCTTCGTCGGAGAAGGCGTACATGGAACTGGACAACGCGAGCCATTTCTTCCCGAACACCGCGAACACGACCATGGCCAAGTACACGATCTCGTGGCTGAAGCGGTTCGTGGACAACGACACGCGCTATGAGCAGTTCCTCTGCCCCGCCCCGGACGACCGCACGATCAGCGACTACCGGGACACGTGTCCGCACGCCTGAGCGTCTTGGTTCCCGGCGCGCCCGCGCCGGGACCTCCTCTCTCCGTTGGGAGTTCTTGCGTGACCCTGTCGACCTTCGAGATGTCCGGCGTGTCGGTGACCTTCGGTGGTCTCGTCGCGCTGTCGGACGTCTCCCTGAGCGTCGCGTCAGGCCGGGTGCTCGGCGTGATCGGCCCGAACGGGGCGGGCAAGACCACGCTCTTCAACGTCGCGTGCGGTTTCATCCGCCCGGACACCGGCACCCTGACCTGGCGCGATAAGGAACTGCGGCGACTGCGTCCGCATCACCTCGCCGGTCTCGGCATCGCCCGCAGCCTGCAGGAACTCGGCCTGTTCGACCGGATGACGGTACTGGAGAACGTGCTCGTGGGGGCGGGAAGACATGCGAAGTCCGGTTTCTGGACTTCGTTGCTGGGTATGACGAAGAGCGAGAAGGCGTTGGCCGAGCGGGCGATGGCACGGTTGGAGGAGTTCGGCATCGCCGACCTCGCACATCGCTATCCCGCCGGTCTGCCTTATCCGGTAAGGAAAAGAGTCGCCTTGGCGCGAGCGTTGGCCGCCGAACCGGATCTGCTGCTGCTGGACGAACCGGCGGGGGGCCTGTCGGCGGTGGAGATCGCCGAGGTCGGTGCACTGGTCCGCGGGCTGACCGAACGCATGTCGGTGATGCTTGTGGAGCACCACATGGATCTGGTGATGAGTGTCTGCGACGAGATCGTGGTGCTGGACTTCGGGAAGGTCATCGCCCGCGGGACACCGGACGAGATCCGCGCGGATCCTGCGGTCCAGGCGGCCTACCTCGGCGAGGAGGTGGCCGATGCTGACCGTTGAGCACCTTTCGGCGAGCTATGGCCCGGTGCGTGCGCTCGATTCCGTGAGCCTTTCGGCCGCGGCGGGCGAGATCACCGCGGTGCTCGGCGCGAACGGCGCGGGCAAGACCACCTTGCTGCGAACCATCTCCGGACTCGTACGGCCGACGGGCGGCAGCGTCTCGCTCGCGGGGCGCGATCTGCGCCGAGTGTCCACAGAGGACCTTCCCGCGCTCGGACTCGCGCATGTGCCCGAAGGCCGCGGCGTGCTGGCCGAACTGACCGTCGAGGAGAACCTGCGACTCGGCGCGCTCGGGGCACACGGCCGCGCGACGGCGGCCGATCTCCGCCGGATCTACGACCTCTTTCCCGTACTCGCCGACCGCAAGAACGGTCTCGCGCACGTCCTTTCCGGCGGGGAACGGCAGATGCTGGTCATCGGCCGCGCGCTGCTTTCCCGGCCGAAGGTGCTGCTGCTCGACGAGCCGTCCTTGGGGCTCGCGCCCCGGATCGTGGCGCGGATCTTCGGCCTGCTGCGTGGTCTCGTCCACGACGAAGGACTCGCCGTCGTCCTGGTCGAGCAGAACGCGCGCAGCGCGCTGTCCATCGCCGACCACGGCGTCGTGCTCAACCTCGGCGAGGTCGTCGTCCGGCGGGACGCGGCCGCGCTCGTCGCGGACGACGGCCTCCGGCACGCCTACCTCGGATTCTGAAAGGGAGCCCTGTGCAGCAACTGCTCACCACCGCGCTCACCGGCCTCACGCTGGGTGCGGTGTACGCCGCGTTCGCGCTGGCGCTGGTGCTGATCTGGCGGGCGACGCGGATCGTCAATTTCGCGCAGGCGCCGATGGCGATGATCACCACCTACGTGGCGCTGGTCCTGATCGACGCGGGCTGGTCGTACTGGGCCGGTTTCGCCGTGGCCCTGCTTTCGGGGCTCGTGCTCGGCGCGCTGGTGGAACGTTTCGTCGTCCGCTTCGTCGACGGCAAGGCCGAGATCAACGCCGTGATCCTCACCCTGGGATTGTTCATCGTGTTGCACGCATTGGCTGCGCTGGTGTTCGGCTCGCGGTACCGGTCTTTCCCGGCGCCGTTCGGGCTCACCGGGTTCCGGGTCGGCGACACGACGATCGCGCTGACCGGATTCGGCGTGTTCACCATCGCCGCCGTCGGCGTGGTGCTGATCGGGCTCGTGGTGCTCTTCCGCGGTACCGATCTGGGCCTGCGGATGCGGGCGGCGGCGTTCGACCGGGAGGTGGCCCGCCTGCTCGGTGTGCGGGTCGGGCGGATGCTCACCCTCGGCTGGGCGCTGGCCGCTCTCGCCGGTTCGCTGTCGGGCCTGCTGATCGCCGGCGGCGGCCTCGTCCATCCGTCCTATATGGACGGTGTGGTGGTGTACGGCTTCGTCGCCGCCGTGCTAGGCGGGCTGGACAGCCCGGTCGGCGCGGTCGTCGGCGGCGTCTTCCTCGGCCTGTCGTTGAGCCTCGTGAGCGGTTACGTCGGCGCGGAACTGGTGCCACTCGCCGCGCTCGTGCTCCTCATGGCGGTGCTGCTGCTCAAACCCGGTGGTCTGTTCGCCGGCGTCCGTGAACGGAGGGTCTGACGTGCTGCGCGGTCATCTGCCGGGCGCGCTCGCCGCGCTGGTCGTCGTCGTACTCGTCCTGGAGAACTCCGGACCGTTCCTCACCGCGCAATTCACCACGATGGCGTACCTCGCGATCGCCGCGGGCGGCCTGACCGTCCTGACCGGACTCAACGGGCAACTCTCGCTCGGGCATGGCGCGTTGATGGCCGTCGGCGCGTATTCGACGGCGCTCCTGCTGAAGTCGGCGATCTTGCCGCTGCCGGTGATCCTGCTGCTGGCGATGGTGATCACGCTCGCCGTCGGGGCGCTCGTGGGGGTCGCCGCGGCCAGGCTGCACGGGCCGTATCTCGCGGGGGCGACGCTCGCGCTCGCTGTCGCCGTACCTGGGATCCCGTTGTTCTTCGGCGAAGCGCTCGGCGGCGAGCAGGGCTTGCCCGTGCGCATGCCGGAGATACCCGGCCGGCTGGCCGACGCCGCGTACTTCGTCACCGGCCAGGATCTCACGTCGATCCGTTATCTCGCCTATCTTTCGTGGCTCGCGGTGATCCTCGTGTTCGTACTGCTGGCGAACCTGTCCCGCGGCCGGGTCGGACGTGATTGGCGGGCGGTGCGCGACGAGGACGTGGCCGCCGAACTGGCCGGGATCGACCTCGGCCGCACGCGGGTGCGGGCGTTCGTCGTCAGCTCGGGATGCGCGGGGCTGGCCGGAGCGCTGATGGCGTTGTCGGCACGGCTCGCGGCGCCGAGCGGGTTCGCGCTGACGTTGTCGCTGCTGCTGGTGTCCGCGGTGGTGCTCGGCGGTCTCGGCAGCCTCACCGGAGCGCTCGCCGGGGCCGCGCTGCTGACCTTCCTGCCACCGCTGGTGACCGATGCGGGGACGGATCTCGGCCTGTCCGACGTGCAGGCCGCGCATCTGGCGCCGTTGATCTACGGCCTGGTCACCGTCCTGATCGTGCTGCTCGCCCCCGCCGGTCTCGCCGGCGGGCTGCGGAAACTCGTCCACTTGAGGAGAAGTTCATGAAACGCTGGACCAGGGCCGTGGCCGTCTTCCTGGCCGTCACGGTCACCGCCGCCTGCGGCGCGGGCGGCAGACCCGAGGGCGAACAGAAGGGCTCGACGGTCGGCGTCACCGACACGACCATCAAGATCGGCGCGCATTTCCCGCTGACCGGCGTCGCCGCGCCGGGCTACAGCGAGATTCCGAGCGGGCACCAGGCCTACTACGACTACGTGAACGCGAACGGCGGCGTCAACGGCCGCAAGATCGAGTTCGTGGTGAAGGACGACGGCTACAACCCGACCAACACCAGCGCCGTCACCAACGAACTGGTGCTCAAGGACGAGATCTTCGCGATGGTCGGCGGCCTCGGCACGCCGACGCACAGCGCCGTCGTCGAGTTCCTGAACACCTCGAAGGTGCCGGACCTGTTCGTGTCGTCGGGTTCGCTGCGCTGGGGCGACGATCCGAAGAAGGCGCCGGTCACCTTCGGCTGGCAGCCGGACTACGAGATCGAAGGCAAGATCGTCGGCGACTGGGTGCGGAAGAACCTGCCGAACGCCAAGATCGGCCTGTTCCTCCAGGACGACGACTTCGGCCGTGACGGCGAGAAGGGCGCCCGGCGTTATCTCGGCGACCAGATCGTGGAGGTCGCGAAGTACTCCCCTGGCAACACCGACATCGCGCCGCAGATCGCAAAACTCAAGGCCGCGGGCGTGGATCTGGTGCTGGGCTTCACCGTTCCGTCGTACACCGCGCTTTCACAGCTGGCTTCGCTGAAGATCGGGTTCAAGCCGAAGTGGTTCTACAGCAACGTCGGCTCCGATCCCGCGCTCGTCGGCTCACTGCTCGCGCGGTTCTCCGAAGGCAAGGTGACCAACGGCGCGTCACTCATCGACGGCGTGGTCACCACCGAGTACCTGCCGGGTGTCGACGCGCCGGACAACGCGTGGACCAAGCTGTGGCAGAACATCTGGAAGGCGCACGGCAAGGGCGGCGACCTGACGAACTACCGCATCTACGGGATGGCGCAGGCGTACACGTTCGTCCAAACGTTGCAGGCGGCCGGAAAGGACCTGACGCGCGAGCGCCTCGTCGAGGTGATCCAGCAGTCCGGCAAGACGTTCGAGGGACCGGGATTGGCTCCGTTCCGCTACTCCGGCGACAGCCACCTGGGCATCTCCGGTATGTCGGTGGTCGAACTCAAGGGCGGCGCCGGCAAGGATCTGACGCCGGTGCTGGTGACCGATCTCGGCGACGCGCCCATCAAGGCGGACGACTCGGCGGCGAACGACGCGCCGCCGCCGAACGGGATTCCAGGTGACTGAGCGTTGGCTGTGGCACGTTCTGCCACCGACGACCAGTCGCTCGACGGTTTCCTCACGACGCCGGGTGGCGACCTCGAGTGCGGCTCGCACCGCTGCCTTCCTGACACGCGGCTAACGGGGGAAGGGGGAACCGGAGGTCGGCTGCACAACAGCACGCCGGTCGGACGACGCCGGGTGAACGTCGCCGACGCTACCGGCGCCGGCGACGAAGCCGCACACGACGACGATCGCTATGAGCCAGAACAAGAACTTGGCCAAGCCGAGCACGCTGACTACGAGTTTCACGGTGCGTCCGCCTTCCGGGAACGAGTGCCGGGAGGTCCGGCCCATCCAGGATCTCGTCCTGAGGCGGTGTGCGGCAGTGGTTTCCTGTTGCGGCCGCGAGAGCGCAACAGGACGACGCACCTTCAGCTCACTTCGCGGGTAGCACCCGTCCCCGCACCTCGCCGAACCCGATCCGCGAGCCGTTCGCACCGGGCGCGGTCCCGGTGATCACGACCTCGTCGCCGTCCAGCAGGAAGGTGCGCTCCTCCCCCTTGACCGTGAGCGGTTCCTTGCCACCCCAGGACAATTCGAGGAACGCGCCGCGCTGGTGTTTCTCCGGTCCGGAGATCGTGCCGGAGCCGTAGAGGTCGCCCGTGCGCGACGACGCGCCGTTGACCGTCAGGTGGGCGAGCATCTGCGCCGGCGACCAGTACATCTCGCGGAAGGGCGGGCGGCTGACCTCTTCGCCGTTCCATTCGATGACCAGGTCGATGTCGAGGCCCCACGGGTCGCTCTCCCGCAGGTACGGCAGCGGCTCCGGATCCGTCTGGCCTGGCAGCGGGATCCGCGCGGCCTCCAGTGCCAGGATCGGCACCACCCAAGGGGAGATCGACGTCGCGAAGCTCTTGCCGAGGTGCGGGCCCAGCGGGACGTATTCCCACGCCTGGATGTCGCGGGCCGACCAGTCGTTGAGCAGGACGGCGCCGAAAACGTGGCGGGGGAAGGCCTCCGGGGTGATCGGGGTGTTCAGCGGGGTTCCGGTGCCGACGACGAAGCCCATCTCGGCCTCGATGTCCAGCCGCGTGCTCGGACCGAACACCGGCGCCGCGTCGGCGTGAGCCTTGCGCTGGCCGCTGGGGCGCACGATGTCCGTACCGGAGACCAGGACCGTGCCGGACCGCCCGTGGTAACCGACCGGGAGGTGCTTCCAGTTGGGCAGCAACGGTTCCGCGTCCGGACGGAACAACCTGCCGACGTTCGAGGCGTGCTGCTCGGAGGCGTAGAAGTCGACGTAGTCCGCGACCTCGATCGGCAGGTGGAGGGTCACCCGTTCGACGGGATGGACCGCGCCGTCGGGGACTTCGCCGCTGACCAGGTCGCGGATCCGCTCCCGGACCGCCACCCAGCGGTCGTATCCCTGCGCCATGAACGGATTCAGCGACGGCGCGGCAAAGACGTCTTCGCCGAGCGCCGTGGCCAGATCGAGAACGGAGTCACCGACGCGCACGCCGACGCGCGGGGAATCCCCCTCGACGGAGAACACGCCGTACGGCAGGTTGTCGATCCCGAACAGCGAGCCTGCGGGGATGTCGATCGTGGTCATGCCTCTCCTCGGGGTGCCTCGAGCAGGCCGAGTCCGGCCAGTTCGGTCAGGGGGTCGGTGATGCTGCAGGTGCCGAACGACGTGAACGCCGCGCGGACGGCGGCGACGCGATCCGCGTCCAGTGCCGGAAGCCGTCCGGCGATGACGGCGCCGTCTCGTTCGGCGAGAACGGCCTCGGCGTCACCATCGGTGAGGACGGCGTCGGTGGCGAGTATCAGGTTGAGGAAGCCGTGCTGTTCGAAGCCGGTCTCCGGATCGGTGTTGCGCAGGGCGTGGTGCAACCCGGCGGTGGCCTTGAACGGAACGCCCGCCCCGACGGCCGCCCGGACCGCGGCGGCGAGTTCGGCTTCGCCGGGGTACAGGTCGGCCCGGACGCCACCGGTGCGGAACTTCGCGCGGTGGCCGGTGCCGGAGAGGGCGGTCAACAGCGGGAGACGCCGGTCGTCACGCGGGATCTCGACGAAAACCGGTGCGGTGGCGCCGGAAAGCGCGGCGAGCACCTCTTCCGGTCCCCTTCCCTCCGGGACTGCGATCTCGAGCGCGTCGAGGTTCACCGGCAGCGAGGCGACGGCTTCGAGCACACCGTCGAGCTGGGCGGGCCCACCTGGCAGGGTCACCGAGACCGGCAGCGGGGTCTCCCGATCACCCAGGACTTCGGCGAGGGCGCCGAGGGCAGTGGCGGCGACCACCAGCGGCCCGACGAGGTCGGCGTACCAGGCGGAGATGTGCTCGTCGTGCGCCGCGACGGCGTCCGGCAGCGGCGCCAGCCCCGGCGGGAACACCGCGGCGTCGTCGCACAGCCCGGCGAAGAGCGCGGGAATCCGTCCGCCGTCCACCATGGTCTCCTCCTCGCCGATTTAGTTCACACTTTGACTACCCTTCGGGCAGGGTAGTCCGGTCGTCTTCGCGACGGGAAGGCCTACTTGCGGCTTCGCGTGCCGAACTCGGCGCGGCTCGTGATCAGCTTGCCCAGCAGCATGACGAGGATGCGCTGTTCGGTCTCGGTCAACGCGTTCGTCCAGCCGAATTCGCGCTCGTTGTGCTCGCGGAAGACCGAGACCATCTCCTCGTGCCCTGCCTCGGTCAGCGACAACTGCACCGAACGGCCGTCGCGCTCGTCGGGGACCCGGTGGAGCATCCCCTCCGCGACCAGCGTCTTGACCAGATTCGACACCGCCGCCCGGCTCATCCCGGTCAGCCGGGCCGCGCCGGTCGGTTCGAGCGGCCCGGCGAGCCAGACCACGAACAGCAGCCGGAACGCCGACCACGACCGGCCGCGTGGCCGGTGCACCGCGGCTTCGAGGTCGTAGGTCACCAGGTCGGAGGCGCGATTGAGGGTCAGTAGCACCTCGGTCGCCAACTGGTGCCGGAAGCCGTACTCCTGCGCGAGCCGCCGGTTCGCCAGCGCCACGAACGACCAGAAGTCGAACCCGGCCGCGTCCACGTCTTCCATCGCCGAACACTAACCCTGCTTCGCGAAAATGGTCAAAGTCGAAACTATCTGTGAAAGCTCCGGACCAGCTCGTTGGTCGACGATGGACGAGCGAGGAACAGTCATTCACCTGGAGATTTCTCCATCCGTCACTTGCAACCATGGAGGTTTCTCCATGGCGAGCAACCCCCGCTCACCGGTTTGCTAGTGGCATGAGCAGAACGCAAGTCCCACCGGGCACCGCCAAGGCCGTCCGGGTGGCCGCCGGAGACCTCGTCCGGGTGGTCGACGTCGAAGGGGGCCAGGTCGGCGACGTGTTCGCGTTCACCGACACCGGGGCCGAACTGATCGAGCACCACAGTGCGGCGCACACCCGCGCCGGGGTCGACCGGCTGTTCCCCGCGGTCGGCGAGTCCTTCCTGACCGACCTGCGCCGCCCGATCCTGACCCTGGTCGAAGACACCTCACCCGGTGAGCACGACATGCTCATCCCGGCCTGCGACCCCGCCCGGTACGCCGCGCTCGGCGCTCCGGGTCACCGGTCCTGCGCCGCGAACCTGCGTGAGGCGCTGGACGAGGCCGGCCTGAGCTTCACGGGCCCGACGCCGCAGCCGATCAACGTCTTCATGCGTATCCCGGTCGGCGAGGGCGGACGCCTGAACTGGCTGACCGCGAACTCGCGGCCCGGCGACGCGGTGACCCTGCGCGCCGAGATGGACTGCGTCGTCGTGGTCTCCGCCTGCCCGCAGGATCTCGTGCGCATCAGCGACGCCGGGCTCACCCCGCTCGCCATCGAAACCATCCACAATGGAGGAAACCCGTCATGACCACGACCGTCGAACACGCCCATCCCGCGCTGGCCCCGACCACGCTCGGCGGCCTCGCGCTGCGCAACCGGTACGCCGTCGCCCCCATGACCCGCGTCTCGGCGAGCCCGGACGGCACCCCGACCGGCGAGATGGCCGACTACTACGCCGAATTCGCCCGCGGCGGCTTCGGACTGGTCTTCAGCGAGGGCACCTACCCCGACAGCGCGGCCAGCCAGGGCTACCTCAACCAGCCGGGCCTCGCGCGGGACGAGCACGTCGCGGGCTGGCGGGTGGTCACCGCCGGAGTACGCGCGGCGGGCGGCCGGATGATCGCCCAGCTCATGCACGCTGGGGCGATCTCCCAGGGAAATCCGCATCGAGACCACACCGTCGCTCCTTCGGCCGTCCAGCCGCGCGGGGAGATGATGCGCGCGTACGGCGGCTCCGGTCCGTGGCCGGTCCCCCGTGAGCTGACCACCGCCGAGATCGACGACGTCGTCGACGGCTTCGCGGCCGCGGCCGCGCGTGCCCGCCAGGCCGGGTTCGACGGCGTCGAGGTGCACGCGGCCAACGGTTATCTGCTCGACCAGTTCCTCACCGGCTACACCAACCACCGCACCGACTCCTACGGCGGACCGGTCGCGAACCGGATCCGGCTGACCGCCCGTGTCGTGACCGCCGTCGCCGAGGCCGTGCCCGAACTGGTGACCGGTGTGCGGTTGTCGCAGACGAAGGTCAACGACTTCACCTACCGCTGGCCCGGCGGCCGGGACGACGCCGAGGTGATCTTCGCCGCGGTCGCCGAGGCGGGCGCGCAATATCTCCACATCGCCAGCGAGGGCCGGAACTGGCTCGAAACGGCGAAGCTGGCCGACGGCGGCACCATCACCGCATTCGCCCGGCAGGTCACCGGGCTGCCGGTGATCGCCAACGGTGGGATGCACGACCTCACCCAAGCGCACGAGGTCCTCGTCGGCGGGCACGCCGACCTGCTCTCACTCGGGCACGGCGCGCTGGCCAACCCCGATCTGCCCGCCCGCGTCGCCGCGGCGGAACCCTTGGCCGAGTTCGACCGGGCGATGGTCTCCCCGACGGTCACGGTGGCGAACGCGCGCCGCTGGCGGGAGAGTCGGCAAGCGTGACGGAACCAAGCTGGCACGGCGGCGCGGCCGCGGTGGCGACCCTGACCTTCGACGTGGACGCGGAGTCCCCGATCCTCGCGCGCGGGCGGGGCTACGCCGACCACCTCTCGACCATGTCCCACCAGGCGTACGGGCCCCGGGTCGGGGTGCCGCGCATCCTCGACCTGCTCGACGAACTGGCCGTGCCCGCGACGTTCTTCGTACCGGGCTGGGTCGCCGAACAGCGGCCCGGCCTCGCCGCGGCGATCGTGGAGCGCGGGCACGAGGTGGCCCACCACTCCTACAGCCACCGGCCGCCGACCGCGATGACCGCCGCGGAGCAGCGCGCCGATTTCGAACGGGGCATGGCGGTCTTCGCCGCGCAGGGCATCGAGATCAGCGGGCATCGCGCGGCGGGCTGGGAGTCCACTTGGGACACTCCGGCGCTGGTGGCCGAGTACGGGTTGAGCTACGACTCGTCGCTGATGGCCGACGACCGGCCGTACCTGATCGACACCGGGGCGGGCCGGATCGCGGAGCTGCCGGTGCACTGGTCGCTCGACGACTGGGAGCAGTACGCGTTCCTTCCCGCGCCGCACATCGGTTCGGTGATCACCTCCCCGGTGCGGGTTTTGGAGATGTGGCGCGCGGAACTGGACGCGATGCGCCGCTATCGCTGCCTGTTCAACCTGTGCCTGCATCCGTTCCTGTCAGGCAGGCCGGGACGACTGGCCGCGGTGCGTTCGCTCATCGAGTTCGGGCTCGGCCTCGGCGACGTGCGGTTCGCGCGGTGCCGGGACGTGGCGGCCGCGGCGCTGGCCGACCCCGCCTTGCCCGTGGAACCGTTGCGGCGCCTCGAAATCGATCCGGCGGTCTATCCGGACTGAGCCGCCTCCAGCGCCAGGAACAGGTCGACCCTGTCGGCGGTCCTCCCGACGTCACGGCCGGTCAGCTCGGTGACCTTGGCCAGCCGGTTGCGCAAGGTGTTGACGTGCACGTACAGCGCCGCGGCGGTGGCCGCCCACTGGCCGTCGTGATCGAGGAACGCCCGGAGGGTCGTTTCCAGGTCGCCGTCGCGGACGCGGTCGTGCTCGCGCAGCGGGCCGAGCAGGGCGTCGGCGAAGGTGTGCCGCCACTGCTCGTCGTGCGACTCGAGCAGCAGCCGGTAGCTGCCCAGCTCGGCGAAGCTCGCCGCCACCGGCCCGCCACGCCTGCCGCGGAGCACGCGGCAGGCTTCGCGGCTGCGCGACAACGGCACACGCAGTCCGGCCGCTCCGGACACGGGATCGGCGAGCCCGACGACCACCCGCCCGCCGTCGAGGCGGTGCGACACCGCCGCCGCCAGCCGGGGCGCGAACGCGGCGGGCGACTGCCTTCCCGACCGGAACGGCAGCACCGCGACGACGTCCTGGCTGCCCGCCGCCACGACCGCGGGCAGCCCGTCCGCCAGCAGGAAGTCCGTCACGGCCTCCGCCATCCCCGGCGGGGTCGCGGCGTCGTCACCCGCGAACGCCAGCGCGATCACCGCCAGCGGCCCGTCCGGGTCGACGCCGAAGGCACGCAACCTGCCGGGCACCTCCGCGACGCGTTGCGCGCCGGAGAGCACCATGTCCAGCAGTTCGACGGCGAACCGCATCTCGATCGCCTGCACCGCCTGATGCCGGGCCACCTCCAGGCTGAGGTAGCGGGCGGTCTGCTCCAGCGCGTCCCGCTCCTCGCGCGTCAGGTCGGCCATGGGACGCAGGCACAGCAGCGCCGCGTCCGCGTCGCCGATCGCGCCCACCGGGAACAACGCCGCCCGCGTCCCCGCGCCGAGGTCCGCCTCCAGCGGCGGCGGATGCCCGGCCAAGGCCTCCGCCGCGGCACGCGACTGGCCGGCGTCCAGTTCGGCGCCGGCGGACGCCAGCTCCCGGCCCATCCGGTCCACGACCGCCAACGGCAGTTCGTGCTCACGGCGGAGAACCGCGAGCACCCCGGACGTGCCCGCACCCCTCGACAGCGCCGAGGTCAGCTCGTCCCCTCGGCGTACCAGCGACATCAGCGCGTTCTGCCGGTCCGTGGCCTGGATCGCCGCCGCCGCGCGGGTGACCGCCGTGAACGGCACCGCCACCGAGATCTCCAGCAGCGGCAACCCCGCTTCCCGGCACGCCTCGGCGAGCTCCGGAGGGGTGTCGCGTTGCTCCACGCGCAGCCCGAAGATGAGCCCCGCCGCTCCGGCACCGACCACTCGTGCGACGAACTCCGCCGGGGTGACTCGGTCCAGCCACAGGCCGTTGGTCAGCACGACCTCGTGCTCGCGCACATACGGACCGGGATCGGGCAGCTCGGTGTTGTGCACCCACAGCACCTGCTCGGTCAGCGCCCCGTCGCGGCCGGGGACGACCACCCGCAGTTCGAGATCCGGGTCGTCGACCAGGGCCACCAGGGTCAGCATGACTGTGAATATATCCAGCCGCGTACGTCCTCAATGGATGAACGGCCATTTCATCGTTTTGTCATGAGCGCTGGTTAGCGTGCCTCGAAGACCCTGCGGAATTTCGAGGAGAGCCACTGTGACGGCAGTTTCACGCACGATCGCCGAGCGCTACACCCTGCTCGAGGAGCTGGGTCGCGATGGGACGGCCGTGCTGTGGCGTGGCGAGGACGGGCCGGACGGCCGCCAGGTCGCGATCAAGGAACTGCCGCTTCCCACCCACGAGCCCGCCCTCGTGGAGCGGCTCCAGCGAGAAGCCCGCGTCGTCGTGGATCATCCGTCGGTGGTGCCCGTCCACGATGTCGTGGTGGCGGACGGGACGGCGTTCCTCGTGATGGACCTGGTGGACGCACGGACCTTCGAGGAGCTGGTGGCTTCGGGTCCGATGCGGCCAAGGTTCGTGGCCGAAATCGGCGGAAGGGTGCTCGGCGCGCTCGCCGCCGCGCATACGGCGGGCATCGTGCACGGGGACGTGCGGCCCGCGAACATCCTGGTGGGGCCCGACGGCGCGGTGAAACTGACCGGCTTCGGGATCGCCAAGGCCCTCGACCCGACAGGTACCCCGGCCTTCCTCGCCCCCGAAACGATCGCGGGACACGAAGGCACTCCCTACTCGGATCTCTGGTCGCTCGGCGTGACCCTGCTCAGCGCGAGCGAGGGCAGGAACTTTTTCCAACGGGCGAACGTCGCGGCCACGCTGTACGCCGTCGTCAACGAGCAGCCGTCCTTCGACCGGACGTTCGGGCCGCTCGCGGACGTCCTCCGCGGGCTGCTGGCGAAGGCGCCGCAAGCGCGCATGCTGCCGGATCACGCGCTCCCACTGCTGGCCCAGGCCGCGAACGGGATCGAAACCCCCGTGCCGATCCCGCCCGCGCCGCCGCGCCCCGGACTGACCACGCCCTCCGTGTTCGCGGTCCTGGCGGGGGTGGCGGGCATGGTGCTCGGCTTCGCACTGCTCGCGAACGCGATGCTGGTGCATCAGGCGTATTACTTCTTCGAGTTCTTGCATCCGTTGATCTCTTTGGGAGACATCTGCTTGGTCCTCGCCGGCGTGGCCGCGGTGGCGGGTGGCGCGAGCCTGCTCGCCAAGGTCCGGGCGGGGCAGCTCATGCTCAGCGTCTCCGCGCTGCTGACGCTCCTCTCGCTGGGTCTGCTGACTTTCCTCGGCGACGATCGGGATCACCTCGGCCTTCCTGTTCAGCCGGGTCTCACCCTCGATGTCCTCGTTCTCGTCTTCGCCGTCGTCCTGGCGGGCGTCGTCTGGTTGGTCCCGGCCAAGCGTCCTGCTGTGGGCTGATCCGCTCAGAGCAGAGAAACCGGCGGACGCCCGCGTCCCGGCGGCATGGTCGGGGCATGACCGACTACGAGAAACAGCCACTCTTCGACCAACGGCTCCGGGAACGGTTCTTCAGCCAGCGTGTACTGGTCCTCGACGGCGCGCTCGACGACGACAACGGCACGGTCCTCACCACCCAGCTGCTGTCACTGGCGAGCGAGGATCCCCGTAAGGACATCGCGTTGTGGATCCACTCGCCGGGTGGTTCGGTCCCTTCGATGCTGGCCATCCGCGACGTGATGCGGCTCGTGCCATGCGACGTCGCCACCCTCGCGCTGGGGCTGGCGTGCAGTGCCGGGCAGTTCCTGCTTTCCGCGGGCACCCCGGGTAAACGGTTCGCGTTGCCGCACGCGCGGATCCTGATGCACCAGGGTTCGGCGGGTATCGGCGGTTCGGCCGTCGAGGTGGAGGTGCAGGCGGACGACCTCCGCTACACGCGGGACACGGTGCTGGGCCTCATCGCCGACGACACCGGGCAGCCCATCGACCGGCTCTTCACCGATTCCCTCCACGATCGCTGGTTCACCACCGAGCAGGCGCGCGAATACGGCTTCATCGACCACATCGTCGAGAGCCTCGACCAGGTCGTCCCCGTCCGCACGCACAAACTCGGCCTCGGCACGGAAAGGGGTGCGGGCGCATGAGCACCTACACCATCCCCAACGTCATCTCCCGCAGTCCCGCCGGCGAGCGGATCATGGACGTCTACTCGCATCTGCTGTCCGAGCGGATCATCTATCTCGGGACCGCGATCGACTCCGGCGTGGCGAACGCCCTCATCACGCAACTGCTGTACCTGGAGGCGGACAACCCCGAGCAGGAGATCAACCTCTACATCAACACCGAGGGCGGCGACCCGTCGGCGATGCTCGCGCTGTACGACACGATGCGCTTCATCAAGGCGCCGGTGGCGACGACCTGTGTCGGCCAGGCGGTCGCGGCCGGCGCGATCCTGCTGGCCGCGGGTGAGGCGGGGCACCGGTTCGTGCTGCCCCACACCCGGGTGGTGCTGCACCAGCCCGCCGCACAGGGTCGCGGCACCATCCCGGACCTCATCCTGCAAGCGGACGAGGTCGTGCGGGTGCGGACGCAGCTGGAGGAGATCCTTTCCGCGCACACCGGCCGTGCCGTTTCGGATCTCCGGCACGACACCGACCGGGACCGCGTGTTCGACGCGGCGGGCGCCGTCGCCTACGGACTCGCGGACCGCGTCCTCGACGAACGTGCTTAGCGCCTCAAGCTGCCATGAGCACGGGCCCTCGCGGGCGGCGGCCGACCGCGAGGCCCGTGCTGCCGCCCCGGCTGATCGTGCCCGCGATACCGAAGAGCAGGTCCGCCAAATCGAGTCCGAGGGCGCCGGTGACCGCGGCGATCATCTCGCTGGACGGTTCCTTGCGGCCGCGCTCGATTTCGGAGAGGTATTGCGGCGAGATCCCGGCACGTTCCGCGACGTCGACGAGGCGGCCGCCCTGTTCCTCCCTGGCGGCGCGCAGGCTCCGGCCCAGGACGTCACGCCACAGCGGCTCCGGTTCGGGGCGCTTCTGCTGGAAAGGGAGGATGTCCGCCATACGATCATCGTGACATCGCGCCGGGCCGCGCGTACGCCGTTCCGCTCAAGGCGAAACCGAGCCCGGCAGCGAAGGACGTTAGACCGGGCGACACCTTGATGCCGTCGAAATCCCGGAAGTCCGTGATCCGGACGGTACCGCAGCGTGAAGGCCTCCTTCCCTCGGCTGAGCCGGAGGGAAGGAGGCCTTCACGCGCTAGCAGCCCGCAGGTCAGTCGCGGACGCCCTTCACGGCGTCCTTGATCTTCTCGCCGGCCTGCTTGACGTTGGCTTTGCCCTGCTCAGCCTTGCCTTCGGCCTGCCACTGCTCGTTGTCCGTGGCGTCCCCGACGGCTTCCTTGGCCTTGCCCTTGAGTTCTTCGACCTTGTTCTCGGCCTTGTCGTTCATCTAGGGCCTCCCTTCGTTGTCCGCTGCCTCCGGAGTACCCGGATTTCGCTTCCGGAAACGGCGTATTCACTGTGGCCCTCATCTCTCGCCACCCGTATGGCCGCACGGGTACATCGTCTTCGCGACGACGGCCTCGCACGACGGGCAGTTGTTCACCGGCCGTTCGCGACGGCCCCAGTAGGGATGGGCGGCCCCGCAGAGCGCGGTGACCCGTTCGCCGATGCCGGGATCCGGGTTGCAGACGGGGCAGTAGGCGTGCGCCGCCCGCTCGATGTCGGCTGTCATCCGCCACCTCCGGGTGTAGGTCGTTATACGAACTTTCGGCCCTGTTCAGCGTACGGCGATACTTGTTCCGCGTGTGCCGCGCCTGTCGGCTCCGCGATTCACAGCGGCGCATATTTCGATTCCCCGAATACGCGGATCGATCATCTTTCTCGCGGCAATTGCCTCGCCATTACCACCACATTTACTTACCGTCGTCGTCCGGTGCAGTTTCGATGTCGACGCGGTCCGGGCATGAGCGGCCGCGAATGGCGTTCGGCCTCGCCTTCCCCCGATCGTGGCCCGTCGTGCCCCTGAATGGCCGATGTGCCTTACTGCGCCCGGTTCTATCGTTCGGACGCATGGCTAGCGACTTGCAACGACGCAAGATTTCGGGCGTCTTCGCCGCGATGGACGCCGACGGCGACGGTTTCCTTCAGGAGCGGGACTTCCAGGCGCTGGCCGAACGCTGGGCGCGGCGGCGCGGGCCGGGTGATGAGCGCCGCCTGACCGGCATCATGCTGAGCTGGTGGACGACGTTGCTGGCGGCCTCGGATCTGAACCGCGACGACAAGGTGACTCTCGACGAGGTCCTGCTGGTGGTGGACCAGCTGCCGGACACGCCCGAGGCCGTGACCGCGACCGCCGACGCGATGTTCGAGGCTGTCGACGAGAACCGCGACGACCTGATCTCCGCGGCGGAATATCACCAGTTGATCGAAGTGTGGAACGGCCGCCCCACCGACACCGAAGCCACCTTCCCGCTGCTGGATTCCGACGGCGACGGAATGCTGTCCCGGGACGAGTTCGCCGCGCTGTGGCTGGAGTTCTGGGCAGGTGACGACGCCGAGGCGCCGGGCACCCTGGTCTTCGGACCACTCGCGGCCTGACCGTCGCGGCTTTCGGGCCGGTGTCCCGCGCTCGAACCGGCCGTCGTCACCGAACGCCGGACCGGCACGGCGCCGCAAGACGCGTGCTTGAAGCCGGAACTCACGTGTCTCCAGCCGGAACACACGTGTT
The DNA here is from genome assembly GCF_055588925.1 of Amycolatopsis sp. NPDC041971. Classification (NCBI taxonomy): domain Bacteria; kingdom Bacillati; phylum Actinomycetota; class Actinomycetes; order Pseudonocardiales; family Pseudonocardiaceae; genus Amycolatopsis; species Amycolatopsis sp. NPDC041971. Next base: position 195,103 of record NZ_JBVJCE010000005.1, on the reverse strand, counting down.
CGCTCGCCAAACACGCGTGTTCCGTCTTCAATCACACGAGTTCGGTCTCCAGACACGCGAATCACGTCAGCTGACGAAGGTAAGGGCCTTAGATGACCCCGGCCCGCACCGCGTACGCGACGGCGTGCGGCCGGTTCTTCAGCTTCAGCCGTCCGGTGATGCCCTGGATGATGTGCTTCACGCTGCGTTCGGAGTAGCTGAGCTCGCCGGCGATTTCGACGGTGTCCTTACCCTCGGCCATCAGCCGCAGCACGTCGATCTCCCGCGTGGTGAGCCCGGCGGTGTTGACGCCCATCGGGTCGAGCACCTCGCGCTGGAGCCGTTCGACGTGTTTGAGCAGCTCGCCGAGCAGGCTCGGCGGGAGTACGCCACCGCCGGTGGCCGCGGCCCGGACGGCGTGCGCCAGCCGTTCGCCGGTCGTGGCCGAACGCGGCAGCACCGCCACCACCCGGCATTCGATGGCGGGTACGAGTTCCTCCTCGCCGATCTGGCTCACCACGAGCACCACCGGTTTGCCGTCCTCGGCGGCGAGCCGCCGCAACCAGAGCACGGTCTCGGGCGTCAGCCGTTCGGTGGCGAACACCAGTACGTCGGTCTCGGCGCGCCGCTCCCAGTCCCGGATGCCGATCCCCTGCTGCGTGCTCAGCTGGCTGGCCACGCCCGCCGTGGTGATCGGGTCGGGCGCGTGCACCGCCACGGTGATCTGTCGGGTTTCCGTGTCCACTTCGTCCCCTCCGCTTGTCCGCGGCCCCAGTCGGATGGGACACAGTCTGCGAAGGAACTCTTCACGAAGTCTCCACGAGTTCTCAACGAGGCGTGAAGGACTTCGTGGCCAGCTGAAACGCCTGGACGTACTTCGGCAGCTCGTCGAGGATTTCGCGGAGCCTGGCCTCGGGTCCGGTGTAGTCCGGGTCGGCGAGCAGGGCGTGACCGAAGGCCAGCGTGCGCCGAAGCTCGGTGATACGCGCTTCGGCCTCGTCGGCGTCGAGCACCAGCCTGCCGTTCTGGGCGAGACCGAGCAGGACATCTCCGGCGAACAGCTCCTGATCCTGACTCACCGGCACAGCATGCACAGCCGCGCATGTCCTCCACCAGCGCCGGACGGCACTTTGCCCCTGCGAACGTCCGGGTCTGCCCGCTCGCCCGTCACCTGTCCAGGCCGTGAAAAGCACATGAACGGACATCCGACAGTCCAAGATTGGCGAAATTCGAGAACGGTAAATGCCCGGCAGCCGAAACCCACACGGTGGCCGCCCGATTGATTGCGAAACCCACATCGGCGCCACTAGGCTTTCCGCTGAGCAGGACCTTTTTCGGTAGTCGGACGCACAGGCGGCAGGTCATGGACGAGGTTTCCTCGCTGACGGTGCGGCTACTGGGCGGTCCCCCGGCCCGGTCCGACGCCGGCGAGATCGCCCTCGGGCCCGCTCAGCGGCAAGCGGTCTTCGCCACACTCGCCCTGCACGCCGGTCAGTTCGTCTCCCGCCGGGAGATCATCGACGCCGTCTGGGGTGAGCGGCCCCCGGACAGCGCCACCGGCATCGTGTACACCCACATCTCCGCGTTGCGCCGCGCGTTGGAGCCGGTGGGCGGACCGCTCGTCGCCACCCGGGCCGGCTACCGCCTCGACCTGCCGAGGCAGCAGGTCGACGTCCATGTCTTCGAAGCCGAGCTGGAACGCGCCCGCGCACATCGGCTCACCGGCGCGCGTCAGCGGGAGCTGGAATCGCTGCGCTCCGCGCTCGGGCAGTGGCGGGGGTCAGCGCTGGACGGGATCCCCGGCCCGTTCGCCGAGACCCAGCGCACCCGGCTGGACGAACTGCGCATGAGCGCGCTCGAACGCCAGGCCGAGGTCGCGCTGCACCTTGGCGGCTACCGCGAACTAGTGGGCGAGCTCACGGTGCTGGTCGAGCGCCATCCGCTGCGCGAAGGCCTGCACCGCATGCTGGTCACCGCGTTGTTCCGGGCGGGCAGGCAGGCCGAGGCGCTGGCCGCGTTCGACCGCGCCCGCGAGACGATCGTCGAGCAGTCCGGACTCGAACCGGGCCCGGAGCTGCTGTCCCTGCGGCAGCGAGTCCTGGACGACGATCCGTCGCTGCACCACCGCGACGAACGGCACCGGCCGACGACGACGCTGCCCGGACGGCCGTCCATCTTCGTCGGCCGCCAGTTCGAACTCGCCCGGCTGCGACGGCACCTGTCCGCCCTGCTGACCGAAGGCCGCGGCGGGACGATCTGGCTGGACGGCGAGGCGGGCAGCGGCAAGAGCACGCTCCTGTCGGAGGCCCTCGCCTCGGCGGCCAGCCGCACGCGCTGGGTCACGGCCGACGAACTGACCAGCGCGGTCCCGCTGAACCTCATCGCCGACAGCCTCGGCGGTGAGGCACTCGACGATCTCGGCAAAACGGTCACCGAACTGTGCGAAGACGGGCCGCGAGTGCTCGTCTTCGAAGATCTGCACTGGGCCGACGAGGAAAGCCTGCTCGCCTGGCAGCGGCTGCACCGGCTCACCGCGCGGTTGCCGCTGCTGCTGATCGGCTCGGCGCGCCCGCTCCCCCGGCGCCACCCGCTCGACGTCCTCCGCTCCCGCCTCGACGGTGAGATCGTCTCGCTGCCGCCGTTCGACGCCCGGGCCGTCGCCGCGCTCGCCGAAGAGACACTGGCCAGGGATCCCGGCCGGGACTTCCTCGGCTTCGCCGCCGAGTACACCGCCGGGAACGTCGGCTACCTGTGCGAACTGTTCGCCGAGTTCGCGGACGGCCGGGAGACGACCACCGCGCCGCACAGCCGGATCGCCTCCATGGTGGAAGCCCAGCTCGCCACGCTTTCCTCGGCGTGCAAGCGAACGTTGCATTCGGCCGCGTTGCTCGGCTCGTCGTTCACGATCACCGATCTTGCCGACGTCACCGGTCGCGAACCGACGTCGCTCAGCGAAGCGGTCGAAGAGGCGCTCGCCGCGTGTGTGCTGGAATCCGAGGGAGAACGCCTGCGGTTCCGTGTTCCGCTGGTGGCCTCGGTCTTCGCCGCGAACACCCCGCCCGCCATCCGCGCCGTACTGCACCAGGAGATCGCCGCGACCATGGCGGCTTCCGGCGCGCCCGAGGACCGCGTCGCCGAGCAACTGCTCCAGTCCGGTGACGAACTGACAGCACCCTGGATCCCGCGATGGGTGCTCGACAACGTTCGCGCGCTGCCCAACGGTCCCGCCGTCGAACTGCTCCATCTGCTTTCGCGCCAACGGAATCTCACCGAGGAACAGCATCAGGACCTGGCAGGCGAACTCGCCGCGCTGCTGCTGCCCGAAACGGACGCCGCACCCGCCCAGCCCTGGTGCACACCGCTGCACGCGCTCGCCCGGGTGCGCGACCGAACCGCGCCGAGGACGTCCTAAACTGCGGGGACACAGTAGTGATCCGGCCACTTTCGGTGCATGACGAGAAATGGAGCCGGCGTGACGAACGGGCTGCGCGTCGAGCTGCTCGGGCCGCCTCGTGCCTGGCTCGACGAGGTCGAACTGAAGCTCGGGCCCGCCCGTCAGCGCGCGGTCTTCGCCACCCTGGCCGCCCGCCGCGGACAGGCGATCTCGCTCGGCGAGCTGATCTCGGACGTCTGGGGCTACTCGGCGCCCGCCAGCGCCACCGGCAGTGTTCACACCTACGTCTCCGGTCTGCGCGGGGCGATCCGCAAGGCCGGTGGCGACGCGCACGAGGTGCTGCGTTCGTCCGGGTCGAATTACGTGCTGCGGCTCGACCGGGAGTCGCTCGACGTCCACCGGTTCGAACAGGACGCCGCCGCGGCGAGGAGGCTGCTCGCCCACGCCGACCGGCGTGGCGCGGCCGCGCGGCTCACCACGGCGCTCGGGCTCTGGCGCGGCGAGGCCTATTCCGGCGTACCGGGTCCGTTCGCCGAAGCGGAACGCGTCCGGCTCACCGAACTCCAGCTGACCAGCACCGAACTGCGCGCCACGGCGCTGCTCGGCCTCGGTGACCACCGTGAACTGGTGGCCGAGCTGACCGCGCTGGTGCGGCGACATCCGTTGCGCGAGTCGCTGCACGAGACGCTCATGCGTGCCCTGCACGCCAGCGGACGCCAGATCGAGGCTCTCGCCGCCTACCGCGAGGCCAGGCGAATACTCCGGGACGAGCTCGGCGTGGAACCCGGAGCCCCGCTGCGTGACCTGCACCAGCGCATCCTGAGCGGCACTGAAAAGCCTGTCACCGACTCGAAATCACCCCCGGTGCGGGTCGTGCCGCCGCCGGTGGCCAAGGCGATCGAACGCGGCGGCCAGAGCCACCTGCCCGGCCGGACCCGGCAGGTCGAACGGCTGGACGGGTTCGTCACCGACGTGCTCGCCGGCCGCGGGCGTCCCGTCTGGCTCGAAGGCGAACCGGGCATCGGCAAATCGGAGCTGTTGATCGCCGGGCTGTCGGGTGCCGCGGCCCGCGGTTGCCAGCTCGCCTGGACCGCGGCGGACGAACTCCAGCAACGGTTCCCGCTGCAGGTGATCATGGAATGCCTCGGCGTGCACCACGGCGCGGCGGATCCGGCCAAGGACAAGCTGGCCGGTGAGCTGCACGCCGAGCCCGCGCACGGGAACTGGGGCCCCGCCGACCCGATCCTGTCCACTGTGGACAAGCTGCTGGCACTGGTCGACGACACCTGCGCGGCCGGCCCGCTGGTGCTGGTGATCGACGACCTCCACTGGGCGGACGAGGCCAGTGTGCTGCTGTGGCAGCGGCTGGCCGCCGCCAGCCGCCAGCTGCCGTTGCTGCTGGTCGCCGCCACGCGCACCGGGCACGGCCGCCCGGACCTGGCCCGGCTGCGTCGCGGGGTCGAGGCGAGGGACGGCGAGATCATGCCGGTCGAGGTGCTGACCGACGACGAGATCGCCGCCGTGTTCGAGGTGGTACTCGGGGCGAAGCTGGGGCCGAGCCTGCGCCCACTGGTCCGGCGCGCGGCCGGGAACCCGCTCTACGCCAGGGAAATCGCGCACGACCTGATGCGCACCGGCGCTCTGCTGATCAAGGCGGGCGTGGCCGAGGTGACGCTGGACGGCACCGAGAACGCGCCCCGGTCGCTGCTCGCGGCGGTGGCCCGCACGCTGGAATGCCTCGACCCGGCCACGACCGAGATCCTGCGCACCGCCTCGCTGCTGGGTGCGGAATTCGCCGTCGAGGACCTCGCCACACTGGCGGGCAGGAGCCCGCTGGAGGTCCTGCGGGAGCTGGAACCGGCCACCACCGCGGGCGTGATCGAGTACGCCGGCGACAAACTCGCCTTCCACCATCCGTTCCAGCGGCAGGCGCTCTACGGCGGCATCGCCGAACCGGTCCGCGCCGCACTGCACCGGCGCGCCGCCGAGTCGCTCGCGCGGGCGGGCGCGCCGATCAAACGGGTCGCCGAGCAGCTGGCGGCCGGGCCGGTGCCGTTCGACCCGTGGCTGGCGGGCTGGCTCACCGCCAACCACGTCGCGGTGTCCAACCGCGCCCCGCATATCGCGGCCGATCTCCTCCGCGGCGCGCTCGACGGCGGGGTGCCCACCCGCGAACAGCGGGGGACGCTGATCGCCGCGCTGGTGCGGGTGCTGTTCCGCCTCGAACAGGCACCGGAGGCCGAAGCCGAGCAGGCGGTGAAGACGGTCGAAGACAAGGCGGATCTGGCGCAGATGCGGCATTTCCTCGCCGCGCTGCGCTACCGCCGGGGCGACACGCCCGGCGCGATCGAGGCACTCGCCGACACCGCGGACGACCCGTCGATACCGGAACTGTGGCGCACCAGCACCCGAACCCTGCTCGCCAACTTCCGGCGCGGCACCCTCGACGATCTCGACGAGACCGAACGGATCGCCCGGGGCCTGCACGCCGAAGCCGTCGAAGCGGGCGAACGCTATCCCGCCGCGCACGCGCAGCAGACGCTGTGGCTCGTGCATTCGATCCGCCGCGAGCACGACCGGGCGCTGACCGCGATCGACTCCGCGCTCGAGACCACCGGTGATCAGGCCGAGCTGGCGACCCTGCGTTTCGACCTGCTCGACAACCGCCTCTTCACCCTGCAGAACCTCGACCGGCTCGACGAGGCCGACGCCACGCTGCACGCCGGGTACGAGACGGCGGCCCGGCACGGACTGCCGACCGGCCCGCAGGTCTCGGCGGCCGTGCACTATTACTGGACCGGCCGCTGGGACGAGGCACTGGCCGAACTGGACTCGGTCACCGAAGACGGCCCGGCGATCACCTTCTACGGGGTGCGCGAGCCGGGCGCCGCCGCGCTGTTGCTGCACGGGGTCGCCGCCCTCATCGCGGGCCACCGGGGCGAACGCGTCTCGGTCCGCGCCCATCTGGAAGCCGCCGAGGCGCATTCGCCGTCGAACTCGTCCGAGCGGGAGAGCTGCGACTTCTACCTCGCGGCCCAGGCGATGGCCGCCGAACAGCGCGGCGGACTCGACGACGCGCTGACGTTGATCGCACCGGTGCTGCGTCCCGACTACGCCAGGATGATGCTGCGCCACCAATGGCTCCCCGACGTCGTCCGCGTCGCGCTCGCGGCCGGGAACGACGCCGTCGCGCGGGAAGCGCTCGCCGTCTGCGCCGAGGAGGCGAGCCAGGAGACCGTGCCCGCCAGGGCGACCGCGGCCGTCGCCCGATGCCGGGCGCTGATCGACGGCGATCCCGAAGGCATGCTGGCCGCGGCCGATCATTACCGCGAGGCCGGCCGGCCGATCGAGCTCGCCGCCGCGCTGGAGGACGCCGCCGAACTGCTCGGCCGCGCCGGTTACCTCGAGGCGGCCACCCGCTCGCTCACCGAGGCGTGCGAGGTGCTCGGGCCGGTCGGCGCCGCCTGGAGCATCCGCCGGGCGGAAAACCGGCTGCGCCGCTACGGGGTGCTGAGCCGCGCCGAGCGCGGACCCCGGCACAGCGGCGCGCTGTCGCCGCTGGAACTGCGGGTCGCGCGGCTGGTGGCGGCGAAACTGTCCAATCCCGAGATCGCCGCGGAGCTGAGCCTGCCGAGGAGGACGGTGCAGTCGCTGGTGTCCAGGGTGCTGACCAAACTGCACGCGGATTCCCGGCTGACCGTCGGCGATCAGCTGCCCAGACGGCTCGCGTGAAGGCGATAACACAGACGGCTCGCGTGAAGGCCATCATCACCGTACGACCGAGGAGAACCATGATCCGCGTGCTGGCCGGCTTGACGGCCTTCGTGCTGCTGCTCACCGGCTGTTCGGGCGAGCCGGAATCCGGCGCCCCGATCAAGCTCACCGTCGCCACCTTCGGCGAATTCGGGTACGAGAAACTCTTCGACGACTACGAGAAGGCGCATCCGGGCATCACCGTCGAGGACCGGGTGGCCGACTTCGAGACGCACCACCGGCAACTCGCCACCGGCCTCGGCGCCGGACGCGGCAGCGCGGACGTCGTCGCGATCGAGGAACAGTACCTTCCCAAGTTCCGTCAATCCACGGACAAGTTCACCGATCTGTCCGAATTCGGCGCGCAGGGCCTCCGGGCGAATTGGCCTGCCTGGAAATGGGACCAGGGCACCGCGGACGGCGGAAAGTTGGTGATGGGCCTCGGCACCGACATGGGCAGCCTCGCCCTCTGCTACCGCCGCGACCTGTTCGCGAACGCCGGCCTGCCGACCGACCGCGATCAGGTGGCCGCGCTGTGGCCGAGCTGGGAGAAGTTCGCCGAAACCGGGGAGCGGTTCAGCGCCAAGGCGCCGGACGACGTCAAATTCGCCGACTCGGCGGGCACGATCTACACGGCGATGCTCAACCAGGCGGAGGAGAACTACTTCGCCAAGGACGACACCTTCGTCGCGGACAGGAACCCCAACGTGCGCAAGGCTTTCGAGCTGGCAGGTGGGATGGCGATGAAGAAGGAGACGGCGGCGGTCACCACGTTCACGCAGCCGTGGACGGTGGCGATCAAGCAGAGCCGGTTCGCCGCCATCACCTGTCCCGCGTGGATGCTCACCCAGATCGAAGAGGCGGGCGGACCGGAATTGGCGGGCAAATGGGACGTCACCTCGGTTCCCGGCAAGGCGGGCAACTGGGGCGGTTCGTTCCTGACCGTCCCGAAGCAGGGCGCGCACCGCAAGGAGGCCTACGACCTTGCCGTCTGGCTCACCGCGCCCGAACAGCAGAAACGGATCTTCCTGGAAAGCGGCCTGCTGCCGAGCGCGCTCGGCGCCTACCAGGACAGCGCCGTGCTCTCCCACACCAGCAAGTACTTCGGGGACGCGCCGATCGGCAAGATCTTCGCCGCCTCCGCCGAAGCGCTGCGACCGAACTACCGCGGGCTGCGTGACGGCGAGGTGCGGCCCGTGTACGGGCACGCGCTCGGCCGCGTCGAAGAGGGAAGGCAATCGCTCGACGAGGCCTGGAACCAGGCTTCGACGGAGGGCCGCGCCGCGGCCGCCAAATGAGCGAGGGCGGCGTGACACGCGGGTTTCCGGCCGGGTTCCGCTGGGGCACGGCGACGGCGGCGTACCAGATCGAGGGTTCGACGACGGCCGACGGCCGCGGACCGTCCATTTGGGACACTTTCACCGCACGGCCCGGCCGGGTGCTCGACGGCGCCACCGGCGAACCGGCCTGCGACCACTACCGGCGCTATCGCGAGGACATCGGCCTGCTGACCGAACTCGGCGTGCCCTACTACCGCTTCTCCGTCGCGTGGTCGCGGGTCATGCCGGACGGCCGCACGAGCGAACCCCGCGGCCTCGCCTTCTACGATCGCCTTGTCGACACGGTGCTGGAGCACGGCATCAACCCGATGGTGACGCTCTATCACTGGGATCTGCCCGAGGCGCTGCAAGCGGAAGGCGGCTGGCCCAACCGCGATCTCGCGGAGCGGTTCGCCGACTACACGCTGACCGTCCACAAAGCACTCGGCGACCGCGTCCGGCAATGGACCACGATCAACGAGCCGTTCTGCGCCGCCTTCATCGGCTACGGCAACGGCGACCACGCGCCGGGACTCCGAGACGAGGGCGCGGCGCTGGTCGCCGGGCACAACCTCCTGCTCGCGCACGGCCGGGCCGCGCAGGCGTTGCGCGCCGGTGGCGGCGAGCAGGAAGTGTCCATCGTGCTCAACTTCGCCCCGGTGCTGACCGATGTGGACGACGCCGCGCACCGCGAGGCCGCGCGCCGATTCGACTTCCTGCACAACAGGTTCTTCCTCGATCCCCTGCTCGGCCGCGGCTATCCGCCCGAACTGCTGGCGGATCTGGCGCATCTCGGCACGCTGGAACCGGCGATCGCCGACGGCGACCTCGAGGTCATCGCGCAACCGCTGGACGTCCTGGGCGTCAACTACTACGCGCCCGCCCGCGCCGTGCCGCTCGACGACCCCGAAGGCGACAGCAACTGCCCGCTGCCCGGCCTGCGGGGGATGGACGTCCAGCGACCGCGCGGCGAGCTGACCTCGCTCGGCTGGGAGCAGCGGCCGTCGTCGTTCACCGATCTGCTGCTGTGGCTGCGCGAACACTGTCCCGGTCTGCCGCTCGTGATCGCCGAGAACGGCGCCGCGTTCGAGGACGAGGTCGTCGACGGGCGCGTGCACGACGGGAAACGCGTGCGGTACTTCGCCGAGCACCTCGCCGCCGTGCACGACGCGATCGAACAGGGCGCCGACGTCCGCGGTTACATGGCCTGGTCGCTGCTGGACAATTTCGAGTGGGCCATGGGGTACACACAGCGGTTCGGCCTCGTGCACGTCGATTTCGAAACGCAGGAACGGGTGCTTAAGGACAGCGCCCGCTTCTACGCGGACGTGGTGGCGCGCAACGGGCTCTAGTCGCTCTTACCGCTTGTCTCACGCCGTCCATCAAATCACGTGAGTCGTCCGTCCAATCACGCCCGGGGCGCGCCCCGCATCACGCCGTCGACCACTTTCCTGGCCAGCACGATGAACAGCACGATCACGGGCAGCACGCCGATCGTGGCAGCGGTGAGCATCAGCGAGTAGTCGGTGAAGTAACCGCTGGCCAGCCGCGACAGCGCCACCTGGACGGTCGGATGCGCGTTGGGGTCGAGCACGATCAACGGCCAGAAGAAGTCGTTCCACGCCGTCATGAACGTCAGCATCGCGAGCACCGCGGCCTGAGGACGGATGGCGGGCAGGGCGACATTCCAGAACAGCCGCACCGTCGAACAACCGTCGACGCGGCCGGCGTCGAGCAGTTCGCCGGGGATCGCCTCCTCGCACGCCTGCCGCATCCAGAACACGCTGAAGGCGCCGACCAGTCCCGGCACGATCACCGCCTCCAGCCGCCCGTACCAGCCGAGTTCGCCGACCACCAGGTAGAGCGGGATGACCCCGAGCTGGGCGGGCACCATCGCGGTGCCGATGACGACCAGGAAGAGCGAGTCGCGGCCGGGGAAACGCAGGCGTGCGAAGGCGAATCCGGCCATGCTGGAGAGCAGCACGTTCGACACGGTCACCGTGCCGGCGACGATCAGCGAGTTCTGCATCGCGAGCCAGAAATCGACGGTCCCGAAGACCTTGCCCACGTTCTCGACCAGGTTTCCGCCGGGCAGCAGCGGCGGAGTCGTCTCGCCGAGGGCGGAATTGTCCTTCGAGGACACCACGAACGACCAGTACAGCGGGAAGATCGACGCGACGGCGACGGCGAGCAGCAGCCCGTAGGCGACGAATCCGGTCCGTTCCCTGGCCGCCACGCCTCACTCACCGCCCCGCATCCGGCGCACGAGCGAAAAATTGACCAGCGCGAAGCCCGCCGAGAACAGGAAGAGCAGCCACGCGATGGCCGCCGCGTATCCGGCGTCGAACTCGCCGAACCCCTTCTCGTACAGGTACATGGCGAGCGTCTGGAACTGGCGGTCGGCGCCGCCGGTGCCGTTAATCCCGGTGTCGTCGAACAACTGCGGCTCGGCGAACAGCTGCAACCCGCCGATGGTCGAGACGACGACGGTGAAGGCGATGGTCGGGCGGATCGCGGGCACGGTGATCGACCAGAAGGTCCGCCAGCGCGAAGCGCCGTCGAGCATGGCGGCGTCGTAGCGTTCCTGCGGCACGGACTGCATGGCCGCGAGGTAGAGCAGCGCGTTGTAGCCGGTCCAGCGCCACATGACCATCACGCTGATCGCGACGTGCGCGGCGAATCGGTCCGTCCGCCAGTCCACCGGGTCGAGCCCCACCAGGCCCAGCACCCAGTTGACGACGCCGTAGTCCTCGGCGAAGAGCTGGCTGAACACCAGCGCCACCGCGACCACCGAGACGACGTTGGGCAACAGCACACTGGCCCGCCACAGGGTCCGCGCGCGCAACGGGCGGTCGAGGAGCGCGGCGAGCCCGAGAGCGGTTAGCAGTTGCGGAACGGTCGACAGGACGAAGATGCTGACCGTGTTGAAGAGCGCGTTGTAGAAATTCGGATCCTGGAGCAGGACGGCGAAGTTGCCGAGACCGGCGAACCCGGTGTCGCCATTGACCAAATGCCAGTGGTGCAGCGCCACCCAGGCGGTGTAGAGCAACGGGAAGAGACCGAACACGCCGAACAGGACGTAGAACGGCGCTGTCATCAGATATCCGGCGAGCCGCTCGCCCGTACGCTTCAAACGGTGAGCACCTTGACGCCTGCCCGGTGATCTCATCGCCAACCTGTGGAGCGACAACGGTCACCTCCTGCCCTGGCGGATGAGCGATCACCGCGACAATAGCGAGTACAGCTCGTGAGTGGTAAAGACGGTTCTATTGAGGAAAAGGCCCGGGCGAGATGACCTGGGTGACGCGGCACCGCACTCGCGTGCTCAGACACGAGTCTCGCGTGCTTGAAGACGGATCTCGCGTGATCAGCCGCCGAACACCCGAGTGCGGCATCCAGACACGCGAGTCACGTGTCTGATCACGCGAATTACGCCTTCGCTCTCCCCTCCGCCCCCGCCCACAACCACGACACGTTCGACCTTCTCCTCAATAACCGTCCTTACCACTCACGAGGCGCTGTCTCGTTTCGCTTGCAGGAAGGCCCGTTCCGTGTCGTTGGTGGCCAAGGCGATCGCCTTGTCGTAGGCGACGATCGCTTCCGAAGTCCGGCCGAGGCGGGCGAGCAGGTTCGCCCGGGTGGCGGGCAGATGGTGGTAGCCCGGCAGATCCAGCTCGGCGATCCCGTCCAGCGCCGCCGCCGGGCCGTGCACCTCGGCGACGGCGACCGCGCGGTTGAGCGCGACGACCGGCGTCGGGGTGAGCCGCCACAGCCGGTCGTAGAGCGCCAGCACCTGCGTCCAGTCGGTCGACGATCCGTCCGTGTGCACGGCGTTGATCGCGGCCTGCACCTGGTACGGGCCCGGCCGGTCGACGCGCAGGCAGCGCCGCACCAGTTCGTGCCCCTCGGCGATCAGTTCGCGGTTCCACAAGGACCGGTCCTGGTCCGCGAGCACCACCAGGTCACCGGAAGGTCCCACCCGCGCAGGCCGCCGGGCTTCGGTGAGCAGGAGCAACGCCAGCAGCCCGAGCACCTCCGGCTCGTCGGGCATCAGTTCGGCGAGCGCCCTCGCCAGGCGGATCGCCTCCAGGCAGAGGTCCGTCCGCAGCAGGTCTCCCGACGTGGACGTGTACCCCTCGTTGAAGACGAGATAGAGCACAGTGAGAACGGAAGCCAGCCGGTCCGGGAGTTCGTCGTCCCGCGGCACCCGGTACGGAACGCCCGCGTCACGGATCTTCTTCTTCGCGCGGACGATCCGCTGGGAGACGGTCGCTTCCGGGACGAGGTAGGCCCGCGCGATCTCCCCCACCTCCAGCCCGCCGAGCAACCGCAAGGTGAGCGCGGTCCGCGCGAGCGGCGAAAGCGCCGGATGACAGCAGGTGAAGATCATGCGGAGCTGGTCGTCACGCACCGGCCCCACCTCCGCCGGCTCGTCCGGCTGGTGCAGCAGCAGTGCCTGCGCGTGCCGGGCCTCGCGGGTGGATTCCCGGCGCAGGCGGTCGATCGCCCGGTTGCGGGCGGTGGTGACGATCCACCCACCCGGGTTGGGCGGCGGCTCGGCCCACTTCTCGACCGCGGTCGCGAACGCGTCCTGAACCGCCTCCTCGGCGAGCGAGATGTCGCCGAGGAGACGGGTCAGGGTGGCCACGCACGGGCCGTACTCCGCCCGGTAGATCCCGTCGAAATCCATCGACGTCAACGCGGCGGTTCGCCGAACGGCCGCACTTCGATCGGCTGCCCGCAGGCGAGCGCGCACTTCTCGGCCCAGACCAGCGCCTGATCGACGTCGTCGACCTGAATCACCCAGAACCCGCCGAGCTGTTCCTTCGTCTCGGCGAACGGCCCGTCGGTGATCGTGGTCGTGCCGCCTTCGGGACGGACGACCGTGGAAACGTCCGAGTGCTCCAGGCCGCCCACGAAGACCCACGCCCCGGCGGCCTTCATCTCGTCGGTGACCTCGCCCGTCCTGGTCATCATCGCCCGGACCTCGTCCTCGGGCGCGTCCCGTGTGCTCTCGTCGAGCTGGACGGCGAGCAGGTACTGCTTCATGACGGACCCCTTCGACGGCTCAGGAGATCATTCCACGGTGACGGACTTCGCGAGGTTCCGTGGCTTGTCGATGTCGTGGCCGAGGATCAGCGCGGCGTGATAAGCCAGCAGCTGCAACGGGATCGTGAGCAGGATCGGATCGAGTTCCGGCTCCGAACGCGGGACCACGAACCGCGGCACGTCGAGATCGCCGAAGTCCACGTCGTCGTGGGTGATCGCCAGTACCTGGCCCTTGCGTGCCTTGATCTGCTGCATCGCGGCCAGGTTGCGGTCGGCGAGGTCGTCGGACGGCACGATCGCGACCGTCGGCAGCTCTTCGTCGATCAGCGCGAGCGGGCCGTGCTTGAGCTCCGAGGTCTGATACGCCTCCGCGTGCCGGTACGAGATCTCCTTGAACTTCTGCGCGCCCTCCCGCGCCACCGGGAAGCCGCGGACCCGGCCGATGAAGAACAGGCTCCGCGCGTCCGCGCAGATCTTGGCGTGCTCGGCGATCTGGGACTCCGCCTCGACGATCTCCGCGACCTGCTTCGGCAACGCGCGCAGTGCCGCGACGATCCGCTGTCCGTCCGCGTTGGACAGATCGCGGACGCGGCCCAGCGCCAGCGCGATCATCGCGAAACCGACGGCCATGTTGGTGAGCGCCTTGGTCGAAGCGACGGCGATCTCCGGACCGGCGTGCAGGTACAGGCCGCCGTCGCAGGCCCGCGCGATCGTCGAGCCGACGACGTTCACGAGGCCGACCACCCGGCCGCCCTTGCGTTTGACCTCTTCGACGGCGAACGCGGTGTCCGCCGTCTCGCCGGACTGGCTGACCGCGATGTAGAGGGTGTCCGCCTCGATGATGGGGTTGCGGTAGCGGAACTCGGACGCGGCCTCCGCGTCGGCCGGGACCCTCGCCAGGTCCTCGATCATGGTCGCGCCGATCTGGCCCGCGTAGTACGCCGAGCCGCAGCCGAGGATCTTCACCCGCGCGAAACCACGCAGGTCACGGGGATTCAGGTTCAGGCCGTCCAAACGGGACACACCGAACCGGTCGTCGAGACGGCCCCGGATCATGCGCTCCAGGCATTCCGGCTGCTCCTGGATCTCCTTGTACATGTAATGCCGGTGCCCGCCGAGGTCGAGGTCGTCGGCCTGGATGTCGATCGCCGTGGCGGCCTTGCCGGTGTCGCTCTCGTCGACGGTGAAGGTGCGGTAGCCCGTGGCCGAGACGCTGGCGAACTCGCCGTCGTCGAGGTGCACCACCTGCGAGGTGTGCCGGACCAGCGCGGACAGGTCGCTGGCCACGAACATCTCCCGGTCGCCGACGCCGATGATCAGCGGCGAACCGTTCCGTGCGACCACGACGCGGTCGGGGTGTTCGGTGTCGGTCACGGCTATCGCGTAGGTACCGGTGACCCGCGAAACGGCCTCGACGACCGCTTCTTCAAGGGCCTTCGCACCCGACCTCGCGATGAGGTGGGCGAGCACCTCGGTGTCGGTCTCCGACGTCAGCGTCACCCCGGCCTGCGTGAGCTGCTCGCGCAGGGCGTCGGCGTTGTCGATGATCCCGTTGTGCACCACGGAGATCCGGCCGTTCTCGGAAACGTGCGGATGGGCGTTGGCCTCGGTCGCCGGACCGTGCGTCGCCCACCTCGTGTGCCCGATGCCGACCTTGCCCGCGAGCCGTTTGGGCAGGGCGGCCGTCAGATTCCGCACCCGGCCCACGATCCGGTGCACCTGGGCGCCTTTACCGCCCAGAACGGAGATCCCGGCCGAGTCGTAGCCGCGGTACTCCAGCCGCGTCAGCCCCTCGATCAGGATCGGGGCGGCGTTCTGGCCACCGATGTAGCCGACGATTCCGCACATGACGAGTCAACCTCACAGAGAAAACGGACAGGGCACGCGAAGACGGGCGTGCTCCGTCAGCCGTAGACGATGCGGCGCAGTTGCCGCTCGGACAGATCGGGAGGCGCGACGAGACGGCGGCTCAGTTCGCCGGCGATACGGGGGAAGATCTCGGGGTTCTTCCCGCCCTCGGCCTGCAACCGGGCATGCCGCTCCCGGACGTACTGCTCGACCGGCTGCCGGTAGAACGCCAGGACGTCCTCGACGACACGGGCGGCGATGGCCGTCGACAGACCTGTCGACAAGGCCACCTGCTCGACGATGTCCGCGTCCTCCACGGAGCCCATCATGCACATCGAGGTCCCGAAGCGCCAGTTCTTGCCCGAAATCGGGCAAGAACTGGCGCTTCGCACGTGCCGCAGTTAGTCGACTAAATGCGTTTGGGTGTCGCGAGTGTGGTGGGCCGGGTGCGTCCCCGCAGGGTGACGTCCACCGTCGCCTTCCACTGTGCGGCCTCGTCCTCGGCCGCCGACTCGATCGCCGTCCACGAAGCGAGCAGCCGGGCCTCGACGTTCTTCGCCAGTTCGGTCAGCCGGGCGGCTTCGTTGACCGGGTCGCCGATCACCGTGTACTCGAACCGCCGCGGGTCGCCGACGTTCCCGGCGACCACCTCACCCGTCGCCACGCCGATTCCGGCCGGGCAGTCGGGCACCTCGGCCGCCAACCTGCGCGAGATGGCCCGGCCGGCGGACAACGCGAGAGTGGCGTGGTCGGCCAGCCGGACCGGTGCGCCGAAGATCGCCAGCGCGGCGTCACCGACGAACTTGTTGACCAGCCCGTGGTTGCGGTCGACCTCGTCGACCACCACCGCGAAGAACCGGTTGAGCAGGCCGACGACCTCCTCGGGCGGACGGCTCGCGGCCAGCGCGGTCGACCCGATCAGGTCGACGAACAACACCGACACCGTCCGCACCGTGCCACCGAGTTCGGCCGACGTGCGCATCGCCTCGATCGCGACGTCCTCGCCGACGTGCCTGCCGAACAGGTCGCGCAAACGTTCGCGTTCGGCCAGACCGGCGGCCATCCCGTTGAACCCCGCCTGCAGCAGACCGAGTTCGGTACCGTCGTAGACCGGGATCTCCACGGCGAAGTCGCCGGCCCGCACCCGGCCGAGCGCGTGCTGCACCGACCGGATCGGGTTCACCACGGCGCGGGCGGTGAACACGGTCACCAGCAGACCGAAGACCAGCACCACCAGGCCGAGCACGATGACCGAGACGGCGAGCTTCGTGGTCGACACGTCGCCGCGCGCCCACGCCAGCACCGCCGTGACCACCAGTCCGGCCACCGGCACGCCGGTGCCGAGGCACCAGAACAGCAGCATCCGAAGGTTGACCCCGCCGCTGAGCCGCCGTGACGGCGAGGTGCCCGTCAGCGCCAAGGCGGCGTACGGCCGCAGGATGAACTCTCCCGCCAGGTAGGCGATCGCGCAGACCACCACGCCCGCGAACGCGACGACGAGCAGTTCGGTGAGCACGACCCGCGGCTGCACCAGCGCGGCCAGCACGCCGAAGACCGCGGTCGCGACGCCCCACAGCACCGCCTGGACCAGCGTCAGGCGCAACGGGACACGAAGACTCGCCGCGCGCTCCTCGTCGGTCGGCGTCCGGCCGTCGGCCGCCCAGCGCAACGTCCGCAACGCGCCGCGGGTGCCCCACAACGCGCCCACGACCACGGCGGAGACCACGTAGACGGGGACCGCGATCGCGGTGACCCGGACGAGGTCGCCGGACATGCCGGGAGCGGGCATGAGCAGGGCCGCCAGCCCGACCACGACCAGCGCGCCGATGACGTTGGTCGCGATCAGCGTCCCGGTGAGCAGCCCCTGGACGCGGCGCCGCAACACGGCCGCGTCCTGATCGAGCGGACCGAGCAGCCAGGAGCCGAACGGCCCTTGCCCGCGGCCCCGAACAGTGGAGTCGTTGTCTGGTCGCACCCGTGTCCCGCCCGTTCACCCCGGTTTGAGTGAACGACTGTACACCGAAGCGGACGCGGTCGTCAGCGGGCGCCGTCCAATCACGCGTGTCCCGCCGCCAATCACGCGTGTTCCGCCGCCAATCACGCGTGTTCCGCCGCCAATCACGCGTGTCCCGGCCTAACCACTCACGGCCACCGCGCGGGAAAGCTCGGCGGTGCCATCGAAAAGCGCTCGCGAGCGGGCCGTGATCCCGGCGTCCCGGACGGAGAGCGCGGCCGCCACATCCTCCAGCCGCCGGGATCGCCGTAGCTCCGGCATCAGTGCCCGAAGGGGCTCGACGCGGTAACCGGCCAGCCGCAGTTGCTGCACGATTCGCGCGTCCCGCACCTGGGACGGCGTGTACCGCCGCGTCCCCCGCTCATCGCGGCCGGGCACGACGAGCCGTTCCGCGTCCCAGTGGCGCAGCGTCGAAGGACGCACGCCGAGCGCCGACGCGAGTTCGGAGACGCTCATCGAGTCCGAGCCGCGGACGTCTTCGAGCGGTTCGCGGGAGATCACCCGGACGGCTTCCCTGGCCTCCTTGAGGTCCGCGCGTTCGGCGTCGAGCCCGGCGTGGGCGGCGTCGAGGAGCGCGAGCACGTCGGGGAGCGGGTCCCGGTGCAGAGCGCGGACGATCTTCTTCGCCTCGACCGGCCCCACTCCGGCGGCGAGCGCGCGATAGGCGAGCGCGGACCGGAGATGGATCTCCTCGTAGCTCCGGTAGCCCGAGGCCGTCCGCGTCGCCGCCGGCAGTACGCCGTCACGTTCGAGATTGCGCACCTGCTGCACGGAGCAGCCCGCCCGGCGAGCGATCTCCGCCGTACGCATCGATTTGAGACTTGACACCTTCACCTCGTCGAAAGCGTGGCCGAACCCTCCATAAGCACTTTAATGTGACGCTTGAGTACATGAACATCGACGACATCATCGGCCTCGTAGCGGACCTCGACGGCGTCCTGACCCTCACGCCGGGGCCGGGCGACGAGTGGCCGGAGCTCAGCTGGGGCGACGCGTTCTTCTACTACTCCCCCGACGGTGTCGTCCCGGCGAACGTCCAGCCCTTCGCGACGGTCGTGACCAAGAACTACCCCGGCGACGAGACCTCGCGGCTGGACCGGCCGGGCGCGTTCCGCGTGAACATCCACGCGGGCAAGGAGGACTTCGCCCGCCTGCTCGGCCGCGCTCCCCGGGACGCGGCCGAAACCGACGTCGACCCAGCCGTCGAAGACACCGTGATCGCCCATCCCGTGTACGGGACCGCGGGCTGGCTGGCGGTGGTGAACCCGGCGGCGAAGAGCGAAGCGGCCATCCGCGAGCTGCTCGGCACGGCCTACCGGCTCGCCCGCGCGCGGTACGAACGACGCGCGGATTCTTCGCGCGGTTAGCGAACGAATATCGTGGGGTGGTGGGCCGAAACCTTCAAACCCGCGAGCGGCTCAGGCCGGTCGACCTGGCACGTGAGCACGGCCTGTCCACGCAGGCCGTCCGCAATTACGAGGCGGACGGCATCCTCCCCGCCGCCGAACGCGGTCCGCACGGCTATCGCGCCTATACGCCACGGCACGCCCAAGCCCTGCGCGCGTTCCTGGCCCTCGTGCCCGGGCACGGCCACGCGACGGCGGCGTCGATCATGGAGGCGGTCAACCGGGACGCCGTCGAAGAGGCGTTCCGGCTCATCGACGAGAGCCACGCGCAATTGCTCGAAGACCGCCGCACCCTTCAAGCCGTCGCGGACGCACTCCGCGATCTCGAACCCGTGCCGCAGGAGCGGGGCGAGATGTTCGTCGGTCCGCTGGCCCGGAAACTCGGCGTCCGGCCCGCCACGCTGCGCGAATGGGAGCGTGCGGGCCTTCTCCGGCCCGAACGCGACCCGCGGACCGGTTACCGCGTCTACAGCGCGGCCGACGTGCGCGACGCCAAGCTGACCCGTCAGCTCCGGCGGGGCGGCTACCTCCTGGAGCGGATAGCGCCGCTGCTCGACCAGGTCCGCTCGGCCGGCGGCGTCGTGCCGCTCGAGTCGACACTGAGCGACTGGCACTCGCGGCTCTCGGCGAGGGGCCGGGCCCTGCTCTCCGGGGCCGCCGCGCTGAACACCTACCTCGACTGCTGACACTTTTGGGACAATGACACTTCCGCGCAATTGAATTCGCGACGATTCACGCCTTGAGCCTACGAAAGTAGGACCGTGATCACGGAACCTACTTTCGGCGCTACGGCGAGGAAGACGGGCGCTCGTACTGTGCGTCACATCGAGATGAACCGCCCGGTCCCTGCCTTTTAAACCATATTCCGGCGGTTCGTCGTTCCCTCCTTATCGAAGGAAATTCGCATGCGAATTCGCGGACCCGTCATGCTCACCCTGCTGAGCGTCTGCGCCGGAATCGGCGCGTTCGCCGTCCCGGCGACCGCCGCGCCGGTCACCGCCTACGACCAGACGATGCTGGAGACCCTCGCCGCCCAACTGCGCGTGAGCCCGCTTCAGGCCGCGCAGAAACTGGACCACGAGAAAAACCTGATCGCCTCGCTCGAGAGCATCAGAACACGCGGTCTCCACACCGACGGCGCGTACTTCGACAACGCCGGCGCCCTCGTGGTGAACGCCGCCGACGCCGGATCCGCCGAGGCGCTCCGCTCCGCCGGGCTGACCCCGCGCACCGGCGCCCGCGGCGAGAACGCGCTGAACGCCCTGGCCGCCACCGTCGGCGAGGTGATCGGCAAGGACCTCGGCCAGGTGCAGGCCTGGGGTCCGGAACTCGCGGCCGACCAGGTCGTCGTCACCGTGCAGCCGGGTGCCGACAGCGCCCTCGTCCGGCGGCTCACGGCACTGCCCGGGGTGTCGGTCCAGACCGGTGTCGCCAACGGCAACACCACGCAGGCCGACGTCATCCCCGGCCAGATCATGGACCTCGTCCCCGGCACCAACTGTTCGCTCGGCTTCCCCGGCACCACCGGCAGCGGCAACAACGTGCTGCTCACCGCCGGGCACTGCGTCGAAGGCAACCCGGACATCCTGAACCGCAACGGCGTCCACATCGGACGGGGTGTCGCCACCCAGTTCCCGTCGGCCGACATGGGCCTGATGGACATCGACGCCGAGGACACCGGCCGCGGCTACGTGGACACCCGCATGGGCACCACGGTGCGGGTCACCGGCAGCTCGAAGGCGCCGGTCGGCACCACGCTGTGCAAGGCGGGCAACACCACCGGCTGGACCTGCGGCAAGATCACCGCCTACAACCAGACCGTTCGCTACAGCGGCGAAAGCGTCGCCACCTCCGGGCTGGCGAAGTCGACCGTCTGCACCGAGGGCGGTGACAGCGGCGGCGCCTACATCGCGGGCAACACCGCTCAGGGCATGACCTCCGGCGGCCCCGCCGACGGGCACGACTGCGGCTACAACCAGGGCTCCAACGCCACCGGTTCGTACTCCTACTACCAGCCGGTCGTGGACGCGGCGAACAAGTACGGGGTCACGCTGACCCGTTCCTGACGAAGAACGCCCGATGGCGGGGAGCGCCTGCTCCCCGCCATCGGGCTTTGTCACGCGTTCAGGATCTGCTCCCGCAGGATGTCCGCGTGGCCGCCGTGCTGGGCAAGCTCGCGCAGCATGTGCAGGTACACCCAGCGCAGCGGCAGCGGACCACGCCGGTTGCCGTGGAGCAGGTCGTCCAGCTCGAGGCCGGACGACGCCTTGCGCGACGCCTCACAGGCTTCGCGATAGGCCTGCCGCACGGTGGCGATCGTGTCCTCCTCGTCGAGGATGAACGATTCGTCAGGGGTGGCCGGGATGCCGATCTCGGCACGCGGGCGGCAGGTGACGGCTTCGTCGAACCACACCTTCTCCACGAAGGTCGCGTGCTTCACCAGACCGAGCAGGGTCGTACGGGAGGGAACGAGAGACCGGCGCGCCTGCTCCTCGGTCAGCCCCTCCAGGCAGTCGTCGAGCACCTGGCGATGCTCGTCGAGGAACACCTCGAACTGTTCGCGGAAGGGATGATTGAGGACGTCCAACGAGGGCATCGGAGAAGAGGACACGGGCGAAGCATCTCAAAAGCCTTCGATCACGGGCAACCGAGATGCGCTACTTCAGGAACTTGACCAGTTCGGCGCTCACGAACTCCGGATTCTCCTCGGCGAGCCAATGCCCCGCCCGCGGCACGTCGACCGCGCGGGCCAGGTTGGCGACACGGGGCGCCAGGGTGGGCGTGGTGATGGGTTTCGCGCCGACGTTCGCGGTCGCGTCCTGGCCGAGTGCGCGGTAGAACTCGAAGCCGTCGTGCAGAACCTCCGGCCGGGTGTAGGTGCGGGCGTACTCGTCGATCTCGGCGTCATCGAGGGGTGACGGCGCCCCAGGACCACCGAACGCGGTCCCCGAGTAGGCGACCTGGGGGTAGAACAGGGACAGGTACTCGCGGCCGTCGTCGCCGACGACGGCTTCGGGAACCGTCTTCCGCGAGTGGAAGGCGATGTGCCAGCTCAGGTTCCGGTAGGCCGTCGCGTCGAGCGCGGGACCCGGCAACGGCAGGTCGAGATAGGCGAGCTTGGTCAGGTCGCCGGGGAACTGCGCGGCGTACGGCGGCCGAGGGCGAACCGCAGGCGGCCGACAGGACGAGGGCCACGACTAACGCGGCTGCTCGGTGAAGCATGGAAGTCTCCGTTTCAGCGCCCGGTGGCGCCGTCGATCAGTTCGCGCAGGATGTCGGCGTGCCCGGCGTGCCGTGCGGTTTCCTCGATCAGATGGGTCAGCGTCCAGCGCCGCGATCCCCGGCGGGGCCCCGTCGCGGCGAGGTCGTCCCAAGACGCGATTTCGGCGTTCGCCTCGGCGATGGTTTCCCGATAGGCGGCGAGAATCGACGCCGTCATGTCCTCCGGCCCCGGCTGGAACGTCGACTTCCAGTCGGTGACGCGATGGCCGAGCAGCCAATGCCGTTCCACTTGGGTCAGGTGCTTGACCAGGCCCAGCAGGTTCGTCCCCGACGGCACGCCGGGAGCACGGGCCTGCACTTCCGGTATCCCTTCCGCCTTGGCCATGACGGCGGTGCGGAGATAGCCGAGGAACCCGGCGAGTACGTCTTTTTCGCCAGAACCGGTCGAAGGGGGCCCGGCGTCGCGTTCGCGGCTCATCGCCCGGCCCGCCGGAGGACCAGGACGTGGTCGACGACGGTCGCGGTCCGGCCCGCCGGACCGGTGGCCACGCGTTCCGCCGCCTCCGCGCGGTCGATCGACCACTTCGCCTGGTCGAGATCCAGTTCGGCCGCCACGGCACCGGGAGTGGGGTACTCGGCGTCCTGGTCCCACGACCACGGCGCGGCGGAGCCGTGATCGACGACGACCAGCCGCCCGCCGGGATTCACCGCCCCCGCGGCGGTGCGCAGCACCCGGGCACGATCCAGCTCGAAAGGGGTGTGGAAGTACTGCGCGGACACCAGATCGAAGGTGCCCTCGGGGAAGTCTTCGGCGAGATCGACGCGGAGTGCCGTGATCGGTTCACCGCGTTCCCGGAGCGCGCGCACGGCCGCCCCGGAGATGTCGACCGCGGTCACCCGCCAGCCTCGGGTGGCCAGCCACAACGCGTCGCCCCCGCCTCCGCAGCCCAGGTCGAGCACGGTTCCCGGCGGCAGCCGCCCGGCGATCTCCGCCAGTCTCGCGTTCACCTTCGGCGTTCCGGCGGCACGCCGTTCGTAGAATTCGTCCCAGAAGTCCGTCGCGTTCATGACCACCACCTTCGCCTCGGAGCATCCGAATTGGCACGAAAACTTGCCGACCTGGCAAGATCGACGGCATGGCGGACGAGACGGACGAGGTACTGGACTCGGTGGGCCCCCGGTTGCGCGCCCTGCGCAAACACCGAGGCCTGACCCTGGCCGGATTGTCGGCGGCGACGGAGATCTCGGAGAGCACCTTGTCGCGCCTGGAAAGCGGCGGACGGCGGCCGACCCTGGAACTGCTGCTCCCGCTGGCCCGCGTGCACGGCGTGCCGCTCGACGACCTCGTCGGCGCTCCCCGGACCGGCGACCCGCGGATCCATTTGCGGCCGATCCACCGCCACGGCATGACGTTCCTGCCGCTCACCCGGCGGGCCGGCGGCGTGCAGGCGTTCAAAATGCTCATTCCCAGCCGCGACGAACCGGCGGAACCCAGCCCGAAAACGCACGGCGGCTACGAATGGGTGTATGTCCTCAATGGACGGTTGCGGCTGGTGGTCGGCGACCGCGACCTCGTGCTGCCGCCCGGTGAGGCCGCCGAGTTCGACACCGCGCTGCCGCATTGGCTCGGCTCGGCCGACGGGCACGCCGTCGAAACCCTCGTCCTGTTCGGACCGCAGGGCGAGCGCGCCCACGTCCGGCCGAGCTGACTCGCAGGACAGCGTTTACAGCCAATCGTGCTCGCGGGCGTACCTGGCCGCCTCGTGCCTGGTCTGCGTCTGGGTCTTCTGCATGGCGTTCGAGAGATAGTTCCGCACCGTGCCCTGCGCGAGGTGGAGCCGGACCGCGATCTCGGCGACGGAATAGCCATCGCCGGTCACCCGCAGCACCTCCAGTTCCCGCTCGGTGAGCGGGCAGTCGTCGACGACGGCGAGTGCGGAGACGTCCGGGTCGATCCAGCGTTTGCCCTCATGCAGAGCGGCGATGACGAAGGTGATGTGCGAGGGTTCGGCCGCCTTGCTGACGAAGCCCTGCACCCCGAGTTTGAGAGCTTTGCGGAGCACGCCGGGTTTCGCGTGCCGGGTCAGCATGAGGATGACCTGGTTCGGCCGGGTGCGGCGGATCTCCGCGACCGCGCCAAGGCCGTCCACGCCGGGCATTTCGAGGTCGATCACGAGGACGTCGGGCTCGTGCCGCAGGGTGGCCTCGACGGCTTCCTCGCCGTTCTCCGCTTCGGCCAGGACGGTGATCTCGCCTTCGAGCGGGAGCAACGCGGCCATCGCCTTGCGCAGCAGGGCTTCGTCGTCGGCGAGCACCACCGTGGTCATGATTCCTCCCGGGCCGGGAAGGACGCGGCCGTCACGAACTGCCCGTCTTCCTGCCCCACTCTCAGTTCGCCACCGTCCGCGGCGACGCGTTGCCGGAGCGCGGCCAGCCCCCGGAGTTCGGGCAGCGGCCCTCGCTGGGCGCCGTCGTTGACGATATCGATGCTCCATTCCGACAGGGTGATCCGCACGCGGGTCGCCTGCGCGTGGCGGAGGATGTTGGTCGTGGTCTCACGCAGTACCTGGCCGAGCAGCCTTCCCGCCTCCGGATCGACGTCGCCCTCTCGGTTGACGCGCACGCGGATCCCCGCGGCCTCGAAAAGGTTCCTCGCGTTCTCCAGTTCGGCGGAAAGGTTGAGCCGGCGCTGGGCATAGGCGAGTTCCTTCGTCTGGGTGATCGTGTCGGCCACGAGCGTGTGGATCTCCCCCAGTTCCTGTTTGGCTCGTTCGGCGTCGATGTCCACCAGCTTCCTGGCGAGCGCGGTCTTCAGCTTCACCACGTGCAGCGTGTGCCCCTGGATGTCGTGCAGATCACCGGCGAACCGGACACGCTCGCGGATCACCGCCAACTCCGCTTCCCGCTCGCGCGACTCCTCGAGTTCCTTGACGACGTCGTAGAACCGCTTGTTGGGGAACATGAGCCCGAGCACCACGGCGGTGATCGCGGCCGGGACGAAGACGAAGCTGATCAGCTCGCCGGAGACGTCCTCGTGGGAGACCAGTAGCCGCGTGGCGCCCACCGCCGCGATGTACGCGATGAGCGCGACAGCCGCCGCGACCCGGTGACGGGGCAATTGGGGAACGACCAGGGAGCCCACGAAGAAGACGCCGAAGAACGACGAGCTCCCGCCGACCACCAGCACCGAGAACGGCCACACGGCCGCCGTGAGGACCAGGCACGGGATCGCGACCCGCAAGACCTCCCTCGCCGCCCACCGCACGAAGGCGACCATGGCCGCCACCACGCCCACGCCCAGGACGATCGCCTGCCACCAGGTCCGCGCGTCCGACGCCACCACGATCATCCCGCCGACGGCGAGCAGCGGGAAGAACATGGTGAGGTTGAGCCTCCGCAGCTTTCCCTGCGCCGGCTCGGTGTCCACAGCAGACATGGGCCCAGTATCGGCCCTCCGCGACGGCGGGCACCAGTGACACCACGTCATGGGTCGGTCGTGACGTGACGGCACTGCCCTGGCCGGGCCCCGGCGGGTGAGATCTCGGGTATGACTTCGACACCAGTGATCGACGTTGAGCGGCTGAATCTGAAATACGGCGACTTCCACGCCGTGAAGGACCTGTCCTTCCAGGTCCGGCGTGGCGAATTCTATGCCCTGCTCGGCACGAACGGGGCCGGGAAGACCTCGACCCTCGAAACCCTGGAAGGACACCGGATCCCGACCTCCGGCACGGTTCGGGTGCTGGGCAAGAGCCCGCGTGACCGCGCCGCCGTGCGCCCCGAGATGGGGATCATGCTGCAGGAGAGCGGATTCTCGCCGGATCTGACGGTCAAGGAGTCGATCCGCCTGATCGGGACGCTCACCCGGCGCACGGACCGGCTCGAACGCGTACTCGGCATCGTGGACCTGACCCGCAAGGCCGGCACGAAGGTGTCACAGCTTTCCGGTGGTGAGAAGCGGCGGCTCGACTTCGCGACCGCGGTGTACGGCTCACCGCGGCTGGTGTTCCTGGACGAGCCGACGACCGGTCTGGACATCCAGTCGCGGGACGCGCTGTGGGACGCCGTCGACAAACTCCGCGAGGACGGTTCGACGATCGTGCTCACCACGCATTACCTGGAGGAGGCGCAGCAGCGCGCCGACCGCATCGGGTTGATGCACCGTGGGACCTTCCACCAGGAGGGCACGGTCTCCGAACTGACGCGGACGCTGCCTGCCGTGATCCGGTTCTCACTGCCGCCCTCGGCTCCGGCGCTGCCTTTGCAAGGCAGGCGCGAACATGACGGGAAGTTCGTCATCGAGACCTTCGGGTTGCAGAAGGACCTGCACGTCCTGTTGCGGTGGGCACAGGACCACGCGATCGAGTTGCAGGACCTCGAAGCCGGACCTACCCGGCTCGACGACGTGTTCCGCGCCATCGACAACGACTAGCCGATCCCTCCACAAAGGACTCAATCATGTTTTCGATAGCCCGGGGCGAGCTGATCCAGATCTTCCGGAACCGCTCGGTCCTGATCACCAGCTTCGTGATGCCCGTCGCCGTCTCCGCGTTCTTCATCTACCAGCACGAAACGTTCGCCAAGATCGGCAGTCTCGGTTACATCGCGGCGATCGTGATGTTCACCGTCTGCGCGTTCGGTCTGTACGCCAGCTCGGTGACCACGCTGGCCTCGCGACGGCAGAACCTGTTCCTCAAGCGGTTGCGCTCCACCGCGGCCGGTGACGGCTCCATCCTGGTCGGGCTGGTACTGCCGGTCACCGTCATCGCGCTCGTCCAGGTGACCGTGATCATGACCGTGCTGGGCATGGTCACCGGACGGCCCGCGAACATCGGCCTGCTGGTGGTGGCGGTGCTCGCCGCCGTCGCCATGATGATCGGCCTCGGCCTCGCCACCGCGGGCCTGACCAACTCCCCCGAACACGCCCAGGTCACCACCCTGCCGGTCAGCCTCGGCGTCCTCGCCGTGGCGAGCTGGGTCGGCATCTCCGGCACCGACGAGCTGCCCCTGCTCAAGCGGCTGCTGCCCGGTGGCTCGGCCACCGAACTCGCCGTCAACGCCTGGAACGGTGGCGTCGCGGTCGCCGATTCGCTGCTCCTGCTCGCCCCGACGCTGGCCTGGGTCGTCGTCGCCGCCGTCCTGGCTTCCAGGCTCTTCCGCTGGGAACCGCGCCGATGACCATCCGAAGTGGAGGAACACTCATGCGCAAAGCCCTTCTCCCCGTTCTCGCGGTCGCCTTGGTGACCGCCGCGACCCCCGCCGTCGCGTCCACCGCTCCCCCGCCGAAATGGGGGCCGTGCCCGGAAGAGGCGTCGGGCCTCGGACTGGAGTGCGGCACCATCGATGTGCCGCTGGACTACCGCGACCCCGGCGGGAAGACCATCGAGATCGCGATCTCGCGCCTCGCGAGCACCAAGCCGGAAAAGCGCCGCGGCGTGCTGCTGACCAACACCGGCGGCCCCGGCGGCGAAGGGCTGGCCTTTCCGTCCATCCTCAAGAAGCTGAACATCCCGCAGGAGGTGCTGGACACCTACGACGTGATCGGGATGGACCCGCGAGGCGTCCACAACAGCACGCCGGTGACCTGCGGACTGTCGCTCGCGGAGCATCCGACCAACATCCCGAGGTACGCCCGCGACTCCGCCGACGTCACGACCGAGGCCCAGCGGGTCGCCGCCGTCGCCGCGAAATGCGGTTCTTCGGCCACCGCGCCGCTCCTGCCGTACATGACCACCGCCAACACCGCGCGGGACATGGACCGGGTCCGTGAAGCGCTCGGCGAGCGGAAGGTGAACTACTTCGGCATCTCGTACGGCACCTACCTCGGTTCGGTGTACACCTCGCTGTTCCCCGGGCGCAGCGACCGGTTCCTGATCGACAGCGCGACCGGCCCCGGCGGCTGGGACGCCTCCTTCTCCCGATTGTTCGGGCGGGGTGTCGAAGACCGATTCCCCGACTTCGCGAAGTTCGCCGCCTCGAAGCCCGAATTCGGTCTGGGCCGGACGCCTGCGCAGGTGACGGCGAAGTACTTCGAGCTCGCCGCGCGGCTGGACAAGACGCCGAGCCCGGACGGCTACAACGGCCAGGTGTTCCGTCACGTCACCTTCGCCGATCTCTACTACGACAAGAGCTTGCCGCATCTGGCCGAGACCTGGCGCGCGCTCGACACCGGGAAACCCGTGCCGCCGGCCGCGGCCGGGCAGTCGTCCACCGGCGCGGCCTACCCGGCGGACAACTACATCGCGAGCCAGCTGCACGTGATCTGCAACGACTCCGACTGGCCGGAGGACGTCGGGACGTACCGGCGCAACGTCGCGACCGACCGGTTCCGGCACCCGAAGTTCGGCGCGGCGGCGGCGGACATCACACCATGCGCGTTCTGGCCGTCAGAGCCGATCGAACCGCCGGTGAAGATCACCGACCGCGGCCCGTCGAACGTGCTGATCGTGCAGAACCTCCGCGACCCGGCCACGCCGCTGGCGGGAGCGCGGAAACTGCGTGCGGCCTTCGGCGACCGCGCCAGGATGGTCACCGTCGACCAGGGTGGGCATCTGGCGTACCTGTTCAAGGACAACAAGTGCGCCAACGACCTCGCGACGGACTTCCTGGTCACCGGCGCGCGGCCGCGGCACGATCTCGCCTGTGGGAGTCAGGGACAGGTGCGGTCCGAGGGAAGCCCGCCGCCGAGCAGGTAGTCCCGCACCGCCGCGTCGACGCACGCGTCGCCCTTCAGGAACACCGAGTGTCGGTAGGCGCCTTCCAGCGTTACCAGGCGCGATCCGGCGAGCGCCCCGCGCATGGCGAGTTGCCCCGCGTAGGGCGTCGCCGGGTCACCTGTCGAGCCGAGGAGCAAGGCCGGTGAGCTGTTGTGGATCCGGGTGGCCGGTTCGGCGGGGGCCACGGGCCAGAACGCGCAGGGCGTGATGTTGCGGGCCAGCGGACCGAACAACGGCTCGGCTGACCGATGCGCCTGGATGTCCCGGTAGTACGTCGCGGGGTTGCGGGAAGCCGCGCGATCCGCGCAGACGACCGGCGTCCCGGCCCGGTCGGTGGCGGCGCCGGATCCGGTCGTCAGACCGTCCAGAAGCGCGTTCAACGACTCCGAAGGCGCGACGGGAAGCCCCGCCGCGGCATCGCGGAGTGTCCGCACGGTGGCGGCGAACTCGGCCTGGGACGCGGGACGGTCGTCGTAGAGGTTCGCGAAGAACAGATACGGCAGCAGATGACCGTCCACTGTGTACTTCCCGACGGTGAGCGGCCGCTGATCCGCCACTCGCGCGATGTCCCGCACGGTCTGCTCACCCAGACCTCGTCCCGCGGCGGACTTCGCCCAATTCTTCAGCGCTGCGTCGAGCGCCGGAGCGGTCGGACGGAGCAGGCCGGGCCCGAACACCTCAGGATCGACCGACGAGTCGAGCACGAACCGATCCGCCCGCGAACCGAACATCTGGAGATACACCGCGCCGAGATAGGTCCCATAGGAAGCGCCGATGTACGAGATCTTCCGCTCGCCGAGCGCGGCACGCACGACGTCCATGTCCCTGGCGGTGTTACGGGTGGAGGCCGCCCGCAGAAGCTCGTGATCGTTCCCCGCACATCCGCGCGCCAACTCCTTCGCGAAGGCCACACTCTCGCCGAACGACCTGACGTCCGGCCCTGCCGACCGCGCGAACGTATCGGTCTTCCAAGCGCACCGCAGCGGCGAACTGCGCCCGACGAACCGGGGATCCATGCCCACGAGGTCGTACTGCGCCGCGATCTCCGGCATCGACGACCCGGCAAGGACCAATTCCATCGCCGGACCACCCGGCCCGCCAGGATTGAGCAGCACCGCGCCGCGGCGGCGGGCGGGATCGGTGGCCTCGATCCGCGCCAGCGCGACCGTGATCACGCGGCCCCGCGGGCGCCGGTAGTCGACCGGCACGACGACGTCGCCACATCGCGCACCGGCCTTGTCCAGTTCGGCGCCCAGGCTGTCGCCGGGACCGATCGTGCAGCCGTGCCAGGTGATCGACGGTGTCAGCGCGGCGGCGGGTGTCGCCGTCGCCGTCGTCAGCGCGGCGGTCAGGACGAGGGCCGCCACGATAGCTGTTTTGCTGGGCAATCCGGGGCTCCTTGTTGTCGAGCGGTAATCGTGGGTTCAGGTTAGGAGCGGGGCCGGTGTGCGGGCGTCCGTCTGGAGTCGGATGCTTCTAGCCCGCTGGGGGGCTTTCTTTGGGGCCACCGCCAGCGCGTGAAGGCGTTCCCGGGTACATGAAGGACCCCTTCCTGTACCTAGGCGCAAGGAAGGGGTCCTTCATGTACTTCAAACGCGGCAGATCCACCTCAGCGGTCGCGTTCCTTCGCGAACAAAGACTTCGACCACACGTACCCCACGGCCGAAAGCAGCACGCACCAACCGACCGCGAGCCAGCCACTACTGCCGATCGGGGTGCCGAGCAGCAGGCCGCGGATGGTCTCGATGACCGGGGTGAACGGCTGGTACTCGGCGAACCAGCGCAGCCAGGCGGGCATGGAGTCGGTGGGCACGAAACCGCTGCCGAGGAAGGGAAGCAGCATGAAGACCATGGGCGTGTTGCTGGCCGTCTCCACACTCTTGGCCGCCAGGCCCAGCGCGACCGACAGCCAGGTGAGCGCGACGGTCAGCAGCAACAGCGTGCCGACGGCGGCGAACCATTCGCCGACGCCCGCGGTCGGCGAGAAACCGATGAGCAGGGTGACGCCGAAGACCACGGCGAGGGCGAACGCCGTCTGGATGAGCGCGCCGACGACATGTCCGGTCAGTACCGACGCCTTGCTGATCGCCATCGTGCGGAACCGGGCGATGATGCCCTCGGTCATGTCCGTCGCCACGGAAATGGCGGTGCCGAGGGCGGCGCTGCACACGGTGACGAGCAGGATGGCGGGCGTGACGTAGCCGACGTACTCGGCTCTGCCGCCTCCGCCGCCGAGGCCGTTCCCGAGCGTGCCGCCGAAGACGTAGACGAACAGCAGCAGGAACACGATCGGCTGACCGATCAGCATGAGGGTGAGCGACGGATAGCGTTGCATATGCCGGATGTTGCGGCGCAGCATGGTCGCCGAGTCGCGCATCGAGAGGGACAGGGCGGTCATCGGGCGGGCTCCTTGGTCGGTTCGGTGCGGTGACCGGTGAGGCTGAGGAACACATCGTCGAGGTCGGGGGTGTGCACGGTGAGGCTGTCGACGGCGACCGCTTCGGCGTCGAGCCGGTCCAGCACGGCGCGAAGGGCGGTGACAGTGCCGTCGGTCGGCACGCGGAGCGCCAGGGCTTCTTCGTCCGACGTGGACACTTGAAGCACGCGGGTGGCGTCGCGCAATGAGACGGCGTCAGGGAACTTCAGCTGCATGTGCCCGCCGGGCACGCGTCGCTTCAGCTCGTCGGGGGTGCCCAGTGCGACGATCCGGCCGCCGTCGAGCACGGCGACCCGGTCGGCGAGCTGGTCGGCCTCCTCGAGGTATTGCGTGGTGAGGAGGATCGTCACGCCGCCGTCGACGAGGTCCCGGATGATCTGCCACATCGTGCGACGGCTGCGCGGGTCGAGACCGGTGGTCGGTTCGTCGAGGAAGATGACCTTGGGGTCACCGATCAGCGTCATCGCCAGATCGAGTTTGCGGCGCATGCCACCCGAGAACGTGGCCGGTGTCTTCTTCGCGGCGTCGGTCAGCTCGAACCGTTCCAGCAGTTCGGCGGCACGCTTGCGCCCGGCGCGGCGGGGCAAATGGTGCAGATCCGCCATGAGGAACAGGTTCTCCTCGCCGGTGAGGAGATTGTCGACCGCGGAGAACTGGCCGGTGAGGCCGATGGCGGCGCGAACCCCGTCCGGATCGGTGGCCAGGTCGGCTCCGGCGATGGTCGCGGCACCGCCGTCCGGACCGATCAAAGTGGACAGGATGTTGACCGTGGTGGTCTTGCCCGCGCCGTTGGGGCCGAGCAAGGAGAAGACGGTGCCGGTCGGGACGTGCAGGTCGATGCCGTCCAGGACGACCTTGTCGCCGTAGGACTTGCGCAGTCCGGTCGCGGAGATGGCCGGGTGTCTCATGTGGATTCCCCTGATGCGTGAGGACCGATGGGTCAGGAACGGTGCACGATGATGTCGCCGACGGAGGTGCCGGCGTGGACTTCGACCTTGTCGGTCGCGTCGTCGGGCGCGGTGGCGGCGGTCATGTCGTTGAGGACCCGGCCGAAACGGGTGTTCACGTCGAGCCAGGCCGCGCTGCCCTCGCGGACGCCGATCTCGATGTCCCCCATCGACGTTCCGAGCGTGAGCGTCCCCCTGGCGGCGTCGAGCACGCGGACCGAACCGTTGGCGGTCTTGGCTTCGACGCCGCTTTCGGCCCTTTCCACGGTGATGTCGCCATTGGCCGAACGAAGGCGGATCGAGTCACCGGCGGCGCCGATCGTGGTGGACCCGTTGGAGTTCTTGACCACCGCGGTGCCCTCGATCCCGCCGACGTGCACGCGGCCGGAGCTCGTACTGATGTCGGCGTTGCCGTCGGCGTGCTCGACGACGATGTTCCCGGACGCGGAGTGCAGTTTCAGCTCACCGGTGTGGTCGAGGCGGATGTGCCCGGTCCCGGATTTGTAGCGGCAGGCACCGAGTCGCCCGGTCGCGGTCAGGTCGCCGAGGCCGGTACTCCCCTGCACCCGGGAACCGGCGGGCAGTTCGATCGTGACGTCGATAGACCTCGTCTGATTGGTGAAGTCGAGCAGGCGCATCTTCGGCGCGCGGACCGTCAGCGTGCCGCCGGAGAATTCGACGACAGTCCGCTTCGCGGCCTCGACGTCGGAAGCGTTGTTCTCGTCGAGCGGGGCGACTTCGACGACCGTGTCGGCGCGGTCGCCGGCGACGATGCGGACGTTGCCGACGACCGGTTCGAGGTCCGCGAGAATGGGTTCCGGGGTAGCGAAAGAAGGCATGGTTGTCCCCTCAGAGGTGGTGTGATCGATGTTGGTGCTGGTACGCGGGTTCTAGCTGACCCAGCCGGTGTAGCGCTGTGTTCCCCGGTGGCCGCCGATCGGCGGGGCGGGCGGTGCGACCCGTTCCGACGGCTGGAGC
Organism: Amycolatopsis sp. NPDC041971; assembly: GCF_055588925.1. Classification (NCBI taxonomy): domain Bacteria; kingdom Bacillati; phylum Actinomycetota; class Actinomycetes; order Pseudonocardiales; family Pseudonocardiaceae; genus Amycolatopsis; species Amycolatopsis sp. NPDC041971. Next base: position 162,041 of record NZ_JBVJCE010000005.1, on the reverse strand, counting down.
GCGGCGGACGCGGCTCGCACGAGCCACGCGTTGACCGAACGGCCTTGGGCGGCGGCGGCTTCCTCGACGCGTGCCTTGAGCTGCTCCGGAAGCCGGAAGTTGATCCGCGCCGTGGCTCCTTCTTCATCCGGCACCGGCTGCCGCGGGGGCGACGGCGGTTCCGGCGTCGCGGCCGCGACCGGTCCGTCCTGCTCGGCGGCGGGAAGCGTGACGGCGAACCCGGCTTCCCCGGCGCGAAGCCGGACTTCGACCGAACCGGGCGCGAGGTCGCGGGTGATCTCGTCCGACGCCGCGGACAACGCGTCCAGCAGCGCGAGACGGATGGCCGACGCGAGCGGCGCGGTCAGGCGTTCGGCGAGCGCGCTCGCCTCGGCTCCCCCCACCTCGGCGGCGACGGCGAGCTCCCGGCGAACGTTGTCCACAAAGGGCGTCAAATCCATGATGCCATCATGGCACCATGTTGGCGCCATGACAAGTGCGAGATGGTGCCATAGTGCGTCAAAGTGGCGTTTCAGCAGGTGGGAGGCTTAATTCCGTAGTCGCCGATCATGGTCACGGCGGGGGGATGCCCATTCGGCCATTCTCGGCTGGCGGGGGAAGCACGACGCGGCCGATTGCGTTGCCGGGGCCCATCGCGGCCGACGAGAATCGCCGCGAACCGCGCGGAAAAAGGGAGCGACCCACCATCAGGTGTGGGGGTCACCGAGGCGGGCCGCCACCCGATTCCCACCGTACAAGAGGTGCGCTCGCTCATGCGGGCAACGCTTTCTGTACCGGCGGCCCTTGACAAATCGAAGATCCACAGTGGACAGCGGACCGTCCACGGCAGAAGAGGAACACATGCGAGCAGTTCGGGTGAGCGTCTGCGCCCTGGACCCCATCACGAAGGCCGGAATGGTCGATCTCCTCGACACACGCGCGTCCGTGAGGGTGGTCGAAGGCCGGACACGGGACGAAACCGACGTCGTCGTCGCGGCCTTCGACCGGCTCGCGACCGACGCGATCACCGCGTTGCGAAAGGTCGCCGTCGAAGTCGGCAAGCCGATCGTGCTGGTGACCGACCGGATCGAGGAGGGCGGGCTCGCGGCCGCGGTGGCGTGCCGGGTGGTCACCATCCTGCCGAGGTCGGCGATGACCGATTCCCGCGTGGCCGACAGCGTCCGTGTCGCCGCGTCGGGCACCGTGAGCCCGCCGTCGGCGCTGCTGGGCAGGCTGACCGAACACGCCGAGCGGCTTCACCGGGAGATGCTCGCGCCGAGCGGGCCCGCCGGATCGGCTCTCTCGTCGCGGGAGATCGACGTCCTCCGGCTGATGGCCGACGGCTTCGACACCCAGGAGATCGCCACCGAACTGTCCTATTCGGAACGAACGGTGAAGAACGTCATCTACGCGGTCACCGACAGACTGCGCCTGCGGAACCGGTCGCACGCGGTGGCGTACGCGATCCGCGAAGGGGTCATCTGAAGCCGCTCGTCAGATGAGGCCTTCGCGAAGCGCGTACGCCACGACGTGGGTGCGGTTGCGCAAACCGAATCGGCTGAGCAGACCGTGCAGGATGTTCTTCACGGTGCGGTCGGAATAGGCCACCCGCCGGGCGATCTCACCGGTGTCGAACCCGTCCGCGAGCAACCGGAGCACTTCGGTCTCCCGGGGCGAAAGTCCGCTGAGGGTGAGCTCACGCGGCTTGAGAACTTCCTTGTGCAGCCGCGAAATCCCCCGCAACAGGCTGCCGAGCTGATCGGCGGGCAGATCGCCGCGGCCGGCGTAGGCGTCGGCGACCGCGCGCAGCAGCCGCCCCGGCGTCGCCTCGGAACGCGCGACGACGACGGCGAGCCCGCGTTCCACCGCGGCCCACAGTTCGGCTTGGTTGGGCTGATCGGCCACCAGTACCAGCCGGGTGGACCCGGCGGGGATCCGGCGTGGCTCGTCACCCGCGACCGCCACGAGGACGTCGGCTTGCGCCGGGTCGTCCCGCAACGAGATGCCGGGGCCGTCGCCGAGCGCGCTGCGCAGGCCCGCCCGGACGAGCGGGTCGTCGGCGTGCACGGCGACCAGGATCTCCCGGCGCCCTTCGGTCCGGGTGACCGGGCGGACGGGCGTCGTCATGATCGTCGACATGGGTTCCAGGTAACCGGCCACGGAGAAGCCGGGACAAGCGGAAGCAGGGGGCAGCTTTTCGACGGCGGAAGCCTGCCGGTTGAATGGACCGCGGTGGAACCGGTGGAGGCGAGCGAGACGCGGTCGGTGTTCGGCAAGCTGCTGCTCGAACACCGGCGGGCCGCGGGCTGGACGCAGGGGCGGCTGGCCGAGGCCTCCGGCATCAGCGTCCGTGCCCTGCGCGAGCTCGAACGCGGCCGCGCGCGAGCCGCCCAGCAACGCTCCGCCGAGGTACTGGCCGACGCGCTCGGCCTGACCGGCGGTGACCGGGAGTTCTTCCTGACCGTCGCCAAACAGGGACGCCGCCGGAACCCGGCGCTGGCCGCCCAGGTCGCGGCGACCTGCGCGCTGCCCACCCCACCGCCGGATCTGTCCGGCCGGGAACGCGAACTGGCGCAGCTGTCCGCGAAGGCCGCCGAGGGTGGTGGAGTGGTCGCGATCGTCGGGCAGGCCGGGGTCGGAAAGACGGCGCTCGCGGTGACCGCGGCCGATCTCTGGCGCGCGGAATTCCCGGACGGAGTCTTCGCGATGGACCTGCGCGGGATGGACGAGGAACCGCTGAGCGCCCGTGCCGCGCTCGACCGGCTGCTGCGCGCGCTGGACGTCGCGCCGGGACAGGTACCCGCCGCCGAAGACGACCGGTCGGCGTTGCTGCGGATGCTGCTCGAAGGCCGGAAGGTCCTGCTGTTGCTCGACAACGCCGCCGACGAGGCGCAGATCCGGCCGCTGCTGGTCGCCGGGCCGCGCTCCCTCACCCTGATCACCTGCCGCCGCACGCTCGCCGGGCTCGAAGGCGCCCGATGGCTGGGGCTCGAACCGCTTTCGGACGGCGGCGCGAGCGGCCTGCTCGCCAAGATCATCGGCGCCGACCGGGTCGACGCGGAGCCGGCCGCGGCGCGGGAACTCGTCGAACTGTGCGGGTACCTGCCGCTCGCCGTCCGGATCGCGGGCAACCGGCTCGCGACCCGGCCGCGGTGGTCACTGGCTCACCTGGCCGACCGGTTGCGCGACGAAGGCACCCGGTTGCGCGCCCTCGCGGTGGGTGACCTGCAGCTGCGCTCGGCGTTCGACCTGTCCTATCGCGCGGTCTCGGCAGGGGCGCGGCGGCTGTTCCGGCGGCTGGCGACCGTGCCGGGCGCCGACTTCGGCCTCGAACTCGCGATCGTCGTGTCCGGCGCGGCCCCCGCCGACGTCCGCGATCAGCTCGACGAACTCGTCGACGCCAGCCTCCTGCAGGCCACGGCGGATCCGGAACGGCACCAGTTCCACGACCTGATCCGCCTGTTCGCCGAGGAAAGGTTCGAGGCGGAGGAGGACCCGGCCGCGCGAGACGTCGTGCTCGCCCACCTGCTCGACAAGGCAGCCGAGGCGGCCAGGCTGTTCTACCCCAAGGCGAGCGAGACCGGCCGCTTCGGTTCGCGGGACGAAAGCGCCCGTTGGCTGGACATCGAGGCCGGGAACTGGATCGCCGCGCACCGGATGGCGGCGCGGAGGGGCTGGCACCGGGAAGTCGGCGATCTCGCCATCGCGCTGCATTGGTACTCCGATGGGCGGAGCTCCCAGCGGCCGTGGTGGGAGATCTTCTCCCTCGGCGCGGCCGCGGCGAGGGAACTCGGCAACGCCCGGGACGAGGCGAAACTGCTCAACTTCGTCGGGTGGGCGTGCAGTGTCTGCCTCGACGACGCCGAAGGAGCCGTCGAGGCGCACCGCCGAGCGCTGGACATCGCCGTCCGGATCGGCGACCGCACCGAGCAGACCTGGGCGTCGATCTACCTCGGCCAGGTCCTGCGGTACGTCGGGGAGGACGCCGAAGCGTTCGATTTCGCGAAACGCGGTTATGAGCTGGCGGACGAATTACCGTTCTGGGACGGGCAAAGCTCGGCCCGGAACGTCTACGGGCACGCGTTGCGCGCGGCGGGGAAGCACGCCGAAGCGCTCGCCGTCCACCGTGGCGTTCTCGCCGACGCCGAACGGCTGGCGGCCGACACCTACCCCGGCCTCCGCCGGATGCTGGAGGCCCTGTCCCTGCGCGCCATCGGCGACGTACTCGGGGACCTCGCCGAGTGGCGGGAAGCGGCGGGCTACTACCGCACCAGCCGGTGGCTTTCGTGGGAAGGCGGCTTCGACGCGATGGAGGCGATCTGCGCGTTCCGCGAAGGACGGGCCTGGCGGGAAGCGGGTGCTTTCGAAGAGGCCAGGGAGTGCCTCACCCTGGCCGTCGAACTCTCCCCCGAGCCGTCGTTCACCGCCCGTCGGGAACAGGCTTTGGCCGAACTGGCGCTCCTGCCCGAGTGACCGCGCACGGCGAAGCGCCGACTAAGCTGCGGGCCGACGGAGCGGGAGGGCCGATGACGGACGCGGACGGGCAGAGCCCGCGGGAGCGCTATCGCGACCAGGTGCGCGCGGAGATCAAGCAGCACGCGTGGGAGCAGATCGCCGCCGCCGGGGTGCCCGCGCTGTCGCTCAACGCGATCGCCAAACAGGTGGGGATGAGCGGCCCCGCCCTGTACCGGTATTTCGCCAGCCGCGACGACCTCATCACCGCGCTCATCCGCGACGCCTACCGAAGCCTCGCCGACACGGTCCGGACCGCGTTCGACGCCGGTGCCGACCTCGCCGGGCTCGCCGTCACCATCCGGGACTGGGCCCGGAGCGACCCGCAGCGCTACTTCCTCATCTACGGCACGCCCGTCCCCGGCTACCACGCGCCCGACGACACCACCGCCATCTCGAGCGAAGTCATGGCCGTGCTGCTCGAAGCGTGCCGCGCGATCACCGCCGCCAAGCCGGAAACCCCGTTCGACAAGCATCTGGACGGCCATCGCGACTGGGCGGGCGACGATCCGGCCCCGTCCGCGACCCTGCATCGCGCGCTCGCCTTCTGGACCCGCCTGCACGGCGTGCTCTCGCTCGAACTCGCCGGCCATTTCACCGGCCTGAAATTCGATCCCGACCTGTTGATCGCGGACGAACTGGACGACCTCACGACCCGGTGACCGGCGTGCGCCCGAGTCCGATCGCGCGCGCACTGAACCTTTCCCGCCTTCCAGGCGTCTAGCCCTGTGACGTTGCCGCCATCCATGGGAAGCCGACGCTTCCACGGTTGACATGCAACGTTGTAACGTTATAGCTTATAAGTAAAGCAAGAGCTACTCACGATGCGGATCGACCGCCCGCGCACCCGACGGCCGGCGGCCGGTCCGCCTGCCCGATTCAGGGTTTCCGAGCGCTTCGGATGGGGACTTCGATCATGATTCACGGGGAGAAGCTCAGCAGGAGAACCGATCGCGTCAGAGTCGCCGTGCATGCGCCGGATCTATTGGCCGGGCTGGGCACGACGAGCATCCTCGGTGCCGCGAACGGCTGGACGTGCTTGCCGAAACCGACCTCGGGCCTGCCGAAGTGATCGTGACGGTCGGGGATTCGATCGGCGACGGGGTCTTCACCTTCCTGCGCCAGGTTCGCGCCGCGTCGTCACTCCCGGCACCACCGAGATGCGTGATCGTCACCGACCATTTCCCGGTCGAGGTCCTGATGACGGCGATCGAATGCGGCATGGCCGCTTTGCTGCCGAGGCGCGACCTCGACGGCGAGCACCTGGTTCGGACGATTCTCGCGGTCAGCCAGGGCGCCGGCGCCCTGCCGCCGCGTTTGCAGGGCAGCCTGCTGTCCCAGCTCGATCGGATACAGGAGGACCTGCTGGTCCCCCACGGTCTCGCGTTGTCCGGATTGTCCGACCGGGAACGCGAAGTCCTCCGCCTGCTGGCGGACGGCCATGGCACGGAAGAGATCGCGACCAAACTCGCCTATTCGGAGAGCACGGTGAAGAACGTCCTCCACCGGGTGATGTCGCGTTACGGCCTGCACAATCGCACGCACGCCGTCGCCTTCGCGTTGCGCACCGGCTCGATTTGACGAAGTCCGTCCGAAATGGACGGTCGCACGGCATACCGTCAGCGGATTCGGCACCCAGCTCGCCGTCGTCGCCGGGCCAGGCGCCGTCACGCTGGTGCCGAGTATGGCCACCACGATCGCGCCGTCGACCGTGGTGTGCGCGCGACATCGTGTCCGGTGTGGACATGCCCTCCTTCTTCGACAGGCTGATTCCGAACGGCCGGCTGGTGCTCATCGGCGTGGTGGCGGGTATGCCACCGGCGGACTTCGGCTCGAAGCTGATGGCGACGTTCCGCAAGCCCCTCTCCTTCGCGGCCTTCAGCGCGGATTCGATCCCGGAGGCGCATCGGCGCGTGGTGGAGGCGGCGCAGTTCGCCGCGGCGGCACGCGGTGAACTGCGCCCGGTGGTGCACGAACTGCTTCCGCTGGAGAAGGCCGTGCTGACGCACCGGAAGACGGACGACGGCGAAGTGTTCGGCAGGATCGTGCTGACCCTGTAGACCTGTCCTTTGTGGAGGACAGGCCTACAGGTTCACCCGGTCAGTGCACTTTTCCCCATCGCGTGCGCGCTCACACTAGGCTGCCCACTCGTGCCCGATCCCAAGACCGAGAGACCCGGGTTCACGGCTGTCGACCTGCGGCCGCTCTCCCACGGCGAGGGCACCGGCGCGTACTGCGTGAACGACGCCGGGACGATCGCGGGCGAGTCGGGGTCGCGGCCGGTGCGCTGGGATCGCGACGGAAGCCCGACCCTCTTGCCGGTCCTCGACGGCTGTTCCGGTGGCCGCGCGGTCAGCGTCAACGCCGCGGGCGTCATCGCGGGCTCGCTCTACCTCGGCGAACACCTCCTGCCAGTGTGCTGGCTACCCGACGGCCGGGTGCACGCGCTCGAACTCCCCGCCGGCATGCTCTCCGGTACGACGTGCCGGGTGAACGAACGCGGGTCGATACTGGGGAACGCGATGTGGCCGGGCTACCGCTGGCGGGCGCTGCGCTGGGAGCCCGGCGGCGAAGCCGTCGAACTCGGCACGCTGCCGGGGGGAGGTGAGACCCAGGGCCACGACCTGAACGGGCTGGACGAGGTCGTCGGATCGGCCAAGAACGGCAAGGGAGTCCGGACCGCGGTGCGCTGGACGGCCGCGGGGAAGATCAGCAAACTGCCCCCGCCCCGCCGCACGACGGCCTGCGGTATCACCGACTCCGGCGCCATCCTCGGCGACGGGGTCGTGTGGAACCGCGACGGAGGCACCGTCCTGCTGACCGGGGAACCGGAGTTCCGCGCCGGACAGGTCGTCCGGATCACCGGACACGGTGTCGCGATCGGCTGGGGCGTGACCCCGGACCGGCACGGCACCTGCGCGCGCTGGGATCGCGACGGACGGCCCACCGTGCTCCGGCCCCTGCCCTCGGACCTCGCCAGCACGTGTTTCGACATCGACGACGCCGGGACGGTCGTCGGCGAATCCGGGAGCGACGCAACGGTGCGCCCGGTCCGCTGGGACGCCGACGCGATACCGTTCCCGCTCCCGTCGCCTCGCGGCGTCACGGCGATCGTGGCCCAGCACATCAACGCGAGCGGCACCGTCATCACCGGCTACGGTTTCGCCGCGGACACCTCCGCTTATCGCGGGATCGCCTGGCACCGCACGTGATTCGACGGCGCGTCAAGCGGTCGCGAGGTCGATCGCGCGCCGCATCGCCTCGTCGAGCGGGGTCCCGAGGAGGAGAGCCGTTCGCCCGGCGGCGAAAACCGCGCCGGTGACCGCGCCGACGACCGCCGCGGCGTCGATCTCGTCGAGTTCGCCTTCGCAGGCTTGGCACAGCGCGGCCGAAAGGCGCTGCTGAGCGTCGAACGCGCGCCGCAGCATCGTCGCGCGCAATGACGGCACCGACGTGATCAAGTCCAACCGGATCCGCTCCGGCTCGGCCGCCGGATCGCGCGGCCCGGTCCCCGCCTCGGCGAGCATCCTGAGCATCGCGCGCCGCAGAAGCCGGGACGCCGTCTCACTCGCCTCGCGCGCCGCGAGTACGTCCAGCCCCGCTCGCAGGATGTGCTCACCGTCGTCGGTGAGGACCAGGTCTTCCTTCGTCGCGAAGTGGTTGAAGAACGTCGCGGCCGACACCTCGGCGGCCGCGGCGATCTCGGCGGTGGTCGTCCGGTCGTAACCCTGCCGCTCGAACAGCCGGTACGCCGTCTCGATCAACGCCTTCCGGGTGCGCCACTTCTTCCGTTCCCGCAAGCCCACCGGTTCGCTCATGCCGACAGCGTACTGGAGCCGAACCAAAATTAGAGCTACTCTAATTTTAGAGTGAGTCTTGTAGCTGGAGGAGAGGCCCGTGACCATCGACGCGTTCCTCGACCGGTTGGAGTACCGCGATCCCGTCCGGCCAAATCTCGCCACGTTGCGAAGGCTGCACCGGGCGTGGCGGCTGCGGGTCCCGTACGAGAACTTCGACATCCAGCTGGGCAGGCCGATCCTGCTCACCCCGGACGCGCTGACCGGCAAGTTCGCGCGCCGCGGCCGGGGCGGGCTCTGCTACGAAATGAACGGCGCGCTCGCTCTTCTGCTGCGGGCGGCCGGGTTCACCGTGACCATCGTGGAAGGCGCCGTCCTGCGCGCGACCCGCGGCGAGGGCCAGTGGGGCAACCACATCGCCCTGCTGATCGACGTCGACGGTGAAACCTGGCTCGCCGACACCGGGATCGGGGACGCCTTCCTCGAGCCGCTGCCGTTACGGGAAGGCACGCACTGGCAAGGAGAACTGCCGTTCCGGATGGAACGCCTCGACGGCGGGACCTGGCGGATGCACCACCATCCGGGCGGCACGGCCGCCTCCTTCGACTTCCGCACGAAACCCCGCGACCTCGCCGAATTCGCCGAACGGGCCCGGACCAGGTCGCCGGATTCCCCGTTCGCCAGGGTGCTCGTGGCGCAACATCATCGCGACGGCCGTGAGCTGGCCCTTCGCGCCCGCACGGTCAAACGTGGCGACGCCGACCGCCGCACACTGTCCACTCTCGACGAATTCGCCGAGACCCTGCGGGAATTCCGTATCCCGCTGGAGGACTTCGGTACTGACGAGCTGGCGGCTCTGTGGGCCAGGACCCAAGAGCAACACGAGATCTGGCTGGCCATCCAGGCGAACGCCACCCAAGTCTGAGTGGTGATTCGGGAAGCGGGTGCGGCGTCGGACCGAGAGGACGGGTCAGTCGCGCCAACGGTTGTTGAGGAAGGCGTCGTCCTCGTCGTCCGCCGGTGCCGGGCGCGCGCGGGGAGCACGCCGGGGGGTGTCCCGCCCGGCGCGGGCAGGTGGCGGCTCCGACGCGAACGGAGCCGCCATGTCCACCGGGTCGTCTCCGAACGCCGACCCCGCCCCCGGCTGCGCGTGCGACCGGTCGGTACTCCAGCCGGACTTCGTCTTGCGCTGCCCCAATTCCCGCCGGTGCTCGACGTAGCGCTGGGCGGTCTGGACCTGTTTGGTCATGAACTCCTGCGCGCTGGCCTTGATCTCGCCGGCGCGCTGATCCCGCAGCGCCCGGCGCTCCGCCTGTTCACGGACGAGACCATCCAGGGTCGCCTTCATACCGGCGGTGTCATCGGCGCTCATCTGTTCTCCCCTGACCCGGCTCACCGCTTACGGGTGACCGACTGATCCTCATCGTCCAGCAACGAGCCGGTGATCCGGCCGGTGGGTTCGTTGATCTGATCGAACACCTCGCCCTCGATCCGGTACGCGCGGTTGCTCCGTTCCTGGTCGCCACCGCCCGCACCGCCCGCACCGCCCGCTCCACCGGCGCCCATGCCGCCCACCGGCGGCATCGCGCCGCCGAACGACTGGCCTGCCGGTCCGCCCATCGGGGCCGACGGCGCACCCGAAGCCACGGGTTGCGGCTGATGGGTCGCGCCACCGCCGGTGTGCACGCCCTCGGACAACGACTGGCCCGTCGCGGGGCTCGCGGTTTCGAAAGGCATGGAAGGCATCGCGGGCGACGAGGCGCCGCCACCGAAACCACCGCCCCCGCCACCTCCGCCGGAACCCTCGCCGCTGACGTCACCGGCGGCGATGCCGTCAGGGACCGTTCCGCCGCCACCGTGGTGCGGGGTGAACGCCGTACGGGGCTCGGGCTGCGCGGTGCCGCTGACGGAAGTGAGCGGCTGCGCCACCTTGTCCGCGAGCGATTTCTCCTCGCCGAGCGTGTACGTGGTCGGCTTGCCGGTGCCGTCGTCGACGGTGACGACCGTCGGCCCGGACGGTCCGTCGGGACGTTCGGCGGTGATCTTCACATCGCCGTCCTGGATGTGGATCTTGCCGTCCGGACCCGGGCGGTGGACGCCGTCCTTGTCCGGTTTCCCGTCGTCCGACCCGGGAGCGGAGCCCAGTTCGGACTCGTCTCCGTCGCCGGTCCAGTCGAGCTTGAAGTCCTTGGCGGGCCCGGAACCGTCGCCGACCTTGATCTCCATCTCGCCGTCTTTGTCCGGCTCGGTCATCTCGAAGGTCGTGTCACCCTGCTTGACCTTGAGAGTCTCGCGTTCGCCGTCCTCGGCCTTGTCGCCGTCCTCACCGGGTTTGTCACCGGTCAGCTTGTCGCCGTCTTTACCGGACAGCTCGTCGTCGAGCTTGTCCAAGGCGTCGGAGGCCTTCTTCTTCGCCTCTTCGGCGGCCTTTTCGTCGGCGGCCTTGGAATCGGTGTCCTTGGAGTCCGGGTCCTTGGAATCGGTGTCGCCCAGACCGCCGGGAGCGTCGCCCATCTTGTTCAGCGCGTCGGACGCCTGCTTCTTCGCTTCTTCAGTGGCTTTCTCGGCCGCGGCTTTGGCCTCGGCAGCGGCGTCCGTGTTGCCGCCGCCACCAGGGCCACCGCCGGTGCCGCCACCCGGACCGGAGCCGCCGGAACCGCCAAGGTCGGCACCGGTGGGACCGTCACCCAGCTTGCCCAGCGCTTCGGAAGCCTGTTTCTTCGCGTTTTCGGCCGCCGCGGCGGCCTGCTTCTTCGCCTCTTCGGCCGCGGCCTTCTGCTCGTCGCCGTTCGACGGCGACGAGCCCGAAGGCGACGTCTGGTCCTTGTTCGCCTCTGGCCCACCGCCAAGACCTCCACCGGGGCCACCGCCGGATCCGCCCGGCGTTCCGCCCGTGCCGCCCTCCGGGATGTTCACCTCGGGGACCGGCGGAGGCTTGACCTGACCGGCCGGGCCGGTGCCTCCCGGGCCAGCACCACCGCCCGGACCGGTGCCCGATCCGCCTTCCGGACCACTACCAGGGCCACCACCCGGACCGCTGCCTGCACCACCTTCCGAGCCGCCACCGGGTCCGCTCCCTGAGCCACCTTCGGGACCACCGCCGGGTCCGCCTTCCGGACCACCGCCAGGGCCACCTTCCGGACCACCGGTGAAGTTCGAGCCGTTGCCCGGACCGCCACCAGTGCCCGGACCACCGCCGGGTCCGCCACCAGGGCCACCACCGGTACCGCCGCCGGGACCTCCTCCCGGACCGCCCTGTCCACCGGTGAAGTCCGGCCCACCCTGGCCGCTGCCACCGGGTCCGCCACCCGTGCCGTCAGGTCCCCCACCCGTGCCGTCAGGACCGCCCGCACCGCCCTCGTCACCGGCGCCTTCGAACTCGTTCTTCACCTTGCCCATGACCTTGTCGAGTTCGTCGTAGGCCTGGTTGACGAAATCCTTGGTTTCCTTGCAGGACTTGGCGAAGCCCTCGTAGATGATGGTCCACATCTCGGGGATGAACTGCCGCTGGATCCACTGCTTGGCGAGGTTCTGACCCGCCTTCTTGAACTCGTCGTCGTCGCAGCAGCCGTCGTTGTTCAGCTGCTGGACCAGATTGGAGCCGAAGTTGACGTCCATCCAGCCCGCGATCTCGCCGAGGTCCTCCGCGCCGCTCTTCTCACCGGCGGCGATGGCGACGACCTTCTGCGCCATCGGGAAGTCCGCTTTGCCGACGATCTCCTTGTAGAGATCGATGACCGTGTCGGCCTTGCCCTTGCACAATTTGAACACCGTGGCGGTGGTGTGCAGCGTCGCTTCGCTCGCGTTGTTCAGTGTCTGGGAAAGCTTCTTGGCCTTGGGAAGAATCTTCTCGTTGTAGTTCTCCGACGAGGCGTCCGCGGCTTCTCCCGTCCAGGTCCCGTAAAGGGTGTTCAGCTGGGAGCCGGTGTCGTCGATGGCCTTGTCGATGGTCTTCGAACCGGTCTTGAAGTGGGCGGCGTCGTCGACGAAGTTCTTGAAGCTGATGCCGCGCTGCTCGTCGAACGGCTTCTTGATGTCCTTCTCGAAATCGAGCGCGCGAGTGTTGCCCCGGCAGTCTTCCGGGAGCTTCCCCAGCAGGGTGCCGAAGGTTTCGAAGACCTTGAGCGCGGGCGCGGCGGCGTCGAAGATCTCGTCCGAGGTCTTGGTCCCCGCGCCCTCGGCGCTGGGTTCCTTGGTGGCGTCGAGTTTCTTGTTGCCCTCGTCGACGGCCTTCGTATCCGCCTTCCGGTTGAAGCTGGCCTGATCGCCCGCGCCCTTCGCGCCGTTGTAGACCTTGTCGAGGTCGTCGTCGTAGGGCAGGAACGGAAGCGCGTTGTAGGACGCCGCGTATTTCTCGGCTTCCTTGCGCTTCTGCTTGATCTCCTCCGGCTCCTGGTCCGCCCACGGCGGGGGCGCCGGATGCGTCCGTATCCACGAGCCGATGAGCTTGGTCTTCTGGTCGGCGGGAACGGCCGGGTCGTCGAGGACGGCCTTGACATCGGTCCAGGTGGTTTCGGTGGCCACTAGCGCATCCCCGTCTTGGTGATCTTGTTCTTCTGCTCGTCCTCATTGGTGCCGTACGCGGTGCCCGCGGTGCCGAGGTTCGTGCCGAACGAGCCGAGCGTGGTGCTGTACCCCTGGACCGACGCCCACAACGCCGCCACCCCGTCGGTGTACTTCTTCGCGTGGTCGCCGTGGGCCTGGCCGAAGCCCGCCGCGTTCACCGGCGTGCTCGACAGATCCGGATTGTCCTCGAGCAACTGCTCGGTCAGCTTTCCGATGTTCTTCGACGCCGATGAAAGCGCATCGGTCGCCGCGGTGAAGCCCCCGCTCATTCTTTTCAGCGCCTTTCGTCGGATCCGCCGGCAATACCGCCGAGTGCCTCTGCGAGGACTTCGGCCACCGACCCGATGTCGGTGAACCGGTCCAGCTGGTCCAGATCAATGCTCACGTCGTGGTAGATCTCCAGCGCCGACAGGAGTTTTATCCGTCCCTTGGAGTCGATGCCCAGCTCTTCGAGTGGTGCGTCGAACTCGATTTCGGCGGGATCAAGCCGAAAAGTCTCGCTGACGACCTTCACGACCTCCGCGCGGTGATCACCCACGGGGCCGACTATAACGCGCCTTCGCCGCCGCACGCGCGACCTTGCCACTGGAAGTGCGCGGAAGGTCACCGGAGGGAACCAGACGTACCGATCGCAACGTCAGATCATGTTCCCGTGACACCGCGCGCAATACCACTCTGATGACTTCTTTGATATCGGCTTCGGCGTTCTTTGCCCATTCGGCTACCAACATCGCCCCTTCGCCCCTTTCGTCCGAGATTCCGAAGGCGGCGACGCGATCGCGGCGGATCGCCGGATGCGCTTCCCCCGCCACCGCTTCGATGTCCTGCGGATGGAAATTGCGGCCGTCGATGACGATGAGATCCTTGAGCCTGCCGGTGATGTAGAGGTCGCCGCGGTGGACCACGCCGAGGTCACCGGTGCGCAGCCAGCCACCGAGGCCGTCGAGTTCGCCCGCGAACGCGGCGGCGTCGCCGCGGCCCCAGTATCCCGCGGCGACGTTCGGTCCGTGGATCCAGATCTCCCCGGCCATTCCGTCGGGCCGCGCCACCCCGTCTCGAACGATCCGGACCCGCTGCCCGAGCGGACGGCCGACCGAGACGAGTTCCTGGCCGTCCGGCGCCTCGACCGCCCGGCCCTGAGCGAGGGCGTCCCTGTCGAACACCGCGCCCCGTGGACCTTCGGCACCCGCGCTCGCGACGTACACAGTGGCCTCGGCCAGGCCATAGGACGGACGGTGGGCTTCCGGCCGGAATCCGCGCGGGCCGAAGGCCTCCAGAAAACGCGCGACCGTATTTGGCCGGATCGGCTCGGCGCCGTTGAGCGCGACTCGGACGTCGGAGAGGTCGAGCTCGTCCCCCGCCTCTTCGGCGGCTTCGACGGCCAGGTCGAACGCGAAGTTCGGCGCGGCGGTGAACACGGCCGGGTGATCGGCGAGCTGGCGGAGCCATCTCACGGGCCGGTGCACGAACTCGGCGGGCGACATGAACACCGATCGCGCTCCCGCGTGGACCGGCAGGCACAGCAGCTGGATCAAGCCCATGTCGTGGAAGAACGGGATCCAGCCGGCGCAGGTCGTGTTCTCGTCGACGGAGTAGGCGCGGCTCGCCTGCCAGCAGGCCGCGGCGACCGCCCGGTGCGGGATGACGGCACCGGCGGGCTCCCGTGTCGACCCGGACGTGTACTGCAGGTAGGCGGGGCTCTCGGGGGTGACGGGAAGCGGATCGACCCTCGGCCCGGAGAGTTCGTCGACCACGACCAGCTGTTCGGGCGTCCCCGCCTTCCGCACTTTCGCGGCGGCGGCGGAGGAGGTCAGCCAGATCCGGGCGTCGCAGTCCGCCAGCACACCGGTGAGCCTGCCTCGCTGGGCAGGGCTGCCCGGAGCCATCAGCGGTACGGCCACCAGTCCGGCGGCGAGCGCCCCGAAGAACGCCAAGGGGTAGTTCAGGTCCTGGCCGGTGAGCACGGCGGCGCGATCACCCGGCCGTGTGACCCGGCGCAGTGCTCCAGCGACCATCCGCACCTGGGAGACGAACTCCGTCCAGGTCACCGTGTGGTCCAGACCGGCGCCGTGGTCCTGATACGTGAACAGCGAGCGCGGGTCGGCTTCGCGAGCGAACAGCCGCTCGACGATCGAGGTGCGCAACACCTGTTCCGGCACATCTTCCGGCGACGCGGTCATGTCCGGCAACGTACTGGAACGCACCGAGAGGACGCTCGGAGGGCCCGCGTGAACAACCGTCCTAAGTAGACAAAGCTTGGCCCGTCCGCCGGCGTTCGCTCTTGTGAATTCCGGACAGAAGACCGGACATTCCTCGCCCTTTCCCCGGTCCCGGCCGCACACTCGGCGGCAGTGTGTTTCTTTCCCCCGACCTTGGAGGACTAGACCATGCGTCGAAGAATCGCCCTGGCAGTCGGCGGTGCCGCCGTCCTGACCGCGAGTCTCGCTTCCGCCGCCCTCGCCCCGACCGCGCAGGCTTCCCCCGGACTGATCGCCGCCATGCAGCGGGACCTGGGGCTCACCGCCGCGCGGGCCTCGACCCGGCTCACCCAGGAAATGACCGCCTCACAGGTGCTGCCCAGCGCCCAGCAGGCCGCCGGTGCGGCGTTCGGCGGCGCCTGGTTCGACCCGGCGCGAGGCAAACTCGTCGTCGGGGTGACCGACCCGGCGGCGGCCGCCGCCGTCCGGCGGGCCGGCGCCGAACCCACCGCGGTCGCGGTCAGCGCGGCCCGGCTCGACGCGGCGAAGGCCGAGATCGACTCCTCGACCAAGACCCGGCCCGCCCCCGCCGCCGTCAGCGGCTGGCGTGCCGACCCGCGCAGCGGTAGCGTCGTGATCGCGGTGCGCCCGGGGGCGCACGGTTCCGACGTCGACGAATTCCTGTCCCGGGCAAGGAAAGCCGGTCCGGTCACGGTGGTCACCGCACCC
This sequence comes from Amycolatopsis sp. NPDC041971, assembly GCF_055588925.1. Taxonomy (NCBI): domain Bacteria; kingdom Bacillati; phylum Actinomycetota; class Actinomycetes; order Pseudonocardiales; family Pseudonocardiaceae; genus Amycolatopsis; species Amycolatopsis sp. NPDC041971. The sequence continues at coordinate 146,260 of NZ_JBVJCE010000005.1, read as the reverse complement.
AAGGCCGAACCGTTCGCGGCGGGCACCGTCGGCGGCGACCCGTACTACATCAACGGGAACACCCGCTGCTCGATCGGCTTCTCCGTCCACGGCGGATTCGTCAGCGCCGGCCACTGCGGCGGCAACGGCAGCTCGGTCGTCGGCTGGGACCGCTCGGCGATGGGCAGCTTCGCCGGCTCCTCCTTCCCCGGCAACGACTACGCGTTCATCCGGATCGGCAACGGCTGGTGGACCGCACCGGTCGTACTCGGCTGGGGCACCGTGAGCGACGCGCTCGTCCGCGGCTCGTGGGTCGCGCCGGTCGGCACCTCGGTGTGCCGGTCCGGTTCGACGACGCACTGGCACTGCGGCACCGTGCTCGGGCACAACGAGACGGTCAACTACTCCCAAGGCGCGGTCCACCAGATGACCCGCACCGACGTCTGCGCGGAACCCGGCGACTCCGGCGGCTCCTTCATCACCGGCGACCAGGCACAAGGCGTTACCTCCGGCGGCTGGGGCAACTGTCGTTCCGGCGGCGAAACCTGGTTCCAGCCGGTGAACGAGATCCTGCAGACCTACGGCCTGTCGCTCGTCACCGCTTGACGTTTCACCGTCCGTGGCCTTTCACCGTTTCGACGGTGGAAGGTCACGCTCTTGCCCGCCTGTGGTGAACAACCGGTCCAGCGCCGAGCGGCTCTCTTCGGCCAGTGCGCGGTAGATCACCAGCCGCTGGTCCGAATCCTGCAAGGGCGTGAGCACTTCGTAGTGCAGTTCGAGCACACCGGCTTCGGGATGCCGCATCACCTTGCGCCCGCGGCCGCTGACCTTCACGTCACGTTCTGCCCACAACCGCGCGAATTCCTCGTCGGCGGTGAATTCGACGATGAGCTCGGTCAAGGCCCGATCGTCCGGATGCGCGGCCCACGCGGCACGCAGATGAGCGATCCCCTCCCGGACGACGCGTTCACGGTCCGCGTAGAACTCGCGAATTTCGGGATGTTTGAGGCACAGCCACATCGAATTGCGTTGCGAGGGCGGCAAGGTGTCGAAGTCCACCAGCAGCCTCGCCATTTCCTCGTTCCAGGCCAGGATGTCGTAGCGGTGGTTCATCAGCATGGCCGGCAGCGGTGACAGGTCGGCGACCAGCCGGGCCAGCGGCGGCGCCGCGGTGGTCGCGAGCTTGTCGGCGTTACGGGGACGCTGCCGGGCCAGATCGAAGAGGTAGGCGCGTTCGTCGGGGGCCAGGCGCAGTGCCCGCGCCAAGGCCTCCACCACGTCCGCGGAGGGCCGCAGCCCGCGGGCCTGTTCCAGCCGCACGATGTAGTCGATGCTGACCCCCGCCAGTTCGGCGACCTCCTCCCGGCGAAGCCCCGGGGTCCGCCGGGACCGGTGGCGTGACGGCAAACCGAAATCGTCCGGGTCCAGGCGTTCACGCCGGGTTCGCAGAAACGCGGCCAGCTCCCGCGTCGTGTCCACGGTGGAGATCGTCATGCCCGGTCCAACAGCCAGGGTGGGACCGGTGTTCCCAGGAAGTCCTCTCCCTTAACCCCTGCTCGCGGTGGTCGCAGACTCGTCTTCGACCACGGATCACAAGCACAGGAGGACACGATGACGCTCACCCTCGACACCTACCGGTTGCTGGGCCGGTCCGGGCTGCGGGTCTCCCCGCTGGCGCTGGGCGCGGCGACCTTCGGCACCGAGTGGGGCTGGGGCACCGAACGGGACGAGGCACGCGAGCTGTTCGACACCTACGTCGAACGCGGCGGCAACTTCGTCGACACCGCCAACACCTACACCAACGGCAGCTCCGAACGGCTGCTGGGCGAATTCGCCCGCGACAACCGCGAAAGCCTCGTGCTGGCGACGAAGTACACGACACTGCGCCGCCCCGGCGACCCGAATTCCGGCGGCGGCCAGCGCAAAAGCCTGTTCGCGTCGGTGGAAACCAGCCTGCGGCGGCTGAACACCGACTACATCGATCTGCTTTACCTGCACGTGTGGGATTTCACGACACCGGTCGAGGAGATCCTGCGCGGGATGGACGATCTGGTCCGGCAGGGCAAGGTCCTGTACGTGGCGATGTCCAACGTCCCGGCCTGGGAGGTGTCGCGGATGCAGGCGATCGCCGACCTGCGCGGCTGGTCGCCGCTGGTGGCGCTGCAGATCGAGTACAACCTGATCGAACGCACCGGGGAACGTGACCTGATCCCCATGGCACGCGAGATGGGACTGGGTGTGATCCCGTACTCGCCGCTGGCCGGCGGAGTGCTCACCGGCAAGTACAGCCGCGACAACCTGGCGCCGTCCGAAGACGGCACCCGCAGGAACTTCAACCTCGCCCGGGGCACGCTCACCGAACGCAACCTCGCCATCGCCGATGTCGTGCAGGAGGTCGCCACGGAACTCGGCCGCACACCCGCCCAGATCGGGCTGGCGTGGACCCTGCGGAACCCGGGCGTGACGGCACCGATCATCGGCGCCCGCACCCCCGCCCAGCTGGAGGACAACCTCGGCGCGCTGGACGTCGAGTTCACCGGCCCGCAATTGGCCCGCCTCGACGAGGCCAGTGCGATCGAACTCGGCTTCCCGCACGACGTGCTCGCCCGTGACACGACCCTCGCGCTGACGCGCGGCGACATGACGATCGAACCGCGCCGCTGACGACGTTGTCCCGGCGTTCCCAGGACCGCATCGGCGGGCAGGGAAGGGTCCTCGCGTAAGTACATGAAGGACCCCTTCCTTGCGCCTAGGTACAGGAAGGGGTCCTTCATGTACTTGGGGAAGGTGTCCTAAGGCGCTCCAGATTCCCGAACCGACGGGAACAGTTCCCCTACCTCCCGGGCAAGATCCGAAATTAGCCTTCGGTCACCGGTCGGCCACGTCGGCACCACCTCCTCATGGACTGGACCCGCGCCGGTACGTCTCGTGAACTTCGCGGGTATCCGACTCTGGAGGATGTGTGACTGAGCGAGAAGTCGACGTATCGGTGATCGGCGACCGGGCGAAGCCGGGCTGGGCCGCATGAGCGGCGCCACGAGGACCGGCGTCTTCGCGGTACTGCGATCCACCCCGGCCCCCGTCAGATATCTGCTCGGCGGCGTGCTGGTCAACCAGCTGGGCGCGTTCGTCCAGACGTTCCTGATCCTGTATCTGACGTTCCGGGGTACCTCGGTCGGTTTCGCCGGGGTCTGCCTCGCCGCGTACAGCGTGGGGGCGATCTTCGGCGCCATGCTCGGCGGCGAACTGACCCACCGGTTCGGTGGCCGCGCGACGATCGTGACGGCGATGACGTGCGCGGCGCCGCTCGTCGCGTCGATCCCGCTGGTCCGGGGCACGCCTTGGGCGCTGGTCACGGCGGTCGCGCTGTCCGGGCTGGCGATCCAGGCGTACCGGCCGGCGGCCGCGGTGCTGCTCGCGGAGTACATGCCGGAAGAGCACAAGGTCATGGGCTTCTCGATGATGCGCATCGCGCTGAACATCGGCGCGGCCGTGGCACCGCTGATCGCCGCCGTGGTCATCCAGGTGAACTGGGATCTGCTGTTCTGGCTGGACGGTATGACGGCGGCACTGTGGGCATTGCTGGCGTTCGTGTTGCTGCCGAAGGGAAGCAAGACCCCGCACGAGTCCAAAGCCGACGCTCCTCCCGCGCTGAGCGCCCGCGCGGTGTACGGGACGATGATCCGGGACACCCGTTTCCTGTGTTATCTGGTGGCGGGCCTGTTCGGCATGATGATCTACGCCGGCTGGGTCGCGGTGCTGCCGTTGAACATCGTCGACGCCGGCTATCCGGTGGGGTTGTACAGCACGGTGCTGGTGATCTCCTCGGTCGTGCTGATCACCTGTGAACTGAAGATCACCACCTACATCGTCCGGATCCCGAAGAATCTCGCCGGTCTGTTCGGCAATCTGGTGAGCGCGCTGGGATTCGCGCTCTACGGGCTGATCGCGCAGCATCAGTTCTTCGTGATCGCCGGCGCCTTGCTGGCGGTGTCCGGGTTGATGATCCACGGACCGAGCACGGCCTCCCATCCGGCGACTTTCCCGGTTGAGCTGAGAAGCCGCTACATCGCGACGAAGGAGACGTTGTCCGGGGTGGCCGCGACCATCGGGCCGGTGCTGGGGCTGTATCTCTGGAGCGAATTCGGCGGCCCGGGGTTCTGGGGGTTCTGCGCGGTGTTGTCCGTCATCGCCGGATCGATGCACATCTACGGCCTCAAACAACCACCCGTGGCGGAAAAGGTGGCCGAACCCGAGCCGGAAGTCGTGGGAGAGCGACCATGAACGAATCCAACGGTGTCCTGCTGATCATCGGCAGCGGACTGAAGTTGTACCGCGAGTATCTGGTCTCGTCCATCCACCGGTGTGCCCGCGAGGCCGGACTCGGCCTGGTGCTGCTGAACAATCTCAAACCCACCTGGCAGCACGCGTATTTCGACGAGATCGTCCACACCGACGTGTTCGACGCGGACGAGATGCTCGCCGCCGCCCGCGAGGTCGCCGGACGGCACCGGATCGCCGGCCTGATGTGCTGGGACGAACCGGTCGTGCTCGCCGCGGGCGAACTCGCCGCCGAGCTCGGGGTCCCCGGATTGAGCGTCGACGGCGTCCGCGGCTGCCGCGACAAGAATCGCACCCGCACCGTGCTGACCGCGGAAGGATTGCCGCAGCCGGGATACGCCCTGACCACCGGTCTCGACGAGGCCCGTGCCGCGGCTGCCCGGATCGGGTATCCGGTGGTGCTCAAGCCGAGGGCGATGGGCGCGAGCATCGGCGTGGTGTACGCCGCCGACGAGTCCGAAATGGACGCCGCGTTCGGGGTCGCCATGGGCGCCGCCACCGTCGACCAGAGCCGCTACGGCGGCGGCGCGATCGTGGAGGGCTACGTTTCCGGCCCCGAGATCAGCATCGACGCCGCCGTGCACAAGGGCGAGTACCTGCCGATGTTCGTGGCCCGCAAGGAAACCGGTGATCAGCCGTACTTCGAGGAGATCGGGCACGTCGTCGACGCCGGCGATCCGCTGCTGCGCGACACCGAGCTGATGGACGTCCTGGCGCGGGCGCATCGCGCGCTCGGTGTGCAGGACGGCATCACCCATTCCGAGGTCCGGCTGACCGACCGCGGCCCGCTGATCATCGAGATCAACGGGCGCCTCGGTGGTGACCTGATCCCGTTCCTCGGCAGGACCGCCACCGGTCTCGACCCCGGCGAGATCCTGTTCGCCGTCGCGACCGGGCAACGGCCGGTCATCGCTCCGACCCGGCACGCCGTCGCCGGGATCCGGTTCGGCTACCCGGATCACGACTGCCTGGTCCACGAGGTCACGGTCCCCGCCGAAACGCCGGGTCTGGTCGTCGCGTCGCCGATGGTCGACCCGGGGACCACTCTGCGGCTGCCGCCCGGCGGCTACATCGCCCGGCATTCGTTCGTGGTGTGCGAAGCCGATGACCGGGAGACCTGCGCCCAGCGACTGGCAGCGGCCGCCGCCCTGGTGCGGGTCGACGCCGATCCGGTGGACCCACCAGCACCCGGTACCGCCTTCGAGATGCCCGCCGGGCTGCTCGACGTCGACGAACACGAGGGAGTTTCCGCATGACCATGACCGAACCCGTCCGCACCGACAGGCCGCTGACCGGCGCGCAGATCCTCGCGAACGCGAAGGCGCTCGCGCCGATCCTGCGCGAGCGGGCGGCGGAAATCGAAAAGAACCGGAGCCTGCCCGCGGACGTGGTCGAGTTGCTGCGCGACGCCGGTGTCTTCCGGATCGGCTTCAGCCGGGAGTGGGGCGGTCCCGAGATGACCTCGATGGAGCAGACCGAGGTGATCGAAGCGCTTTCCTACGGCGACGCGTCCGTCGGCTGGTGCGCCAAACTCGGCTCGGACATCGGGTTGCACGCCAACTTCCTCGACCAGGACGAAGCCCGCCGGATGTTCACCAGCATCGACATGCACTCCGCCGGGGTGCTCCCCGTGACAGGACACGCGGAACGTGTGCCCGGCGGTTACCGGCTCACCGGCCGCTGGAGTTTCGGCAGCGGCTCGACACACGCCGATTGGGTGGCCTCCGGGGCCATGGTGTTCGAAAACGGTGAGCCCTACGCCAGTCCGGACGGCAGCAACCCGCACGAATCGCGGCTGTTCATGGTGCCCGGCGACCAGATCGAATCCGTCGACAACTGGTACACCCTCGGCCTGTGCGGCTCCGGCAGCAGCGACTACACGATCACGGACGTGTTCGTCCCGGAGAACCACACCCTGACCTTCGACAATCCGAAGGTGCCCAACGGGCCGCTGGTGCAGCCGGACGTGATCCAGCGCAGCATGTGCGGCGTCCCACTCGGCACGGCGAGGGCCGCGCTGGACTACGTCCGCGGCCTCACCATGGAACGGGTCGACATGCTGAAGGGCTCGCCGTGGCGGATGAGCGGCCTGGCTTGGAAGGACAACGAGCGCATCCAGATCACATTGGCCGAATGCGAGGCCGACTACAGCACGACGCGGGCCGGCGTGTACCAGGCGCTGGAGCGCCAATGGGAGGTCACCGCCGACGGCACCGGCACGCTGGACGATCTCACCCCCGACGAGCGGGTCGCCCCGGCGCTGACCGGCTGGCAGGCCTTCCAGATGTCGAAGCGGGTCGTGCAGCGGCTCTGTGATCTGCTCGGCACCGCGGCCATCCGGTCGGGCGACCCGATGAACCGGTGGCTGCGGGACTCGATGACCATGGCCATGCACCCGACCGCGCGAGACCGCGTCACCCAGACGGTCGGCGCGCATCTGGTCGGCGCCAAGCCGTCCATGCGGTTCATGCTCGGCATCGTCGACAAGCCCAAGACCGAGTCCGATGCGTGAGCAGCGGCCCATCCTGATCGTCGGGTTCGTGACGCCGGTGCTGATGGCACTGACCGGCACCGAACCCGGCGGTTCGGTCGTCCTCGTCGAGGAGCCGGACGTCATCCGCAAACGGGATCTGCGCACCAGACTGGCCGAATCTCCCCTGGTCGGAGAACTGATCGGCTGGGAACACGCCCGGCCCGGCTCGGCCGACGAGTTCTACGTCGCCCATCCGGACCTGGACCCGGTCGCGGTGATCCCGCTCATCGAGTACGCCACCCCGTTCGCCGCCCGGCTCGCCGAACGCTACGGCCTGCCGGGCGCGACCCTGGGGGCCGCGCAGATCCTGCGGGACAAGGCGATGCTGCGGAAGGTCAGCGCGGCCGCCGGACTGGCCAACCCGGAGAGCGCCACCGTGACCTCCCCGGCGGACGTGCTGGCGTTCCTGCGCGCCCATCCCGGCCCGGTGGTGCTCAAACCGGCGAACCGGCAGGCCGCGGTCGGCACGCAGATCATCCGTGACCCCGGCGAGGTCGAGCAGGCCTGGGCGAGCTGCGTCGAACAGGACGAGGGCATCTTCGTCCCCGACCGGCCGATGGAACTGTCCATGCTGGTCGAACGGTTCGTGCCCGGCCCCGAGTACAGCGTCGAGATGCTCGTCCGCGACGGGCGGCAGCTGTTCGCCAATGTCACCGGCAAACAGCTCTACCCCGGCCCGCGGCCGGTGGAGCTGGCCCATATCGTGCCGGCCGACATTCCCGGCGACCTCACCGAGGAACTCGCGGAACTGACCTGCCAGGTCGTCGAGGCCGTCGGATTCGCCGACGGCATCCTGCATTGCGAGTGGATCGTCTCCGACGGACGGCCGTACCTGGTGGAATGCGCCGGCCGGATCGCCGGTGACGGGATCATGGAGGCCATCGACCGCGCCTACTCGATGGAACTGCTGCGTTCCTACGTGGCGATGATGCGCGGTGAAATGCTGCCCGAGTTGCCTCGCCGCGCCACGGGCGGCGCCGCTGTCCGCTTCGTGCCGATGGAGCCGGGCGTCATCGACGCCGTCGTCGGGCTCGAGCAGGCCCGGCGGGTGGAAGGCGTGTTCCTGGTGGACATCCAGGTCAAGCCGGGTCACCGGTTCACCGGGCTGCGCAGCTCCTGGGACCGGACGGGTTTGGTGATGGCCGTCGCGGACAGCCCCGCCGAAGCGTTGCAGCGCGCGGAAAAGGCCGCCGGCCTGATCCGTATCGAGGTCACCCCGGAGCCTTGAGACAAGTACATGAAGGCCCCCTTCCTTGCGTCAGGCGCAAGGAAGGGGGCCTTCATGTACCTCAGCACCAAGCCCAGACTCAGGGACGAAGCCGTCGGGCCACCGCGGCGGCACCGGCCGCGACGATCGCGGCACCCGAGTACTTCAGGATCCGGTGCTGGCGGGTCGCCCGCCGCGATGCCTCGGCGTAGGGAACGGTGGTGTTGGTGATCATCGCGTGCAGTGGCATCCAGCGGTGCCGGAGAAGTTTCTCCAGCACCGTGTCGCAGGCTCGTTCCAGGCGGACCGCCGGCGAGCGCACGGTGTCGCGGAGTTCGGCGAAGTTGCGGTGGGACATGTCCGCCAGCGCGTCGGTGTTCGGCTTGCGGCGGGTGTAGTACCTCGTCAGCGCCGCCGTCGTGTCGCCCGGGTGATGGGCGAGGCTGTCCGTCAGTTCCAGCGCGTCCTCGAAGGCGGAGTTCATTCCCTGGGCCAGGAAAGGATAGACGGCGTGGCAGGCGTCCCCGATCAGCACGACTTTCCCCTCGTGGATCCATGGAGCGGTGCTGACGGTGACGAGATTGAAGGTGGGCCGCCGCAGGAATTCCTCGCCGAGGTCGGGGACCAGCGACAGGACGTCCGGGAAATGGCGGCGGAACAGAGATTCCACGTCCTCCGCGGTCCTCAGCGAGTCGAAACCGTGGGGACCGTGGAACGGCAGGACACAGGAACAGGTGAAGGAGCCGTCGCGGTTGGGGTGAGCGAACATCATGATGTCGCCGCGGGGCCACAGATGGAAGACGTCGTCGGCCATGCGATGGCCGCCGTCCGCGGCCGCCGGGATGTGCAGTTCCCGCCAGCCCCATTCGAGATAGCGCTGCGAGAACTCCGCACGCTGTTCGTGGTGCATGGAGCGACGGACGGCCGAGAACGCGCCGTCCGCGCCCACCACGACATCCGGCTTCACCACGAGTGCCCGTCCCTCGGGGTCCACAAAGGACACCGAGGGCAGGTCGCGGTCCACTCCGGTGCACCGCGTGTCGAACACGAACCGCACCCCGGGCACCCGGCCGGCCGCGTCCACCAGGACCGCGCTCAGGTCCTGGCGCTGGATGGCCAGGATGCCGCCCTCGCCGTAGGCCGAGAACCGCAGTCCGCCGTCGGGGTTGTGCAGCATCCGCCCCCGCATCGGCACGACGAGCCGTCTCACCTCGTCCGACAACCCCAGGCGATCCAGCGCCGCCAGGCCGCGCCGGGACAGCCCGAGGTTCATGGACGTCGCGGCGCTGGCGGTCTCGCGGGGATCCGGCCTGCGGTCGTACACCGTCACCGCATGCCCTTGCCTGCCCAGCGAAAGCGCCAGGAACGCACCCGCCATCCCGGCGCCCACAATCGTGAACTCCACTATGCACTCCCCTTGTTCAAGCCTTGACCTCCATGACAGCGCCGAGGATCTCCTCGGCGACGAGCGGTGCGGTGGCGAAACCGGTGCCGCCGCAGGCGGGACGGGACCAAACTGACGGACGGATCCGGACGAGCATCGGTCCGCCGCCGACGGGATCGGCCGCGTAGTGGCAGTCCCGCACGGCGACGACGGCGTAGTCCGCGGCGTCGGTGAGGATCGGCTCGGCGAGCAGCCGATCCGCCCACGGTCCGCGTTCCCGCTCCGTGGTGGCCGCGACCTCCCGGCACACCGCGTCCGAGCTGATCTTGAGCAGGGTGCCCCCGCCGGGTGGCAGCAGCCAGGCCGTACGGCCCGCACCGATCCGGCCGACCCCGGGAGCCGACGTCCACCAGCCCGCCAGCTCCCGTGGCGGCCGCAGGTAGACCATGGTCTGCCGGTACAGCGTGGCGGGCCGCTCGACCAATTCGGTGTTCCCCGGTCCCGCCGCGACCAGCACGAGGTCCGCCTCCACCACGGTCCCGTCGGCCGCGGACACCCGATGGTCGTCGACATCGACGACGGCGCATCGCGGCCGCAAGGTCACCGCGGGATGCGCGGCGAGCCATTCGGCCGCCGCGCGCAGGAACCGGTCCGCCAGCAGCACGCCGGCGCCCGGGTCGAGCACCCCGACGGTCCCGGCGGGGAACACCACGGGCGCCAAGGCGTCCGGCGACACGGCGACCGCGGGAAGCCCGAGACGGCCCGCCGTGTCGAACGCCGACGCGAGCTCGTCCCGCGTGCCCGCCGTGACCACGCCGACCGGCCGGAAGATCTCCGTCCGCAGCAACGATTCCAGCTCCAGCCAACGACGGCGGGCCTCGGCCATCCGCCGGGTGCCGTCGACGTCGTCCGGACGCAGCACCCGCAGGGCGCGGTGCTGGTCGGACGACGCCGACGCGGGATTCGGGACGGGACCGCGGTCGAACACGGTCACGCGGTGGCCCGCCCGCGCGCAGCCGATCGCGGTCACCAATCCGGTGACGCCCGCACCGACGACGGCGACCGAGGCCATCAGCCTGCCAGCCGCGGCAGCTTCTCGGCGACGACCGTGTCCGCGTCCACCGGTCCGGGCAACGTCGTGTCGGGCAGCGCCGCCGCGGCGAGATCGATCAGGATCGGCGCGGCACAGCGCAGGAACACGTTAACCTGGTGGCAGAGGTCGCCCGCGGTCTCTGCGGTCGTCGCGGCGGCCAGCCGGTCCAGCCGCCCCAGCTGTTCGGCGAGCGTCGACGCGACGGCGGTCAGGCTGAACCGCTCGAGCTCGTAGCCGTCGGTGAACCGCTCGGTCATCCGCTTCGCCGTCCGCCGGGCGTCGCCGGAGACCGGCAGTGGACCGCGGTCCACCCACTCGTCGACCACCGCCGCGATCCGGTTCCACGGTCCGGTCAACCGCGTCTCGCTGACCCGGAGCAGCGCCTCGTGGGTGAAGTCGGTGCGCTGGTATTCGGGGCTGGTGGCGCAAAGGTGGAAGCGGATGAGGTCGCGCGGCACCTCGGTGGCCAGTTCGCGGCCGGACACCACATGTCCGCGGCTGGTGGAGAACTTCTCGTTGGCCAGCTCGTAGAACTCGTTGGTGACGTACTGCGCCGGAAGCACATGGCCGCCGAGCGCGGTGAGCATCGCCGTGCCCACGACCGCGAACGGGTACGTCGCGTCCAGGCCGAGGAAGTACACCACGGTCGAACCGGAGTCCGCCCGCCACAGCTCGTCATCGGCGGCCAGCACCGCGCCGCGTTTCTCGGCGGCCAGCGCGGTGGTGAACATGCTCCACGGCATGCCCTCCATATGCGGGTAGATCACCTGCCCTGCCACCTCGGGGAACGGCGCCGGGATACCCCACGACGTCGGCTGGGTGATCGGGAAGTCCGGCAGCGGCCCCGCCATCGCGGACTCGATGAGCCGGGCCATGCCGGGCCGCATCGGGATCCGGGCGAAGTACGCCTCCAGTTCCGCGCGGTACCGCTCCACCGGGAAGACGAGGATGTCCGCCTCCCGGTACTCCAACGGCTCGTCCGGACGCAGCGTCGAACGCGGCTCGATCAGTTCGCCGGGGGCGACCGGCAACCCACAGCTCTCGCAGATCCCGGCGTACCCGTCGGCGAGGCAGAACGGGCAGCCGCCGGTGACGTAGGCGTCCATCAAGTACTCGCCGGTGCTCGGCAGGAACGGGAAACGCACGGTCCGCAACTCGAGCCTGCCCATCCCGTGCAGGCGATCGTAGAAGTCCATGACCAGCTTGGTGAACCTGTCACCGATACAGCCGAAGCCGTCGACCTCGATGCCCATCGCGGCCAATGTCTGCCGCACCTGCTCCGCCGAACGTTCCCGCAGGTCTTCCGGGGTCACACCCAGCCGCGCGGCGGCGGTGACGATGTAATTCTGGGTGAAATGCATGCCGGTGCCGTAGAGGGTTTCCGTGCCGGTCGCGCGGGCGTACCGGGCGCAGACGTCGGCGGCGAGGAACGGACCGGCGAGATGGCCGAGGTGCAGGTCGCCGTTCGCCGTCGGGGCCGGCGAGATCACCACCAGCCGGTTCATCAGGCGGTCCTCGATTCGGTGGCGCCACGGCGGGCGAGCAGATCGCCGACGATGTCGCGGGAACGGTGGGCCAGCACGCTGATCAACGAGTCGGCGATGCCGTGTGTCGCCTCGTTGACGCCCTGCAGATACACCGCGCCCCAAGCGGAATCGCCGAGATCGACCCGGTAGCACCGGCTGACCGAGATCTCCGCGAGGCCGACACTGTCGGCCAGGTCACGCACCATCGCGGGCATCCGCTGGTCGTAGCCGGTGCCGAGGAGTACCAGATCGCACTGCAACGCCTCGACCTTGCCGCTGGTCCGGTCGCGCAGATCGAGGACGATCTCGTCGTCTTCGATCCTGGCGCCGACCACCTCGGTCAGGGTGCGCACGTGCGAACGCTGCACGCCGAGACCGCGCTGCTGGTACAGCGTGGTGTACATGTGGTCGAGGAACGGCGGGGCCGCCGCGGCGTAGTTGGTCAGGCGCATCTCGTCCAGCATCTGTTCCCGGACTTCGGCCGGGCTGTCGTAGAAGCGGTCGACGAACGACGGGAAGAACAGCTCGTTGACGAATTTGCTGGTCTGGTAGTTCTGCGGGCCGATCGAACGCACGATCATGGTGCGGGTGCTGTTGGGCAGATTGTCGTGCAGCGCCATGAACATCTCGGCCGCGCTCTGTGCCCCGCCCACCACGACGGCGCGCAGCGGGGCGTCCGGCGGCAGCTCCGCGATCCGGCGCCGGTACTGGGCACTGTGGATGATCCGGTCGGCCGGGAGATCGGCGAAGACGTCCGGCACGTTCGCGTCCCGGCCACCGCCCACGACGAGGTCACGGCAGTGGATCGTGTCCCCTCCGGCGAGCGTCGCGGTCCAGCCGGTGATCGAACCGTCGGTGCCGCGCACGGGTTCGATGCGCTGAACCCTGGCGTCGTACCGGATGCGGACCTTGTCCAGCGACTTCGCGACCCACTGCAGGTAGTCGGAGAACTCCCAGCGGAACGGATGGAAGGTGCCCAGGTTGACGAACTCGTCGAGCCGGTTCTCCTGGTACAGGAAGTTGAGGAACGAGAACTTGCTGCGCGGGTTCCGCAGAGTCACCAGATCCTTGAGGAAGGAGACCTGGCTGCGCGCCCACGGCATCAGCAGATCACGTTGCCATTTGATGTCCGGGCTCTGCTCCAGCAGCAGCGTCTGCTCGGCGAGCTCCGGATTCCCGGACTCCTCGATGGCCACCGCGAGCGCCAGGTTCGCCGGTCCGGCTCCGATCGCCAGCAAACCCACCTGTATTTCAGTCACAGATACACCCCGTTCGTCCAGAATAGGTCGCCGACACTAAGGATCGGCATTTCCCCGGCGACAGGGCCGATTTTCCCGCCGAACCGGGAATCTCGACGAGGTCGTCCCCTCTGCACACCTGGCCGCCCGGCGAAAGGGATGATTTCCCTTTTTCCAGGGAGGCCCCCTGACTGGCCTCTCCGCTGCCCCAAGAGGCGCCGCCGCCTGCCCCGTAAGGCAGCGTCACGTTGCCGCATTCGGCCGAGCATGGAAAGCGTGCCGCTTCTTCTCACTTGACCGACCAGGTCCGCACCGGCGAAAGAATTGATTGCGATCAATTGTTCATAACGGTCGTATGGATCCGTTCGATACCTAGTGCATAGACTCTTCACGCGGCCGACGAGCCTCATCTCCGTCATGGTCGACCAGGCACCTTCATCGCACTTCACCGAACGGAGCCGATCAGGCAGGCTCAGTAGCGGCAGGCATAGGGGAAAATGATGAACAATCACGTCAGTGTCGGTAACACCGCCCGTTTGTGGCCGGCGGAACTCCATGACCAGCGGCGCACCGCGCGCCTGCTGCCCGAACAAAGCAGGGGTGAAGAAAATACCGACACCGAATGGGTGACGGTATTCCTCGCCGACAGTCAACCGGCCGTTCGTTACCGGGTTCGCTCCGCACTCGAACTCGTCGACGGCATCGTCGTCATCGGTGAAGCGGCGACGGCGAACGCGACGATCGCGGAAACCTTCCGGCACCGGCCTGACGTACTGGTCGTCGACCCGCAGCTCGGCGAGGCCGCGGCCATCGACGTGGTGAGCCGGGTGTCGCGCGTCGCACCGGACACCCGGGTCCTGGTGCTGAGCACGGTCGATGACGACACCGCCATCAGATCGGCGATCCAGGCGGGCGCGCGCGGGTATCTGATCAAGGGCACCGATCTGGATCAGGTCGTCCGCGGCGTCCAGGTCGTGGCCGCGGGCGAGGCGATCGTCGGCAAGGCGATCGCCGGCCGGTTCAGCACCTTGATGTGGTCGGCCGGCGGCCCGGAGCCGTACCCCTTTCCCCAGCTGACGACCAGAGAACGGGAAGTGCTCGACCGCGTCGCCGCGGGAAAGTCGAACGGCGCCATCGCGCGCGAACTGGCGCTCGCGCAGAAGACCATCAGCAATCGCGTTTCCGCGGTCTTCGGCAAACTCGGGGTGGCCGATCGCGCACAGGCGATCGTGCTGGCGCGGGACGCGGGTCTCGGGCGCGGATGATTCACCGGCAATCGGGAATAGTTCCCCTATCTCCGGGAAGACGGCCGAACATAGCCTCGATCAGCACCGAACGCCGGACCGGAAAAAGCACGCTGATCGGAGTGGGATGTGACTGACCAAGACCTCGCTGTCGTGGACATCCGCAGGCTGGAACACGAGGACCTGACGCGGGCCTACGGCTTGGAGATGAAGCTGCTTTATCCGTGGAACGGTTTGACAGCACCGTTTCGAGGGGCTTGGTGTGTCCTGCGCCCCGGTGACGTATCGGTGTCCCACGCCCATCACGAACACGAGATCTTCATCGGAATGGCCGGAAGGGCCGCGGTGATCGCCGGTGAAAAGCGGCACGAGTTCATGGCGGGCGACCTCGTATTCCTGAAACCGGGGATCGAACACAACCTCGTCAACGAGCACGACGAGGACTTCTCCTACTACGCGATCTGGTGGGACCGGGCGATGTCGGACGAGTTCGTCTCCCACGAGATCTCCCGGGCCGAGTCCCATGATTGATTACGACGGGCGGAAATTCCGCAAAGCGGGCGGGGACGCCGAAGCGATCGCCGTGTACCGGCAAGAAGGCGACGTCGTCTGGTCCGAGTTCGCCGGGGGCGAGGTGCGGCGAGGGTCGATCACCGGCGCCCAGCGGGAGAACGGGGTCCTGCATCTGGGGTACACCCTGGTGCTCGCCACCGGTGAGGTGATCTGCGGGCACACGGTGAACACCCCGGAGGTGACCGAAGACGGCCACCTCCGCCTGCGTGAGGCGTGGGAGCGCTACGGCCCGCACGCCGCCACCGGCGTTTCCTACCTCGACGAGGTGAGCTAGTGTCCCGCAGCCCATCCGAGGCGGATTGGCGACGCCTCGACCACGCCGTGACCGGCCGCGTGCGGCGCCCCGGAGAAATCGGATTCCGTGACGCCAGCGTGCCGTTCAACAAACGGTTCGCCGGGATCACCCCCAGCGGTGTCGTCTCCGTGGCGAACACCGCGGACGTACGAACCGCCATCGAGTGGGCGCGCGACACCGGTGTCGACGTCGTCGCCCGTTGTGGCGGGCACAGTTACGCGGGCCATTCGGTCAACACCGGCCTGGTCATCGACCTCGGCCCGATGAACACCGTGTCCGCGGACGGATCGACAGGGCTCGTGACGGTCGCGGGCGGCGCGCGGATGGCGGACGTCTACGCCGCGATCCAGCCGTACGAAATGGCCTTCGCGCTGGGCAACGGAGCCTCGGTCGGTATCGCCGGCCTCACCCTGGGCGGCGGCTGCGGGGCCACCTCCCGTGCGCTCGGGCTGACCGCGGACGCGCTCGTGGCGACCACGCTGGTGACCGCGGACGGTCAGGTTCTGCGGTGCGACGCGGAGAACAACGCCGACCTGTTCTGGGCCTGTCGCGGTGGCGGTGGCGGGAACTTCGGCGTCAACGTGTCCTTCACCTTTCAGGCGAGGCCGGTGGCGGACTGTGCCAGCTACCTGCTGTTGTGGGACCGCGCCGACGCGCCGAAGGTCTTTTCGGTGCTGCAGGAGGTCGCACGGCGAGCGCCGGACGAATTCGCGGTCAGGATCGGCGTCAGCAAGCCGGGTGGGTCGGACGCCGTCGTGTCCGCCATCGGACAGCATCTCGGCGCGGCCGAGGAGTTGCGGGATATCCTCGACCCCGTACTGTCCGTCGCCCGGCCGATCCGCATGGATCTCGCGGACCGGACCTTCTGGGAGGCCAAGGACGATCTGCTGCACGAGACCGCGGAGGGCGCGTTCTCGGTGCGGACCAACATCGTCACCGAGCCACTGCCGGACGAGGCGATCGACACGATGCTGTCGTTCGTCGACCGGCTGCCTCCCAGCGGCAATCCGGACGGTGGTGGCGCGGCCCTGTTCTCCTGGGGTGGCGCGATCAACCGGGTGGGCGCGACGGAGACCGCGTTCGCCCACCGGAACGCGCTCTTCCTGTTGTCCATGGACACTTCGTGGGCCGAGAACGACGAGCCCGCCGCGGTCGACGCCAACCTCCGCTGGCTGGCGGACCTGGGCGACGCGTTGTCGCCATACGTGTCCGACGGCGCTTTCCAGAACTTCATCGACCCGGATCTCGAGGACTGGCGCACCGCCTATTACGGCGTCAACTACCCACGACTGAAGGCGATCAAGGATCGGGTCGATCCCGACGGCGTCTTCACCTTCTCGCAAAGCATCGGATCATGATCGGCGACGACAAGGTCCTCATCTGGACGGCGGCCGAGGTCGAGAACGGCGCCATGCCGGCGGAGCATCGACCCTACGCCCAGGAGATCCTGGCCTGGGCGGGCCGCTACCTGGTGTCGCCGCATCCGGAACTGGGCCGGAACGGGCCGGTGTGCCCCTACACGCAACCGTCGATCCACAAAGGACTCTTTTATCTGGCGGCACTGACCGCCACGAACGGCGAGACCGACGTCCGCGACGCGATCGAGAGCCTGCGTTCTTGGTACGAAAGGCTTTCCGCCAAGACCTCGCCCGCCGAACGGGAACTGCTGACGATTCTCCTCGTCCTGCCGCAACTGGACTATCAGGACGCGACAGGACTGGACGACCTGCAGCGTGAGGCGAAGGACAAGTTCGTCGACGACGGCTTGATGATCGGGCAGTTCCATCCGGTCTGTGAACAACCCGGCCTGTGGAACGAGAAGTTCAAGGCGCTGCGCGCGCCGGTGCCGTTGCTGGCCATCCGCAAACTGGTCGTCTTCGACCTGCCGTTCCTGATGGACGACGCGGTGCACGCCGAGAGCTATCTCCGGCGGTTCGCCCCGGACATCCCGCCCCGCATCCGCGATCAGCTGGTCAACCGGCTGGTGGGCAACAAGAAATCTTTGCAGACAGCCTGATCACCCCCGGGGGAGAACAACTCATGCGGCACTACCTCATGGTCCGGCCGGCGTACTTCGACGTCGAGTACTCGATCAACCCGTGGATGGATCCGAGCAAACCCACCGACACCCGGCTCGCGATCACCCAGTGGGAATGGCTACGTGACCTTTACGTCGAACTGGGCCACCGGGTGGACCTGCTCGACCCGGTGCCGGGTCTGCCGGACATGGTGTACGCGGCCAACGGTGCCACCGTGGTGAACGGCAAGGTACTGGTCGCGCACTTCCACCACCGGCACCGCCGCCGGGAATCCGCGGCGTACCTGAACTGGTTCACCGGGCACGGTTACCGCGACGTGCGGCAGGCCCGGTGGCACAACGAGGGCGAAGGCGATTTCCTGGTCGCGGGCTCCCGGATCCTGGCGGGTTCGGGTTTCCGCACCGACCGCCGCGCACACGACGAGGGCGCCGAGTTCTTCGGGGTGCCGGTGGTGGGACTGACCTTGACCGACCCGCGTCACTACCATCTGGACACCGCCCTGACCGTCCTGGACGACGACCTGATCATGTACTTCCCGCCGGCCTTCACCGAAGACAGCCGGCGGCAACTCGAACAGCTGTACCCGGACGCCATCATCGCTTCGGCCGCCGACGCCGCGGCGTTCGGCTTGAACGCGGTCTCCGACGGGCGGCACGTCATCCTGCCGCAGGCCGCGACCGGGTTGATCACACAGCTGCGCGAGCGCGGCTTCGAACCGATCGGCGCCGATCTTTCGGAGCTGCTCAAGGGCGGCGGGAGCGTCAAATGCTGCACGCTGGAACTCCGGCCGGATCAGGTCCGGTCCGCGTGCCGTGCGAACCAGGTGTCCAGCAACTCGGTGACACGTTCCGGCTCTTCGTGATGCGGCCAGTGCTTCGCGTCGAACCAGTGCACTTGGGATTCCTCGCACAAGGCGGCACTGGGTTCGACGAGACGCCTGCTGAACGCGCCGTCCCGGCGTCCCCAGATGAGCTGGGTCGGCACGCGGACCGGCCGGTCGAGTTCGGCGCGCGCGGCGCGGTCGAACGGCGAGATCGTCCGGAACAGCGCGCGGTACCAGAACAAGGGCCGTTGGATCGCACCTGACCGGCGCCAGGCGGCGCGGTGCCGGTCGACGTCGGCGTCGCTCAGCCGGGCGCCGTGTTTCAGCATCGCCGCGAGAACCGCGCCGTCACGGGCACCGAGGATCGTTTCGGCGAGGCCGGGGATCTGGAACGCCACCATGTACCAGCTCCGCAGCAACTGGGCGGGGCTGCGGATCAGTGCTTCGGCGAAGACATGCGGATGCGGACAGTTGACGATGGTCAGCGAACGGACCAGGTCGGGTCGCTCGATCGCCACCATCCAGGCCACCGCCCCGCCCCAGTCGTGCCCGACCAGGTGCACCGGCTCCGCCTGCTGCCCTTCGATGAGCAGCACGATGTCCTTGACCAGCTCGGGCATCCGGTAGTCGGCGACCAGGCCGGGTTTGGACGACAGGCCATAACCCCGCTGATCCGGTGCCAGTACCCGGTAGCCCCGCTCGGCGAGCGCGGTCATCTGCGGCTCGAACGTGAACCAGAGGTCGGGCCAGCCATGGAGGAACAAGGCCGCCGGACCGGTTTCGGGCCCATCGGACCGGAGGTGGAGCGTGACGTCGTCGACGTCCACGAACTGCTGCTGGAACATGGGTGCTCCTTCGGTTGCGGATGATCCTCCGTTCCGTGGCGACGCCCACCGCAACGGCACGGCTTGTCGACGCCGAGTTTGTCGTAAAGGTGGACCAGATGTGTCTCACTTCGCTCACTCGCGACGTCGGCTCGGCACCGTCGCGGTCCGCTGTTCCCAATGTCGCATCAGAGACCCTCAGCGTCTCCAATGCGACATTGGGAACCTGTGTCTCGTCGTACCCGGGGCAGCGCACGCGACCAAGGGTGCCGGTCATCGCGGCACCGCCGGTTCACCTCCGCCGACATCACTGGGCTCGGGCTTCGGAGCGCGCAGGGTGGCCATGGCCAGGAAGCCACCCGCGATCGCGATGCCCGCGGCCCCGAGGAACGCCGCCGAGTACCCGCCGGTCAGCGCGACCGGGTCACCGATCCGCCCCGCGCCGAAGGACACGCCGACCGCGGTCATCGCGGCCAGACCGAGCGCCGACCCGATCTGGTACGAGGTGTTCACGATGCCCGACGCGAGACCGCCTTCCTCCGGCTTCGCGCTCGAGATCGCGGTGCCCAGCGACGGGATGAACGCCAGCGCCTGACCGAGTGCCGCGACCAGCGACGCGGGCAGGACGTCGACGACGAAGTCGCCGGTCGGGCTGACGAACGACAGCCACACCAGACCCGCCGCGAGCGCCCACAAGCCACCGATGATCATCTTCTTCGGCCCGAACCGGCCGATCAGTTTCGGTGCGACGGCAACCATCAACACGACGATCAGCACCGTCATCGGCAGCAACGCCGCACCACTGGCGAAAGCCCCGTATCCGAGGACCTGCTGCAGGTACAGGTTGAGGAAGTACCACATCGGGATCCACGCCGCACCGAGCAGGAACTGGGCCAGGTTCGCGCCACCGAGGTTCGGCGTCCGGAAAATACCCAGCCGCACCAACGGAACTTCCCGTTTGCGCTGGATCACCACGAACACCGCGAGCAACACGATGCCGCCTGCCAGCGCGCCCCAGGTGCCCGCCGCGTCCCAGCCCGCTTCCGGTGCCCGCACGACACCGAACACGGTCAGCCCGAGACCCGCGGTCGCCGCGACGGCGCCGGCCAGGTCGACCGAACCACGCCGGGTGGGAGCGGACGGCATCAGCTTGCCCGTCGCCGCGATGGCGACCAGGGAAATCGGGACGTAGAGCCAGAAGATCCACGGCCACGACAGCCACTCGGTGATCACGCCGCCGAGGAACACCCCGGCGGTACCACCAGCGGGAGCGGCCGCGCCGTAAAGCGCGAGCGCCTTCGTCAGCTCACGGGGACGCGCGCCGAACAGCATCATCAGCAGGGTCAGCGCGGACGGCGCGATCAAGGCCGCTCCCGCGCCTTGCAGTACCCGGCCGAGCAGTTCGACCCACGCGGTGCCCGCGACCGCGGCGACCACCGAACCGCCGAGGGTGACCACCCAGCCCGCGGTGAACATCTTCCGCGCGCCGAACAGGTCCGAGAGACGTCCGCCGAGCAGCAGCAGCCCGGCGAGCGCGATGACGTAGGCGTTGAACACCCATGACAGGTCTCCCGGGGAGAACCCGAGGTCCTGCTGCATGGCGGGGAGAGCGACGCCGATGATCGAGGTGTCCATGATGACCATGAACTGGGCCAACGCGATGAGTCCCAGCGCCCACCACCGTCGTGGGTCCGGGGTTGTCTCCGCCATGACGACCGTCCTTTCGAGACTTACTTACCCCTAGGGGGTATCTGACGGAGCTGAACCTAGACCTCCGGACGCGGCTGGCGCAAGTACCCCTAGGGGGTATGTGTGTAGTACTGCTCACACCGCGGTCGGCGATCGTGATCACGCTCATGTGGGCGAAGCCGAGGGCGAAGCTGTCCTCGGTGACGAGCGGAGTGGCGGCCGCCGCGGTGCCGGCGACCAGGTGACGCCACCGGTGCGATCGCCGGGGCCATCAGCGTCTCGGCGACCCGCCGTACCTGCCCGCCGGCCGCTCTGCGGCTACCGCGAACACCGACCGCCCGGCGTCAAACCCCCAGCGCGCCCACGAGCAGCGCGCTGACGGCGTCACGGTTGGCGGGGACGTCCTCCCACCGCAACCTCCGGCCGGCTTCGACCACCACGCCGAAACCGGCGTGCACCAGCACCCTCGCCTGCCGCTGATCGAGTTCCGGCCGCGCCGACCGCAGTTGCTGCTCCCAGACGGCGATGTGCTCGCGCTGCGCGCCGACCAACGACCGCCGCAGAGCGGCGGGCAGGCCCGCCAGTTCGGCGTTGGCGACACTGGTGAGCGCGGTGTGTTCGAAGCTGTAGGCAACATAGGTCCGCGCCAACGCGAGCAGAGCGTCGCGCGGACCGTCGACCCCGCGAAGGCTCTGTTCCACCGCTTGGGCCAGTATCCCCGCGGCCTGGAGACAGGCCGCGGCGAGAATGTCGGCCTTGCCGGGGAAATACCGGTAGAGCGCGGACGGGACCAGCCCCACGGCTTCGGCTATCCGGCCGTTCGTGACGTTGGCGAAGCCGTCCCGCTCGAACAGCGGGATGGCGGCCGCGAGAATCTCCGAACGTCGCGTGCGCGGCACGGGCCGGGACGGCAACTCGACGGCGCCCGCGCCCGCGGCACTCGTCGTCGGGTCGGTCGCGACCACCCGCAAGGCGGACTCCACCAGAACCTCTTCGACGCGGCGCTGGGCGATCGAGGTCCGGTGCATCGTGATCGACCCGATCACCCCGAGTGCCGCCACCGCCCTCAGTCCCGCATCGGGGAGCGGGTACTCCCGCCGCACCGACTCGGTCACGTGGTCGACGACTCTCCCGAACTTCTCCCCCAGCGCGTGCCTGTCGTCGCCGTCGAGATACCGGGATTCCCAGCGGTACAGGCCACTCGACGCGCGATGGGTCACCGTGCCCTGGGTGACAGCGGTGAGCACGTCCGCCAGCGGGGCACCGGGCGGCACCTCGTCGAGGGTGGCGGCGAGCCGGTCCGCCATGACGTTCGCGCACGCGGCGAACAGCGCGTACTTGTTCGGGAAGTGCCGGTACAGGGCCGCCGCGGTGATGCCGACGTCTGCGGCGATCTCCTCCATCGACGCCGCGTGGTACCCGTGTTCGCTGAAGATCCGCCCGGCCGCGTCGACGATCAGTTGCTTGCGATTGCGGGGTCGGACGGCCGCGGTCGAGTCGGCGCTCATCGCCGGATCCGGACGGCTGCGGGCGGGAACAGGGCCATGCGGGGAAGTCAACCACGAACCGGATCAGCGACGGCCGGACTGTCCGGCGATGACCGGCCAACGGTGTGATTCCCGATCGACTCATCGCTTCTCAACCGGACCTGGACGAGGAACACGCCTGACCTCGGCCGAAGGGGACCGATTCAGCTCGATGCTTCCCTTGCCGACCACCGGACCGCTTCGTTATGTTAATCAGGAATCACTCATCGGACGCGACGGAAGCGTCCCGAACCTACCAAGGAAGCTAGGTAAGTAAATGAGCGATCTCAGCAGAAGGAGTGCACTGTCCCTCGGTGTCGCACTGGGCCTGGTCGGCGCGGCGGGTGTCGCGCCCGCCTGGGGCGAGACCCGGGCCGGGTCGGCGGCCGATCCTTGGTGGGTCTGGGACGACGAAATCGACCGCGTCATGGCGGCGGTCCTCGAGTCCGGCCAGGTTCCGGCGGTCAACGCCGCGCTGGGTCCGTGGGTGGACAACGGCGACCCGCTGCCCGGCGGCCTGCCCGCCGATCTGGCGGCGTACCTCCGACGAGTCGACAAGTTGCCGTCCTGGGCCGATCCCGCGAAGCTGCGCCGCGCGGCCGATTTCAACCGGCGCAAGGACACCTATCTGTTCATGCTGTACGGGCTCGGCAGCGGCATCATGAGCACGGTGATCCCGCGCGAGGCCAAATCCGTCTACTGGTCCGCGGGCGGGGCCGACATGCGGGACCGCGCCGCCAAGACCTTCACCTTCGGCTATGACCTGAGCGACCTCAACGCTTTCGAACCCGGCGGCCAGTTCGTGGTCACCGCCACCAAGACGCGGCTGGTGCACGCCGCGGTACGTCATCTGCTGCCGCAGTCGGCGCGGTGGAAGGCCGTCGCCGACGAACGCATCCCGATCAGCAACGGCGACATCCTGGTCACCTTCCACAGTCTCGGCACCTTCGTGCACCGGAAGCTGCGCGAATGGAAGGTCCCGATGTCCGCCGCGGACGAGGCCGCCTTCCTCCACCTGTGGCAGGTCGCCCTCCATCTGCTCGGCGTGCGGGAGGAGTTCATCCCCCGGACGTGGGCCGCCGCGCACGCGCAGTCGGCGCAGGTGCTCACCCCGATCCTTTCCCCGTCGCACGAGGGCAAGGAACTGGCCGAAGAACTTCTCGGACTGACCGCACAGGTCGACCTGGGCGTCACACGCGGATTCCTCAACGAGTTCGTGCGCTACGTGCTGAGCGACGCGATCGGCGATTGGCTCGGACTGCGCCGCGACTACGCTTCCACCGCCCTCATCCGCACCGCGTGGCCCGCCTACATCGCGTTCCGGGAAGGGTTGCTGCCCGTCATGCCCGCCGGGTTCCTCATGTTCGACCAACTGGTGCGCGCGCTGGCGATGTTGTTCCTCAACAAGGGAACTTCACCGACGACGACCCCCATCACGATCCCCACCGGGAACCGGCCCGGAGCCTGAACTCGATGTCACCGGCATGACACCCACACGTCGCGTGACTCCCCTTCCCATGACAATTCCGAGAACGCGAGCTCAGGAGGCAGTCACCTCTCAGTAGTTTCCACGACGCGCGCCCGGCCGCGGTCCCGCTATATCTGGGAAACCGTTCCAGTCTCGGAACGGTTCTTCCGAGAGGACAAGCGCAATGAAGCGTGGACCACAGTGGGCCGCCGCGGTCGTCGGCGTGGTGACCGCACTACTGGTGGCGGTACCGGCCGCGGCCGAGGAAAGCTCTTATGCCCGCGGCCCGGCGCCGACCACGGCCACGATCGAAGCGGATCGCGGATCGTTCGAGATCGCCTCCGAAAAGGTCCCGGCCGGACAGGGTTTCGGCGCCGGGACGATCCACTATCCGACCGACACCGGTCAGGGCACGTTCGGCGCGATCGCGATCGCCCCCGGTTTCCTGGAATCGGAGGCCGCGATCGCGTGGTACGGCCCGCGCCTGGCCTCCCAGGGATTCGTCGTCATCACGTTCTCGACGAAGAGCAACTGGGACACCCCGGACAACCGGTCCGAGCAACTGCTCGCGGCACTGCGCTACGTCACCGAAACGAGTCAAGCCAAGAGCCGCGTCGACCGGACCAGGCTCGCCGTCATGGGGCATTCGATGGGCGGTGGCGGTGCCTTGATCGCGTCACAGAAGGCACCGGCGTTGAAGGCGGCGATCCCCTTGACAGGCTGGAATCCGAGCACGACGTTCTCCGATCTGAAGGTCCCCACCTTCGTCGTCAGTGCCCAGAACGACTTCATCGCGCCGGACGGCACCTATTCCCGCCCGTTCTACCAAGGCCTTCCCGAGACGTTGGACAAGGCGTACATGCTTTTGGCCGGGGCAGGCCATATGGTGCCGACGAAGCCGAACGTGACCATCGCGAAGTACAGCATCTCGTGGATGAAACGCTTCGTGGACGAGGACACCAGGTACGACCGATTCCTGTGCCCGCTTCCGGCGAACGATCCGAAGATCGCCGTGTACCGGGGAACTTGCCCGATCGGCTGAGCACTCCGTCCGGTGGGCGGCCGTGACCCCGAGGCTGCTTCGGAATCACGGCCGCCCGTTGGCGGCGTCTCGCTGCTCGACCCAGACGGCCAACTGGGTCCGGTTGACGAAGTCGAGCTTGTGCGCGACGTGCTGCAGATGGGTCTCCACCGTGCGCCGCGCGATGACCAGTCTCGCCGCGATCTCCCGGTTGCTCAGCCCCGCCGCGACCAGCCGCGCGATCTCGGACTCACGCGGGGTCAGCGGTGCGAGCATTTCGGACTGGACTTCCGGGCGTGCCTGCGGTCCGGTCAGGGCTTCATGCGGATTCCGCCGCCGTCCCTCGGCGAACGCGGCGTCGAACTTCTCGGCTCCCATGGCTTTCCGGGTGGCCTCGTAGAACGCCGTGTGGGTCGCGGTGACGGCCACATCGGGCACGGCGTTGCACCGGTCCCAGAGCGTGGCGGCGATTCCGAACAGCTCCGCCGCCCGGAGCCATTCCCCGCGCCGCGCGGAAACCCAGGCCAGACCGTCCACCCGGTACGCCGCGGACAGCACGTCGGAAGTGCGGAGGTCGATTTCCAGCGCGGAACGGATGAATCGTTCGCCGTCGTCGAGATCGCCGCCGAAGCAGACCTCGGCGACCCCCAGCCCGAACAGGGCCATGGAGCGATACCGGAACTCCCCCGCTTCCTCGCACAGCAGGCGCATCGAACCCAGCAGCGCCCGCGCTCCGGGAAGATCCCCTCGGTAGGCCAGAGCGACCCCCTGGATGAACATCGGGTGCATCTGGCGTCGTACGTCGCCTCGCTCACCGAAGATCCGGACGGCCTCCGCCGCACGGACCATGGTGTTCGGCTCGGCGGAGAGCATCCTCACGAAGGCACTCGCGTGGGCGATGTAGGGCGCGGCTTCGTCGTCCTCGATCGCTTCGGCGGCGGTCAGCCGCCTCCGGGCACGGGGCAGATCCGCGTGCAGCGCGGCGCAGAGGGCCGCGATCGCCAGGCCCCGGGCCCGGCCTGGGGTTTCCGGTGACACCGTTTCGAGGGCACGATCGATCCAGTCACGCAGTTCCCAGGCCGCGCCGCGAGCCACCCAGTATTCGATCACGCCAGTGGCCATCTCCACTGCCACCAGGCCTTCCCCAGGGGTGCGGAGCGACCATGACAGCGCCTCGCGGAGGTCGGCGTGCGCCGCGGTCAGGCGCTCGTACGCCTCGTCCTGCCCCGGCCCGAACCACATGTCGGCGGCCTGTTCGATCAACCGGGCGTAGTGATCACGGTGCTTTCTCGCCACGGCGAGCTCGTCACCGGAATCGGCGAGCCGCCCGCCGCCGTATTCGCGGATGAGCCGGAGCATCCGGTAGTGCACCCTGTCCGTGCCGTCGACGCGGGCCAGCACCGCTTTGTCGACCAGGCCGTCCACCACGTCCAGCACGGCCATGGCGTCCAGCCCGCCGGCCCCGGTGCAGACGTCCTCGGCCGCGGACAGGTCGAACTGCCCGGCGAACACCGAACACCGTGCCCAGACGGTCCGCTCGGTCGCGGTGCACAGGGAGTGGCTCCAGTCGAGGGTGGCGCGCAGCGTCCGATGCCGCTCGACCGGCGACCGGAGGCCGGTGGCGAGCAAACCCGGGTCGTTCTCGACCCGGTCCGCGATCTGCGAAGGCGACAGGACACGGATCCGGGCGGCCGCGAGTTCGATCGCCAGCGGCAGGCCGTCGAGCCGACGGCACAGGCGGACGACGTCCGCGACGTTGCTTTCGGTGACCTCGAACGAGGGCACGACGTCGGCGGCCCGCTCCGCGAACAGCCGCACCGCGCCGAACGTGAGCGCCTCCTGGGATGTCGTGGTCTCTTCGCC
Organism: Amycolatopsis sp. NPDC041971; assembly: GCF_055588925.1. Lineage (NCBI taxonomy): Bacteria > Bacillati > Actinomycetota > Actinomycetes > Pseudonocardiales > Pseudonocardiaceae > Amycolatopsis > Amycolatopsis sp. NPDC041971. Next base: position 119,594 of record NZ_JBVJCE010000005.1, on the reverse strand, counting down.
GGGTACGGCCAGGGGCGGGATCGTCAGGACGTGCTCGCCGGGGACCCCCAGCGAGCAGCGGCTGGTGGCCAGGACCACGAGGTCCCGGCAGTCGCGCAGTAACGCCGTCACCAGTTCCGCGCTTCCGGCGAGGAGATGTTCGCAGTTGTCCAGCACGAGCAACGACCGCCGGGGACGCAGGTACGACACCACCGCCTCCAGGTCGGTCCGCCCCGCCGTGTCGTGCAGGCCCAAGCCGTCGGCGACCGTGCGCGCGACGAGGCGTCCGTCCCGCAGTTCTCCCAATCCGGCGACCGCCACGCCACCGGGGAAAGCCCGGGTGAGCGAACTGGCCACCCGAGCGGCCAACCGTGTCTTGCCGACGCCGCCGGCCCCGGTCAAGGTGACCAAGCGTCCCGCGCCGAGCAGCCGTCGTACCTCGTTCTCGTCGTCCGCGCGGCTGACGTAACTCGTCAGTGGGTGCCGGTGGACCTCACTTTCGCTCGCCATGGACCTCCTCACCCGTGGAACCCGCCGGGCTCACATCGAAGCATGTTCGCCGTACGAACCGGCGGAACCGAACGGCCGACGGCCGCGTTCGTCCCATTCCGGCGCGTCGACGAAGTGGACGTCATACCGTTCGTGAATGCGCTCGACCTCCTCCGGCGCGACGTTCCCGCGCAGGATCTCGGGCAGGACACGGAAATAACCGAACCGTTCGACGCCGGGCGCCAGCGTGATGAGGACGTCCGCGGCGACGTCCGGCGGTGCGGCGAACGCGTGCCGGACACCCGGCGGGACGACCACGTAACCACCCCGCTCGACCGTGATCGTCTCGGCGCCCACCAGCATCCGCAGCGCTCCCTCCAGCACGTAGAAGGCTTCGGCGGATTTCCGGTGATAGTGCGGTTTCGTACCGGGTTCCCCGGCGCGCAGGGACAACCGGTTCGCGCCGAGGAACCCACCCGTGTGCTCGCCGTCGGCCAGCAACCACAACGCGGGCTTCTCGATGACCTCCGCGTCTTCCTCGCGCACCACCCACGCTTCGTTCGCCATCGTGCTCACTCCTATCTAGTTGAAGTCTTCAACCAAAGCTGGACCGAAGTGGTTGAAGGCGTCAACTGTTATTGTGTGGGCCGTGACCAACTGGCTCGACACGGAACAGCAGCGCGACTGGCGGGCGTTCATCGAAGGATCGGTGCGCTTCATCGACCTGCTCGACCGGCGGCTGCGCGAGGAGCACGGCCTTTCCCTGGCGGAGTTCGAACTCCTGGTGCGACTGTCCGAAGCCACCGGCCGGTCGATGCGCATGGCGGACCTCGCGAAATCGGCGTACTACTCGCGCAGCCGGCTCTCGCATCGCGTCAACGGGCTGGAGACCCGCGGCCTCGTCCAGCGGGAATCGACCGCCGACGACGGCCGTGGCGTCCGCGCCCGGCTCACCGACAAAGGGCACGACACCCTGCGCCGCGCGGCACCGGACAACCTCCGCACCGTCCGCGAACACTTCGTGGACGTGATCGCGCCGGAAGACCTCCAGGCCGTCGGCCGCGCCATGCGCGCCGTCGCCGGACGCCTCGATCAGTGACGCGCCGCCTGCCTGTCCGGCACGACCGTATGACGCGGACCACACGTGCGGAACAGAGCTGCCGGTCATGGCGGCAGCCGGTAATGTCCGGATCATGAGCGACGCGCCGCCAAGCCCTTCCGAGGCCTTCGACCTTCTGCTCGCCGGTAACCGGCGTTTCATCGCCGGCACCCCGGAGCACCCGAACCAGGACGCCACCCGCCGCGCCGAAACAGCACCTGGACAGCGCCCTTTCGCTGTCCTCTTCGGCTGTTCCGACTCGCGGCTCGCCGCCGAGATCATCTTCGACCGTGGGCTGGGCGATCTGTTCGTCGTCCGCACCGCCGGTCACGTCGCCGGTGCGGAGGTGCTGGGCAGCATCGAGTACGCCGTGAGCGTCCTCGGCTGTCCCTTGGTCGTCGTGCTCGGCCATGACTCCTGCGGCGCCGTCGCCGCGACTCGGGCGGCGCTGACCGAAGGACTCGGCACCAACGGCTTCGTCCGCGACGTCATCGAACGGGTCACCCCGAGCGTCCTCGCCGCCCACGCCGCCGGGCTCACCGGCGACGCCGAGATCATCGACGAGCACATCCGGCACACCGTCGACCTCCTGGTCGACCGTTCACGGGTGCTCGCCGACAAGATCGACGCCGGGGAAGCCGCTGTCGCCGGACTGTCCTATCACCTGGCCGACGGCAGCGCGCGCGTCGTCACCACGCGGGGCCTGAGCGAGCGATCGGCGGACGCCCAGCCGGCTTGAAAGTGAGGCCGTAGCCGGTGCGGAAGCGAGCGAGCCGCCGGCGAATCATGACGGGCAGCGGCGGGCCGCGACCTTGGTCAGCGTGCGATGGCAGACCTTGCCGGTCCGGCCCAGCGGAAGTTCGGGAAGGGTGAGCAGGAACTCCGGCAGTTTGCGGACGGCGAGGCCCCCGGCGGTGAGGAACGCCGTGAGTTCGGTCAACGTCGGCGAGTGTCCGCCACGGACGGTCACGCAGGCACAGAGCCGTTCGCCCAGGCCGGTGTCCGGTACCGGGACGCAGGCGACCTCGCTGATCGCGGGATGGTCCCCGATCGCGAGTTCCACTTCGGCCGGGCTGATCGTGTACCCACCGCGGATCACCACGCGTTTGCGCCTGCCGGTGACGTGGAGCCTGCCCTGGTCGTCGAAGCGGCCGTTGTCGCCCGTCCGCACCCAGCCCCCGTCGAGCCGGTTCGTGGCGTCCAGTTCCGGCGCGGCGACGTAGCACAACGGTGTCATGGGACCTCGTGCGCAGATCTCGCCGTCGACGAGGCGGATCTCGCAGACGGCGGGGTCCGGGACGCCGACACCGTTTTCGGGTTGCGTCGTATGGCAGTTGACGCCGTCGGACGAGCCGTAGATGTCGATCATCCCGACGCCGAACCGCCGACGGCAGGCGTCGCGGGTCGAAGGCGGCAGCGTGTCCCCGCTCGACACGATGGACGCGAGTCCGGAGGTGTCCACTGTGTCTAGCGAGTGCTCGACCATGCGCCGCCACATCGCGGGTACGGCGAACACCTGTGTCGGACGGTGCTCGGTGATCAGCCGGAGCGCCGCGCCCGCCTCGAACCGGCGTGTCAAGAGCAGCGTGCCCCCGGCGCGGCACAGCGTCACCGGCACCCCGAACGAGCCGAATCCCGAGGTCAGCGAGACGAGGACCAGGTCCCGGGGGACCGCGGTGCCGCCATGGACGGCACGGAGATAATTGGCCCGGCCGCCGGCGAAAGCGTTGTGCGAATAGGCGACCATCTTCGGTTCCGACTCCGAGCCGGACGACACCAGGATCCGGGCCGGTGCGTCCGGGTGCGGACGGACGTGAGCCGCGCGACGCGGATCCGACGAGCCCGTCACTCGCCCGTTCTCGATGACGAACCGGACACCCGCGCGGTCGAGGAGGCTGTCCGAGCCGGAGGGCAGTGGCAAGACCACGGCGCCGAGCGCGAGGACGGCCAGTTCGGCGATCACCGCGTCACGTCCGTCGGGTTCCCGCACCGCGACGATGTCCGTCGAACCGCATCCGGCGACCGACAGCCGGGCCGCCAGCTTCCGCACGGCCGCGTCCAGCGTCGTGTAATCGAGCGCGCCCTCGTCGTCGATCACCGCCGGGCGAAGCGGATTCTCGCGCACCCGCTCACGGAACAACGAGTACAGCTCGCGATCCGGGCAGTGTCCACATCGGACCCATTCGCGGCGCAACCCGGCGGGCACGAGGTCACGCAGGACCACCCCGGTCGCCGACACCCAGGTCATGACCTGAATTCCCACGGCGATCCGACGAGTACGCAGTCGGCATGGATCAACGCGCGGGAAAAGCGGGGATCCGCCGCGAGGGCGGCGAGGTCGTCGCACACCGGAACGGTCAACGGGCGGTCGCAGGACCGCCGGGCGCCCGCGTTGAGCCTGCCCGCCGCGGACAGGAGCGACGAGTCGGCCCGGGTGGCGCCACGGGCCAGACCCGTCACGATCCCGTGTGCGCAGACGACCCCGCCGAACACGTCGACGATCGTCATCAGCGACGACGGGACCCCCGCGTGGGCCTGCACGACGAAATCCGTGCCCACCGGTGGTTCCGGTCCCAGTTCGGTCCCCCATCCCGACGCGTGCGCGTACAGGATCCCCGGCCGGGCGCGCGCCAGATCGAGGGCGCGCAGCGACCATTGCCCGGCCTTGCCCGGTGCCCAGTTGTGCAGGAACACGTCGGCCCCGGCGGCGAGTTCGAGCAAGTGGTTCCTGCCGTCCGGTGTGCCAAGGTCGATTTCGACGACTTCCTTGCCGTCGTTGAGCGCGCGAAACCTGGCCGACGTCCGCCCGGCGATCGGCGGAACCCACCGCATCGGATCACCACCCGGTGGTTCGATCCGCAGCACTGTCGCGCCGAGCAGCCGGAGCAGGTGTCCTGCCAACGGGCCCTGGACCCGGCGGCAGGATTCGAGCACGAGCAAGCCGGACAACGGAAGTGGTTCCACCGGCCGGACCGGCCGGTACCCGCGGCCCTCGCCGCGCACGACGAACGCGGGCGAGATCTCAAGCGGGCCGTCCGCCACTCGCACCAGCGTCATGCCCGCCCGCACGGCGGCGTCCTCGATCTCGGTGATCGGCCGGGCGGCAAGGGCTTCCGGAAGCCGCGGCGGCAAGGGGCAGGTCGCGGTCGCGAAGCGGTGCATGAACGGCCGCCAGCCGAGGCAAGTCGTTCGCTCGTCGACGCCGAGACTCGGCCAGAACCGTTGCCACACCGCCGGATCGAGTGTCTCGATCTCGAAGGAGACCCCGTCGGCCGAGCGGAAGGGCGGCCCGCCGGGCGCCAGCGGCTCCCGGTGATCGTCGTCGGTCGTCGCCGCCGCGAGATACTGCGAGATCGCCAGCAAAGCCGCCTGCGCCAGTGAAGTGGACACGCCGCGCAGCGGAATGCCCCGGCCGTGGGCGAGCTTCAGCGCGACGGCGCCCAGTTCGGCGAGTTCGGCCGCGAGGATGGACGCGTAGTCGAGACCCAGCCGGGTCGGCCCGCCCGACCTCCGGCCGTGTACATGCATGATCCCGCAGGCGGCTTGCACGTCGAGCTCACCGGTCAGCGGCAGGTCGACGGGGCCCGCCACGGTCACGGTGTCCAGTGCGGTGCTCATCAGGGGCGCCTGCCGTGCACGGAATACACGACACACGACGACGCGCGGAACCCCGGATCCGCCATGACCGCGCGCACCTCGGCGAGCTCGCCGTCGGTCATACCCGCGGCGATCAGCTTGTCCCGCAGGTGATGAGTGTGATGGATCAGCAGTCTGAGCCCGGGTGAGCCCGCCCGCCACGGGAAGAGCACGGGCACCGGATCGACGTCGACCAGGCCCGCGGCGACCATGGACGCGGCGGCGCGGCGGCCCCACGTGCCGTCCCCGCCCGCCATGGTGAACGTCTTTTCCTTGGCCGCCAGGAATTTCTCGTAGAGTGCCGCGGCCCGCGCGTCGGGGGCTAGCAACACCGGACCGTAGGAGATGTCGAACTCGTCGATCTGTATCCAGCCGCCCGGTTTGAGGGCACGCGCCAGCTTTCGAAGCACGGCCTCCCGCTCAGGCAGATGTTGCAACACCAACCTCGCGTGGATGAGGTCGAAATCGCCGCGGGGCAACGGATCGCGGACGATGTCGTGCCTGAGCACGGTCAACCCCGGCCCGGCGGCGAGATGGCCGGTTTTGATGTCGGTCGCCAGCACCGACCCGGCCGGCGCCACCCGGGCGGCGAGCCACTGTGCGACGCCGCTGCCGCCCGCGCCGACCTCGAGACAGGACCAGCCCTCTCCCACGCCCGTCTCCGCGAGCCGTGCGAACGTGACCGGGTCGTACGCTTCGGAGAGACAACGATGCTGTTCGACGGCGTGTCCACTGTCGTTGTCGAATACGTAAGCCGTCGACACGTCTGTCACGTCCACCTTCCCGATCCGTTCGTTTCGGCCGTCCCGGTCAGCCGCGCCAGCAGTTCCAGTCGCCGCACCTTCCCGGTCCCCGTTCTCGGGACGTCGTCCCACGAGAGCACCACCGGCTCCCCCAGCGGCGGGAGGTCGAGCACCGCGTCCCGCCAGCGCGCCGGATCGAGTCCGGTGTCGGTCACGACGACCGGGATCGGGGCCCGGCCCGCCGCGGAAAGCAGCACGCATTCGGCGATGGACGGAAGGCGGTCCTCGATCTGGTCCTCCACCGCGAGACAGCTCATCCCGGGAACGCCGTCGACCTCGCGATCCAGCAGCGTCACCGCGCCGGTCCGGCTCACCACACCGAGGTCGCCGGTGTTCCACCACGCGCCATGGGCTTTGGCCTCCCATCGGTCCTGTTCACCCACGTACGCCACGCATCGGGCGCGAGTGCGGGCCAGCACCAGTCCGGCGGTGCCCCGCGGCACCGGTTCGGCGGTCTCCTGGTCGACGACCCGCAGCCGGGCGAGGCCGGGCAGCGGCCTGCCGAGGTCGCGCGTCGTATGCGCGGAACGTCTGGTGAAGAACCGGAACGAGAGCGGTCCCGTCTCCGATTGACCCCAGCCCTGCATCCACAGTGGACGCTTTCGGCGGGTCGCGTGGAGCATCGTCCTGATCACCGGAGGATGCACGGCGTCGTAGGTGCTGACGAACCTCCGTACCCGGTGGAACGGGTTCTCCGGCGTGTCCGCGAGTGGCCGCCAGCGCACGAACGCCGACGGGAGAGCCTCGATGACGGTCGGCCGATGGTGGCCGAACACCTTTGCCGCCGAGGAGGAATCGCTCAGGATCACGATCTCCTTCGGCGCGAGGCACAGCGCCGACGCCGTCCAGCAGAAAGTGCGGCCGTGCGCGTACGCGCTGGCGTTGCCCAGCACATCGTCACGCCGGAGACCGAGGACGGGCCAGCGGACCGACTCCGGACGCGCCAGCCGGTCGATGATCGTCCGTGTCGTGTGGACGACCAGTTTCGGTGTTCCGGTCGTTCCCGACGTGTGGCAGATGAGCAACGGTTCGTCGTCGTGCCTCCGGTGCGGCGCGGGTGGCGGCGCGGCGGCGAAAACCTCGATCCGCAGGACCCGGTCCGCGCCCGGGGCCGTCCGGTCGGTGACGAGCACCGAGGGCCCGAGGCGTTTCAGCAGGAGTTCCACCGTGTCGTCCGGCAGCAGGCCGGACAGCTTCGCCGGGACCGCCCCGATCCGCACCGCGGCGCAGGCGAGCAGGTCGTAGTCCCAGTGGTTGCGCTTGACGATGGCCACCCGGTCCCCCGGCCCCACACCGGCTTCGGACAACCACCCCGCCGCGTCCCGCACCAGCCCGGCGAGTTCGGCGACCGTGTAGTCGGTGCCGCGCGCCGGCGCGATGTCGAACGGCCGGTCGAGGTGCACCCTCGTCCGGGTGTGCGCGCACTCGTCGAACAGCGTTCCCATGTCGTGCGGTTTCATCGGGCCCTTTCCTCCGCCGGGCGAGTGGCCAGCCGTCGAGCGGCCCGCAAACCGGAGCGGACGGCCGCCTCGCTGCACGGGCTCAGGAACACCCAGTCCCCCGCGTAGTCGACGACGCCACGGCCGAGACCCGCCTCGAACGAGGCTCGCAAGGCGAGTGCCCGAGGCGTCGCTTCGGGTGCCGCGTGCCGCACCCGCCGGACGATCGAGCGGTGGGTCACCGAATTCAGGCCGGGAACGAGAGGTTCGGCGGCGCCGGCCAACCGGCTCGCCACGTCCTCGTCGGAGGCGTCGAGCAGATCCGGTACCACGGCCGGATGGGCCATGAGCGTGACCAGTCCGCGGCCTTCCGGCGCGCGACCGGGGTGTTTCAGATGGTCGAAGATGATCGTCGACACCGTGCCGTTCTCCGCGGTCGGCACGATCACGGCGTAGTCAGGGCCGCCGAGCGGACGATCGAGCAGCAGATGTGCTTTGACGAACGGGGTGAACGAGCACGCGTCGAGGAAGTCCGAGCCGTGCCGCGGGTGCAGCCGGACCGCCACCGGGGCGGGCACGGCCAGCACGACCGCTCGCGCCCTGATCTCGCGCGTGCCGCTCAGGATCCGCGCCGAGGAACCGTCGTCGACGACCTGATCGACAGGGAACCCTGTGCTGACGTCCGTTCTCGCGGCGAGAGCGCGGGCGAAGGTGTCCATGCCGTCGCGGTACGCCCGCCACGTCGGCGGCGGGCCCACCGCGGTCAGCAGGGCGAGCAGGGGCGCGGCCGCCGAACGCGCCGGATCCCAGCCGAAGAAGCCGGAGACGACCGGCTGCAGCAGGTAGTCCAGCAGATCCGGATGATGCGGTGCGGCGAACTCCGCGACGGTGGCCTCGCCCAGCCGGGAGGTCTCCGGGTGTTCGGTGTCGAAGCTCCCCCGGATCAGGCGTGCCGCGTCCAGCCGCGCCCGGAGGGAGAGCCCCGCTCCGGTGAGCAACCCTCGCGGCTGCGCGACGCCGGACCGCGCCCGGCCGCGCCACATCGCGATGCCACGGCCGATCCGGGGCGCCGCGGCGGTGTCGATGCCCAGTTCCGCCAGCAGCCGCCAGGTCGCCTCGTAACCCCGCTCGGCCAGCTGCTCGGCACAGGTGTCGATCAGGTAGCCGTCCTCGCGCAGCGTCGTCATCCGGCCGCCGACCACGTCGGCCGCTTCGAAGACCCTCGCTTCCCGCCCCGACCGGCCGAGCCGGTACGCGGTGGTGAGCCCGGCGACGCCCGCCCCGATCACCGCCACGTCGACGTCGGTCACGTGATCACCACCAGGTTCACCACGACCAGGGTCAGCACGGTGAGCCGGTGGATCCGGATGCCGAGCATCCGCGCCCGCAGGATGTCACCCAGCGCGAACCCGAGCCACAGCTGCCGGATTCGCGCCACGATCGTGGGCGACAGCGCGAGCGGGAACCACCAGGGACCGCCGAGCGCGGGTACGGCGAGGATCAGCGCGAACTCGGCCGCCGAGACGGCGCTCACGAAGAACATGTTGCCCCGCGGGGAGGTCAGGGCCGCGACCGTCGGCCTGCCGACCCGCCGGTCGCCGTCGACGTCGTTGGTGTTGGAGTAGACGCCGAACAGCAGCGGCCCCAGCCCGAAGAGCAACGCCTGGGCGAGCGCGAATCCGGTGAACTCACCGGAGGCGAGACCGTACGGCGCCAGCACCAGCGCCCAGCCGAGCGCCGCGATGAAGAACTCCTGGAAGCCGTGGTAGCTGAGCTTCACCCCCCACGAGTACTGCAACGAGAAGACATAGGTCACCACGATCAGCACCACAGTCCACACAGGACGGTGCGGTGCGATCGCGATGGCCGTGAGCCACAGCGCCGCACCGACGACGCCGGTCGCCCACGCGAACCGCAGCACCTGCTCCTCGTTCAGCGTTCCCGCCACCAGTGGTTTGCGGTACCGCTTGCGCCGGACGTCGTCGGGCGAGTAGTTCGTGATGTCGCTGCCGTCCCGGTAACCGGTGAGATCGTCCAGCGCGACCATCGCCGCGATCACGAACACCTCGCCGAGCAGGAACACCCCGACCGAAGCCAAGACGCCCGCGTCGAACCTCGACACCGGCGCGAGCAGCGTCCACACCAGGACCACGCCGAGGTAGTAGTCGACGATGTCGAGCTTCGCGAGCCGGAAGTACGCTTTGCCGCGAGTGACGGCAAGGGTGGTCATCGCGGGTCGTCCAGCGCGATCAACGCGGCGAAAGACCGGTCGCCGCCATAACGCAGTTCGCGCCGTTCGAGCAGGCGGGCGCCGGGGAGCAGGGCCAAGTACTCCTCCACGGTCCGCAACCTCGAGAACCTGCCGACCGGGATGTCGGCCTCCTCGTACTCCACCAGGACGAGATGGCGTGCCGCCGCGGCGATCGCCCGGCACGCTTCGGCGATCTCGTCGTCGTCCAGTACGTGCATCAGCACCCATACGCAGACGGCGGCGTCGAATCGCCGGTCCTGCCAGGGAAGCCGCTGGACGGTGGTGCGCACGAAGTCCACAGTGGACAGATGTGCGCAGTTCGCCTTTGCCAGCGCGAGCATGCGCGGCGTCATGTCGATCGCGGTCACCGTACGGGCCTGCGCCGCGATCGCCGGGGTGAGCCTGCCCATCCCGCAGCCGATCTCCAGCGCGGCCCTCACCCCGCCGACTGAACGCAGCAGGTCGGTGACGAGCCGGATGGTGCGCGCGGTCGTTTCGGCCGCGAGTTCGGCGGGCTGAGAGGCACGCATGACCCGGGCCAGCCCAGGACGCTCCGCGCGTCTGCGCCACTCGTCGGCGACCTCACTCGGTGCGGGGGTCCGGGTTACCTGTTGCATCACGACTCCTTCGCGAATCGGCACACCGCGTCCGCGATGCGTTCCACCTGTTCGTCGGTCAGGTGCGGGTAGATCGGGATGGCCAGCGTGCGCCGCGCGGCCGATTCCGCCGAGGGCCAGGCGTCACCCGGCCGGGTGTAGCGGGCGAAAGCGGGTTGCCGCGGCAACGGCGCCGGGTAGTACACATGCGAGCCGATCCCCTGCGCCGCCAAGTGATCCCGGAGTTCGTCCCGGCGATCACTCAGGAGCGAATAGACGTAGTAACACCGTCCGTCGCGGGCCGGAGGCGGCGCGAGCACACCACAACCGGCCAGTTCGGCGAAACGTCCGGTGTAGTACTCGCCGATCCGTGCCCGGCGTTCGAGCCGGGCGGGCAGGGTCGGGAACCGGTACAGCTGGAACGCCGCCATGATCTCGTCGAACCGGCTGTTGTACCCGATGCGGTGGTAAAGGAACCGGTTCTCGCCGTCCTGGCCGTGGTTGCGCAGCATCCGCACCACCGAGCCGAGCGCGGGATCACCGGTGACGACCATGCCGCCCTCACCCGGCATGCCGAACGTCTTGACCTGCACGAACGAGTACACCCCCGCGTCACCCCATCTCCCGGCCGGGGTACCCGCGAGCGTCCCGCCCTGTGCGACGGCGGAATCCTCCAGCAGCCGTACGCCGGCGTCGGTGGCGATCCGGCGCAAGGCCGGCATGTCCGCCATGACCGAGAACATGTGCGCCGGCATGATCACCTTGGTACGCGGGGTGATCAGCCGGGCGACCGCGCCGGGATCGACGACCATGGTCCACGGGTCGATGTCGGCGAACACCGGCGTCGCGCCGAGCAGCGCGGGCGCGGCCGCGAGCGGTGCGCAACCGAACGCGGGCACGATCACCTCGTCCCCGGCGCCGACGTCCATCGCGCGCAGCACCAACATCAGGGCCGAGGTTCCGCTGCCGCAGGCGATCGCGTCCGCGGCACCGACCGAATCACGAATGACCTGCTCGAACCGGGCCGTATGCACTCCGAGAATGAATTTCTGGTCCGGCGCGAGACCGACCCGCCTGACGATGTCCAGCAGTTCTTCGCGGTCGTCGTCGAAGAGATCCGCCGGGAAGAACGGCAGCGTCATCCGCGCCGCCCCGGAGAGAAATCGCGGATCGAGTCGCAGACCCGGTCGCAGTCGGCGGTCGACATATCCGGATACAGCGGTAACGCGAGAGTATGACGGCAGGCATTCTCGGCGTTCGGGAAATCACCCTTCCGATAACCGAGTCCGGCGAAGCAGGGTTGCAGATGAAGCGGCGTCGGGTAGTACACCTCGGTCTGCACGCCTTTCGCCGCCAGATGCGCCGCCAGGTCGTCCCGCGAATCGGCCTCGACCACGTAGACGTAGAACACGCTCTCCGGCCGTGCCACCGGCAGCTTGCGCACTCCCGCCACGTCCGAGAGCGCTTCGGTGTACCGGGAAGCCAATTCCGCCCGTCGGGCGATGTCGGCGTCGAGTCCGGCGAGCTTCGCGAGGAGGACGGCCGCCTGGATGTCGTCCATCTTGCTGTTCACCCCCGGCAGTCCGGTCTCCGTCGAAATCGCGGGGAAATCGGCGATCGTGGCGCCGAACCGGCCGTGATGGCGAAGCGCGTCGACGGTCCCCGCGATCCGCGGGTCGTCGGTGAGGACCGCACCCGCGTCACCGAGCGCGCCCAGCGTCTTCGTCGGGAAGAACGACAGCACACCACCGGCGCCGAACAGTCCCGCGTGGGTGCCGTGGTGACGCATGCCGATGGCTTCCGCGCTGTCCTCGACCACCGTGAGCCCGAGGCGGCGCGCGACGCCTAGGACCCCATCGATGTCCGCGAGCTGCGAGAACAGATGCGTCGGCATGACGAACCGGGTGCGGTCTCCGGCGGCGTCGGCCACCGCGGCGGGGTCGATCCCGTACCCGTCCGGTTCGATGTCGGCGAAGACCGGAGTGCCGCCCGCGAGCACGACCGAGGTCGCCGTCGCACCGAAGGAGAAGGCGGGGACGACCACTTCCTCACCGGACCGGAGACCCGCCGCCCGCAGCAGGAGGACGAGCGCGTCCGTCCCGCTGTTCACCCCGATGACGAACTTCGCGCCCGTGTAAGCGGCCAGCGCGGCTTCGAGCTCGGCCACCTTGCGGCCGTGCGAATACTTGCCATTCTCGATCACGTCGAGAATATGTCGCCTGGTACTGGTCCAGGTTCGCTCGAATGTGGCCGATTGGTTGTGGAAAGACAACGACAGCGTACCCACCTCCGATGGCGTAGGAACCGTTGCCGAGCGTAGATCAGGCAATCCGGCCACCCGGCAGATTCGCACTTCCTGGTCAACCCGGGACCGAAGCATTGACAGTCGATCTTTGCGATGTCACTTTTGGAATGGATTTTCGAATAGCGAAACTCGAGGAGCAGACTCACCAGTGCGCTCATTCGTTGTGGGACTCGGCCGCGCCGGCGCGGGTCTGCATCTCCCGGTCTTGGCCAAACTCCGCGAACGAACCCCTCAGCTCTTCGACGACGGCCCGGTCACGGCGTGCGAGCCGCGACAGAACGTCGCCTCCCGGCCAGGTCTCGTGGTCGCGCCGACCATCGACGCCGCGGCCGCGGGGCTCGACCCCGGCGGCACCGTCGCCCACGTCTGCACACCGCCGACCGAACGTCTCACGGTGCTCACCGAGCTCGCCACACTGGGCTTCCGCAAGGTGATCGTGGAGAAACCGCTCGCCGCCGACATCGACGACCTCGCCCGCATCGTCCGCCTGCGCCGCAAGTACAAGCTGCATATCGAGGTCGTCGAGCCTTGGCTCGCCAGCACACTCACGGCACGGTTGGTCGAGCTGCTCCGCGACGGCCGGTTCGGCGCCGCGAAGTCGGTCGACATCGTCCAGAACAAGCCGAGATTCCGCCGTTCACTCGTACGGCCGGGGCATCCGACCGCCTTCGACGTCGAACTACCGCACGGGGTCGCACTCGCGCTGCGGCTCGCGGGCGCCGCGCGGGTCACCCACGCGTCCGGGACCGATCTCGAAGTCGAGGGGAACATCGGTCCCCGAATGGGTGGCGCCACCGTCGGACTCCGGCATAATTCGGGTGTCCACACGGAGATCCGTTCGGACCTCACTTCCCCGGTGCGGGAGCGGCGGGTCACGGTCGAATTCGAGCAGGGCACCGCTGTCGGGCACTTCGCGGTGAGCGGTGACGACCACCACTCCCAGCTGACGCTGTCTTCGAACGGCCGGTCCGAGCACGTCGTGCTGCGGGACGACGCGATGACCGAGTGGATGTTCGAGGCCTACCGGAAATTCCGGTTGGCCGGGGAGCAGACCCAGGGGTTCACCTTCGCCACCGAAGTGGTGCGGCTGCTTTCGGTGGCCAAGAACATCTGCGCGGAACCGGTCTCCCGGCCCACCCGTCCCGAACCCGACGCGGTGGCCATCCATGCCGGATGACCCGGTGCTCGCCGGCATCACGGACGAGGCGGCGGCCGACCTCGACGGCCAGCTCTCGGTGCTCGATGCCCTGGGATGGAAGGCGATCGAACTGCGCAGCGTCGACAACGACGCCATCGCCGACCTCACCGACGAACGGTTCGACGCCGTCGCGACCACCTTGTCGGACAAGGGGGTGCGCGTGGTCTGCCTGGCGTCCCGGATCGGTGGCTGGGCCCGGCCGATCGGCACCGATTTCCGGCGCGACCTCACCGAACTCGACGTGCTCGCCGGGCGAGCCAGGGCGATCGGCACCCGCTACCTCCGGATCATGTCCTATCCCAACGACGGACTGAGCGATCACCGGTGGCGCGCTCAGGTCGTCGCGCGGATCACCGTCCTCGCCGAACGCGCCGAAACGCAGGGGGTGACGCTGCTGCACGAGAACTGCTCGGGCTGGGCGGGAACGAAGGCCGAGCGCATGCTCGAACTGCTGGACGAGGTCGCGAACCCGGCGTTGAAGTTGTTGTTCGATACCGGAAACGGGGTCGCCCACGGGTACGACGGGTTCGATCTGCTCGCCGACATCGCCTGTCACGTCGAACACGTGCACATCAAAGACGCCGACGAGCGCGGTTTCACTCTTCCCGGTCAGGGTGCCGCGCGGGTCGCCGACTGCGTGAAACTCCTGCAAGCCAATGGCTACCAGGGCGCGTGGTCGTTGGAACCGCATCTGGCGATCAAACCGCACGAACAGGATGTGCTGGCACCCGACGCGATGTCCTCGTTCGTCGCCGCGGGCCGCGCGATGGCCGGGCTGGTCCAGTGATCCCTGCGGATCGGGAACTGCTGTTGCGGCTGCTCGCCCTGCCGACGGCCGGTCCGCTCGAGACCACCGGCGAAGTCCGGCTGTGGGACGCGATGCGCGCCTACGCCGACGCCGCGACCGAAATCGGTTTCGACGTCCTGAGTTTCGCCGCCCCGGACCCGTCGGTGCTGGACCGCCCCGGTGTCCCCCTCGCGGTCCGCGACGCCGGGCCCGGGTTCCTCGCCTGCCAGCCGAGCCTCGCGCTGCGGATCGGCCCGGCCGCTCCCGCCGTGATGTTCAACGTGCACCTCGACACGGTGGCGCCGTTCGAACCGGCGGCTTTCGACGGAACCAGGTTCTCCGGCCGCGGCGCGATCGACGCGAAAGGACCCGCCGTGGCGTTGCTGGCCGGTGTCCGGGCCGCCCTCGCGGTGGATCCGGCGGTCGGCCGGGATGCCGGTGTCCTCATCCAGGCCGTGTCCGGCGAGGAAGGCGGCGCGATGGGCACCTTCGGTACGCGGCCGCTCGTCGAAGCGGGATTCCACGGGGTCCTCAACATCTTCTGCGAGCCGACCGGGTTGCGGTACCTGCCGCGATGCTCGGCGTCGATGACCGCGTGCGTGCGGGTGGACGGCGACGACGCCATCGACGACGAGCCGCACCGAGGGCACAACGCGACGGTTCTGCTGGGCTTTCTCGCCCAGCACCTCGCGGACGACCTGGTGAAGCACGGTCAGGTCTGTGTCGCCGGGCTGCACACCGGGCGCCTGCACAACAGGGTGTACGGCAGCGGAGAGCTTCTGCTCAACATTCCCTACGACTGCGAAGAAGTAGCGGCGAAGATGACTTCGGCGCTGGAGGACGGGCTGCGCACCGGCATCGCCGGGTTCGTTTCCCGGTTCCGGGAGTCGCCGGCCTTCGCCCGTACCGCGACGGACGCCGCGGCGATCACCGGCCTGCGGTGGCTGAAACGCGACCTGCCCGCGTTGCCCGTGCAGGACATTCCGCTGCTGGACGCGTTAGTTCCGCGGTGGCCGGACGATGAGCCCGGGTTCACCTGCGACGCCTTGTGGCTCGCCGGTGTCCCCGGCACCCGGACGGCCGTTCTCGGCCCCGGTTCGCTGGGCGCCAACAACGCGCATTCGCGTGGGGAATACGCCGATGTCGAAGAACTCGACCGGTTCAGTGAACTCGTTCGCGACATCGTCGTGCGGTTCAGCCGGAACGGAGGAGCATGACCGTGCTGGTGCCCTATCCGGCTTTGCTTTCCCAGGTCACCACGATCTTCGTGGATCGCGGGGTTCCCGAGGACCGGGCGGCGGTCGCCGCCACCGCGTTGTGCCACGGCGACCTGACCGGCGTGACCTCGCACGGCCTGGTCAATCTGGCCCGGCTGTACCTTCCCCTGCTCGACCAAGGACGGGCGGAACCGAAGGCCGACATGGTCGTCGAGACCGATCTCGGCGCGTGTGTCCTCGCCGACGCCCGCCGCACACTCGGGTTGTGGTCGGCGTCGCAGGCGATGGAACTGGCGTGCGCCAGGGCTTCACGGCACGGCATCGGCATGGTGTCGCTGCGCGGGGCCACGCATATCGGCTGCGCCGGTCACCACGCCGCGCGCGCCGTCACGCACGGCATGATCGGCCTCATCGCGTCGAACTGCGGCGGGCAGCGCATCGCCCCGCCACCGGGCGGCGCGGCCGCGATGCTCGGCACGAATCCGCTCGCGCTGGCCTGTCCCGCCGGCGGCGCGCATCCGTTCGTCCTCGACATGAGCACCACCGTCGTCCCGACCGGCCGGATCCGGGCCGCGGCGCGTGAAGGCAGGGAGATCCCGCCGGGCTGGCTCGCCGCCGACGACGGTTCACCGGTGACCGATCCGGCCGCGTTCGACCGGGGCGAGGCTCATCTGCAATGGCTGGGTGGAGCTCCCGAAACGGGCGCTTACAAAGGATTCGGGCTCGGTCTGCTCGTCGAGGTGCTCGGCGCGCTGGTTCCCGGAGCCACACTCGGCGCGACATCCGCCGACGCGGACCGCGACGACGACATCGGGGTCCTGACGCTGGCGATCGCCCCGGGGGTCTTGCGTTCCGGATTCGCCTCCGACGCGTCCGCGCTCTTCACCGCGGTGCGTGGCTGGCCCGCCCGGGATCCCGCCGTCCCCGTCGCCTATCCCGGCTGGCACGAGGGCGAGCGCGCGGCCCGGTTCCGCGAACACGGTGTGCCGGTGCCCGACGCGGTCTACGAGGAACTCCGCGCGGCACTGGAGAGGACTGCCGGATGATCCGGGCAGGAGTCGTCGGACTCGGTGTCATCTCGAAGTTCTACCTCGCCGCGCTGGAGCGGTCATCGGACTTCGCACTCGCCGCGGTCTGCGATCTCGACCCTGCCAAACTCTCGAAATGCGACGTGCCCGGCTTCCGCGACCATCGGGAAATGCTCGCCGCCGGTGGGCTCGACGCGGTGATCGTGACCGCGCCCAACGACGTCCACGCCGGCGTGTGCCGGGACGTGCTGGACGCCGGCCTGCCGGTGTGCGTGGAGAAGCCGATCGCCATCAGGCTCGCCGACGGCGAGGATCTCGTGGCGAGAGCGGCGCGGCGGGACGTCGCGCTGTTCACCGCTTTCCACCGTAGGTACAACGACAACGTGCTCGCCCTTCGCGAGCGGCTCGTCGGCGGGCCACCGATCGCTTCGCTGAAGGTGCGCTATTTGGAGCGGATCGAAGAACACGTCGGCGGTGATCGCTGGTACCTCGACGCGACGCGCTGCGGTGGTGGCTGCGTGGCGGACAACGGGCCGAACGCGCTCGACCTCGTCCAGTTGTTCCTCGGCTCGATGGTACTGCGGGACGTCCGGATCGACCGTGACGCGGACGGTGTCGACAGGCGGGCGACGCTCGTGCTCGAGGGCGCGGTCGTGGAACTCGACTGGTCGTTTCCCGGCGAGGTCAAGGATGTCGAGGTCCGGCTGACCGACGGCACCGTCCTGCGCGCCGACCTGCTCGCCGGCTATCCGGAGTTCAAGGAATCGCTGTGGCACGAGTACGCCGGGCTGCTGCGCGAATTCGCGGAGGCCGTACGCAAGGGCGGGGCTTGGCGCGACAGCGGTCTCGACGCACTGTCCATAGTGGACGTGTGCTACCGGAGGGAGAACGATGCGGGAAGACGGGCCGAAACGGGAGATCACCGGCACGGTGGTGAAGGTGCTCGTACATCACCGTGACGACCGGGGAATGAGTCTCGAACCGTTCGCCAGCCGGTGCGTCCGCGTCGGCGAGGTACACGAGCTCGTCACGACCAGCCACGACGACACGGCGCCGGGGGCACGCATCGACCACGTCGGTTTCCTCGGCTTCGCCGAAATAGTGCGGGCCGGCGTGATCGACCGGGGCGACGAGGTGTGGATCGGCGGCGAACTCGTCGGTACCGTACTCGGCTTCGACGGCTGTCATTTTCCCAACCACTACAACATTCTCATCCACACCGCGCTGCCCGTCACCGGCGAGGAAATCGGCCTGAAGCCGGAGCGGGAAGTCTGCTTCCGCGGCCGGGGGGGGGGGGGGGGGGGGGGGGGGGGGGGGGGGGTTTTTGTTGGGGGGGGGGGGGGGGGTCCCCCCCCCCCCCCCCCCCCCCCCCCCCCACGCCGTCAGGTCACCGTCATTTGCCCAGCAGTGGCACGTCGCTCTTGCCGAGATGGTAGTCACGGACCGCGTGCACGAGTTCGTCGACGGTCAACTTGCCGTTGCCGTTGACGTCGATGGCCTGGAACGCGGGGGCCACGGCCGAGGCTTCGACACCGATGGCGTTCAGCCACTTGGCGAACTCCCTCTGATTGACCTCGCCGTCGCCGTCGGTGTCGCACAGCCCGACGATCGCCGCGATGGTCGGGCGGACCACCCTGGAGAATCCCGCGTCGCCCTCCTGGAAGATCTGCGACTCGATCACCTCGGTGAACTGCTTCTCGTTCAACGAGCCGTTCGGGCCGACACCCGCCTTGTCCGCCAGGTACTCGTACATCGTCAGGAACGAGTCCTTCACCGCGCGGGCCTGGGGCGCCGCCGGGTCCTCGCCGAACGCGTTGATGATCCGGGTGGCCTCGGCCTCGAAGTCGGACTTTTCGATTCTGCCGTTGCCGTTGACGTCCCACTTCTCGAAACGCTTCTTGAGCCTGTCGTTCTTGACCGCTGTGGTCATTCGTGCACTCTCCTTTTCGCGGAAGCTTCGGAAGAACTTGCGGTACCGGCGTCCGCCAGGCACTCGACCGGGCGGAACTTTCAGAGACGGACGACCTCCTTTCCGGGAACCTGTCCCGTCACGTCGAACAGCAACCTGGCCGTCGAGGCCAGGTGGCCGTGGTCATAGGCGCGGTGCGCCACCAGCAGGACGGCGACGTCCGCGGTACGGAGCACCTCGTCGAGATCGGCCACCGGTGGCCCCAGTTCGGGCACCGTGTCGGCCACCGGATCGTGGTAGGACAGGTCGGCCCCGAGCGCGCGCAACCGGACGGCGATCCGGATGGCGGCGGACTCGCGGGTGTCCGGCACGTCGGCCTTGTACGCGACACCGAGGAGGAGAACTTTCGCGCCCCGCAACGGTTTTCCCTGTTCGGCGAGCAACCGTGTCACCCGTTCGACCACATGCTCCGGCATTTGGTCGTCCACGAGGCGAGCGGCGTGCACCACACCGAGCACGGCTCCTTCCCGCTCGGCCTTGTCCAGCAGGTATTTGGGGTCGACCGGGATGCAGTGCCCGCCGACGCCCGGCCCCGGCACGAACGGCGTGAAGCCGAACGGCTTGGTCGCCGCGCAGTGCAGCACGTCCCACACGTCGACGCCGATCCGGTCGCAGAAGACCGCGATCTCGTTGACCAGCGCGATGTTCACGTAGCGGTAGGTGTTCTCCAGCAGCTTGGCCATTTCCGCTTCCCTGGTGCCGCGCGCCACCACCACCGTGTCGACGAACCGCCCGTAGAACTCCGCGCAGCGCTTGGCGCACGCCGGGGTTTGCCCGCTGATCACCTTCGGGGTGTTACGGATGCCGAAGCGGCGGTTTCCGGGGTCGACCCGCTCGGGTGAATAAGCGAGCGAGAAGTCTTTTCCCGCGGTCAGACCGTGTTTCTCCAGGATGGGCCGGACGATCTCGTCGGTGGTGCCCGGAAAGCTCGTCGACTCGATCACTACCAGCGTGCCCGGCGTCACCTGTTCGGCGATCGTCGCCGCTGCGGCTCGCACGGCCGCGAGATCGGGCCCGCCCGCCGAATCCAGACCGGTCGGCACACAGACCACGATCGTCTCCGCCTCGACGAGTACCTCGGGATCGGTCGTCACCGTGAAACCGCCCGCCCGCATGGACCGCAACCGGCTCGCGGACACGTCGGGCACATGCGAGCGGCCCGCCGCTACCGCGTCCGCCACCCGCGGCGAGGTGTCGTACCCGACGACCGACAGCCCCGCCGCGTCGACGGCTTCCGCCAGCGGTAGTCCGACGTAGCCGACTCCCACAACGACAACGTCGACAGACACATGACTCCTCTTCGGTCGCTTTGTCACACGAAGCGATCAGCGACTGACCGAGAAGGAGCCGCTGCCCGCCGCGACGTGAGAGCCGTACCCCGGACTGACCGGGACGCCGGGCGTCAGGCAGAGCGGATCTCCGTGAACGACCACTTCCGACGAGCTCAGGTTCGCCAAGACGTGTGCGGCGACAGGAAGTTTGTTGCACCCTTCGGGATTTCTGAAGGTGTCCAGCCGCTGGAGTTCGGTGGAAAAGACCACCACGTTGCCCGCCGCCGCCTCGGCGGGCGGACTCGGCACGATCAGCAAGGCGCCCGCGGACGCCGCGCTCAACGCGGCGATGACAAGACGGTTCATCGAATGCCTCCACATCCAAGATCACGACTTCTCTCCGCACGCTAACAGTCACTCCGCGTAGAACGTGCCGCTCGGCGGAACTTCACGCGCGCGGGTTGCGGCCGGTCCGGACGGATCATTCGGATGGCGGCTTCAAGCGCTCTCTACGTGATCTTCGACCGCGAACCGTTCACAAGAACGAGTGGCGCGAGCGGTTTCCCGGACGACGGAGGACTACTCGACCGCACCTTCGGTTTCCCGACGATCGCATCGAGCCGTCGCCGCGGTCCGACGGTTCCGCCCCTGGAGCGATCGCCGCACCGCAGCCGCGTGCCATTCCCCGTCCCAGGCGTCGTCCGCGCCCTTCATGCGGTTTGCGTAGGAAATCACGCGGCCCCAGTCGTCATTGAGCCTGCGCTCGGTCACGGGGCCGATCACCACCGCCGTGACAACAGCGATTGCGCATTCCCGTTCCCACTGCCGTTTCATTGTCCGATACCGCACTTCGCGGCATTTTCCAGCGCGGAATTCGACCCTTACGTCGAATTCTCGGCCGCCCTATCACGATCCGAGTCGCGTTGGACTCCGTCGTCATCAACCGGACAGTCCGACGGCGAACATGAGAACGCCGGAATGAAACAGGGGCTCTGACCCGTACGATGAGCCTATGTCGGGGGATGAGCCGAGGAAGACCGATGACGAGCCCGAATACAATAAGTGGGCCGTCATGATCGGGGCGGTCAGCGGGGTTCTGGCCATTTTCGTGGCCGTCAATACACTGACCGGGTTCAATCCATTCGATGATCTCGACCGCTCCCCCACCAGCACGCCGTCGGTTTCACGACCGCTCGCGGGGGCCACGAGCGCGCCGCGAACGACCAGGACCACTGAGCCGAAAGAGACCCGGGAACCGGTGTCGAGCACCGCGGCGGCGGATGTGACCACCACCCGGGCCGTCCGGACGACTCCGCCGGCGCGGCCCGAGTTTCAGGTGCGCTCTTCGCAGTGGAACGGGCCGTGCAACGACAACGCCTGCTCGATGAGCGCCGTTTTCCGCAACAAGGGCGGAACGGGATCCGGAAGCGCGACCTTCTTCGTGCTGCGGCCGGACAAATTCAACTATCTCGCGCAGTGTTCCGTCGCGTTGCCCAGGACGGCGGGCGACGATTTCACCAGTGCCGGTTGCATCGCGAGCAGCGCAAAGCTCCAGGACTATTTCCGCGCACACCGCGGCGGAACAGTGCGCCTGTACGTCACGACCGAGAGCTGACGTCAGCCGATACTCTCGACGACGGCCTCGGCCACCGCCTTCATCGTGGTCCGGCGGTCCATCGCGGTGCGCTGTATCCACCGGAACGCGTCCGGCTCGGTAAGCCCCTGACGGCTCATCAGCAGTCCCTTGGCCCGGTCGATGACCTTGCGCGTCTCGAGCCTGTCCGTCAGACCCGCGACCTCGGACTCGAGGGCCTGGAGTTCGGCGAACCGGCTCACGGCCAACTCGATCGCGGGCACCAGGTCGCGCTTCGCGAACGGTTTGACCAAGTACGCCATCGTGCCCGCGTCCCTCGCCCGCTCGACGAGGTCACGCTGACTGAACGCGGTCAGGATGACGACCGGCGCGATCCGGTCACCGGTGATCTTGGAGGCGGCCTCGATACCGTCGAGCTTGGGCATCTTGACGTCGAGAATCACCAGATCGGGCTTCAGCTCGGTGGCAAGGTTGATGGCCTGCTCGCCATCTCCGGCCTCGCCGACCACCTCGTAACCCTCTTCGCGCAGCATCTCGACGAGGTCCAGGCGGATGAGGGCCTCGTCTTCGGCCACGAGCACCCGCCGCTGGGGTGCGGCGACGGCACCATTGGCCTCGGCAGCCTGCTCGGTCACCGGGGTCCTCCTGAAGGTCGTCGGGCAGTTCGGCTCGCGGGCTGTCCGCGAACCTGAAGCCTACCGGGAACGATCCAGACGGCTAGATGGCGTTCACCACGTCAGACGGTCGTCACACTCCCGGGCCCGGCGAACGGCGCGCTCCCGTGATCCCGTAAAGTTCATCGGGCACCGCCCCCGTAGCCCAACTGGCAGAGGCAACGGATTCAAAACCCGTCCAGTGTGAGTTCGAATCTCACCGGGGGCACCAACAGGAACCTCACGAACAGAACCGGCGCGCTGCGCCGGGGTGTCCAGGGGTTCCATGGTCTTGGCGATCCTCTCCGCTGCCTGACCGATGTGGGACAGCTGGTCTGCTGGGAGCTTGATCGTCACTGCCGCATGCTCGCCGTCGTCGTGAACCACGATCGCGAACTGGACGGCCTCGAACAACGCCCATAGGCAGTGCCGCGGAGCCTTCGCCAAGTTCAACGCCAGGCAAGGAAGCGCGTCAATGAGTTGCAGGGTGTCGATGCTCATCGACTGCGGCGTCGCCTCGTCCGCTTTGTCCAGCTCCTCCAGTTTTGCCCGAAGCTCCTTATCGTCGGCGGCCAGCTCGTTGTAACTGCCTCGTAGTGCCGTGGTGAACGGATCCTCCGGGTCACCCTGCTGCGCTTGCTTGAGGATCGACGCCTGTTTCCCGGCAATCTCGGCGAGGCTCCGCTGAACGCGTTCACGCTCGGCGTGACGGGCGACGACGTCACGATCATCCACTCCGGCCAGATCGGCTTCGAGGACGGACCGCCGATGGTGGTCGATTCCCGGCGATCCGGCGCCAGGAGGCTCGTCTTGGGCAGTGTTGTCCACCGCCTGCGTCCGGCACGCGACGTGTCCGGTCGTACTGGTGTCGCTGCAGGCGGTTCATCGGTTCAGCCCGGCAGCTTCCTGATCCGGCGCGGTCCGTGAAGGCCTCCTTCCCCACCTCGAGATAGGGGAAGCCAAGTTGCAACTGACGTACCCAAAGCCTTACCGGCATTCCGACAGCTCGATCACCCTCTTGGCCGCCGAGGCAGACGGCGGATTTCCAGCGCGGACCGCTAGAGCCGGTCGGCTCAGTCCTGCGGCTGGCGGGACTTCCGGGCGAGGTGGAAGAGCCCGGCGGCGATCAGAGCAGTGACCAGTCCGAGCACCAGGAAGAACCACCCGATTCCCTGGCCACTGGAGGCGACGATGCCGATGCCCGCTACCACTGACATGAGGGCCATCAACGCCGTTGTCGTTGCCCTCCAAGTGAAGGGCGACCGGCTGTCGACGTCCTTGGATGTGTCGGCTTTCATGGCCTTCTGATACCCGGTAAGGGCTTCCATCAATCCAGGAGGTGCGTTCAGTCCACTTCGCCGAACCGCGGCGCAGTCCACGCCAAGAACAACCTCGACAACGCTGGCTGGATCCAGCAGAGCGACTGCTACACCGCCACCTACGTCGAAGTGAGCCCTACAGGGCGTTTCGCGTTCATCAGGACCGACGGTGCTGTGTTCGCCAAAGACACCATCGGTCCGGCCCACCGGCACGACCAGGAGCCACAGCCATCGCCATGGCATCCTGACACCTAGCCGACCCCAGGCCCGCGAAATCGCCCCTGCACAGAGGACCGGAATCGGATCCGTCCGCGATCAGACACGGTGAACCCGTTCTTCGGCGCCCACGCGCGGATTGCCGGTTTGCCAAGATCGCCTGGCCGGCGCAGGAACTTCGCGTTCCAACCCTGGTCGATCACCGCAGCTCAGGCAAATCCGCCTGCTTTCCCGCGTAGTACGGCGACCCGTGTCGTTGCGTTCGCGCACGCTCGAGGTCCGCCGTGTGGCGTGCTACGACATCGCGCGCTGCGTCGTCCTTGTAGCCCGCTTCCCGAATCGCGTCCGTGAGGGCTGTCGCGAACTGGCTCTGGAGCATCTGCAGGTGCCGCTCCTGATCGGCCGTCTGCAAGTCGTTGAGCGTGTCTGCCACCGCCAGCTCACGCAGGCTCGGTCCGGCGCCGTACCTGGCGGGGTCGAGTCTGTGTCCGCTCGACAGTGGTCGTGCCTGTGGCAGCAGGCGAACGAGACGCCTGGGCCAGGTCACGGGCAGCGTGACCGCATCCAGCAGTCCACGTCCGACGGCGGGCATCGCTGCCGGTTCGATGTGCCGGACCGCCGGCAGCATGAAGGTGCGCCAGTCGGCCTGCACGAACAAGTCATCGACGGTCAGGTGCACGTACGCGGACACCACACAGTCACCCGTCGTCACCTCTACCCGGAGGTGGTATTTCGCCCAGTCGGTCGGGTGCTCCCGGATCTCGCGCGCGCGGTCAGGCGGCAGCCATTCGGCCGGTGCGGCCTCGGGCGAGGTCAGGAAGTCGCGGGTCGCTGGCTCGGCCAGGTGCGCCACCAGCCCGTCGGCAGCGACGATCACGACCTCGGCGGCCGACAGGTGTTCCAGCCCTGTCGCGGTCCGAAGCCCTATAAGGCGATCCTGCACGTTGGCATAAAGTGACGCAGTGGTGAGTCCGGCATTCTGGTCGGCGTCCGGTGACCGTTGCAACGGGATTGCGAATGACCACGAATCCCTCGGCGTGCCAGACCCTGGGAACAGCCCAGGCCCCCGGGCGACGATCACCGCCGCACAGCCGTAATCGCCTGGCGAAGTATCACGATCGGGCACTTTCCTCGACACCGGCGCGCGGACGAGTCCCTCCCGCGGCGGCCTCCCCGCGCGTCTTGACGCGACGACCGCGTCGAGGCACAGGACTACCACGATCGCTGCCAGAGGCACTGCCATCAGG
The DNA here is from genome assembly GCF_055588925.1 of Amycolatopsis sp. NPDC041971. Lineage (NCBI taxonomy): Bacteria > Bacillati > Actinomycetota > Actinomycetes > Pseudonocardiales > Pseudonocardiaceae > Amycolatopsis > Amycolatopsis sp. NPDC041971. The sequence goes on along the minus strand of NZ_JBVJCE010000005.1, from coordinate 94,498 downwards.
CCGTCGGCGGTCGTGAACCGGTGGTAGGTCGAAAGGACCAACGCGACGCCCGCGACAGCAGCAGCGGCGGCGGCATAGCGCCACAGAGGGCGCGAAGTTGTGGTCGCTGCCATGACACCGGCACCGAGCACCGTCCACCCCGCCACCAGCGGCCACGGCGCGACGATCACGGCCAGGACAACCAAGGCCAGCAGCACGGCATCCCTGATCCGGTGCCTGATCCTTGCGGTGGCGGCAGCGAGCAGCACCGTGCGCACATCCACCCCGCGCTCAGGTGGCAACGCCCGAGTGGGGCAGGTAAGGAACTCCCGCGCCACTGCTTCGGCGAACTCCTCGTCCAGTTCCGCCGCAGCGCGCAGGCGAGCAGTGAAGTCCGGCATGCGCAAAACTTGCCCCGCCTGGGCCAGCACCTTCCGAAGACCGGCCGCCACATCGACATCGACGGGCTCCTGGTCACTCTCGTGTGCGTGCCGCACCAGGTCGCGCAGGGCGTCGTCATGTGGATCGGTCATCGTCACCCCTTCCTGACCAATTTGACTGTTCAACGACACACCGCCGGAGCGCGGCTCGCATGCGCTCGACGTGGGTGCGGACCGTCGACTCCGCGATCCCGAGCACCTGCGCGATCTCGCGATAGGTGAAGCCCTCGATGAAGTGCAGCACCGCCACGGCCCTACGCCGCCCCGGCTGCACCGCGATCAACTCCAAGATCGCCCGAACCGGGGACATCCCGTCGAGCACCGCGCCAAGCCGGGCATCCTCCGCGGCCGGGTCATAATTGTCCTCGTACTCGACGAGCCGTCCGGCGAGCCGGTAATGATCGCGGACCTTGTTCGCCGCGATCGCGACCAGATAGCGTCGGTTGTCCTCGATCGATCGGTGCCGTCGCCCGGCCCAGTTATCCAACATCACTAAATAAGCGTCGTGCAGGGCATCCATCGCCAGGTCGCGATCGCCCGCCGTCATACGGCAGACGACATGGAGAGAGCGGGTATACGTTTGTTCGTAGAATGCGGAGTAGGCGCCGAGACCGTCGTAGGGACCACCGGGATACACCGGCCTCATCTTGGCAGCTCACCACCGCGGACGGGACGAATCGGCAATGATCCGGCCTGCTCGTGTCCGATCACGATCTCCAGCACCGCACCGTCAACGTCCCTCTCGACCACCCGGCTCCCTGACGGGAGGCGCGCCGCGATCTTTTCGAGGCCGCGTCGCCGCGACGACGCCCGCCGCAACGCGATCAGCGCAAGGGCACAGGTGGACGCAGCCGGCACCAAGGTCACCAACAGCCACACTCCGGACATCCCTCTCCCTCCGACCAGCGCATCTGGTGAAGGCTCGTGCGAGAGGCGAATTCTGTCTACACGCCCACTGCACGCCTCGAAACAGACCTCAGTGCGGGCTCTGCCGAGACCAGCACAGCCGAGCTGCTCCGCGCAAGAGCCGATCGAGCTGTTCAAAGGCAGCCGTTGAATGCCGGTCCGACAGAAACGAAATGCTGCTGTAGCCCGGCATCAGGGCGGGTGTATCGGGCTCTACGTCGGCAACGGAGCCCGATCGGAGACGGGGTGGCCCTTATGGCAGCTTGGCGATTCCGCCCTTGGAAGGGGTGATGGGGTCCAGCCAGTTCCGACGCGCATCAGCGAAGGAATGATCAACCGTCACCCCCGCTCGCCACGCGTCACGTCATCGCTCACGACAACCCGCCCCACCGCGCCAATTCTCATCCACCCGCGAGGGTCTTCTTTTGGCTGCCACAGCTTCCTTACCCGCCCTGAAGGTAAGGAAGGGGTGCTTCGCCACCTGACACGACGCCGGTTCTGCACTGTGAAACCGCCAGCACGAGCGCACATCCGTGCGGCAGGGCGGGCGGCCGAGCCGAACCGTCTGGGCGGGCCCAGCGCTTTCGCGCCGGGCCCGCTCAGACGGGAAACAATGCTGTTCGGCCGGGTGGTCAGATGGTGCGGCCGCAGTCGTTGGCCACTGGTTTTCCGTCGAATCGGTCGGTGAGAAACTTCAGCGCGCCGTCGGCGCCGAGGATTTCACCGACGATGTGCCCGGTGACCGGCATCCGCGATTTCTGCACGGTGGCACCGTCGCGGCAGTAATTCTGGAGCAAGTGATCGACCGGGGCGACCGGAACGAATTCGTCGGCGAGTCCTTGGTAGTTGTAGAACGGCATGCGGGGAGTCTTTTGACCGGCACTGTTGGCGTTGAACAGGTATTCCGCCTGCGGTGAACCGATCACATCGCGAATGGTGGTGTAGTTCTCGATGCGATCGAAGGGATGGAACAACGCGATGTCGAGTGTGCAGGCGTCGTCGTTGTCGGCGAAGAACTTTTTGCCCTTGTCGTTGAGGACGGCCTCGACGCCCGCCTCCGGGAAGGTGCGGGAGAGGCCGATGAAGCCGAGCAGGAGCAAGCCTGAGCCGAGGCCGCCGTTGTTGTATTTGAACATCTCTTTGAAGTCGGAGGGTACTCCGCCCGCCGCGGCGCCCACGATGTTCAACTCGGGCGCGTAGGACGCGGCTTGTTCGGCTGCCCAGGTCGTGGCGATTCCGCCGCCGGAGTAACCCCACAGCCCGACCGGTGTCCGCGGGGAGAGTCCCATCGGCGGGAACTGCTGCGCGGCGCGAATCCCGTCCAGCACCCCGTGCGCGGACTGGGCGCCCGCCAGGAAGTCCGAGTTCGGGCCTTGATAGTCGGAGTAGACGACCGCATACCCTTTCAGCAACGCCGTCACCGACGCGGCCACCTCGTAGGTGGAGGCAGGTGTGGGCTCCTTGATTCCCACCCGCAATGTGTAGGACGGTTGGCATCGGGTGGACAGGGAGTCCTCGGCGAGTTGGTAGGAGACCAGCGGTCGCGGCCCCTTGCCGGTCCAGGGCGAGCCGGAAACCGCGATCGTAGCGGCTTCCGCGACCGGCCGGTTGTGACTGTCCACTGACTTGTACAGGACCTGATAGGCCTTGACCGGTACCGGCACTACGAGATAGACGGCAGTGATCTGTCGCGACCGCAGCACCGTTCCGTTAGGACTGGACTCATACCCGACGGGCGGCACATAGAAGGGATCGTCTTTCGGCAGCGGGATGTTGTGGTCGCTCACCGATGGCGGCTGCTGAGCGGAATATGCGGCGTCCGCCGTGCCTGCCGCGACACCGGTGAACCCCACTGTCGCGGCCAGCACCGCGGTGATCATTCGTTTCACTAGTCGAATTCCTTTCCACGATACCGATTCCAGGCCAGCGGCGAGAAGTTCCGTCACTCGCCCATCGACCTGCCGCAACGTCGCGCCGGTCGATCACCGACTTCAACGACGCGCCGAGCAAGTGGTAACGGAAATTTTCACAAGCAGTCGGACGCGGTCATGTGATCTACGTCACGGTATCGTTGCTTGAAGGCGCAACCACATCGGTTTACTCGTTCAAGCCGAAGGCGGACCGCCATTGAGGGCAGCGCTGACCCGAGGGGGGCAGTTCGACTCGTCACCCACCTCGAAACTCCAATATGGATGCGAGAGGAAACAGCAGTCGCCGCGCCTCTCCCGTGATCGGTGTTTCCGGCGTTGCCGATCAGCAGGTTTCGGCTCCCGGCCAGGGGCCACCGAATGACGTCCTTTCCGAACGTCGTCAGACAGCGATGTCGAGCAGCAACACTATCGGGAGTGAGATCACCGAGGCCAGCGACATGGCGACGGTGTGGGTTTTGAATGTGCCTCGGGTGCTCAGTCCCAGCAGCGATTGGAACATCCAAAAGAAATTGCTGCTGACGTGAGGGAGGAACAGCGAGCCCGAGCAGGCGGCGAGGGCGACGAGCACGACTGGGACGCCCAGCGTGCCCGCTATCGGTGCGAGGATGCCGGCCGCGGTGATCGCGGAGATGGAGATGGATCCCATCGCGATGTGCAGGATGGCGGCCACCAGCCAAACGAGTATGAGCGGCGGGAGGAAGCCGGCGCTGAACGATCCGGCAAGGACGTCTCGCAGTCCCGACTGGCCGATCACTTCGGCGACCGAGCCGGAGAGCCCGGACAGCGCGAGGATGGGGCCTGCCATCGCCAGCGCCTTGCCCACAGCGGCATTGACCTGCTGCCGGGGCAGGACGCGCCGGGCAAGCAGATGTGCCAGGCCGGCGCCGATCGCCATCGCGATCACCGGGTCGCTCAACAACGCGACGGGCCCCAGCCGGAAGTGGAAGGCGTTGGCAAGCGCGCCCAGGGCGATCAGCGACAGGGCCACCAGCACGGGAGAGACCGATAGCGGCAAAGGCAGCTGACGCACCTCCTCGTCCGGCGGCCGCGTGACCGTGGTGGTCGTGAGTGCGGTGGAGCTGCTGGTGCGGGCAGGCCCGCTGTCGCCGCCAGCCTCTGCCTCGAGTTCGTCCGTGGCAGGATTCCAGGGCAACAGCCGGCGCAGCAGTGCGGTGAAGGCCAGCATGGTGAGCACGGCGGCGGGCAGGCCGACGGCGAGCCCGAACAGGAACATCTCACCGAGCGGCACACCGAGTAACCCCGCAACGGCGAGGGCGGCCACACCGGGGACCACGAAGACCAAGCCGACCTCGATCCCAGCGGTCAGCGCACCGCCCATGAGAGCGACGCCCCCGTTGCCCAGACGAGTGCCCAGCCGCCGAGCCAGTGGCGCGGTGAGCATCAGGACCACGTCGGAGTAGATGGAGGTGAACACGGTCGAGAGAGATACGGCGAACACCATCGGGACGCGCTTCTCCCCGACCACACCCAGCAACCGTTCCAGGACGCGATGCAGGGTGTTCGTGGCGGCGAGCAGTGAGCCGATGACGACTCCGAAGGTGACGAGTATGCCGATCTCGGCCATCACGTCACCGAACCCGGTGGCCAGGGCTTCGGTTGTGCCGGCGGCCCCGAGGCCGGTGGCCAGCCCCAGGTAAGTGGCACCGATCAACAAGCCGAAGATCGGCGGGGTCTTGATCCAAGTGATCAGCACGACCATGCCCACGATGGCGATGCCGGTGTGGGCAAGGAGCCAGGCATCGGACACGGTGCCTCCTCTGGACTCGCGGAGTGGACGGCGCCGGTGCCGCCCCTTCACAGCGACTCAGTAAGCCCCGACCGTGGGGTGCCGGTCCAAGACCGGGTTGCTGGCAAAGTGATAGGCCCCGGCTATCGGCCGAAGAGGAGGTTCGGAGTGGATGCTCGTCAGCTGCAGTACTTCCTGGCTGTCGTCGACGCCGGAAGTGTCCACCGGGCCGCGGAACGGCTTTACGTCGCGCAACCGTCGGTATCTCAGGCAGTGCGCACGCTCGAGCGGGATTTGGGCAGTCTGCTGTTTCACCGGACAGGTCGTCGTCTGGTGTTGACCGCCGCCGGGCACGCTCTGGTGGCTCCCGCGCGTGAGGTCATCCGTGGGCTGGACCTCGCCCGGGCCACGGTGGAGGCCGTGGACGGTCTCGTCGGCGGGGAATTGGTCGTCGCTTCGATGCCGTCGCAGTCGGTCAGTCCGCTCGCAGGCCTGATCGCCGCGTTCGCCGGCCTGCACCCGTCGGTGCAGATTTCGGTCCGCGCGGCGAGCACACCCGCCGACGTGGGGAGGATGCTCACGACCGGTGACGCCGAGCTCGGCGTGGTAGCGACCTCGCCGACGGCCGCGGCCTTGCCCGGGTTGGAGGCTCTGCAGCTGGAGACCCAGCACTTCGCCGTGCTGGGCCGCGATGAGGCGGCGCTGCCCCCGATGGATCCGGTACGGCCCGCCGATCTCGCCGGAGCCGCGCTCATCGTCGGCCAGCAGGGCACGGGAATGCGGAGTGTGGCCGACGCCGTGCGCCGCCAGGCTCCGGGCAGCCGGTTCGCGGTCGAGGTGGAACACCGGGAAGCCGTGCTGCCGCTCGTTCTCGCCGGAGTGGGCATCGCGGTGGTCAGCGATTCCTGGCGCGCGCTGGCCAAGTCCGCGGGCGCCGCCGTCCGTGCACTGGACTGCTCCGATTCGCTGGAGGTCTCGCTGCTGGCCCGGCCAGGGCGGCAGAGCCCGGCCGCCGCGGCATTTCGCGACCTGGCGGAATCCGGACTCGCGATATCCGGCTGATAGGTGCAGCCATTCAGTGTGGCAAGAACTGGGTCTTGGACGCACCAGCCCCCCTCGTCGTCCACTGATCCCATGACCAGCTACCGCATCGCACTCATCCCCGGTGACGGCATCGGCACCGAGGTGCTGCCCCCCGCTCAGGCGGTACTCGCCGCCGTCGGCAGACGGCACGGGATCCGATTCGCCTACGACTCTTTCGACTGGTCCTATGAGCGCTACCTGGCCGAGGGCGCGATGATGCCCGCCGACGGCCTGGACCGGATCCGACGGCACGACGCGGTACTGCTGGGCGCGGTCGGCTGGCCCGGGGTGCCGGACCACGTGTCGTTGTGGGGATTGTTGATTCCCATCCGACGCGGCTTTCAGCAGTACGTCAACCTGCGTCCGATCAAAGTGCTCGACGGGGTGCCCAGTCCACTGCGCAACGCCGGCGCCGGAGACGTGGACCTCGTCGTGGTCCGGGAAAACGTCGAGGGCGAATACTCCGAGATCGGCGGGCGGCTCGGCCGAGGCACCGAGGACGAACTCGCCGTGCAGGAGGCGGTGTTCACCCGCAAGGGAGTCACCCGCGTCGTCGAGTACGCCTACGCACTGGCAGGGAACCGCGCGCACTACGTGACCTCGGCGACGAAGAGCAACGGGATCGTCCACACGATGCCGTTCTGGGACGAACTGGTGGAAGAAGTGGCGCAACGGCACCCGCACGTGCGCACCGACAAGGAGCACATCGACGCCCTCGCCGCCAAGCTCGTCCTGGCACCGGAGCGGTTCGACGTGATCGTCGGCTCCAACCTCTTCGGTGACATCCTCAGTGACCTGGCCGCCGCGGTGGCCGGGAGCATCGGCGTCGCCCCCGCGGCCAACCTCAACCCGGAACGCGCATTCCCGTCGATGTTCGAGCCGGTGCACGGCTCCGCTCCCGACATCGCCGGGCAGGACAAGGCCAACCCGCTGGGCGCCATGTGGTCGGCGGCACTGATGCTTGACCACCTGGGGCATCCCGAAGCGAGCGAGGAACTGCTCGCCGCCGCGTTCGGTGCGCTGGCCGACGGCATCAGCACCGCGGACCTCGGCGGGACCTCGAATACCGCCGGCTACACGCGCGCGGTGTTGGACCGGGTGAGCACGCCGGCGAACGGGGACGGCTGAGTTTGTGGTTCCTACTCAGGCAGGAGACCCGAACCATGCTGGACGCGATGAATTGCCAGGGTTCACTGAGGCCGCACCCCTGTAGCCGACGATCTGTGAGCGTTCAGCCGCGCCAAAGGGCCGGCAGTGCGCACTTTTGCCGTCGGCGCCACGGGTCGCGGCCAGCCGCGCCGCCGCCCATCCCATTCGACCGTCGCCGACGTCCTCAGCGAATTCGGCGATGAGCGGGCCGCCGTTCGCGCGGTGTTCGACTGGTCCTACCGGCGACTCCCACAGCAGCAGGCACGGCTGTTCCGCCGCCTCGGCCCCGGCCTGTCCCTTCCGGCCGCCGCGGCGTGGTGGGCATGATCGCCGCTCCACGCCGGACAACACCACCAAATCAACCTTCGGGCTCGGCTTATCCGCACCCTGACAACTGACGGTGAATCAACGACTCGACCCGAGGGGGTCCATGACGGTCACATACGGCGCGGATTCCAAGGGGCGGTCGGTGAAAAAGCGGACCGTCAAATCGGCGACGTCGGCCGCACGCTCCAGGACGACCCAGTGGTCGGAATCCTTGATCGTGAGGAACCGGCTGCCGGATATGGTGGCCGCGAACTCGCGCTGCCGTTCGGGAGCGGTAATGGAGTCGTGTTCGCCGGTGAACACCAGTGCCGGTACCCCGGACAGGCCACCGTCGAAGGACGGGCCGCTGATCAGGGAACGACGCAGGTAATCCATCACGTGCGGAACGTGGACGGCGACGTGAAGCATCGACCGCCGCACGTACCGATACACGAGGGAACGTCGCGGGATGCGGCGATTCTCATCGAGGCACAGCTGCATTCTCGCGGCCACCGTGGCGAACTCCTCGGTCTCCCCGCTCGCGAGGTGGTCGGCCGCCTCGCGCAACGATTCCCTCTGTGCCGCGTCGGTATGCGAGACCACTCCACCGAGGATCAGCCGCGCGATGCGGTGAGGGCTGCGCTGAGCGCAGCCGAAGGCGAGTTCCGCGCCGTAGGAATACCCGAACAGGTTGACCCGCGGTACGCCGAGATCGTCGATGATCCGGTCGAGCGCGGCGCACATGAAGTCGGTGCCTGCCCCGGGAGGCAACGGGTCCGACGTCCCCATTCCGGGGAGGTCCGCCGTCACCAGGCACGCGATCGGGGTGATCCGATCCTCCATATGCGGCCAGCCGTTACTGCCCTGGAGCCCGCCGCCGATCACGATCACCGGCTCGGTCCGCGGGTCGGACTGCCGGAGCAACCGGTAACTGAACTGTGTCCGACCGATCGCCAGCGGACGGACAACTTCCTCGTGCATGCTCTACTTTCTGCTCCGAATACGGTGTCGAGCCAGGGCTCAGCAGCCTTTTGTGAGGACGAGGGCGGCGTTGTGGCCGCCGAAGCCCATCGAGATCTTGACCGCGCACTCGAACTCGGCGGTCCGGGCTTCCTTGGTCACCACGTCGATCGGTATGCGGATGTCCCTGGTCTGGAAGTTCGCCGTGGGCGGCACCAATTGCCGCTCCAGGGCCAGCACGGTCAACGCGGTCTCGATGCCCCCCGCCGCGCCGAGAGTGTGCCCGGTCATCGGCTTGGTCGAGGTCACCAGCGGCTCCTCGCCGAGGACCCGGCGCAGCATGGTGGCCTCGATGAGGTCGTTCATCACGGTGGACGTCCCGTGGGCATTGACATGGCCCACGTCGGCCGGCGCCACGCCCGCGTCGTCCAGCGCGGTCCGCAGCGCACGCTCGATTCCCTTGCCGTCGGGTTCCGGTGCCACCGCCGCGTAGGCGTCGCTGGAGGCGCCGTAGCCCGCGATACCCGCCCGTACACGCGCTCCGCGAGCGACGGCGTGATCGGGTCGCTCCAAGACGACCAGACCGGCACCCTCGCCGACCACGAAACCGTCGCGGTCGGCATCGAACGGACGGCACGCCGTCGACGGATCGTCCCGGCGCGTGGACACCGCCCTCATCTGGCAGGCACTGGCGATCAGCAAGCGGGAGCACACGGATTCGGCGCCACCGGCGATGACGATGTCGCACGCACCCGAGCGCAGCAGCTGCAGGGCGGTGCCGATCGCGACCGTGCCCGAGGAGCATGCGGTGGAGACACTCAAGCTCGGTCCGCGCGCGCCGAGGTCCATGCAGACACTGCTGGCGGCGCTGTTCACCGTGGTCATCGGCGCGAGCTTCGGCGAGACACGTCGTGCGCCTTTTTCGGCGAGGACGGTACTTTGCTGGTCGTAGAAGGGGAGGCCCCCGTGGGCCGAGCCGATGACCACCGCGATCCGATCCGTCTCCCAAACCGAGGTGTCGAGACCCGCGTCCGCCACGGCTTCCCGCGCCGCGATCACCGCGAGCTGCGAGAACCGGTCCATCATCCGCAACGCCGGTACGCCCAGCAGGCTCACGGTGTCGAGGTCGTCGACGGTGTACATGAAGTCGCACGACAGACCGCGAAGTTCGTCCTGGTGTCGCACCCCCTTGACGCCGCCGGGTTGTGTCACACCACGCCAAGCGGTCTCGGCTCCGATTCCCGCCGCGGTGACCAGCCCCAGCCCCGTCACCGCGGCGCTGAGACGCGGTGCCGTCATGCGGCGAGCTTCTCGTCGACGACCGCGGCCAGCTGTTCCACGGTCTCCCGGGAGGTCAACTGGACGTCTTCGAGGTCGATGCTCAGGTTCTCCTCGAGGAGCACACGCAACTCTTCCAAGGCGAGGGAGTCCATGCCCAATTGGTGCAGTGAAGCTCCGGAACGAACTTCGGCGGGTTCCACCCCGAATTTTCGGGTCAAGAGGATGGCGATCTCTTCTGCGACGGTCACGCTGGCATTGCCTCCTATTCGATCTTCGCACCCTGCCGTCGTCACGACACAGCAGCAGATGCCCACAGACTGCGTTTATACCCCTGACAGGCTAAACTTTCACTTTTTGACTCGATGGAGTGAAAACTGCCGGAACAATTTTCGAACAATTGTCAGAAATGGCAAGTTCAGCGATAAGAAGAAACCTGCAACGAAAGGATGGCCCACTTCCAGGGCGGAACCCGCACCCGACGGGGACGTTGCCGTCAAGGGAGAAGCGTTGGCGCGTCACGATTATTCGCGTCTTACCTTATCGCCCGCGAACGAGCATACAAGCCAGAAGACGACCGACAAGCATCGGGTCAGTCGCCCGGCTTCCCACATCCGTCCCAGCGTTCAACTCCGATCGCCCATCGAGCCTGCCACGATTGACGTCAGCGCATCGTGCAACGTGACCGACACACGAAACAAACCATAACCTCGTCTTATGGTCACTGCCACACACCCCTCCCCCATGAAACTCCGGCCGGCAATGTGGACATCCAGCCATGACGACCGACTTGGGACTGACCAGCGGCGACTCGGCGTTTATTACTCGGGCGCCCCCGTCAATACGCGCACGCACAATACACTCGAACCAGTGACCACAAGACAGCCGGAGCGACGACTTCCGTGACACGACCGTGGGAATCGCCGCTCGGCTCTGTTCGTTCATCTTGAGCGCGGCGTTTCCGCGCCTGGTGTCATGTCCGCTGCGGTGTGGCCGGGCAGACGCCCGCGGCGAGCCACTTCTCCCGCAGGTCGGCCGGGATGGTCAAGGCGGTCGACTGGCCGTTGGTGAGGGTGCGGACGCTGCCGCCGAGCAGAAGACTGCTCGCCTTGTCGAGCACCGCCGTTGCCGCCCGGCTGCGGTCCTCCGACCGCTCCAGCAGTCGCATGGCCTGTACGCCTGCATCGACCGCGCGGTCCCAGCCACGTGAGCGCGGTACCTCGAGCAAGTCGGCGACGTCCTCGGTGACGACCTGTCGGACCATCGCGGCGACCACGCCGTCGAACGCCTTGCCGGGCACCATGCCCTCATACAGACGCAGGAGGTTACGGGTCAGCTCGATACCTTCGGCCGAGGAGGCATAACTCGCCTCGACGAGTTCGGTGTTCAGTTCCTGAGCCGCTCGCAGCGTTTCAGGAATCGCCTCGGCCGGGATGCCGAGCATCGCCCCGGTCACCCGCCAGACGTAGTAGTAGTCCTCGGCTTCGCGCTCGGTCACCGCGATACCCATCCGGCGCATCCCGTCGATGACCTGCACCGAGAAGATCAACAGCGCTCCCAACATGTCCTGCTGACACAGCGGGACGCCGTCCGCCTCGACATCCCATTCACCGGACCGGGTGATGAAATATCGGACGGCCGCGTGGATCAGCCGGGTCTTCTGGATCGTGGGCACGAAACTGCCGCCGGAACCGAACGGTTCGGGACCCATCAGGTTCAGCACGAACTGAGAGGTTTCCGACAACCGGCGGTGTGGCTGGTTGAGCCGGTGGGTCAGCGACAGGACGCGTGACGGCCGCGGTTGCGCGTAGCAATTCACCATCGCCCCGAACGACAGCACCGCGGCGACGTACACGCCGTCGTCGACGAAGAACTCGTACGCGCCCGCAACTCGTTCGAGATCCGCCCAGCTCGGTGGGGCGTCAGTGTCGATCAGGTACCGGCGTACCGATTCCGGTAAATTCTCCGGAATGGGTTGGTCGTTGTCCCGGAAGTGGGCCAACACCTCATTCACCGCGTCCGTTCGCTCGACGGCCACCAGATCGGCGACGACGGCGTCGGCGAGCGGATCACCCTGGTACTTCAGTGTTTCGAGAGCGGAGAGCCCCACAGGCTCCAGGATTTCCGACATCGGACCAGCCTGATCCTCCGCCGAAACGCGGCGCTAGCGCCGTCCGGGGGCAGCCCGAACTCGTTGTGATGGCCATGGTGATCACTGGCTGTGACACTCTCGGTCGTACCTGCTCGATCCAGGACGCGCCGGAGCTTCGCGAGTTCGACGGCATCATTTCGATACTGCCGGGTCGTCCGAGGGTGGGGTGGCGAGGCACGGCAGGTCACCGAGCGGAAGTGTGCGCGACACCGTTTTACGGAGTGGCAGGGCGGGTACCAGCCAGATGACGTCATGACTTTCACTCGGGGGTTGCCAAGCCGCGGCGCGGCTGTCACGACAAGGAATGGTGGTTCATGGGGTTGGGTTCCTGGATCGGCCGTGAAGTCGCGATCAAGATTCGTTCTCCGCGTGCTGCACGGCTGGATGCCGAACGATCGGCGAAGGTGGACGCCTGGGCGGGGAAGCATCGAGTGCTCAGTACCTTCGCCTCAGGTCTGATCTTTGCCGGAATCGCCTGGTGGATGGCGGAAAGACGCGACGGTTCCACCCCAGGAGAGATTCTCGTGTGGGAGCTGCTCCTGGTTCCGGCCGGACTGATCAGCGCTTGGATCGCCTGTACACGCATCAGACGGCGCGCGCTCGCTTCGCCTGACCGGAAGTCTCCGCACTCGACCTGAAGGGCCGTTCCGCCTTGAAGGACGTCGATGCGCAGCGAAACAAGCGGCCTGGTGTCGCGTGATCCTGTTGCCTCGCGTCCGCTGTGGATCCAGTGGTTTCGGCAAGACGGACTACGCGACACCAGGTATCACCGGCGTGGTTACCGCAGGCAGGTGATCCAGTAGCTTCCCTCGAGATCCCGGCTGACGCCATGGGTCTCGCTGGGGAAACCGGGGAATTCCCGGTCGAACGTTTCCAGCGCGCGCAGATAACGCAGCACGGGACCGTCCGCGTCGCCGGTACTCTCACCGGGCATGAGCACCGGGATTCCCGGTGGGGTGGTGACGACCTGCGTCGCGACGGTACGTCCGGCGATGTCGGCGAGGCGCACCGGTTCCGTTCCACCGCGAATGAGGCGCTGGTAGGTCTGCGCCGGGGTGAGCACGGCCGGGGTCGGATGGGTGAACGCCTCGTCGAGCAACGCGGTCAACGCGCTCTTGCTGAGCTGTGTGTGCATCTGTGCGCAGAGCCCGGACAGCGTGAGGTTCCGATACCGGTCTGGATGGGCTTTCACGAGGTCCGGCAGGACGTCGGCGACGGTCGCCTCCGAGTCATACAGACTCTTGAAGTCCAGCAACGCGTCGAGCAGGGTGCCCCACTTGCCTTTGGTGATACCCATCGAGAACAGGATCAGGCAGGTGTACGCGTCGGTCTTCTCCACGACGATCCCGCGTGCCTCCAAGTACATCGTGAGAATACGGGCCGGGATGCCCAGCTCGGAGACGTTGCCCCGCGCGTCCACACCCGGGCAGGTGATCGACACCTTGATGGGATCGAGCAGGCAGTAGCCGTCCTCCATGCCTTCAAAGCCATGCCAGTCCGCGCCGGGAGCCAGGGTCCAGCAACCGGGCACGGTGCGCAGCAGCTCGAGCGGGGCGTCGGCGAAGGCGTGCAGCCGCCCGGTGGCGGGGTCGGTGACCTCGGTCGGCTGCCAGGTGCCGAAGAACCAGCCGGGCCGGTCACCGGCCTCGCGGATGCGCACGCCGAGCCGGGCCACCGCCTGGCGGAACCGGATGGCCTCGGTGATCGCCTCGTCGGTGAGCCACCGGCCGCCCGCGCCGTCCATCATGGCGGCGGCCACGTCGAGCCCGGCGATCATGGGATACATCGGCGAGGTGGTGGCGTGCATCATGAACGTCTCGTTGAACTGCCGGTGCTCGACCGGTGATCTCGGCGAGTTCTTGACGTGCACCATCGAGCTCTGCGACATGGCGGCGAGCAGCTTGTGTGTCGACTGGGTGGAGAAGACCGTCGGTCGCACGTCGTCGGGCAGCGCGCCGGCGTCGACGGACATGCCGTAGCGGCGGGCGTAAAGCGGATTGAACCGGGCGTAGGCGAACCACGCTTCGTCCAAGTGCAGCCGCGGCACGGACGCGCCGAGCAACTCGGCGACGCGGACGGCGTCGTAGCACAACCCGTCGTAGGTCGAGTTGGTGATCACCGCGTACACGGGTTCCGCGGCGGCGGCCCCCTCGGTGAACGGGCTGCGACGGATCTGGGCCGCCACCGCTTCGGCTGCCATGACCGACGGCGGGATCGGTCCCATGAGCCCGTAACCGTTGCGTGTGGGCACGAGGTAAACCGGTCTGCCTCCGGTGAGCGTCAAGCCGTGGTAGATGGCTTTGTGGCAGTTGCGGTCGACGAGCACCAGCTCGTCGGTGGCGATGCCGGCGTGGCACGCGATCCGGTCCGCGGTGGAATCACCGTGCAGCACGAAGTACGTCAAGTCCGCGCCGAAGATCCGCGCGGCGTTGCGCTCGGCGTCGCCGATCGGGCCGGTGTGTTCGAACAGCGACCCGAGTTCGGCGACGGAGATCGACAGGTCGGTGCGAAACAATCGTTCGCCGTAGTAGTCGAAGAACGCCCGGCCGGCCGGTGATTTCAGGAATGCCACGCCACCCGCGTGCGCCGGGGTGTGCCATGAGTACTCGTGCGTGTCCTCGAACCGGAGCAGCTCGCGGAAGAACGGCGGAAGCACACCGTCGAGGTACCTCTGGGCGGCGACCCCTATCCGGCCGGCGATGAACGCGGGCGTGTCTTCGAGCAGCCAGACGTAGCCGGACACCACCTCCGAAACCCATAACGGAAGATCGTCGACCGAGGCCGCCGTGGTCACCAGGAAGACCGGAAGCTTGGTGAACCTCCCCATGAGCGCCTTCAGCACGGTCTCCGGCGTATCGAGGTCCCACGACACCAACGCCGCCGAGAGATCCGCCCGGCTTTGCGTCAGTGCCAGCGCGTCCTCGGCCGTGTCCGCCCACGCGACCGCATGTCCCTCGTCGCTCAGGCAGACGCAGATCCGGTCCAGCTGATCGCGCGTCACCGCGCCACTCGAAGAACGATCCAACGCTACCAACACCGTTGAGCGAGACACGTCGACTCATTCCGCCGGGCGACAGGGTTCTTCAAGCAGTCTTGGGCCGAATGGCCTATCTGTCGATGCCGCGAACGCGTGGAGAATTCACCCCGGATGGATCAACACCCACGCGGTCGTCCCGTCCATGAGACGCCATACGAGCGATCGGGCTGTGCGCAAGAGTGACACGGCGGCGACCGAAGCGAGCGATTGCGGCGTGTGCGTCGCACCAGTGACACAGTTCCGGCTGGATCGCCATCGCCGAGGCCCGACCGGCGGGACGCCGGTGTCCAGACGGCCGCGCCGATCAGCCCCAAAGCTCCCGGATACGGGGGAAGATTCCCTGGTTGTGGGCGAACTCGACGGTATTGCCGTCGGGATCGGTCACCGCGGTGGTGTAACCGATGTCTTCGCCATATCCATCGGCTCCCAGCGAGGAGGGCTGCCGATCTCATGCTCGCGCCGCGATCCGATCTACGTCCGCTCGGTCAGGCGGCAGGCCCGGCGCCAGCATCACAGCGATTCGCGCGTGTCCTTCTTCGAGCGACTGAAGACCGATGATCTGCGACAACTCCCGGACATCTGGACGCGGCTCGGTTCCGATCCCGCCACCGGGAACTGCTGACCCGCGACGTCGGGGGTGTCGACAGCGGCAGCGCAATGGTCACAGGGCCGACTCCTCCGCCGGAACTGGCGTGAGCAGACTGAGCCTTGCGACTTACGCGAGATCCGCAATCAGCCCCGCGCTGATACGGACCGTGCGTTGGATAGCGCGTCAGGCATACAGCTGTCCACCACCAGGAGGCGGTGCCGTGGCCGTACTTCAGGCCGGCGGCCGGGCGCCGCATCTGACGAGGACCGCGAGGCGCTACTGAAGGCCTTCTCGACATCGCCTTTTACTTGGTCTTGGCCGGGGCTACCGTAGGTGCCACGGTGCCGGCCAAGAGCCTGCACCGCGTAGCGCGCGTCGGACGGAGTGAGCACTTCAGAGGTGGAGTTGATGCGTGATGGAACGACGCGTGTCGGTTGCGACGCATTGGGGCAGTTTCGTCGCCGTAGTCGATTCCGGCCGGTTGTTGCGAATCGAGCCGAGGCACGATGACCCCGCGCCATCGCCTATCGGCCCCGGAATGGTGGCTGCCGCCGACGACAGCGCTCGCGTGTTGCGTCCCGCAGTGCGTAAGGGGTGGCTGGACGGTGAGCCTCGCGCCCACGGCGCGGCCAGAGGCACGGATGCCTTCGTGGAGGTGAGCTGGGACCAGGCGATCACACTGGTGAGCGATGAACTCCGTCGAGTTCGGTCACAACACGGAAACAGCGCGGTCTTCGGCGGATCCTACGGTTGGGCGAGTGCGGGCAGGTTCCACCACGCGCAGGGACAACTCCACCGGTTCCTGGCGCTGGGCGGGGGTTACACCGACTCTCGCAACACCTACAGCACCGCGGCTTTGGAGGTCATCCTCCCCCATGTGGTCGGCGGTCATCCGTGGAGCTACCAAAGCCGGATGCCGATGTGGGACGAGATCGCCGAAAACTGCGAGCTTGTGGTGGCGTTCGGAGGGCTGGCCCTCAAGAACAGCCAGATCAACCCTGGCGGGCTGGCCAAGCACCAGACGCAGAACCTGCAACGCCAGTGTCGTGAGGCCGGGGTGCGATTCGTGAACATCAGCCCCATCCGCAGCGACGTCGCCGACTTCCTCGACGCCGATTGGCTACCCGTCACCCCCAACACCGACACCGCCGCGATGCTCGGCATCGCTCACACGATGCTGGTCAACGGGTGGCACGATGAGGACTTCCTTCGCCGGTGCTGCGTCGGGTTCGACCGCTTCGCCTCATACCTGGTCGGCGAGCTCGATGGCATTCGGAAGGACGCTGCCTGGGCGGCGAAGATCACGGGCATCAGTCGCGACGCGATCACCGACCTCGCTCGCCGTCTCACCACCCGACGTTCTCTCATCATGGTCAACTACGCGGTGCAACGGGCAGACCACGGCGAACAACCGATCTGGATGTCTGTCGTGCTGGCCGCCATGGCGGGCTCGATGGGGCGGCCTGGGTGCGGCTGGGGCGCGGGTTACGCGACGATGGACGCCACGGGCGTCGTCAAAGACCGCGCCTTCGTGGCGACGATACCGGAGGTTTCCAACCCGGTTCCGGATTTCATCCCTGTCGCGAGGATCGCCGACACCCTGCTGCATCCGGGCGAGGTCATCGACTACGACGGCAAGCATCTCACCTTGCCCGAGCTTCGCCTGATCTACTGGTGCGGAGGGAATCCGTTTCATCACCACCAGGATCTCCATCGCTTGACCCGCGCCTGGCAGATGCCTGACACGGTGGTGGTTCACGAAGCCTGGTGGAACACGACGGCCAAGTTCGCGGACATCGTCCTTCCCGTCGCCACCAGCTTGGAGCGTGACGACTTCGCCGCCGGATTCTCGGACCCCCACCTCGTCGCGATGCCGAGAGTCCGCGAGCCGGCGGGCGAGTCGCGTACCGATCATCGAATTTTCGCCGCCTTGGCCTCCCGGCTCGGATTCGAACAGGAGTTCACGGAGTCGCGCTCCGAGATCGAATGGGTCCAGCACCTTTACGAACAGACGAGGGCCAAGCTCGGCGGCGATGCCGCCTTGCCGAGCTTCGACGACTTCTGGCGAAGCTCCACCGCCGAACTGCCGGCGCTGACCGAACCATTTCCCGGCAGCTTCGAGGCCCTCCGTTCAGATCCGCAGCGTTTCCCCCTGTCGACGCCGTCGGGCCGGATCGAGATCTTCTCGGAGAAGATCGACTCGTTCGACTACGACGACTGCGCCGGGCACCCGAAGTGGTTCGAGCCGGCAGAGTGGCTTCACGCTGATCTATCGGACCGGTTCCCGCTGCACCTGGTCTCGAATCAGCCCGCCTCACGCCTGCACAGCCAGTACGACAACGGTGACCACAGCCTCGATTCGAAAATCCGCGGTCGTGAGCCCGTGACGATCAATCCGTCGGACGCCGCGGCGCGCGGCATCGAGAGCGGCATGATCGTGCGCGTCTACAACGATCGAGGCAGCTGTCTCGCGGGCGCGGTCCTGTCGGACGCTGTCATGCCGGGCGTCGTACAACTGTCCACGGGAGCGTGGTGGGATCCGGTCCAGCCGGGTCTGAGCGGAACACTGGACCGCCACGGCAATCCGAACGTTCTCACAGCGGATCGACCGTGCTCGCGCCTGTCCCAAGGACCGAGTGCTCTCAGTACGCTGGTCGACGTCGAGTCATACGACGGACCCCTTCCCGATGTGCTCGCCTTCGCACCACCAAGCCTCGTGCCGCCCGGTTGACGTTCACCACGACAGTTCGGCACCCACGCGATCAAACCGGTGGGCAGCGACACCTTCGCCGTCGACGACCGGCAGCATCTGATCGTTGGTGACCACTCCGCACGGCTCGGCGAGCGCGGTCCCCGGTCGGTGAAGTCGGATGCCACCGTCCACGCAGACGATGGCGGCACCACCCGAACGAATGATCCGACTTCCCCGGTGGTCGCGTCGCCTGGACATTCGGCATAGCTCCACTACGTTCCGCGGACATGCCTGGAGTTCGCGATCTCAAGTACCGCCAGTGGTTCAAAGGCGCAGACGTCGACGGAGACGGGGTGATCACCCGTCAGGACGTCCGGTTGATGGGCGAGCGCTACATCGCGGCCCGTGGTGCCGCGCCGGAGTCCCCGACCGCCCGCCGCCTGACCGACGGATTGGACGCGTTCTGGACCGCCGTGATCGCGCCGATGGACCGCGACGGCGACGGGAAGGTCGATCTGCGGGAGATGACCGACGGGTTCCGGCGAGCACTGACCGATCCCGCCCTGTACCCGCAGCAGGTCGGACCGGTGGCCGACTGCTATTTCGACCTGATCGACCTCGACGGCGACGACAGGGTCGACCAAGCGGAGTTCAAGGAAATCTTCGGTTTCGCGGGCAATGTGCCCGCCGATGACTGTGCCGCGGTCTTCGACGCGTTGGACGTGGACGGCTCAGGCGGGCTGGATCGCACCGAGTTCCACCAAGCGCTCGCGGAGTTCTTCTACGGCGACGACCCGGACGCCGCCGCCACGCACCTGTTCGGCAGGATCGGCAGCTGACCGGCCGCCGCGCGCCGATCTGCTTGATCGGCGCGGCGGCATCGTCGCCGAATTTCGGTGTGGTCCGGAGATCGACGTTGCCCGGCACCGATCCGGAGTCACGGAGAACCCCTGACCGCCATTGACTGCGGTCACCGTCGGCTTGGGAACAAGCCAGACTCCCGGGCTCGCGCGGTCCGGCGCAAACTCACCACACGAGACAAGTTCTTAGTCCGCGTCGTGATCTGACGATCACGTATGGGCGAGGGAACGGCAGATCTGCACCATCACTCACAAAGCTCTGGCCGGTTCCATAGGTGACCACCACAGGCCCGGCGCACGAGCTCCAGTCCACGTAGATGAGAGCACCGTCGCCGCGCCAGGATCGAGATACAGCGCAGGACTATGAGCAGAGCCGTCCTGGCATCGGCTTTGTCGCGGCTCGGTGTTGGTGTCGGCGCCACCATTCCGACCAGCCCCGGGTATCGACGACGCGTGCGGTGGTTCGATGACGAGTTGGCCGGGACGCGCCTGATTTCGTTGCGTGTCAACGGGAAAGTCCTGTGGCCGATCAGCATGGACGTGAGCGGTGGCGAGGGGATCCGGTACGCCACCTTTACCTTGCCCAACGATGGTATGTCCGATTCAGTACCAATGGGGGTACCGGATACTTTACAGAGCACTACGGTCAGGTGTTGATCGATCTGACACTACTGAATCCCGTCCCATGCTGGACTCCCTCTTTCTGTGCAGGAGGCCGAAAAATCATGTGGATCCGACGTATGTCCATGATCGCCGCCGCCGTCGTTGCCGGGTCACTCTTTGCGGGACCCGCGGCAGTGGCCGGGTCATCGACTGAGCCGCCGATCGAAACTTTCATCATCGGCGGCAAGGTCGTCACCACTCCTTACTCGTTCTTCGCGTCACTGCAACGCAATGGTCGTCATTTCTGCGGGGCGTCGCTGATCGCCCCGCAATGGCTTGTCACGGCAAGGCACTGCGTCCAGGGCTCCACCGGTGGCGGTTTCTCCGCTCGGATCGGCGCGGTCAACACCGGCTTCGGCGGCGAACTCATCACCGCGGCAAGCGCGACCCTTGGCGCGAACGACATCGCCGTGGTGAAGCTGTCGAGAGCAGCCACTTCCACGCCGATCAAGATCGCGGCCTCCAGCCCGGCCGTCGGCACCGTCAACAAGCTGATCGGTCACGGGCAGACGTGCGGCACCCCTGGCTGCGGTGGTTCGTCGCCACAGCTTCGCGAGGTGGGCACCACTACCGTCGCGGACTCCAGGTGTACCGCCGATTTCAAGCGAGGCAAGGAGATCTGCTTCCAGGGCGCACCCGGAACCAGTGCCTGCTATGGCGATTCCGGAGGACCTTCCGTTTTGGGTGGTGAGCTGACCGGCGCTACCAGCCGATCCGGTAACAACAGCAGCAACTGTCTCAATGGTCCCGGAATCTACAACAGTGTTCCCGGCTATCGGACCTGGATCAACCAGGTCACCGGCGGTGCGGTGACCGCGTGGGAGGCGACGTTATAGCTCCTCGATGGTCTTGACCTGAGCTCTCGGCCGACGATCGTTCGTCAACGATCGTCGGCCGGGAGCCAAAGCACGTGCAAGGGCAAGGCTTGGACCGACGTCTATCGCGATAGCGACCAGCCACCGGATCAACCAAGGCGGCTACCGGAACTGCGCGGGAGTTCATTCACGTCTGTGGTCCGTCGGGCTATGACTGAGGTATCCAAGGCGCGTGTCCAGCTCTCGTTTGGATTTGACAACATCGAAGAGAGCATTTTTACGCCAGTGAGCGGACTTCTGACCTTCTTACTGCGGCGGCAGTGTCATGCCGGCCATGTTCTCGGCGTCCGGTTCTTCTTTCACGTGTCGAGGCCGAACGGCTGCTGCGCAGTGCCACGGTCACGATGTGGCCGTGACCGGTAACGCATGATCGGGCCCACGAGACATACCGGCGTTGACCATCATCGCGCCGGTAGCTCGCCGTGTACGCGCCGGAGAACGACCCGAACCACCTGCTCGGCCGCCCGAACGGCTACGCCTCGAAGACCGCCTTCAGTGAGTCGCGGGTCGAGCCGTCCGACGTCGAATACCTGGGTCTGGACGCGGCGGGTCGGTCGAGGTTTTCCACGACGAGGCCGGCGCGAAGGCACGGATGGCCTTCATCCAGTCGGTGTCGGGGAACTTGCCCTCGGTCGGCGAATACGACTATGTGAAGGCCGCGCTGAGCGGCTGACCTCGTTCCGGCGCTCAAGGAACGTTTGTGCTCGACGGGCCATCAGCGCCGCCCGCTACCTCGTTGACGCCGCGACGGGGCGCACGGCAGCTCCACGGCCTATGGCGGACGGGCGCGGTGGGTCGAGTACCGCATGCGCTACGGCGCCGGCGCAGCGGGTGGCCGGCAGCCCGGGCGGTGTGCGTCAGGGAAGCCCGCGAAGTTCACGTTCGTCGGTCCGGCCGATCGGTGGTGCGACTGTTCGGCCAAGCGGTGTCGTCGCGGGAAAGCAAGACTGAAGATTTTCGGTCAGGTCTGATAGCTTCGCGGTCGGGCTTGTCCGAAATGTCCGCACCGGCGGAGTGGGCAGGCGCTTTCCCTCAATGAACCGGAGGTGTGACATGGAGAAGCTGGCCGAGAAGATCGCCCGTGATGACGTGTGGGCCAAGTGGGTCGCGGCGAACTCGCAGCTGTCCGCCAAGGAGGGCTGCATCTCCCGCAAGGAGGGCTGTATCTCCAGGTGAGCTGATTCCACCATCGCGGGCGGCAGGGTGGCTCGTCCTCCTGCCGCCCGCGTTGTCCGCCCACCGCCGATTGGAATTCTGGTGCAGCCGACTGCCGAGATGCTCGACCATGTCCGGGATGTCCCGCTCTACCGGGAATCGCTGGCCGCCGGGACGTTCCCGGTGCTGGAGAAGGACGTCATCGCCCAGGGGTTTCCGGACAACTTCATGACCCCGGCGCTGGCCGAGGCGCTGGAGACGGGCGCGGCAGAGTTCGTGCTGTCCACCGGCACCAACCACGCGCGGATGCAGCTGATCCGCCCGCCCTACTTCCTGCTCAAGTCCTACTACCGCCTCTGGTCGGAACACCCGGCGATCTCACACTCCTGGCGGGCCGGTTGCCCGCGGGTTTCGGTGACCACCGTGCTGGCCACCGAGCACGTCGCGCGGGTCAACGCCGTCAAGCGCGGTGAGCGGCCCGCCGAGCACCCGCCGTTGTCCGACCGTCGGCTCGATGAACGCACGGTGTACGTCAACCAGCAGCTGGATCCGGCGTTGTGGACCCGTGCCGAGGTCGAGCGAATGCTGGCCGAGATCGAGCAGACCCGCGCCGGCCACGCCGCGGGCGAATACCACCTCGACTGCTCCGGATACCACCTCGCGCATCTGGTGGACAAGGTGCGCGAGTTCGGGTTGGAGCTGCCGAAGCCGTCGAGCATCGTGCACGCCTACGAGTACACGCCGGACAACGTGTCCCGGTTCCTGCGCGGTCATTTCGACTGCCCGATCGTCGACCTGTTCGGCAGCACCGAGCTGGGTTACCTGTACTACAGCGATGGCGGGGGCACCTACCACCCGTACCTGGACAGGATGGCGGTGGAGTTGCTCCCGGTGGAGCCGGGCAGCACGCTCTACGCGGTGATCGTGTCCAGCATCCGCAACGAGTGGATGCCGCTGATCCGCTACCGCTCCGGTGACCTCGCCCGTACCGTGGACGGTTCCCCCGACCCGGCGCGCATCGCTCGCTTCTGTGGCCGGGAGAAGGAGCTGATCCGCGTCGGTTCCACGCTGCTGTGCCACGGCGACCTCGACCGCTGGATCGGCGAGACGGCGCCGGAGATTTTCCTCTACCGGTTGCGCGTCGGCGAGGGCGCGACAGCCGAGCTGGAGTACACGACTTTCGACCGGCGGCCCACGCATACCGCCGCACTGGTCGCGGCGCTCGCCGAGCATCTGGAGCTCGCGGTGACGCCGGTGCACCGCGAGCACATCCCGATCGGCAAGTCCGGCAAGTATGCCTGGCTGCACCCCGCATCCCGCACCCGTTGACCCCCGATTCCGGATCTGGAGCCCATCGTGCTTGTCACCCCCGCCGATCTGCGCGTCCTGCTTGGCGAGGACCTGCACACCGAAGTGGTGGTGTACTTCACCACCAAAACCGACCACCCAAGGGACTTCGTAGAGCGCCAAGTCCTGGAGTGCCTGCGCTACCTGTATCTCGTCTCCGCCCATCAGGACCAGCTGGCGGGCACGTTCTTGCCGGTGGAGCAGGAGATCGACGAGGTGTGGCACTACCTGATCCTGCAGACCCGCGAGTACCGGGAGTTCTGTACCCGGTTGCCGGGCGGATTCTTCATCGAGCACCGCAGCATCAGCTACACCGAGTACGCCGAAGAGGCGCCGCGCGAGCGCACCGCGGCGGAGGCGCTGCGGTGGATTCCGCTCTACCGGGCGGCGTTCGGCCCATACGACGAGGGCGCGCTACCCCATTGGACGATGGTCCGCTTCCTGCACGAACAGCTGGACATGTCGATGGAGCAGATCGCCGAGCTGGACATGGCCGCCATCTGAACCTGAACCCGGGCCTGCCCGGACCCGGCTCAGTCCCGTGCGGCCACCGCCCGGCGTCCGGCCATCGCCACCGCGATCCCGACCGCGAGTTGCACCGCCAGCACGACAGCGAACGCGGTGGCGTGGCCGGCACCGACGAGTCCGGTGTAGACGGACCCGAGCCCCGCCACCCCGATCGCCATCGAGCCCTGCTGGGTGGTCACCAGCACGCCCCCGCCAACCCCGGCGTACTCGGTCGGTACGGCGGCGAGCACCGAGATCTGCGACGACCCGACCACCAGCGCCTGCCCCCAGCCGATCAGCACCAACCCGGGCAGGACCCACCACACCGCGCCGTCGAGCAGTAGCACGCCGAGCAACCACAGCACCCCCGTGGCCTGCACCAGCGCTCCGGCGGCCAGCACGCCGTCACCGAGCTTGGCGCGCAACCCCGGCACGGCGAACGACCCGGCCAGGAACGCCGCCGACATCGGCGCGACGGCCAGCCCGGCCAGTGCCGGGTCGAGCTTGAATCCGTTCTGCAGCGTCAACGGCAACGCGAACAGGTACCCCGCCCAAGTCGCCAGGAAAGGCGCCACCAGCAGCAATCCGCCGCGCACCCGTGGCTCGGTCAGCACCGATGGCGGCAACAGCGGCATCCGCCCCTGCTTGACGACCCAGTTCTCCGTGCGCCACAACGCCACCGCCGCGAACGGCGCTCCGACCAGCAGCGCGATGGTCCACCACGGCCAGCCCAGCAGCAGCCCCCGGTTGAGCCCGACCAGCAGCAGCACGATCGTGGCGGCCAGCAGCGCGGTGCCGCGTAGATCGACGCCGACCGGATGCGGCGACCGGGTGTCGGGCACCAGCAGCAGGACCAGCACCACCGCCGTGATCCCGAGCGGCAGGTTCACCAAGAAGATCAGCCGCCACGAGGCGCCCCACAGATCGGCCTGCACCAGTATCCCGCCCAGCACCAGCCCGAGGATCGCGGCGAGCCCGCTGACCGCGGCGTACCGGCTCATCGCCCGCGGTTTGCGCTCCGCGTCCTCGGCGGCCTGGATCGTACCCAGCACCTGCGGCGGGATCAGCGCGGCCGCCGCCCCCTGCAGGATGCGGGCGGCCACCAGCCAGTCAGCTGTCCCGGCAAGCGCGCACAGCAGCGACGCGAGCGTGAACACCACCAGCCCCACGACCAGGACTCGCCTACGCCCGTAGGCGTCGCCGAGCCTGCCACCGAGTACCAGGAAGACGGTGAACGCCAACCCGTATCCGGCCACCACCAGCTCCAGGTCGGCACCGGAGGCGCTCAGGTCGGCGGCGATGGTGGGCAGCGCGACGTTGACGATGAAAGAGTCCATCATCGGCAGCAGCGCGGCCAGCAGCACCACCGCCAGCCCGAGCGACCCCAGCTTCCGCCGCTTGACGATGGTCATGCGATCCGGAACCCCCGGTAGCCCTCGGTCGCGACCCCGTCGCAGATTCGCCGGTAGACGTCCAACCCTCCGGCGAAGGGCGCGAACACCCGCGCCTTACCCTCGATGTTGGCGCCCAGATAGTAGGAATCGGTGTGCGGGTACAGGGTTTTACCCGCCAGGTCGGCGACCTTGGCCACCCAGTCGTCCTGGGCGGACTCGATCGCCTCGATCTCGGTGATGCCGTGCTCCCGGGCGTGGACGAGCAGATCGCGCACCCATTCGACGTGGTGCTCGATCGCGCGCATCATGTTGGACAACACCATGGTGCTGCCGGGGCCGGTGAGCGTGAACAGGTTGGGGAATCCGGCCATTGCCAATCCGAGATAGCTGCGCGGCCCGGCCCGCCAGGTATCGGCGAGCAGCCGCCCGTCGCGGCCGGCGATGCCCATCCTGGTCAGTGCCCCGGTCAAGGCGTCGAACCCGGTGGCCAGCACGAGCACGTCCAGCTCGTGGTCGCCACCGGTGGTCCGGATTCCGGTCTCGGTCACTTCCTGGATCGGGTCATCCCGCAGGTCCACGAGCCTGACGTGCGGGAGGTTGAACGTCTCGTAGTAGTCGTCATCGACGCACAGCCGCTTGGTGCCGATGGGGTAACCGGTCGGCGTGAGTGCCCGCGCGGTCTCCGGGTCGTGCACTGCCTCGCGCACGCGATCGCGGAAGTAGTCCGCCAGCACCGCGTTCGCGGTCAGGTCGCGACCGGTGTCGGTGAAGGTCGCCACGATGTGCGTGCCACCGCGCGCCCACCCCTTGTCGAACTCCGCGGTGCGCCCCGCGGGGTCGGTCTCCAGGGCGGCCCTGCCGGTGCCGGTCACCGGATGCCCGAACCGGGTGGTGCGGGCGTTCTCCACCCTCTGCTCGTACCCGGCGACGGCGGCGTCCCGCTCGGCCTGGGTGAGCGGCCGATTGCGGGCAGGGACGCTGAAGTTGGCCGTACGCTGGAAGACCACCAACTCGGCGGCCGCCTTGGCCAGTTCCGGCACCACCTGGATCCCGGAGGACCCGGTGCCGATCACCCCGACCCTCCGCCCGGCCAGCTCGACCGGTTCGGCCGGCCACCGCGAGGTGCGCAGCACCGTCCCACCGAACCGTGCCAGACCCGGAATAGCCGGAGTGTTGACCGCGGACATGCAGCCCACGGCCGTCACCACGAACCGGGCGCGCACGCGCTCATCGGTGTCGGTGGTCAAGGTCCAGGCGCCATCGGCAAAAGCCGCGCCGGTGATCGTGGTGCCGGTGGTGATGTGCGGCCACAACCCTCGCCGGTGGGCGAAGTGCTCGGCGTAGCGCAGAATCTCCGGTTGGGTGGCGAACCGCTCCGACCACTGCCAGGTCGCGTACAGCTCCCGGTCGTGCAGGTAGGAATAGTCCAGACTCTCCACGTCGCACCGCGCGCCGGGGTAGCGATTCCAGAACCAGGTACCGCCCACTCCGGTGGCCGATTCGTAAGCGTGGCAGGAAAACCCATGCTCGCGGAGGCGGTCGAGCATATACAACCCCGCGAACCCTGCCCCGATCACCGCGATGTCCAACACGGCGTCGAGATTACACAATCCAGTCAATCACTCCAGCTACGCCCGAAAGGGACCATGAGGACGTCATCCGGCGTTGACACTCGCCGCCTGGAAGATCGACGGGATCTGGCGACGCTTGTGCTACCCCCATTGAGCGCAGCTCGCAACACCAGGTCGGGCCAGGGCGGCACAGTCCTGTCGTGGATGCCTGCGGTGGCTGGTCTCAGACGTCGAGTGGATAGGCCGGAGACACCTCTTGGGAGTGGACGATGACGTCGAACCACTCGGCGAGCGAACCGCCGGAGAGGTGGTGCACCTCATCGTCGGCGGGATTGTAGGCGGGGCCGACCAACCGGGTCTTCGCCGGCCGACTCAGCCATGCCTGGACCGGCTCCGGGCGCGTGACACGAAGATCCAGCAGATAGGCGTCCATGCCGGTACTTCCCAGCGTGGCCTCGGCGAACCCGGCGGGCGGCGCGGGGACGGCGTAGGACGCCGACCCGTGGTGGAAGGTCAACCCCACCGAAAGATGCCCGGCGCCGAAATGCTCCCTGAGGTAGCTGCCCGCACTGCGATGGATCTCCCGCGGCGGTTCGGTGGAAACGGCGCGCGTCCTGCCGTTCACCATATGTGCCATGCCACCCCAGTAGACGATCTTGTGTCCGGTGTGTTCGTGCCACCGAATCGTATTCTCGGCCAGCAACCGTTCGATGTCGGCGAGACTGCCGGGTAGAGCCGCCACCCGTGAAATCCCGGCCATGTTGGCGATGCGGATCGGATCGGCTGGATTTCGCTCGTTGTGGCGACGCATCCAGCCGACGACATCAAGGAGTTCCCGGGTTCGCCAGAATGACCTGGCGCCGGCCAGCAACGCTCGAGGGTCGCCGACGCCGGTTCGCACGTACTCATCGAGCGCGACACTCGTGACGTCGTCCCCTTCGAGCACAAGAGAACGGAATCCCAGTTCCTCGACAGAAAACCTCAATATCCGCTGGGAAACGACGGAGAGCTCGTGCGTGTCGCGAGCCGAAGCGCCGAGCACGACCAGATTCGCGTCACGCACCATGCCGCGCAGTGGCGCCAGATCGGTGAGCGGCCCCTCGGGATCGAGAGTGACCAGGGGATGTGCGTACTGGTGGATCCACCGCGTCGGCGCGTCGGTCATCGAGGTCGTCATGGGATCATTCTCATCCCTGAACTATGGTAGAGGTCTAGTCGAAATCGTGCGCCAGTGCGACAACTCTCATCCAGCCATGAGGAGCACCGTTCGCACATCGGCATGAGCGGTCAGCCGCGAACACGCCCTCTCGGCATGACGCGAGCCTGGTCGATACGTATCGACCGCGTCGCGGCATGAGAGTGCGTTGTGCCCCCTCCGTCTTTCGGGTTCGTATTGACCCGACCGGCACTCGGTGTTATGCATGAGTCATGCATGATTCGCGGACTGGGAACCTGTTGGGTGCCGCGGCGCTGGCGGTCACCGACCTCACACTCGCCGGCACCACGGGAACGGCGCGGCTCAGCGCCAGTGGGGCCGCGGCCCTGGTGGTCCTGGCCACCGCGCCGAAGATCAGCGTGACCGACCTGGGCCGCCGCGTCGGACTGAGCCAATCAGCCGCGGCACGGATGGTGGACTCGCTGCAAGCCGCCGGGTTCGTAGAGCGACGCCCGGGGGCCAGCCGCGAGGTCGCCGTCCAGCTCACACCGACGGGCCGACGCACGGCGCGCGACATGCTGGCTTCTCGCACGAAAGTGCTGACCGACGTACTCGAAGTGCTCAACGACCGTGAACGCGACACTCTCGCCGCGCTGCTGGCCAAAATGCTGCCGCGCCTCTACGAGCGAATCGGCAGCGCAGACCTGCTGTGCCGGCTATGTGACCGCCATACCTGTACGACCGACGCGACGTGTCCGGTCGGCCAAGCCGAGCGCGACCACCGGCTCTGATCATGGCGACGCTGCTCGCACTGGCCTCCGCCTTGTGCTACGGCCTGTCCGACTTCGGCGGAGGTCTACTGGCCCGCCGGATCCACTTCGCGACTGTCGCCTTCCTCGGGCAGACCGGCGCCCTCGTGGCCACGGCGGTGGCTGTCCCGCTCAACTCGACAGGCGCGCCGGCACCGGCAGATCTTGCCTGGGGCGGACTGTCCGGCCTCGGGACCGGCGTCGGCATGCTCTTCTTGTTCCGGGGGCTCAGCCGCGGGGCGATGAGCACGGTGGTACCCGTCAGCGCGGTGGGCGGCCTGGCGCTCCCGGTCCTGGTCGGCGTCCTGCTGCTCGGCGAACGACCATCGCCTCTGTCCTGGCTTGGCATCGCGGTCGCCGTTCCGGCTCTCTGGCTCGTGTCCACCACCGGCGACAAACTCCGCCTCGCGGCATCACCAGCCCTGGTCGACGGCCTGATCGCCGGGGTCGGCATCGCGCTGCAATACCTCGCGCTGGCCCAGTCGGGACCACAATCCGGGCTCTGGCCGGTCCTGTCGGGCCGGGTCACCGCACTGCTCACCCTGCTGCCGCTGATCTTCGCCACCCACGCGTCGTTGCGGCTGCGACCGTCGGCCACCCTGGCCTGTGCCGCGACAGGTGTCGCGGCAGCCCTCGCGCTCGCGTGTTACCTGGCAGCCGCCAGACTCCAACTCTCCGTGATCGCCGTCGCGCTGTCATCGCTCTATCCCGCCGTTCCAGTCCTGCTCGGCATCACCACCCTCCGCGAACGACTGACCCGCTTCCAGATCGCCGGACTCATCGGAGCCGGAACCTCAATCGCCCTGCTCGCCATCACCTGACTCCAGACCCAGTAGGACGTCGCGAGGTCGCCCGAGACAGAGCGCGTTCACCCATACATGACAGAGCAAAAACCCCAGTACGCCGCAAAGGGTCAACTACGACGCCTGATCGGGCTCAGGCACACTTCTCCCCATACCCCTCCTTGTCCGTGTCCGAACTAGTCACGGAACCGATCCGTCGCCTCCAACAACGCTGCCAGTACGCCGGGCTCGTCGTACGTGTGCCCGGCACCCGGCACGATCACCAGTTCCGACTCCGGCCATGCCTTGTGCAGGTCCCACGCGGAAATCGCGGGCGCGGCGACGTCGTACCGCCCCTGCACGATCACACCGGGAATGTCCTTCAGGGCAACCGCGTTCCGGATCAGCTGTCCCTCCTCGAGCCACCCGTTGTTCACGAAGTAATGGTTCTCGATCCGCGCGAACGCCAGCGCGTACTCCGGCACGGCGAATTCCGCCACCAGTTCGGGCCGGGGAAGCAGCGTCACCGTCGCGCCCTCCCAGGTACTCCACGCGACAGCGGCCGGCCCGTGCACCTCGGGGTCGGGGTCGGCGAGCAGCTTGGCGTACAGCTCGACAGGATCGCCGTCGAGCCCCGCGATCGGCGCCATGAATTTTTCCCACAAGTCCGGGAAGACGTGCGCCGCGCCACCCCGGTAGTACCAGTCCACTTCGGACGAACGCAGCGTGAAAACCCCGCGCAGTACCAGCTCCGACACGCGTTCCGGGTGCTTCTCGGCGTACGCCAACGCCAGCGTCGACCCCCAGGACCCACCGAACACCTGCCACCGCGAGATGCCCAGCGACTCTCGCAGGCGTTCGATGTCGTCGACGAGATGCCAGGTCGTGTTCGATGACAGATCAGCCGACGCCGAAGCGTGCGGCAGCGACCGCCCGCACCCGCGCTGGTCGAACAGGACGATCCGATAGGCCGACGGGTCGAACAACCGGCGGTGCGACGGTGAGCAGCCGCCGCCGGGTCCACCGTGCAGGAACACCACAGGCTTGCCGTCGGGGTTTCCGCATTCCTCCCAGTACACGAGGTTGCCGTCACCGGTGTCCAGGTGGCCTGACGCGCGGGGCTCGATCTCCGGATACATGAAGCTATCGTCGGACACATGGCGCAGTTCTTGGAAGAGACGTCGACCACAGGGGCGTTCGTCCGGCGACCCGATCACGCGTCCTCCTGTCACGGGCTTGACCGACCGGCGCGAAACGAGGGACCGCAAGGGACTGCGAGTCCTCGATGCCACCGGCGCACGAGCCACTCTCGAGGAGTCGATCGATCTGCGCCGGGTCTGTCCCGTGATCAGTGTCTCCGGCGTTGTTGAGCAGTAGATTTCGGCTCCCGGCCGGCGGTCACCGAACGTGCTGACAAAGGCCTTCAGCACAGGCTTCGTGCGCCGTGAGACGCACCGGCGCACCAGACGAACGACTCGCACTCCCGCCCACACCAGCACGGCGAGTACGGCGGCGAGCAGATACTCGACCGCCGGAATCCGGATCACTTCGTCAATCCGGTCGAGTCCTCGCCAGAGGTAGACCGCGAAGGCGGCCACGAGCGACACTCCGGCGATCCACCATCGCGCGGCTCGGCCGAGTCCGACGCCGTGCATCTGTGTGAGGACGAAGATGGCGACGAAACCGAACAAGAACATCGGCCACATGCCGTCAGGACCGGAGTTCATCACCGCGACGAGCGTGCCGTGCACCGCCACCAAGGCTTCGAGGGTGAGTGTCCACCATCGGTCGGTATGTGCGGCGGTGAACATCAGGCTGCTCTGCAACAGAAGAAGAAACAGGTAGAAGAAGCCGATGAGGTGACCACTGGTGGATTCCATCGGGTGATACCAGAAGGTGTAGATCGCAGCCCAGCTGAAGAGGTACCCATGGTACTTGCGGGCGACTCGGGTCACCTCAGCCGAGATCGGCGCCGACCAGGTGAGCACGAGGCCGCGCCGTTTGTTCTCCATGATCAGCACGACGACGAGCAGCAGCACGACCGATCCTTGAGAGCTGAAGATCGACACGTCCTGCGCGAGACCGTCGTAGAAGAGATGCGTCTGCGCGGTGTGCAACGCGATGAACAGGCCGTTCGCGATCAGGGCGATGACGTTGACCGGGTGCAGACCGGCGGTGTAGCGCCGCCCCCGCGTTTGCGCGTAGTAGATCAACCCCCACGACACCAGCTGATGCAACGCGTATCCCACCCAGGCCGTCGCGCGGGTCCACACCGTCGGATCGGGAAGCTTCCAGTAGTACCAGGACGCACCCTGATCCGGCAGCAGGACGACGCTGTCCAGACGTTGTCCGAGTAACCACACCAGGCCGGTGAGCAACGCGCTGCCCAGCACCCCGAAGACCACGACCGAACGCATCGGGCGGCGCATATCGTTAAGCACGCTGAATATTATGCATATGAGCAGCAGGCTGAAGAACCCCTTGCCTCGATGAGCTTCACTTGCCACGATGTTCAGCACACTGAACGAAATCGGAGGGCCATCGGTGACCCGCTATCGCTTTCTCGTCAACGGTGAACGGCGTGAGGTGGATGTCAGCGGCGACACTCCCCTGCTCTGGGTGCTCCGCGAATCACTGGGGCTCACGGGGCCGAAATACGGATGCGGAGTCGGGGCCTGCGGTGCCTGCACCTCGCATGTCGACGGCGAGCCGCGACGACCATGCGTGCTGACCGCCGCCGAGAGCGCCGGAGGACGCATCACCACGATCGAAGGCCTGTCCCGAAACGGTGATCATCCGGTTCAACGGGCATGGCGGGAACTGGACGTCGCGCAATGCGGATACTGTCAGCCCGGCCAGATCATGGCGGCCGCGGCACTGCTGGCGCGAGACCCCGATCCCGACGACGACGCGATCGGCTCCGCGCTGCGTGACAACGTGTGCCGGTGCGGAACCTATCCGCGGATCCGGGCGGCGGTCCGCCGTGCGGCGCACCTGCTGCGGGAGCGACGATGATCTCGCGGCGTTCGTTCCTGCAGGGCACCGTGGCGGGAGCCCTGGTTGTCGGGATTCCCGTTCCGGCGCTGGCGGCGGGCCACGTCCTCGCCCCGACCGTGTTCGTCCGGCTCGACGCGAAGGGCACGGTCACGGCGACGGTGCCGCGGCCCGACACCGGCCAAGGGGTGCGCACCCTCGTGGCCTTGCTCGTGGCCGAGGAACTCGCGCTGGATGTGCACGACGTGCGAGTCGAACAGGCACCTGGCGACACCGAACGCTACGGCTCGCAAGCAGTAGCGAACTCGACCTCGACCCGGCAACTCGCCGAGCCGATCCGGCGAGCGTCCGCGACAGCGCGGTGTCTTCTGATCGCGGCGGCGGCCAGGCGGTGGGGTGTCCCTGCCGAGGCGTGTTTCGCCCTCGACGGCACGGTCCGGCACCCACGCCGCGGCCGTCTCCCCTACCGGCTGCTGGTATCCGCCGCGGCCGAGATCGATCCGGCGGGCGTGCCGGTCACGCTGACCCCGCCGGAACGATGGCGAATCCTGGGCCGGACCACCGCCGGCCGGGTGGACGCGGCCGAGATGGTCACCGGCCGCGCTCGGTACGGCCTCGACGCTCGCTCTCCCCGCACCCTCTCGGCGGTCGTTCTGAGACCACCTTGGCTGGGCGCGGTGCCCGACACCATCGACGATCGGGAGACCCGGGCGCAGCCCGGCGTGGTCGACGTCTTCCCGCTCAATCCCCCTGGCGACGGCCAAGGCGGCGTCGCGGTGCTGGCCCGGTCGACGCACGAGGCCATCCGAGGCCGCGCCTCATTGCGCGTGACCTGGCGAGGCGGCACACCGGACGCCGACTCCCGCGCCTGGATCGCCGACCTCGAAGCAGCACTCCCCGCCCGAAGCGCGTTTCCCGGTGTGCAGCGCACCTATCGGCTGCCTTTGCTCGCTCACGCCCCCATGGAACCGATGAACGCGACCGCCGAGGTCACCGCGGACCGGGTGACCGTCCGGACGCCGACTCAGGACCCCGGAGGCCTGCGAACCCTGCTGGCACGGCGGCTGGCGATCCCCGCGGCCGGCATCCGGGTGGAGGCGACCCTCTCCGGAGGCGCTTTCGGACGCCGAATCGAGCCGGACGCGGCACTGGAGGCGGTCGCCTGTGCCACACGCGCCGGAGCGCCGGTATCGGTGCTCTGGACCCGCGACGACGACACACGGCACGATTCGTACCGGCCCATGTCGGTGCATCGGCTCAGCGCCGAAACGGATGCGGCCGGGCTTCCGATCCGGCGTTCGCACGACGTCGCCACGTGGCCGCTGACCGTGATGCCGGCCTTCACCAATCCCGCGGTCATCCGTGCCGGCGGAGACCACTTCCCCTACTCCGTGCCCGGTGAAATCACCATCGCCGTGCGCCCCGCTCCCCTGCGCACCGGTTTCTGGCGCGCCGTGTACGCGGGTCAGTTCGGCTACGCGGAGGAGTGCTTTCTCAGCGAACTCGGCACGCGAGCGGGCGCGGATCAAGTCGATCTCCGTCGCACCTTGCTGCCCGCGGGATCTCGCCTGCGCGGTGTTCTCGACGTCGCCGCCCGCCGGGCGCGCTGGTCCCGCCCGCCCGCCCCGGGTGTGGGCCGCGGTGTGGCCTGTCATCTCGACTACGGCTCCGCGATCGCGGTCATCGCCCACGTCGACGGTGCGTCGAAACGGGTTGTCCGAGTCCACGCCGCCGTCGACGTCGGCGTCCCGCTGCATCCTTCCGGCGTGCGGGCTCAGGTGGAAGGCGGCGTGCTCGACGCGGTGTCAACGGTCATGGGCGCTCAGATCACAGTCCGGTCCGGCAGGGTGGCCGAGTCCTCGTTCCGCGACTACGCCTGGGCGAGGATCGATCAAGCGCCTGACATCGATGTGTCGCTCGTGTCGTCGGGATCGGACATCGGCGGATTAGGAGAACTCGCCTATCCTCCCGCGGCCGCCGCGATCGCGTCGGCCATGGCGGCGGCGACAGGCACACCCGTGGCCGGTATGCCCTCGGTGGCGCAGTGGGCTGATCTGGGATGATGACCTCATGGCCAAGGGAGACGAACTCGCGGTGGCTCGCCGCCCCGACCACGTGCGAGCCGATGTCGCCTCCTGGCCCACCGGTCGGCTGCTTTCGACGGCGGCCCGTCTCGTCGAGAAGCGCTTCGACGATTTCCTGGCCGGGCGCGGGCTCACCCACGCGGGGCTGATAGCCCTTCACCATCTGACCGAAGGCGTACGGTCGCAACGCGAACTCGCTGCCCTGTGCCGAGTCACCGACCAGACCATGAGCCGCACCATCGAGCACCTGGAACGTTCGGGGCACATCGCACGGTCGCAGGACCGCCGGGACCGTCGCCGCGTCTCGGTCAAGATCACCGCGGCGGGCAGGCGAGTGCTCGCCGCCGCTCGCCGCGAGGAGCGCGAATCCGACCTCCTGCTCGGCGTGGTCGAAGACTACGACCACTTCCGCACCCAGCTGATCGCCCTCATCGGGGCCGCCACACACGCGACATCCTGACCTGAATTCCCCTCCCGACACGAGCCGATCAACGTAGTACGGTCAGCGCCCCTGCGTCTCGGGCGTCATCCCGGTCCAGGTTCACCCGGTCGCCGCTGACCCCGACGCGCCTGGCTACCTGCCCAGTGACGACCTTGAGCACCGCACGCCTCATCGGCGCTGGCTCGTATCCACGATCCTGTTGATCTGGCCGCACCGCACCACACGCCCGAGTGAAAAGCCTGCTGTTTACCTCCCAACGCCACGGGTAGCCCGGGGTACGCGAGCCGGTGGCCGATGCCGGCTCTCATGAGGAACGCGAAGTTCCTCTCCTCCAGGAGGTTCACATGTCGCAAGGACCGGGCGGACAGGCACCACCGGAGCACGGGAACGGCGCACCGTCGAAGTCGCAAACAGTGAAAGAAGAGGCGAAGGAAGTCGCCGGGACCGCGGTCGAGCACGGCGGTTCGGTGGCGAAAACCGCCGTGGAGGAAGCGAAACACGTCGCCGAGCACAGCAAGCGGGAAGCTCGTGACCTTCTCCGCGAAGGACGCGGCCAGCTGGAGGACCAGGCACGCAACGGCCAACGGCAGGCCGCCCGCGGCCTGCACGACCTGGCGGGCCAGCTCGACCGCATGGCGGAAGGGACAGATTCCCCTGGTATGGCCAAGGATCTCACCCGGCAGGCTTCCGAACGCGTGCACGCGGTGGCCGATTGGCTCGACCAACGCGAGCCGGGTCAGCTGCTCGAAGAAGTACGGGGATTCGCCCGCCGTCGCCCGGGTACGTTCCTCCTCGGCGCCGCGATCGCCGGTGCCCTGGCGGGCCGGTTGACCCGCGCCGCCGTCGCGGGCAAGCCGGCTGACGACCACCAGGAGCCGACCGGCACGACGGCGGCACCGGCCGCTCCCCCGCTGCCCACCCCGGCGCCGCAAAACGAGTTGGCCGGACCAGGCGGTTTCTCGGCACCACAACCGCCCGCCGAGCCCCTCGGCACCCGGCCGTCCGCGACGGGTCAGGTGCCGCGATGACTCCGGCCCCGGGCACCACACCGCCCGCGGAACAGCATCCCGACGTCTCGGACTCCTCGGTCGGCGAACTCATGACCAACGTCATGAAGGACCTCTCCACCCTGGTCCGTCAGGAGGTCGAACTCGCGAAAGCCGAACTGAAGGCGGAAGCGGGTAAAGCGGCCAAGGGTGCCGGGTTGCTCGGCGGCGCCGGATTCGCCGGCTACATGGTTCTGCTGTTCCTGTCACTGGCGCTGTGGTGGGGCCTCGCCAACGTCATGGACCAGGGCTGGGCGGCGCTCATCGTGGCCGGCGTGTGGGCCGTCCTCGGAGCCGTGCTCTACACCACCGGCCGCGGCGCGATCCGCCGTGTCTCCCCGAAACCGGAGCAGACCATCGACACCCTCCAGCAAGTTCCCGACGCGGTGAAAGGCGGACGGTCATGACCGAGCAGGACAGGATCCGCCGGGAGATCGAGAAGACACAACGCTCCTTGGGCACCGACGTGAACGCCTTGACGGAAAAGGTCACTCCCGGCCGGATCATGGAACGCCGGGTCGGCCGGATCCGGGACGCGGCACACCGAGCGAAGGACACAGTGATGGGCAGTACTACCGAATACGCCGCGAAGGTCGGCGACAAGGCCGGTTCCGTGGCATCTACGGCACGCGAGAGCACGGCTGACCACGTGAGCTCGGTCGCCGAATCGATCGGTGAGGCCCCTCAAGCCATCAGTCGTGGCACACGAGGCAACCCCTTGGCCGCAGGACTGATCGCCTTCGGAGCGGGCTGGCTGGTCTCTTCTTTGCTGCCCGCCAGCGACCCGGAACGACGGCTGGCGGACCAGGCGACCGGCCTGGCCCAGGAGCACCTCCAGCCGGTGGCCCACCAGGTCGCCGAAGAGCTGAAGGACAACTTGGCCGAGCCGGTGAAGCAAGCTGCCGAGTCGGTCAAGTCCGAAGCCTCCGACGCCGCGTCCACGGTGACCGACGAAGCCCACGCGGCCACCGACGACGTCACCGGACGCGCACAGGAAGCGCAGCGGAACCTGCGGTCCTGATCCCCGACCGCAGGTGTGCCTGGAGACCTCCTCGGCGTCGTGTCCCTTGCCTCGACATGAGCATCACCGGATACGATCGCGAAAACCACTCTCGAGACATAAATGTCCCGAGAGTGGCTTTCGCGTCGGCCGCAGTCACAGGTGACGCGGCTTCGCGACAGGTAGGTTCGCTTCGCCCGCGGCTCCCGCTTGAATTCGGCGCCGTCGGGTGATCCCTGCCGCTGGGTCCTGGTGGCCGTCATCACGAGGAAAACTCGGGACGCATCGCCTGGCTGCTTCTCGTCGGTACAGGGGGTGGGGGGGGGGGGGGGGGGGGGGGGGGGGGGGGGGGGGGGGGGGGAGGGGGGGGGGGAGAGGGGGGGGGCGGGGAAGGAGGGAACAACGACGCCCT
>NZ_JBVJCE010000005.1:27875-57142 GCF_055588925.1 Amycolatopsis sp. NPDC041971 | reverse complement strand
CTGTCCTCCTCCCCCCCCCCCCCCCCCCCTCTCCCCCCCCCCCCCCCCCCCCCCCCCCCCCCCCCCCCCCCCCCCCCCCCCCCCCCCCCCACCCCCTGTACCCCTGGCGCCACACCGGTTTCAGCTGATGAAGCCCGCCGACTTGAGCCAGTCGCGGGCGACTTCGGCGGACTTCTGGCCGTCGACGCTGACCTTCTTGTTCAGGTCCGTGAGCGTCGCGGTGTCGAGCTTCGCGGCGATCGGCGTGAAGACTTGCTCCAGCTGCGGGTATTTTTGGGCGAGCGGAGTGGCGATCGTGATCGCGGGGTTGTACGTCGGGAAGAAGTGCTTGTCGTCCTCGAGCACGGTGAGGTGCTGCGCGGCCACGCGCCCGTCGGTGGAGGCGACCGAGCCGAAGCCGCAGGGGTCTCCCTTGCCGATGCTCGGGTAGACGACGGCGTCGTTGAGCAGGTGCACCTGCGGGTCGGGCAGGGTGAACCCGTAGGTCTTCGCCAGGCCGGGGAACCCGTCGTCCCGGCTCTTGAACTCCGGGCCCATACAGGTCGAGGCCGCGGCCGGGTCGCGCTTCACCAGGGCCGCGTAGTCGGACAGCGTCTTGACGCCGGTCCGGGCCAGTGTCGCCGGGTTGCCGGCGAGGGCGTAGGTGTCGTTGGCCGGCGAGCGTGCCCACCACGTGACGCCGTTGGCGGTGTCGGCTTGCTTGACCGCGTCGTATTGCGCCTGCGGATCAGTGATCGGCTTGGTCTGGTTGAGGTAGCTGATCCAGGCGGTGCCGGTGTATTCCCAGTACAGGTCGACCGCGCCGCTGGTGAGTGCCTGTCGGACGTTGCTCGAGCCGGTGATGTTGGTCTTGTCCTGCGGGCTCGCCCCGGCCGCTTGCAGCGCGACAAGGGCGATCTGGCCGAGCAACAGCTGCTCGTCGAACTCTTTGGAGCTGACGCGAATCTGAGCGCCGTTCAGCGCGTCGATCTTCTTGATGGATCCCGCGCCCACCTGGGCGCCGGTCTCGTTCTTGCCGATCGTGCAGCCGGCCGCGAGCGCCACTGCCACGGCGAGCGCGAGCGCGGCGGCGGCCGTGCGCTGGAGCATCCGCATGGGTTTGGTCCTCCTTGAAGTCGGTCGAGTTACATGCCGCGTGGGTGCAGGATCTCCTCGGCGACCAGCCCCAGCCAGTCGACGAAAAGTGCCAGTGCGGCGACGATGATGCCGAAGGTCAGGCTCAGGATCGGGCGGTACAGCCCGATCCCGGCCACAAGCCCTCCGCCGAGACCACCGCCGCCGATGAACGTCGCCAGCGTCGCGCTCGCGACGGTGAGCACCAGCGCGGTCCGGATCCCGGCGAGAATCACCGGGACGGCCAGCGGCAGTTCGATCCGCCACAGGATGGCCGTCTTGCCCATGCCCATGCCGCGCGCGGCGTCGACAAGGGTCGGGTCGACACCGTCGAGCCCGACGATCGTGTTGCGCAGCACCGGCAAGGTCGCGTAGACGACGAGCGCCGCCACCGCTGTCGCGGTACCCGTGCCGATCCAGAGCGCGAGCAGCACGACGAGCCCGATAGACGGGATCGCCTGTCCGAGGTTGCCCAGCCCCAGGCCGATCGGCCGGGCCCAGCGGGCGCCGGCGCGGGTGAGCAGGATGCCGAGCGGGAGGGCGATGGCGATGGTGCACGCCGTCGAGATCAGGGTGAGCCGCAGGTGCTCGCCCAGTTCGGTGAAGATCTCGCCGGGGTTGAGAAAGCGCTCTTCGATCGAGTCGATCGGGTGCGCACGCACGATCATGAAGAGTGCCAATAAGGCGAGGGTCAGCAGGACCGGGCGCACCAGCAGCCCGGGCCAGCGCCGGCGGGGCCGGGAGGGCACCGTGGTGTCCGGACCCGCGCCAGGTTCCTCCGCGGCGTCCGGGATCGCGGGGGCGGGTGCCTCATCGGCGGGCCGGAGCGCCGCGACGAGGCTGGGCACATCGCACACCCCCAGCGGTTGCGCGGTGCCGTCCTCGGTGACCACGACCGCGGTGCTGCCGGTCCGCACCATCACGTCCAGCACGTCCCGCAGGGTGGCGTCGGGCCGGACGGAAGGCAGGCCATCCGGCCCTGCCGCCGACCGGAGGTTCAGGTCACCCACCCGGATCAGCGCGAGCCGCTTCAGGTTCCGCTTCGAGCCGACGAAGCTCGCGACGTAGTCGTCCGCCGGGGCGGCGAGGATCGCCTGGGGCGTGTCGTACTGCGCGATCACCGACCGCGGCCGCAGCACGGCGATCCGGTCGCCGACCTTCAGCGCCTCGTCGAAGTCGTGCGTGACGAATACGATCGTTTTGCGCACTTCTCGTTGCAGTCGAAGGAATTCGTCCTGCAGCCGGGCGCGCGTGATCGGGTCGGTGGAGCCGAACGGCTCGTCCATCAGCATGACCGGCGGGTCCGCGGCCATCGCCCGCGCCACACCGACGCGCTGTTGCTGCCCGCCGGAAAGCTCACGCGGGTACCGGATGCCGTGCTCGCGGGTCAGGCCGACGACCTCGAGCAGCTCGCGCACACGGTCGGCGACGCGTCGTCGGGTCCAGCCGAGCACGCGCGGCACCACGCCGATGTTGGCGTCCACACGCAGGTGCGGGAAGAGCCCGATCTGCTGGATGACGTAGCCGGTGTTGCGCCGGTGTTCGTCGAGGTCGAGCGCCGACACGTCAGTGCCGCCGATCGTGACGACGCCCGCGGTGGGCTCGACGAGCCGGTTGATCATCCGCATGGTCGTCGTCTTGCCGCACCCCGACGGACCGGTCAGCACGACGATCTCGCCCGCGGGAATTCGCATCGTCAGGCTTTCGACCGCCGGTACCGCTCGTCCGGGGTAGTGCTTGCTGACGTCCCGCAGCTCGATCGTCTCGCCGCCCATTCCGGCCGCTCCCCCCGACGTCACCGGAGCCGCCGCTCGGCGGACACGGGGACGTCGCCGTGTGGTCAGCTTGCCGACCACCACGAAGGCAAGGTCGAACAGCAGCGCCAGCACCATGATCCCGAGCGTCCCGGTGAGTACCTGGTTCAGGGAGTTGACCGAGCCGAACCGGCCAAGCCCGTCGAAGATCTCGTTGCCGAGGCCGGGGCCCTTGACATACGCGCCGATGGCCGCGATACCGATCGTGATCTGCGTCGAGACCCGGATGCCGGAAAGGATCACCGGCCAGGCAAGCGGCAGGCGCACGCGAAACAGCAGCCGCACGCGGCCGAACCCCATACCGCGCGCCGCGTCCACCACGGCCGGATCGACCCCACGCAGCCCGACGATCGTGTTGCGCGTGATCGGCAGAAGTGCGTAAAGCACCAGTGCGAACAGGACGTTCGTCAGCCCCAGTCCGAACGGGCCGATCAGGATGCCCAGCAGCGCGATCGACGGGACGGTGAGGAACGCCGCCGTCGTCGTGGTCGCCATCGCGCCGAGCCACTGCCGCCGGTAGGTGAGCAGGCCGATCGTCATTCCGACCAGTACGGCCAGCGCCATCGCCGCCAGAGTGAGATCCACGTGCAGGATCGCGTCGTTCACGACGTCGATCCAGTTCTCTCGGAGGTACTCCCACAGGCTCAGGGCGCCACTCCTCGACGTCGCAGGGCGGGAACAGCCGACCCAGCCAGGTTCGGCCGGGTCTCAGCCCAACATGTCCGCGGGCTCCTGTCCACAGCTCGACGTAAAGATTCGGCACTGCTCGACCCGACCGCGGCGCACAGCGGACGGGATCGGCACCCGGATCTACAGGAATCGTCTTCGTGGCGCGAAGGCTGACCCCGCGGCGCCGTTCAGTCAGTCGTGAGTTTTCCAAAACCCTTCGTTAGCGTGGCTTCACAAGCAGTCCGCCCGCTCACCGATCAGCGCGGCCACCCCTTCGAGCAGCCGGGCCAGCCCGAAGGCGTAGGCGTACTCGGGGTTGTGGGCTCCTCGGTGCACTTCCCCCGCTGCCTGACCAACGCGCGCCGCGAGCGGAAACCGGGCCGGATCGAAGACTTCGGCGAGCGAGGGCCCGACCTTCTCCCACCACTGTTCGTCGTTCATCCCAGTGCGGCGGACCGCGCGATCGGCCTCGATCCGGCGGCGGGCGACTCCTTCGACGTGGTCGTGCACCAGCGTGATGACCGAGTCCATCTCGACGTCGGTGAGGCCAAGGCCCTCGACCACGGCGAGTTCGCGTTCGTACTTGGCGATCGACTGCGGCCCGAGCGACGGGCGTCCGGTGAACACCTGCAGTACCCAAGGATGCCGGAGACAGAGGTCCCAGTTCACCCTCGCGACCTCGCGCAGTCCGTCCTCCCAGCCCTGGTCGCCTGGTTCGCCCAGATCCTCCACGGCTTCTGCGTAGACGTGGTCGAGCATCGCTTCGAGGAGTTCCTCCCGCGAGGCGATGTAGGTGTAGAGCGACATCGTGCCCACGCCCAGCGACTCCGCGACCCGGCGCATCGACAGCGTGGCGAGGTCCTGGTCACCGTCGGCGAGCCCGACCGCGGCCGCGACAACCTGCCCGGTGGTCAGCGTGTGCTTGGGCCCGCGCCGCGGGAGCTTCCGGGTTCCCCACAACGTGGCGATCGTGCGCCCCGGATCGCCACCGGTGATCTCCATCATGGGGCCATCATAGAAAACCTACTCCGTACCCCATACGAAGTTAATGCTACGCTTCTCCGTATGCCATACGAAGAAGCGGCGCTCGAAGTCGTCGACCTGCGCAAGCGGTATCGGGACAAGGTCGCGTTGGACGGCTTCAGCCTGCGAGTCGAAGCGGGCACGGTGTGCGGTCTGCTCGGCCCGAACGGGGCGGGGAAGACCACGGCCGTGCGCGTTCTGTGCACCCTGCTGCGCCCGGACGGCGGTGAGGCACGCGTCGCGGGGTACGACGTGCTCACCGACCCCAAAGCGGTGCGCTACCGGATCGGCCTGGTAGGACAGAACGCCTCCGTGGACGAGATCCTCACCGGCCGCCAGAACCTCGTACTGTTCGGCAGGCTCTCGCACCTGAACCTCGCCGCGGCGAAACGCCGGGCGGACGAACTCCTGGAACGGTTCAACCTGACCGATGCGGCGGGCAAAGCGGTCGCGACCTACTCCGGCGGGATGCGACGACGGCTGGACCTGGCCACCAGCCTGATCCTCTCGCCGCCGGTGCTGTTCCTCGACGAGCCGACCACCGGACTGGATCCGCGCGCCCGCATCGAGGTCTGGGCGTCGATCAAGGATCTGGTCGGCTCCGGCACGACGGTGCTGCTGACCACCCAGTATCTCGAAGAAGCCGATCAACTGGCCGACCGGATCGCCGTCATCGACGCGGGCCGCGTCGTCGCCGCCGGGACCCCCGACGAACTCAAGGCGAAGGTGGGCCCGGATCGGGTCGAGACCGTCACCCGCAAACCCACGCTCGACGAGGTCTTCCTGCACCTCACCGGGCACGCCACCACCGAGGAGCCGTCTTGACCGCGATTTCCGACGCCACCGCGCTCACCGGCCGGATCCTGCTGCACTGGCGGCAGCGGCCCGGCTCGATACTGGTCGGGTTGCTGTTCCCCGTCCTGATGGTGCTGATGTTCGGCTACCTCTTCGGCGGCGCGATGGCCGTCCCCGACGGGGATTACCTGGACTTCCTCATCCCCGGCATGCTCGCGATGACCATGCTGTTCGGGCTGGAGGCCATGGTCGTGGCCGTCACCACGGACGCCGCGAAGGGCGTCACCGAACGGATCCGCGCCATGCCGGTCGCCACTACGGCGATCCTCGCCGGGCGCAGCGCGGCCGATCTGCTCAACGCCGTCGCCGGCCTCGCCGTGATGGTCTTGACCGGGCTGCTGGTGGGCTGGACGCCGGAACGCGGCCTCCTGCCGGCACTGGCCGCGTTCGGCTTGCTGCTGTGGCTGCGGTTCGCCTTCACCTGGGTGGGCATCTACCTCGGCCTGCTGCTGAAGACGCCGGAGTCGGCGGTCGCCGTGCAGATCCTGGTCTGGCCGGCAGGCTTCCTCTCCAGCGTGTTCGTCTCGCCCGCGACCATGCCGGACTGGCTCGGTGCCGTCAGCACCTGGAATCCGTTGTCCGCCACCGCCACCGCGATCCGGGACCTGTTCGGCAACCCCACCTGGGGCGCGACCGACTGGGCGAGCACGCATGCGGTGCCGCTGGCACTGCTCTGGCCCGTCGCGCTCACCGCGATCTTCCTGCCCCTCGCGGCCAGGCAGTACCGCGCGCTGGGCCGGTGAGCGGGGTGCGACGGGGACCGCGCACCCCACTCGGCGACCAGCAGCGTCATTGCGAGGGCGTGGCTTGTGTGTCGTTCTCGATCACGCCGACCTGCTCAGGGTTCACCGGCGCCGCCATGTGGCGGATGCTTTCACCGCCCTTGTGATCGTGGGCGCGGGAGTACAGGGAATCCAGCACGCTCTTCACTTTGTGCACCGCGCCGGCGTACGCGTCTTCCACCGTCGTCGCGTGATGCGTCACCGCGACGGGCTGTTTGGCCCCGGGACGTGCTTCGATCACGCACTTCTTGTCTTCCGGCTTGGTGCCCCCGTTGTCGCTGAGGTGCACCTCCACCCGGGTCAGCCAACCGCCGAATCTGGACAGGCTGTTCTCCAAGTCCGTTTTCACGTAGGTGGCCAGTCCCTCGCCGCCATGGACGTTGTGGTCGGTGTTGACTTCGATCTGCACGAGCACCCTCCGCGGGAAGACAGTGTTGATGACTTCAGTACCACGGACAGGGCCGACTCAAACTCGGGAACTCGGTACGAGCCCGCTCCAGGCTCGACTCGGCACACAAAGGAAGCCTCGAACTCACGTCGAACGCGGTACTCGGCCGGTCGACGCCACCATGGCCGCGCAGCGTGCCAACGAGATGTGCCGACGGCGCGCCATCTCCCTCAGTTCGGTACCAGCCCGCTCACGGCTGACACCTCGAGCGACCAGAACGGACATCGCCCGCTCGACGTCACCAACGGGCACAACGACTTTCTTGCGGAACAACACCACGTATCCTCCGGCGGCACTTCACGACGACTCAGAGCACTTACCCACCGGCGGCCGACCTAAACCCCGAAATGCGGTGGTTCCGGCGGAGCCTCCGAAAGTTTCCCGGCATGGAAGAAAGACCGGCCCGCC
The DNA here is from genome assembly GCF_055588925.1 of Amycolatopsis sp. NPDC041971. NCBI lineage: Bacteria > Bacillati > Actinomycetota > Actinomycetes > Pseudonocardiales > Pseudonocardiaceae > Amycolatopsis > Amycolatopsis sp. NPDC041971. Next base: position 50,030 of record NZ_JBVJCE010000005.1, on the reverse strand, counting down.
CAGCGTTTGACGTGACGCCGGCGTGGGCATTACCGGGCCAGTCCCCACCGTAGCGGCGGATTCGTTCCAGCCGCTCCAGGAAAGTGAGTAACCATGATCGTGCTCGGAGTCATCATTCTCGTGATCGGCCTGATCGCCAGCATTCCCGTGCTGACCACCATCGGTGCCGTCCTCGCCGTCGCGGGCGTGGTTCTCGCGATCCTCGGCGGCACGGGACGCAAGGTGGGCGGCCGCGCCCACTGGTTCTGAGCCCCCGCTTCGTTCGACCCGTCGCCCCGGTCCCCGTTTCACCCGGACCGGGGCGACGTCCCTTAAACGACAACACTTTCTTCTCCATCACACCAGCGAGGACCCCGATGCCCGAGCCGACGACGCCGGAACCCGTACCAGCCGAACTACGGGCCTTGGCCGCCGACGCCGACGCTCTCGCCGAGCGGACCGCGGAATTGGCCGCCCGCCTCGAGGCCGCGGACGACGGGCACTTGAAACGCCTCGCCCAGCCCATGAACAAAGCCACCGACGACCTGGTCGACTACACCGGCGAGATCGCCCGGACCACCGAATACCTGACCCGCGTCCGGGTATCTCGCGATCCCCATCTGTGCGACGTCCCCTGGGGCATCTGCCCCGTTCACGGCGTCACCTTGCACTCACTCGGAGATCGGGCCTGGTGCACCACCACCGGTTGCGGCAACGACTGGGACTACGACCGGCTGCACACCCCCTGCACGGAACCGGCCGCGGCGGTCGCCACCGATCGTGACGGCGTGACCGGCTCGCTCTGCGCAGCCCACGCATCGGACGCCGCGCAGCGACTGGACGGATGCAGCATCGAGTACATCGATCGCCGGGCGACGAACAGCTGACCGGCTTCCCAGTGCGTGGTGACCACTCGTCTCCGTCGATGACGACCCACCGGCCACTACCCCGGAACCGCCACGTTCACCCCGAACTCGCCGACATCGGCCACGCTGATCTCCGTGTCGAATTCCGACCCTGACCAGCAGTCAGTGTCCGGCCCAGCCACCTTCTTCTTCGGCGGCGTCCACATCGGCGTTCGCGACCGCGGTGTGCGCCAGCGCGGCCACGGTCTCCTCAAGCTCTCGCTGGACTTCCTCATCATCCGCGTCACGAACGCTGTGCAGAGCCACCGTGAGCCGAGACGCCCCAGGGCCGGCCTCCTCGACCGACAATTCCCCCTGATAGTCATGCGGGCCCGCGGCACCCCAACGCAGTGAACGGCGACTCTCGTCGACCTTCAACCACGCCTCGCCCTCCACGTGCTCCCCGTGGACATCGGCTTCGACGTGCACGGTGCCATCGCCTTCGGGCTCGGCCTTGCTCATCTGGGAGAAGTAGTGGGGCAGATTCCGCGGCTCTCGCAGGTAAACGAACAAGTCCTCGGCGGGCATTTCGATGGTGGCCGTGTGCCGGTAATCGGTCATGAGCCCGGGTACCCCGCAGGTCTTCCGCGAAACGGGCACCGGTCCCCGGCGAAGAAATCGACGCAGAACCGTTTCAGGCGAGGTGAGCCGGGTAGCCATTAGTGCTTTCTCCCCCGCTACAGCAAGGTATGGCCTTCGATGACCACGACGAACGAACAGTCCCTCTGGCTCCGCGACGGCACCTATCCGACCGATTCTGTTCCCTTGTCCGGTCAGCATGTCGCCGACGTCGTCGTCATCGGCGGCGGCATCACCGGACTCACCACCGCGCTGTCGCTGCTGCGCAATGGCTTCGACGTGACCCTGCTCGAAGCCGACACGATCGGTCGCGGTGTGAGTGGCAACAACACCGCGAAGGTGACCGCGCTGCAGTCGACGAAGTACACGACGCTCACTCGCACACACAGCGCGGAGACGGCCACCGCCTACGCCGCCGCCGCGACCGCCGGGGTGGACTTGTTGTCCACTCTGGCCGAACCGATCGACTGCGACCTCCGGCGTGCTCCCGCGGCGACGTTCGCCTACACCGAAGACGAACGCGAGACGGTACGCCAGGAAGCCGACGCCGCGGCGGCAGCCGGTCTCCCGGTCCACTGGACAGAGACCCTGGATGTTCCCTTCAGCACCTACGGCGCCGTGCGCCTGCCCGATCAGGTGTTGATCCATCCCGCGAAATACGTACGCGGCCTCGCCGCGCTGTTCCTCGCCGACGGCGGGCGCCTGTTCGAACGCAGCCGGGTCACGTCCGTGTCGACCACCGCGCCCTACGACGTGACCACTACCGGCGGTTCCGTGAAGGCGGAACAGGTAGTGGTGGCCACTCATTACCCGATGCTGGATCGCGGCCTGTTCTTCGCCCGGCTCGACGCGGAGCGGTCCTACTGCGTCGCCGCCCGGCTACGTTCGGGGGATTTGCCCGAAGACCTGGCGATCAGCGCGGGCAGTCCGGCGTGGTCCCTCAGCCGCCACGGGGATCATCTCATCGTCGGCGGGCAAAGCCACCCCGCTGGAGATTCCGATGTCGACTTCGGCCGCTACACCGCTCTCAGCGACTTCGCGCACCGGCATTTCGACGTCGCCGAAGTGACCCACCGCTGGTCGGCACAGGATCCGAAGGCCTACGACGGACTCCCCATGGTCGGTTCCTACTTCCCCGGCGCGTCCGGGCTGTGGGTCGGGACCGGATTCGCCAAATGGGGCCTCGCCATGGGCACCATCGCCGGAGCGATCCTCGCCGACCGCATCGCCGGCCGAGACAACCCCCACGCCGAAGTGTTCTCACCGCACCGGCTCAGCTTGCGTGGCGTGCCCACTTTGCTGCGGCAGAACGCTCAAGTCGCCAAAGACATCGTCGGCGACCGGCTGGCCCCACCCGACGTGCGAGACACCGAGGACGTCCCGGTGGACAGCGCCCGAATTCTCCCCGACGAGAACGGCAAGAAAGGCGTCTACCGCGACCGGAGCGGCACCCTGCACGCGGTTTCCCTGCGCTGCACCCACCTCGGCTGCCTGGTGCGGTTCAACGGCGCCGAACGCAGCTGGGACTGCCCCTGCCACGGCTCCCGTTTCGACGTGGACGGCGCCGTCCTCGAAGGCCCCGCGGTCCGCCCTCTTCCCCCGCGACAACCCTGACGCAGCAACGAAGGGACAACCATGTCGTATCCCGGCCACGACGAACTCCGTGACATCGAAGCCAGGCTCGCCGCCGACGACCCCAAGCTGGCCGCGAAGCTGACCATGTCCAGGCAGATACGGCAATGGCGGTTCATTCTCGTCCTCGCCGAACTGACCGCCATCGCCATGATCGCCGTCGGGATCCTCGCCGGTGAAGCGTCCGTATTCTTCCTTGGCGTCGTTGTCGCCGCCTGTTTGGCCGGGGTGCATCGCATGGCTCGTACGCGACCGGGGCTGAAGACACTCCCACGACCTTGACCCCGATCAGTCGCGCGGATACCGAACCCCACTGCGCGCGTCTCAGGCTTGCAGGTGCTCCGCGGCGACGTTCAGCGCTCCGGCCAGATCGTTGACCCACGGAGCGCCGTGAATGTCGAGTCCCTCCCAGCCGGGTCCCGCGACGACGACCTCGAAGCCGCGACGCCGCAGCCGTTGGCACAACAGGTCGTCGATGGTGTTCGCGGACATCGACCACAGCATGATCAGCACCGGGTCCAGTTTGGACGCCATGCCGACGATGGTCTCCGCGGGCACCATCTGGCCGAGGAAGACCGCGGGGATGCCGACCTCGGCCATCGCCGCGCGCAGTACTTCGACGGGCAGGCTGTGCCGCTCGTCCGGGCAACAGGAAACGAGCACTCCGCGTTCCGAAGGCGCCTTGGCGAATCGGGCGGCATGGCGTTGGAGGGCCAGAGAGACCTCGCTGGTGAGCGCCCATTCCGATTCGAAGCACCCATCTCCCCGAAGCCAGCGCCCTCCGAGGTTGCGCAAGATCGGGAGGAGCACGTCGGTCCACATGGGCGCCGCGCCGAGGGCGTCCAACGTCTCGTCCAGCAACGCCGCGATGGACGCGAACTCGAGTTCTTCCGCGGCCTGCTCCAGTTCGTCCACCCGCCGGTCGGCCGAGACCTCGAGGGTCACGTCGTCGACGCCGGAGAACGCGGCCGCGGCGGCCTCACGGGCACGGATACCCCGGCCGATGAGCCGCTGCATGTGCTGCAACCTGCGCACATCCGCGTCGGAGTACCGGCGATGCCGTCCATCAGCATGCAAGGAAGGGCCGACACCGTACCGAGAGGCCCAGGTCCGAAGCGTGACCGGCGAGATGCCCAGTATTTCGGCCACTTTGCCGGGCGTCCACGATCCCGCGGTTCGGGAGCCACCACGGCCGCTCATCTCGTCGACTTCCATCCAGTACCACGTTCCCATACCCGGGCGCCCCTCGTCGGCGTGCCGCCCGCTCGCGAACCCCCGCCCACGGTGGGCACCTGACGACCGGTCATGTCCGCCCTTACGGATACGGCATCCGGTTGATGTTGAACACCCACGCAGGGAGACCGGTCCGTCTCACCGGGCCTTTTGTGACCCAAGCCATATCGTTTCGTGGCCGACGCACCCGCGGGCGGTCGTTCTCTCGGTTTTCGTGGTCATCAAGCGCAGTCGCTGCCATTTCCGGGGTCCGTGCAACCGATGGCCGAGGCGGATCGCTTGTGCAACGCTTCACCGGTGCTTCCGCATCGATTTCCCGATGTGGTTTCGGTGGCGGGAACCACACCCGCGTGGGTGTTTTCGACGCTCAACGTGAGCCTGAATCCGAGCAGGAGCAGGACATGCAGCAGATAGAGCCAGAGGACCAGAGCAGACACCACGCCGACCGCCGCCAGACCACCGAAGGGAACGCTCCAGTCCAGCGGGATGGCCAGGAAGAGAAGAAAGCCGTGGAAGAATCCCGCGAGTATCGACGCGACAGCCAGCGAGCCGAGCAAGAGCGGCCTACGCCTTGTTCCTCGAGGGGCGCTGCCGACGAACACGACGCCGGTCACCAGAGCGATGATCAGCCAGTCGATGTGGAACGACACGGTGATGCCCCAGAAGGTCGACCAACCACCACCGGCGTAGAGATCGGCCACGGTGCCGGCGGTGGCGAGCGGCACGATCGCCAGGGTCGGGCTGAGCAGCAGGATGGGGACGAACATCAACCGGCCCCGCCAGCCGACGAAAGCGCCCGGCGCGTGCCCGGAAACCTGCACGAGTCCCCGGTACAGGCCTTCTCCGTAGAAAGTGGCGGGCAACAGGGTCACCAGGAAGGTGGTCCACGGGGAATTCAGCGCGGCGGTGCTGAGAGCCTGCAGCGCGAGGCCCGGTTTCTGGTCGGGCGGGAGCGCGTCGGCCCATCGGGCGACGCCGTGGCCGACGAACTCGGGCGAGCCGAGGATCGCGGCCCCGCGCAAGGCGACCAGGGCCAGCGGCACGACGGCCAGCACAGCGAAGAAGGTCACACCGGCCGCCCACAGCGACAGATCACGACCCCGCAGAGATCGGGCGGTGTGCCGGAGCACGACGACGGCGCGGCGGCGCAAGGTTCCGCCGTTCATGACGCGACGCAGCCGGCGGACGGTGTGGCCGGCTGGTCCCGGCTGCACGAGCACGACGTCTCCGGCAGTCCGCTCGCGGTCGGTTGGCTGCGCGGAGTCCAGACGCTCGCTCGTCCCGTACTCGGCGTGCCTCCGGACGTGCTGACCGGCTTCGGGGTCGGGTGTGCGGTGGCCGCGGTCGCGCTGGCGGCGGCGGGTGGCTCCTGGCTGTGGCCGGCGATGGTGTTCCTGGTGGCCACCGGACTGTTCGACGGTCTTGACGGCGCCGTCGCGCTGCTGACCGGTAAGGCCCGCCCCGCGGGGGCCGTGCTGGACGCGGTCGCCGACCGGATCACCGAACTGTGTTTCACCGCTGTGCTCTTCGTTCTCGGTGCTCCGTTCGCCTGGTGCGCCGGACTCGCCGTTCTCCTCCTGCTGCACGAATACCTCCGGGTTCGCGCCCAGGCCGCCGGGATGCGCGGCGCCGGCGCGATCACGGTGGCGGAACGTCCGACAAGGCTGATCGTCGCCGTGGTCGCGGTGACCGGTTCGGCGCTGGCACCGGCCGGAACGCCTTGGACCGGCTGGTCGTGGGGGGCGACCTGTGCGGCGGTATGGGCCGCGTTGTCACTCATCGGGCTGATACACCTCTCGATCAGCGTGGCGCGCGAGCTTCCCGCTCGCTGGACCGATCGACTCGGCGGCGATCGCGGCTGACATCGCCACCAGCGGCAGTCCGCCGCCGGGATGGGCCGAGCCGCTCGCGAGGTAGAGCCCGGGGACGGGGCTGACGTTGGCAGGGCGGAGCAAGGCGGCGCGAGGGCCGTTCGACGACGAACCGTAGATGGACCCGCCCGGCGCGCCGACCTCACGCTCCAGATCCGCCGGTGTGCGGATCTCCTTCCAAAGCAGCCGATCTCGGACATCGTGACCACGCTCGGCCAGGATGTCGAGCACTCGTTCCGCGTACGCGCCCGCCAGTCCAGGCGCCGTCCAGTCCACTCCGGACATCGGGTCGTGCCGAGGTGCGTTCACGAGCACGAACCAGGATTCGCAGCCTGGCGGGTGCAGCTCAGGATCGTCCGGCGAACAGATGTAGACAGTGGGATCCGGCACCGGCCGTGGCGATCGACCGAAGATCGCGTCGAATTCGGCGTCGTAGTCGGCGGGGAACAAGACACGGTGATGGCTGGGATTCGGCGTCTTGCCCCGCAGAGCGAGCAAGAGCACGAACCCGGCCAGAGAGGGTTCGGCGCGCCGGAGCGCACGACGGGGCCCACGAGCACGCGGGTCGTCCAGCAGGTCGCCGTAAAGCCGTGTGGCGTCCGCGTTGCACACCACGATCGGCGCGGTCAGCCGTTCGCCGCCGGCCAGGCGCACCCCGCGTACCCCGTCCGGACCGGTTTCGATGGCGGTGACCTCGCTGCGGGTGCGGACTTCGACACCCAGCGCCGAAAGGCGTCCCAGCAAGGCTTCACCGAGGCGGTGCAATCCGCCGCGGATGTGCCAGCTGCCGAACTCCTGCTCCACGAAGGGAACGACACTCATGACGGCAGGCAGTCTGCGCGGATCCGACCCGGTGTAAGTGGCGTAGCGGTCCAGCAGCATGTGCGCACGCGGGTCACCGAGGCGACGTCGCCCGATCCCGCGCAGGGTGCGCCAGGGGGCGATGGCCAGCAGGTCCTTGACGCCGGTGGCGTAGCGGATCAGGTCACGGGGTCCGCCCAACGGGCGCCGGAGAACCTGTTCTCCGACAAGTGACCAGAGATGCCCTGCCTCCTGCATCAGATGAGCCCATTCGGCGCCCGCACCGCCCAGCGCCTCGTCGAGGGCGCGCGGCACGGCCCTGCGATCGTGTGGAACGGCGAGCTCGGTGCCGTCGGCGAAGTGGTAGTGACAGGCGGGGTCGACCGGTTCGATGTCGATCAGCTCATCGAGATCGGCGCCCGTGGCTTCGAACAGGTCGCGATAGACCGACGGCAATGTCAGCAACGACGGCCCGGTGTCGAAGGTGAACCCGTCCCGGCTGAAAGTACCCAGCTTGCCGCCACAGTGGGAGGACCGTTCGAGCACGGTCACCGAATGCCCGCCTGCCGCGAGCCTGGCCGCGGCCGCCAGCCCGCCCATACCCGCCCCGATGACCACGACGTCGCTCATGACACTTCCCGTCGCAGGACACGGTTCTTCCACACCAGCCGTCCGGTGCGGCGCGCCCACCAGGATCTGCCGATGAGGCCCACCAAGGTCAGGACCGACAACGGATGCGCGAAACTGTCCGGCCAGACGCGACCCCGGGTACGGCGGGCCGCCACAGCGCGGCCCGCGACGCCTGCCAGGTATCCCAGCAGCCCGGCCTTGGACCCGGTCAAGGCGGCCGCCGCCGGCAGCACCCAGACGGTCAGCAGCGCGGCGGAGATCGCGACGGCTCCTGGAAGCGAGCCAGTGGCCGACCAGAGCGACTTGGCGTACCCGTCTCGTAGGTCCGGCCAGTTCGAGTACATGGTGCACTCGGCGACCCGGCTACCGTCCGCGACCGCACCACGGCCGCCGGCCTTCTTGACCGCGCGCATCACCGCGATGTCGTCCAGCACCTCGTGCCCGACGGAGACGAACCCGCCGCATTCACGCAACATCGAAGCGTCGATGAGCAAGAATTGGCCGTTCGCCGCGGAGAGGGACGGCCGCGGCGACCTCTCCGCGACACGCAACGGAAGCAGGGTCAGCCATGACCACTGCAGCAACGGCTGCACCAGACGCGCACCCACGCTGTCGGCGCGTTGCCTTGGGAAGGGTGATACGGCGTCGAGTGAGGCGTCACGCAGCAAAGAAACAGCCGCCGCCACGGCGTCCGGTGAGAGAACGACATCCGCGTCGACACACGTCAAAACGCTTCCCCGGGCCCGCTCGGCGAGCTGATGACAAGCGTAAGGTTTGCCGACCATGCCACCGGGGGGCTCGACGCCGGTGAACAACTTGACCCGCGGGTCACCTTGCGCGACCCGCCGGACCACCTCGGCCGTTCCATCCGAAGAGCAGTCGTCGAGCACGAGAATCTCGACGTCGTCGAGACCACGCTGTGCCAGCAGCGATCGCAAGGTCGGCGTGACTCGCGAGGCCTCGTCGCGGAGCGGCAGCAGAATCGAAACCGGTTCCCGGCAACGAGCCGGATTTCGCGGAGGTTCCCGGACGATGCGCGCGTTGTACGCGGCATGACCGGCTCCCACCGCGGCGGCCACCGCGGCCGCGCGCACGACTACGCGGACACGCGAGCCCACAGCCGCCCCCGTCCCAGCCGGACCGCGAACGGCACCGCGATCGCACCCATCAACAGTCCACCCACCACAGCGACCCAAGGTCTGCCGAAGAAGGCGAAATGGGCCCAGACCGACGAAAACCACGTCCAGAGGTACAGCGTGGGAGCCGGACCCGCGCGAAAACCAGGGACGCGTTCTTCTTCCAGCGGAACCAGGCGGTACAGCGCCGCTTGGACGATGATCGCGACAAGTAACCAGCCCGCGAAGTTCGTCAAGGGGATACCGTCGACCCCCGGCAAGGACGGCCTTGGCGAGGCCCAGGTCCAGTAACCCTCGTCCACCATTTGAGGATCGAGGAAGACGTCCCAGACCGCCAATGCCGCCGCCGACAGCGCGACGACGAAGACAGGCCTCCTGGCCAGCGCCCGCCCCACCAGGAAGGCGGGCCACGCCATCATCAGCCAAGCGAGGGGAATGAGCACCGGGACACCGGCTATCCGCCGGCCGAGCAACTCGGTGTACTGGTACTGCCCGAACGGCAACCCGGTGTGCAGACCCACGATCTCCGCGAGCAGGCCACCACCGCCCGCGACCACGACGAGGGTCGCGGCGGCCCTCGCACCCGCCCGCGTCCAGGCGTCGGCGACCGAGGCAGCCGAGAAGAACAGCACGGTCGAGACGGTCAGCGGAGTGCGCGCTCCAGCATCGGTGACCGAATAAAGGATCTGACAGAACACGGCTCCGGCAGCGCAGATCCACGCTGCCAAGGCACCGGGTCGTATCGATAAACGTGAGAAAGCGGCGGCCCGCGTAACCATCACAAGAACACGATAGACCGATAGGCGCAGGTACCGGGAGCGGGTTCGGCAATGTCGAGGAAATCCGTGGAAACAATATCTCGAAAAGGGCAGGAAAGAATTCCCGGCGGCGCCACGGGCGACCGGGATGGGACGGTCTCCACCGGGCCACCGCCGAGCATCCGGTACCCGGCCGCAGTGCGCGGCGCCGGGCCCTGCGAAGCGGTCATCTTCGATTCGCGAGCGATCCAGGTTTGACTCTGCGATTCCCGGGCAACCTGAAGCCTCTTGCCCTACATCCAAGTTGCGAGGAGGCCACCAGATCCAGTAGACAAGGTACATCAGGTATGAAACGATTGCGAATCGAATCAGCGAGCAGCGGGGGAGGTCGGATGGCGTCGACCAAGGTGGTGAAAGCGATGCCACCGAAGGGGCCCCGGCCACCTGGCTGGATGCCTTGGGCGAGCGTTGCCTTGCCGAAGCTCACGGTTTCGTACAAGCACGGGCCGCCGAGCACTTCTTCGGCCATAGCGAGGGAGAACTCGCGGAAACCGTCATCCCACAGTTTGTCGCCGGAGGAAAATTTCTCCGCCCGATGTTCGCCTATGTGGGCCGGCGGTGCGGTGGCCCGGAATCGGAAGCCGCGTTGCGGGCCGCGTCCAGTTTGGAACTACTCCATTGTTTCGCGCTGGCTCAGGACGACGTCATGGACGGCTCACCGCTGCGCCGGGGCTGGCCCGCGCGCCACCTCCGGTGCGCACGCCGGCGCACCGAGCAGGGTCGGAGCGGATCCGCCGACCGCTTCGGCGACGCTGGCAGCGACGCGATGCGCGCGAAACTGGCGGTCGGGCGACTCGCCGACCTGGTGAACCACGCGCAGGCTCTGCCCACTTGGGAGGCGCTTCTCGACATCCTGCGCCGGAAGTCCGGCATCTACCTCCCCGCCGGCGAACCCGAAGAACACGACGTCGACCGCGAACGGCTCTCCTGGTGCGCCGACCACGACATCTTCACCGGCCGGGCAACCGTGCCCCGCGCCGCCGACTCCAGATCGCCTGCGGCGCACTCGCTCGCACCGAATGGGCCCGCACACGACACCCCGCCCCCGCTCCCCCACCGGCGGTGAACTGAGTGGCAAAGTCGCTACTTCGCACCGGCGGCCTCAGCTCGTTCACCCAGTACCTCACCGCGACCGTCCCCAGCCGGCAATGGCGCATCGTGGACGGCACTGCCCCGCAGGAGAACCAGTGACCAGACCTCTCGGCATCGACCCGCGCCTAGTCACCTATCCGGCATCACCGGGCCTTGCCGACGCCGGCCAGCTCGGCCGACGTCCCACCGTGGCGATCGTGGGCGGCGGCATCGCCGGCCTCACCGCGGCGACCGGACTGGCCGAACGCGGCGTCGACGTCACCATCTTCGAACGCGACCACTACCTCGGCGGTCGAGTCGGCGGCTGGCAAGAGGAGCTCTCCGACGGCAGCACGGTGACGATGAGCCGGGGTTTCCACGCCTTCTTCCGGCAGTATTACAACCTGCGCACCTTGCTGATGCGCACCGATCCGCACCTCGACCGGCTCACCCCGCTCGCCGACTACCCCCTGCTCGACGCGCACGGCCGCACCGACACCTTCGCCGGCCTGCCCCACACCCCGCCTTGGAACGCGCTGGCCTTCGCCTGGCGAAGTCCCACTTTCACCCCTAGGGATCTGCTGCGGATCAGCGGGCGCGACGCCCTCCCGCTGGCGACGGTCAGCGTGCCCGAGACCTATCACCGGCTCGACCACACCGACGCGTCATCCTTCCTCGCAGCGATCAACTTTCCGGCGGCCGCGCAGCACCTCGCGTTCGAAGTGTTCTCCCGCAGTTTCTTCGCCGACCCGCACGACCTGTCCGCCGCGGAGCTGGCGACCATGTTCCACCTGTACTTCCTCGGCTCCAGTGAGGGCCTTGTCTTCGACGTACCGACCGAACCGTTCCCCCAAGCTCTCTGGGACCCGCTCGCGAGCTATCTCATCAGCCGCCGCGTCGAAATCCGTACCGCCACCGCTGTCACGGCCCTTGAGCGCACCACGGACGGCTTCGAAATCCAGACCGACGTTCAGACGAAGAAGTTCGACGGGATCGTTCTCGCCTGCGACATCACCGGGCTCCGCGACATCGTGACGGCCTCTCCGAACCTGGGCACCGAGACTTGGCGGAGCGCGATCGGCCAATTGCGTACCGCCCCTCCGTTTCTCATCCGACGGCTTTGGCTCGACCGGCCGGTCGATGCCCGGCGATCGCCGTTTCTCGGCACGGGCAGCGTCCCGCCGCTGGACAACATCAGCCTGCTCGACCGGTACGAGGGAGAGGCCCGGCGCTGGGCCACGCGCACCGGCGGATCGGTGGTCGAGCTGCACGCTTACGCGGTGACCACAAAGGACTCGAGCGGCTTGGAGAAGGCCCTGGAGAAGCGCCTCCATGAGATCTACCCGGAGACCCGAGACGCGCGGGTCGTCGGCGAGAGCACGCTATGGCGCGAGGACTGCCCGTTGTTCGGGGTCGGCGATTTCGCCCGCCGACCGACTGTGGAGACACCTGACCCGGCTCTGGCCCTCGCGGGTGACGGCATTCGAATCGACCTGCCGGTCGCCCTGATGGAACGCGCGGCCGCCACCGGCTGGGCCGCGGCGAACACACTTCTCGGGCATTGGGGCCTCGCCGGGCATCCCACCCACTCGGTTCCCAACCACGGTCGGATCGGCTTGGTGAACCGGCTGGCCACGTCGAAATATCTCGGCGGAACACGGTCATGACATTCGAGCGCCTCGTTCAGGTCAGGTGCGCGGGAAATCCTGAATCCGCGGCCCGGTCAGACTGCCGGAACCTGATGGGTATGTCAGGCTGGAAAGCATGACCGCACCCGGACCAGAACCCGACGACGTTCCGGGCTTGGAACCGGGCGGTTCCGTCTCGCCCGGCGATGTGCCACCCGACGCGGGCCAGACGTCCGGGCTGTCACACCCTCAGCCCATCCCTTCGCGTGGTCCAGGGATCGCCACGCTCATCGTGCTCGGCGTGCTGGTGCTGGGCGTCGCCGCGTTCTTCATCCTGCGGGCGATAGATCTGTTCTGACCACGGGCCGATCTCGTCAGAATCGGCGTCGATCGTTCTCCTGTTCCACCACGTCGATCAGATCGGACAGTCTGTTCAGACCGTTGAGCGGCTGGCGCATCCGCGGGTTTCCTCGCAAGAGATCCGCGTTGCGGTCGAGAAACGCCCAGTATCCGGCCGTGAACGGGCACGCCTTTTCGCCGTTACGCGATTTCGGGTCGAAGACACATCCACCGCAGTGGTCACTCATCCGGTTGATGTACGCGCCGCCTGCCGCGTAAGGCTTTGTTGCGACGATGCCGCCGTCGGCGTATTGGCTCATCCCGATGACGTTCGCCGGCATCACCCAGGGGAAACCGTCGACGAAGGCGGTGGCGAACCAGTCGGTCAGCTCCGCCGGATCATAGCCGCGCTGCAGAGCATGGTTGCCCAGCACCATCAATCGTTCGATGTGGTGGGCGTAGCCGCGGTCACGGACTCCGGCGAGCGCGGTACGCAGGCAGGCCGCCTCCACTGTGTCGGCGTCCAACTCCCGCCACCATGGCGGCAGCTTCTCCCGTGCCCGGAGCCGGTTGTGGTTCAGGTAATCCGGCCCGAGATGCCAATAGAGGTGCCACACCCATTCCCGCCAGCCGAGGATTTGCCGGACGAACCCTTCGACGCTCGCCAATGGCGCCGTGCCGTCCCGGTAGCGTTCTTCGGCTTTCCGGATGACGTCGAGCGGGTCGAGCAGACCGTGATTGAGCGGCACCGAGAGCAGGGCGTGCGACATCGCCCAGTCGGCGTGGAGCATGGCGTCCTGATGCGGCCCGAAAGTGGCCAGCCGGTGATCGAGGAAACGGCGCAGGGCACGGTCGGCCTCGGCGTGGCCGATAGCGAACTGGCGTGGACCGTCGACGCCGACCGGATGAATCGCCCCCTCGCCTTCCGCGCGGTCCAGGTCGATTCGTACCTGCTTGTCGATCGCGTTTTCCTTGGGGTGCCACGGGGCCGGCACCGGCAGTGCCGATCGGCCGGGCGGGGGGCGGCGGTTGTCCTGGTCGTAGTTCCATTTCCCGCCCACCGGCTCGCCGTCAGGCTCGAGCAGTATTCCGAAGCGGCGACGCTGGTCCCGGTAGAAGTCCTCCATCAAATAGCGGTGCCGGCCCGGCACCCATTCCGAGAAGTCTCTTTTGGACAGGATGAAACCGGGTGTCGGCAGGATTTCCGCCACGACTTCCCGGTCGTGGAGCCGCCTGACCAGCGCCTCGGCGGCATGCGAGCCCGGTTCGTGCACGACGACCGGCTTACCGAAGCGGCGCAAGCCGTCGGTGTAGGTCGGGGCGTCGATGATCCGGGCTCGGTCGCCCAGATCGGCGGCCAGCCGCCGCATCCCGGCTTCGATCAAATGCAGTTTCTGCCGATGGAACCGGCGGCGCCCGAAGGCCGCGGTAGAGCGGATCAACAGAACTTCCCGGTCACGGTGCTCCGGTGTGCTGTGGAAGTGCGGTCCGAGCTGGTCGCCGAACAACCACAAGGCATGCGGGCCGCTCATCCGGCACCGAACTGTTCCAGGCGCGCGGCGAGTCGGGGGACGACCTCGTCCCCCAGACGCTCGAACTCGCGTTTGAGAAACGGGGACGCGAGTTTCGCGAGCCCGTGGAAGACGATCGTGGCCTGATAGCGCACGGTGGTCGCGGCGGGGCCGGAGTGCAAGGTGAAGTCATCGGTGGACGTCGCGGTGCGGTTCTCCCCCACCAGTGTGATCCGGGCGGGGTCTCGCCTGGTGAGCCGGTACGTCAACTCGGTTCGCTTGCCGCGGAACTCCGAGACGTTGCGCCATCGCGTGCCGACCCTGAGCTCGCCATCGTCGATGCGGACGCAGGAAACAGTACCGGGATCCCATTCGACCGCGTGCCCGAAATCAGCGAGATACGCGGCGATACGAGGCGCGGGCGTGGCGACGGTGAAACTGCGTTCGACGCGGACCATGAAGTCCTCCAGGTCGGTTCGAGGCGATGATCGCGACATTCAGTGCGGCGGTGCCGGCCCGGGGAAGAACAAAAGTGTCAACGCGGCGTTCCTTGTCAATCCCGCCGCGTACCACCACAGGCCTTGACAACCTCCCCGCTCGCGCCAGAACAGCCAACCCGACACTGCGATCGCGTCGACGGCGAACCGCGTCCGATGGACGACACGGGATCACGCAGGTCGTATCGGGCCCGCGGCGAACGCAGTCTCACGGAACCGGTCTCGCCCGACACCATTTTTCGCTCGGCATCGGACCACGGACGGGCCGGTGCCTAGCCGTTGTGCTGGGCAGGACGTTCGACATCGCCCCGCCACGCCCCGGTCTCGTTGCCGTCCCGGTTTTCCAGGAAGGTCTTGAACCGGTCGAGGTCTCCTTGCACGCGACGGTCGAGAATGCCGAGCTTGTCGGCGACGTTCTCGACGAAACCCTCGGGATCGAGGTCCATTTGGACGGTGACCCGGCTGTGGGTGTCGTCGATCCGGTGCACGGTGACGACGCCCGCGTGATTCGGACCTGTGTCGGACTGCCACGCGACCCGCTCGTCGGGGTGCTGTTCGGTGATGGTGGCGTCGAACTCCTTGGTTACACCGGCGATGGTGACGGTCCAGTGCGTATGCGTGTCGTCGCGCTGCTCGACGCGGTCGACACCCTCCATGAACCGCGGGAAGTCCGCGAACTGGGTCCACTGGTTGTAGACGGTGGACACGTCGGCTTGTACGTCGACGGTTTTGGTGATCGTGCCCATAGCGAAACGTCAGCTCCTTCATTCGCAACAGCCGGCCGGCACACCGGCGGTGTGCCCTCATCCGGTGTTTACCCGGCATCCACGATCACAAACCGTTTCAGGAACGATTCATTCTTCACTGCCGTTTCGGCGAACAACGAGGAGGTGAGCCGGTGCCCGGCGGGCGGGGCCTCAATGGGTCACCGGCGGCTATCCCGGAACGACCTCCGCTCCGATCCGCGTCGACTGCTCTTGCGCTGAGCGAACAACGGGACGGCCAGAACGATCAGGACGATCACGACCAAGATCCCGATTCCGAGAACGTTCGCCGGTATCAACGGCTTGATCACGAACACCACGATCAGCATCCATCCCGCCAGCGTGACGACCTCAAGAGCGAACGATCGCCACTTCCGGTCAGCAGGCTGTCGCACCAGCATGCCGACAACGATCATCGCCGCGCCCACCACTCCCCACCACCAGTGGTATGCCATGGCCTCTCCCCCAAGTCGTGCCGACCGCTGTTCCGCGGCTCTGCGGACTGAGACGTTCTCGACGTCATGTGGTAATGACCGTTGGGTCGTCAGGTCAAACACCGCGGGCTCGGTGTTGTGCCCGCCTGCTGATGCCAAGCGCGGTCCCGGGCGCGTTTCCCGCCGAAGCGCGCTGACTGGTTCTCGTCTCGTCCTGGTGGCCACTCCGAGACCGACACCGAGCCGTCGGGATGCAGCGTGAGGGTGGATGGTGGAAGCAGAGTGGCGATTCACTGCGTGATCGAGTAGCGCGATCAGTCGAAGACGCGGTCGAGTGCGGCGAGCGTGGCCTCGGCATCCGGGCCCGCCACCTGCCTCAGCCCGATTTCCGCCCGGATCTCACCGCGGGCGTAGGAGCGTTCGGCCGAGATGTCCCGGGCGCGCTCGTAGAACTCCTTGGCACGCAAGGTATTCCCGCCCGCGGCGGCGGTTTCGCCAAGCCAGGTGAGGATTTCGACCACTTCGGTCCACAGCCCGAGCTCCTCGGCCACCGGCAGGCCCTCACGGTGCAGTCGCTCGGCGCGCGCGTGATCGCCGTCGCGTTCGGCGACCAGCGCCAGCGACCGGGTCGCCCGCAGCACGCCCCAGCGGTCGCCGAGGTCCTGGAACAGCGCGGCACCCAGTTCCGCGTCCGCCCCTGCTCCCTGCCGGGTGTAACCGACGCGTTCGACCAATGCCGCCGCTTCGCCCCATCGGTCACGGGCGGCACGGGCCCCGGCCAGGCTTTCCTCCACCAGGTGCCGCCCCTCGACGTGACGGCCGGTGCCGTACAGCCCGGTACCGACGAACCACCGCAGCCGCGCCGCCAGCACCGGATCACCGACTCCGGCGGCCGGATCGCCACCGGTCTCGCCGGCGGCCGGCGTGCGCAGGTCGATGCCTGCCAGCCAAGCTCGCGCGACCAGGCGCGTGTCGGAGCCGGGCAACCCTTCCCCGGTGGACAACGCCGCGTGGAGCGACCGGCGGGCCTCGGTCAGCCTGCTGCGCAGGAACCAGTACCACGCCATCGCGTTCACCAGGCGCAACGCGTGCTCGGCGTCGCGCTCCCCGATCGCGATGTCGAGCGCGCGTCGCAGGTTGACCGTCTCCGCGTCCAGCCGCTCCAGATACCGGTGTTGCTCCGGCCCGCGCAGCCGGTCGTCGGCGTGCTCGGCCAATTCGGTGTAGCACCGCACGAACGAGGCGCGGACACTCGCGAGTTCGCCGGCCTCGGCAAGGCGTTCGAGGCTGTAGGCCGCCACCGACTCCAGCAGGCGGAACCGCCCCGCGTCGCGGACCACCAGCGATCGGTCCACCAGCCTCGACAGCAGGTCGGGCACCTGTCCGGCGGGCAGTCCCGGCCCGGCGCAGACCGCCTCGGCGGCCGCCAGCGTGCAGCCGTCCGCGTGCACGGCCAGCCGCCGCAACACGGTGCGCTCGCCCGCGCTCAGCAGCTCCCAGCTCCAGTCGAGCATCGCCCGCAATGTCCGCTGCCGGGCGGGCATCCCGCGGCCGCGCACCGCGGGCAGGGTGAACCGGTCGGCCAGGTGTTCGGCGAGCTGCTCCGGGCTCAACGTCCGTAGCCGCGGGGCCACCAGCTCCAGAGCCAGCGGGATACCGTCCAGCTGACGACAGATCGTGGAGACCGCGTCCGCGTTGCCCGCGTCGAGCGCGAACCCCGGAACCGCGGCGGCCGCCCGTTCCACGAACAACTGGACCGCGCTGGACCGCTCCAGCGGCGGCACCGAGTGCACCACCTCGCCGGGGATGTCGAGCGCTTCCTGACTGGTGACCAGCAGCCGCGCCCCGGGCACGGTGGCCAGCACCGGACCGGCCAGCGAGGCCACCGCCTCGACGACGTGCTCACAGTTGTCCAGCAGGAGCAGCAGGCGCTTTCCCGCCACCGCCTGGCACAGCCAGCCGACCAGGTCGGCGAGGTCGGGCTCGGTCGCCGCGGTGTCGCAGAGCCCGAGCGTGGTGATCACCCGTTCGGCGATGTCGTCCGGGGTCGACGCGGCACCGAGTCCGGCGAGTTCCACCAGCCACACACCATCGGTGAACCGCCCTGCCCGATCCTCCGCCGCGGCGATCGCCAGCCGCGTCTTGCCGACGCCACCGAGACCGGTCAGCGTCACCAGCCGGGTGTGCGGATCGGAACTCAATGGCTCCCGCACCCGGTCGACCGCTTCCGCACGGCCGATCAGCGTGGTCAACGGAGTGGGCAGATTCGTGCGGCGGAGCGACCTCGGCTCGGCCGAGAGCGGGGCCAGCCGGGGCTCCTGCCGCAGGATCGCCTCGTGCAGCGCGGTCACCGCCGGCCCCGGCGGCACCCCGAGGTCGTCCGCAAGCCGCCGTCGAAGGTCGTGGAAGCTCTGCAGCGCCTCGCTTTGCCTCCCGGCCTGGTACAGCGCGCGCAACTGGGCCATCCGCAGGCGTTCCCGCAGCGGCTCCCTTTCCACCAGTACGCCCAGCTCCGCCGCGAGCGCGGTGTAATCGCCCAGTTCGAGTCGGACTTCGGCCTGGTCCTCGATCACGGTCAGCCGCAGTTCCTCCAACCGGGTGATCTCGGCGCGGGCGAACATCGCCTCGGCGACGTCGGCATAGGCCGGCCCGCGCCACAGCGCGAGCGCGTCGGCGAACAGGCCGCATTTCACCTTCGGGTCCTCGGCCTCGCGAGCACGTCCGGCCAGTTCCTGGAAGCGCAGCGCGTCGACCCCGTCGTCGGTCACCAGCAGCCGGTAACCCGCCGGCTCGCGGACCACCTGTTCACGGCCCAGCACCCGGCGCAATTGAGAGACCTTGGTCTGCAGGGCGTTGGCCGGCCCGCCGGGCGGCTTGCCCGCCCAGAGGTCCTCGATCAGCCTGTCGGCGGTCACCGGCCTGCCCCGGTGGACGAGCAGGTTCGCCAAGAGCGCGCGCACCTTCACCTCGGGGACCTTGATCGGCTGCCCGCCGGCGTCCCACACGGCCAGCGGGCCGAGCACGCCATAGCGCATGTGACCAGCCTATCGCCAGGCAATCATCAGGAAATCGTGCGTACCGCCGGTCAAGGTGACTCCCGTCTTTTCTCGCACGCAAGGGAGTCTCATGAGCTCATCGACCGCACGCCGGGCCGGGCCCAGGGAATGGGCGGGACTCGCCGTCCTGTCGTTGCCCACCGTGCTGCTCGGCCTGGACGTCACCGTCTTGTACCTGGCGCTGCCCTCCCTGGCCGAAGACCTGCGCCCCAGCAGCACCGAAACGCTGTGGATCATGGACGCCTACGGCTTCCTGATCGCCGGTTTCCTGATCACCATGGGCACCCTCGGCGACCGCGTCGGCCGCCGCAAACTGCTGATGATCGGCGCGGCCGCGTTCGGCGTGGTCTCGGTGATCGCCGCCTACTCGAACAGCGCCGAACTGCTGATCGCGGCGCGCGCGCTGCTCGGCATCGCCGGTGCCACGCTGATGCCGTCGACACTGGCCCTGATCAGCACCATGTTCGGCGACGTACGCCAGCGGGCGCTGGCGATCGGTGTCTGGGCGACCAGCTTCGCGCTCGGCATGGCCGCCGGGCCGCTGGTCGGCGGAGCACTGCTTTCGGTGTTCTGGTGGGGTTCGGCCTTCCTCGTCGCCGTGCCGATCGTGGCGATCCTGCTGGTGGCCGCGCCGATCCTGATCCCCGAATACCGCGCGCCGCGGAGCGGTCGCTTCGACCTGGCCAGCGTCGCCCTTTCGCTGTTCGCCATCCTTCCGGTGATCTACGCGGTGAAGCGGGTCGCCAAGGAAGGCATCGACGTCGCCACCGTCGCGACGGCCCTGCTCGGCGTCCTGTTCGCGGTGATGTTCGTGCGACGTCAGCGCGCACTCGCCAGCCCGCTGCTGGACATGCGCCTGTTCGCCAGCCGCGACTTCAGCGCCGCGCTGAGCATCCTGCTGGTCGGCCTGGTCGGGGTCGGCGGGATGATGCTGCTGGTCACCCAGCAACTCCAATTCGTCGAAGGGCTCTCGCCGATGGAGGCGGGGATCTGGATGGGGCCGCCGGCGCTGATGATGTTCGTGGCCGCGATCGGCTCCCCGCTGGTGGCACGCCGCGTCGCCCCCGGGATCGTCGTCGCCGTCACGCTCGGGTTGTCCACGATCGGGTACCTGCTGCTCACCATCGTGGGCTCCTCCGGCGGCATCACCCTGATCGTGATCGGTTTCGGCCTGGTCTACCTCGGCCTGGGCGCCATCGCCGCGCTGGGCACGGATCTGGTGGTCGGCGCGGCACCGGCGGACAAGGCGGGCTCGGCGTCGGCGATGTCGGAAACCGTGCAGGAACTCGGCCTGGCGATGGGCGTGGCGATCCTGGGCAGCCTGGCCACCGCCGTCTACCGCGGCGAGGTCGGCGACCACCTCCCGCCCGGCACCCCCGCCGGCGTCGCCGACGCGGTAAGCGACAGCATGGCGGGCGCGTCCTCGGTGGCGAACCAGATCTCGCCGGAACTGCTGGCGCGGGCCAGGGAAGCCGCCACCGCCGGGCTGAACATCGCCACCCTGGTCGCCGCGGGCGGCATCCTCGTCCTGTCGATCCTGTCCGCCGTGGTGCTGCGGCACATCGGCACCATCGGTGGCGACGAGGAACCCTCACAGGAGAGCGACACCTCCAAGACCGCCTCCGAAGCCTGAGTCGCTTCGGATCGGCGCGCCTCGGCGCTCGGTCCCCGTCCCCACGGCTTGAGCGAGAAGTCGGTCAGTACCCGGCTCGCCGTTCCCGCCGGTGGTGGGCTGGACTTCTCCGGGGCGGCCTGGTCTTCGGCTCATGCTCGGTGGCTCCCATGGCCGTGAGACGCTCCAGCGCGGGGTCGATGTCGTCGACGTGCCAGGCCACCGCTACCCCACCCGGCCGGTCGGGGTGGCCGGGCGTAGCGGCGGTCGAGGATGCCGAGTTCGTGCTCGTAGTCACCCACACGAAACTCGACGTAGGCCGGGTTCTCGCGTCCTACGATCAGTCTGGCCGAATCACCATCGCGCCCGAATCGCTCAGCGCGCTTCGCCATCACGGATTGCGCTATGTCCCGATCAGCGACGCGGAAGCGAACTCCGTTTCGGTCGTCTGCCGCGCCGGAGGTCACAAGGCGTCAGCAAGAGCGTGGGCAATGCGGGCTGGGGCGTTCTCGGTGGGGATATGGCTCGCTTCCGGGATCCGGATGAGTGTGGTTCGCGGAATCTCCAGAGCGAACTTCTCGGCGTATTCCACCTTCTCGAAGCGGTCGTCCTGGCCCCAGATCAGCAACTTGGGCGTCGCGGACCGTTGCAACGCGGGCACGAGATCGAGGGTGTAGCGGCTCGCGGCCGCGCTCGCCATGGCCAGCCAGGAACGGCGAACCCGCGGATCGGTCCAGGGATCCAGATATTCGGTGATGAGCTGTTCGGTCGCGGCACCGGCCAGGTCCGTGGTGAGGGCCTCGCGGCGGGCGGCGAGAAAGTCATCACCTGTGGTCGCCGCCGCGACCGGAGGGTCGAGAAGCCGGGCGACGTGAGGTGCCGGCCAGGAGTCGTACAAGACCGAGTTGACCAAGGCCAGCCGAGACACCTGCAACCGATCGTGAGCGAGGAGATGCTGGGCGACGGCGCCGCCGATGTCATGCCCCACCACGGCGATCGGCCCGGAAATCCCGAGTGCGTCCGCGAATCGCGTCACCCACTCCGCCAAAGCCGGGACCGTCGCGGTGTCCGGGGTCAATTCGCCTCCCGAACGTCCCATTCCGGGAAAGTCGACCGCAAGGGGCCGCAGCCCGGCCTTCGCGAGACCGTCCAGCACGGGTGACCAGACCCGGCTCCAGTACGTTCCGTGCAATAGCAACACAGCCGGACCGTCCTGGCGCACTGTGAGGTAGCTGGCCGTTTCGCCGTCGACCCGGACCGCGCTCCTCAGGACGCCTGATTCCGTGATATCACCCATGTGCCCACTGTGACCGGGGCCCGCGTTCGGGCCCAGTGCCTGGAGAGCCATTCCTCGGCATATTCCTGCCACCGGGCAGTGGTGGTGATGGCCGATGAGCAGCATGGGCTCCGCGGTCCAGGACAAGACCCAATGCCACTTAGCTTGAGTTGATCATGAAACCCTGCTTCTCCTCGTTGCTGACGCCCAGGTGCTCCGCAGTGGTGCGGGCGAGACGGATATGACCGGTGCGACATCGGTACAGGGGGGGGGGGGGGGGGGGGGGGGGGGGGGGGGGGGGGGGGGGGGGGGGGGGGGGGGGGGGGGGGGGGGAGAGAGGCACAGTCCCCCCCCCGTGTCAACACACCCAGCCTAGACGGAAA
>NZ_JBVJCE010000005.1:20991-27865 GCF_055588925.1 Amycolatopsis sp. NPDC041971 | reverse complement strand
CCCTCCCCCCTGCCATAGTTGGAGGGAAAACAATATGGACTTCCCCCCCCCTTCTCCTTTCTCCCTCTCCCCCCCCCCCCCCCCCCCCCCCCCCCCCCCCCCCCCCCCCCCCGCCCCCGACGCCCCGCGTACCCTTGGCGCCACACCAGCAACAGTCCATAATGGACACGATGGGGCTGACGTGCGCAAGCTGCCACCTGGCATTGGGGCAAGACCGGCTTCGACGCTCTCGGGCACTCAGAACGTGTTGATTCCGCCTCCGGTGGCCTCGATTCGCGTCGAGTCGCTCAATTGCCTGCTCGGCCGGCGTCGGCCGTGGCCTCGTCGGCATGTGGTTCGTCGTGCCGGCCGGCACCTCGTCGGGTCACCACGGCGTGCACCACCGCGAACAGCAAGGCGACCGCGACCAGCACACCGCCACGCAGCCATACGGCGGCCTCGACCTGCGTTGCCAGCAGGACACACGATGCCAGCCCGAGCACGGGAAGCACCGAAGGCGCGCGGAAATGCGGAATCGCCTGCGTGTCTTTTCGCAGCACCAACACCGCGGTGTTCACCGCCGCGAAAACGATGAGCAGCAACAGGACGAGAGTGGAGGCGAGAACGGCGATCTCTCCGGTGAGCGCCAATACCAAGGAGATGCCGGTGGTCGTGACGATGGCGACCCAGGGGGTGCGCCGGTGGGGCAGTATCTTCGTCAGCGCCGACGGCAGGAGCCGGTCACGGGCCATGCCGTAGGCCAGCCGGGAAGACATGATGCTGGTGAGCAGCGCGCCGTTGGCCACGGCCACCAGCGCGATCACCCCGAACACCCATGTCGGTACGCCACCGGCCACGCGCACCACTTCCAGCAGCGGCCCGCTCGACTCGGCCAACCGGGACGCGGGCACGACCGCGCCGGCGACCACCCCCACCAACAGG
This sequence comes from Amycolatopsis sp. NPDC041971, assembly GCF_055588925.1. Lineage (NCBI taxonomy): Bacteria > Bacillati > Actinomycetota > Actinomycetes > Pseudonocardiales > Pseudonocardiaceae > Amycolatopsis > Amycolatopsis sp. NPDC041971. Next base: position 26,944 of record NZ_JBVJCE010000005.1, on the reverse strand, counting down.
TACAACAGGCCGGCGGTGGCCATCGCGCCGAACAGCGCCCGCGGATAGGACCGGCGGGGGTCTTTCGTCTCCTCCGCGATATTCACCGACGTCTCGAAGCCGACGAACGAGTAGTACGCCAGCACGACCCCGGCCAGCACCCCGGCGACCGGTCCGCTCTCCGCGGTACCGAGTTCGACCAGCCGGGCGGGTTCGGCGTCCCCTCGTCCCATGACCCACAGGCCGAGCCCGATCACCAGCACCAGCCCACCGGTCTCGATCAGCGTGGCGACCATGTTGGCACGCAGGGAATCCTTGATGCCGCGGGCGTTGAGCGCGGCCAGCAAGAGCAAGAACACGGCGATCACCAGCACGGGCGGCAAGTCGACGAACTCCCGCAGGTAATCGCCTCCGAAGCCGCGAGCGAGCGCGGCCACCGAGACCACCCCGGCGGCAAGCATGCAGAAGCCGATCACGAAACCGGTGAACGGCCCGAACGCCCGGTGGGCGTAATGCGCGGCGCCGCCGGCCCGGGGATACTTCGTCGCCAGCTCCGCGTAGGACGCCGCCGTGAGCATGGCCAGCGCCAGCGCGATCACCAACGGCACCCACACCGCGCTCCCGGACACGCCGGCGATCTGCCCGATGAGCACGTAGATTCCGGCGCCCAGCACGTCACCCACGATGAACAGGTAGAGCAACGGGGTAGTCACCGCACGAGTCAACGGTTCGGTCATCGGCTCAGTCTCCTGGAGAAAAGCCTGCCCCGCCGAACAGAAGCAAAACAGGGACAGCCCACGGAGAATCTCCGCTTTGCTCCCTGAGTCAGTTCGTCGAAGGAGCCGGCACGGTCTCGATGGTGAGGATGTCGCTGCCGGGCCCGGTCAACCCGGCGAGCTCCAGAATCCGCAGTGGCATGGAACCCGCCGTCGTCAACACCGTCAACGTCGTGTCCACTCCCGACGCCAGTGCCGCGGCGTCGAGCAAGAGCGCGATGCCGCAGCTGCTGAGGTAACGCACTCCGGTCAGGTCGATCGTCAGCTCCGGCGCGTCGGCGGATTCGATCCGGTGGAGCAGGGCCTGCCTCGCGTCGGCGATGGTGGTGAGGTCGAGGTCACCCGCCAAGCGCAGGATGGGCTCGTCGGGCGTGTCGTCCACCGACACTTTCATGGGTGTTCCGGCGGTCAGGACCGACGGCACCGTACCGGCGGCCGATGCCGTTTGCACCGCGATCCGGAACCGGACCGCGGTGCCGTGCTCGCCTTGTTCGATGGTGGCTTCTTCGGCCAGCGCCTTGATGAGCCGGATGCCGCGACCGCGGTGTCCGTTGTCGGCCGGTTCAGGCCGCCAGGTGCCGTGATCGGTCACGACGACCTCGACTTCGCCCGTCGCGGTCCTGGTCACCGAGTAGGCGACCTCGCCGGCGGTCTGGGGATAGGCGTGCTCGATGGAGTTCGCGACGGCTTCGACGAGGGCGAGGTTCAGGTCCTGGTACAACTCGGCGGAGATGCCGGCGAGCTGTGCCCAGTGAACGACCTCCGCGCGCAGCTCCCGGAGGATACCGGGTTCCGCGGTTCGGCTGCGTCGCAGCGGCGGTGGTGTCAGCCGGAGCCCGAGCAACGCCACATCGTCGTCCTGCCCGGTGTCGAGCAGGCTGTCGATGATCGTCGCGACCAGCGGTTCCGGGGACAAGGATTGGTTGTCCGCCAAGGCTTTACACAGCCGTCGCAGCCCCTCGTCGATGTGCTCGTCGCGCCGTTCGACCAAGCCGTCGGTGTACAGCAGCACCGAAGCTCCGGGATTCAGGGTCGCGGTTTCCTCCCGGTAGCGCGAGCGTCGCGGCCCGCCCAGCACGCTGCCTCCGCCGGGAAGCAGTGTCGCGGTGGAGCCGTCGACGACCACTGGCGGCGGATGCCCGGCGAGAGCCCACCGCAATTCGCCGGTTTCCCAGTCGAGGGTCAAGCACGCGCAGGTGGTGCCCGACGCTCCCTCGGTGCGGGCGGCGAACGCGTCGAGGCGTTGCAGCGCCGCGGCGGGCCCGTGTCCGTCGAGCAGGCTGACGGCCAGCGCGCTGCGCAGCTGGCCCATGATCGCCGCGGCCTGTGGTCCCTTGCCGACGACATCGCCGACCGAGAGCGCCACGACGGAGCCACGCAGTGCGATCAACTCGTACCAGTCTCCGCCCGTTTGCGCGTGGGCGGCGACGGGCAGATAGCGTGCCGCGGCGGCGATTCGGGGCAGTGCCGGGAGTTCTCGGGGCAGCAGGCTCCGCTGAAGGGTCTCCGCGATGTCGCGTTCGCGTTGCAGCATCAGGTCGCGCTCGGCTTCACGGCGACGTCGTTCGGTGACGTCGCGGCCGATCGCCTGCACACCGGACGGGGTGGCCTGAATGCTCAGTTCGAGGGCGACACCGGTTCCGTCGGCCCGGTGGAAGTGGTGTACATCGCTGGTCTCCCAGACCTTCGCCAGATCCGCGACGAATTCTCGCCACCGGTCGCTTCCGTCGTTCTCGAGCAGGTCGGTGATCGGGGTGCCGATGAGCTCGTCGCGGGAGTAGCCGAGCAATTCGCAGGCCGCCGGATTGATCTCGTCGAATCTCAGGTCGCGGTCGAGCATCCAGATCGCGTCGGTGGCCCGTTCCACGAGTAGCCGGTGACGCTGTTCGCTGTCCCGCAGCGCCCGGCCGGCGTGTGTGCGCTGAATGGATTCCCAGCAGCGGTTCACGATCATTTCCACCAGGTCGACCTCGGCGTCCGTCCAGTGCCGGACGGTCGCCTGGTGGACGGCCATCGCGGCGACGAACCGCCCACCGCGCAGCAGCGGCACGCAGATGACGGCCCGGATGCCGGTCACCCGATAGGCATTCAGGTCCGCTGGTTCGAGGCGGTCGTCCTCGGAACTGTCGGCGACGACCCACGGCAGACCGGCCCGCATCGCGCGCATGCACCCGTTCCCGAACTCCGACATCGCGAAGCGGCCGGGCAACGGCGGAAGACCGGTGGCATGGTCGCCGCTCATCAGGAAGTGGTCCTCATCGTCTTCGGCCTCGGCGTAGGCACAGCGATCGGCGCCCAGATAGTCGCCGAGGCGACGGGCCGCGTACGCCATGACCTGTTCGGCGTCCTCCAGCTCCTGGAGCCCTCGCTCGAATTCGGCGAGGAACTGTTGCCGCTCGGTCTCCGGCCGCCTCCCGGACACGTCGAGCAGGACACCGCTGACGACGCCCCCGGGCAGTACCCTTCCCAGCTCCTGAAGCCGGACGATCCGTCCGTCCGCCGCGATCGCGCGGTAAGTGAGGTCGTAGTCGAGACGGGCCCAGCCTTGGGCACGCACGCGGAGGTAACGCTCGCGATCCTGCGGGTGCACCAAGGACACCGCGAAGGCCGGATCGGCCAGCCAGGCGGCGGCAGGATGCCCGAGCAGGCGCCGGCATCCCTCGGACACGAAAGAGTAGGCACCGCTACGGGCATCCGCCTGCCATACGACGACCGGCGAACCATCCACCACGTGAAGAAGGTCCGGGTCACCGTCACCGGAACCCGACGGCGAGCCTTGCGTTTCCATGAGCACAAACCCTCTCAGCTACGAACACCGGGCGCCGACCGGAAAGCGGACCGTCCCGGAAACCGTATACGTGAGGAATCCGGACGGTCGCGGCCTTCTCGAACTTTCGGCATGCCCACTTCAGGCAACCCGTGCGAGGCGAGGTCGGCGACCTCCGCGTGGAGCACCGGCTGTGATCCGCCGGGGAGCGGGTCTATCATCCAACAGCCTAAGCCGATGGCCCGCTCAGCCGGACCATCGGTGACCCGGGCCGCACCCCTGATGAGGAGCAGCACGGTGACGACCCAGCACCCCGACGAAACCTACACCGGCGATGGCCCGCTGACAGTCACGGTGACCCGCCCCGGCGACGGCCGAGTCGTCATCGGGGCCATCGGGGAAATCGACCTGGCCACCGCCAAAATTCTCGGGAACGTCTTGGACGGTGAGCCCGCTCCGGGCACCGTCGCCGTCGTGCTGAATTTGTCGAAGGTGACCTTCTGCTCCAGCACCGGCCTGAACGAGCTGGTCAAGATCCGCACTCGCGCCACCGACGCCGGCGTCCCGGTGAGGCTGGTCCTCGACAACACCGGGGCCCTGCGGAGAACGCTGGAGCTCGTCGGGCTGCTGGCTCTGTTCACCGTGCACCCCGACCAGGCCGCCGCTCTCGAGGCCGATCGGCGCTGACTGCTGAACATCGGGGTCACGCGCGCGACACCGCGCACACGGGAATCCGGTCTCGTCATCCGGCCGGTTCACCAGGTACGGCGATCCAGGTGTAAAACGCGGTTCGCTGGGGAAGTCGAGGCCATGGCCGATACGACAAGCACACCCACGGGGATGACCAGGACCTCTGGAAGGGCAAGCGAGATCGCTGCCCTACGGCTGCTATTGCTCGCCTTCGGGGTCGGCGGAGCGCTGGGATGCCTCTTGTGGATGGCGATCTGGATGACGTCACAGCTGTGATTCGTTACTCATCACGCCGCGCCTACTACCGAGTCGATGTCACTACGTAACCCTTTCTCCGAGTAGTTCGAAACCATCCAGCGAAGAATCAGTTCACAAGCGGGTACGCCGAAATTGTCCACGGCGCGAGGCGGCATGGACTCGTTCAGGCACGGCGTTTCGCCCTGAATATGGTTCGTATTAGAGCGACCCGAAGACAGCCGGCCACAGGACCCGCCGGGCGGTTGCGGCTGGTTGCTCAACCGTCACGATGGACAGTAGTACAGCTTGGCTATGCTCGGGAACCGTGCGGGCCGTTCCTTCTCGCCCGAACACTTTCCTCGACCTTGTGAATGAAGAGTGGTGGCGGATGAGTGGGTCGGCGGTTTCGACGATGAGTCGCGCTGGGGAAGAGGAGCTGCGGCAGCTTCTCGCCGGCTTGACCGCGGTGCGGGACGGGGACTTCGGCATTCGGCTTCCGGACGGCGACGACGGTCTACTGGGCGACATCGCGACGGTGTTCAACGGGATGGCGGATCAGCTGTCCCTGTTCACCTCGGAAGTCACCCGTGTCGCCCGCGAAGTCGGCAGCGAGGGGCAGCTCGGCGGGCAGGCGAAGGTACCGGGTGTCTCAGGCACCTGGAAGGACCTCACCGACTCGGTGAACGCGATGGCGGGCAACCTCACCACCCAGGTGCGTGACATCGCCCAAGTCGCGACCGCGGTGGCCCGAGGCGACCTGTCCCAGAAGATCGACGTCGACGCGCGAGGCGAGATCCTCGAGCTCAAGGACACCGTGAACACGATGGTGGACCAGCTGTCCTCGTTCGCGGACGAAGTCACCCGTGTCGCCCGCGAAGTCGGCAGCGAGGGCAGGCTGGGCGGCCAGGCGGAGGTTCCGGGCGTCGGCGGTGTCTGGCGCGACCTCACCGACTCGGTGAACTTCATGGCGGGCAACCTGACCGACCAGGTCCGGAATGTCGCGCAGGTGACGACCGCGGTCGCCAAGGGCGATCTGTCGCAGAAGATCACGGTGGACGCGCGAGGTGAAATCCTCGAGCTGAAGAACACCATCAACACGATGGTCGATCAGTTGTCCTCGTTCGCCGACGAGGTCACGCGCGTCGCGCGCGAGGTCGGCACCGAAGGCCGTCTCGGCGGCCAAGCCGACGTCAAGGGCGTCTCGGGCACCTGGCGCGACCTCACCGACTCCGTGAACTTCATGGCGGGCAACCTCACCGACCAGGTCCGCAATATCGCCCAGGTCGCGACCGCGGTCGCCAAGGGCGACCTGTCGCAGAAGATCAACGTGACGGCCCGCGGCGAGGTCCTGGAGCTGAAGGACACGCTGAACACCATGGTGGGGCAACTGTCCGCCTTCGCCGACGAAGTCACGCGCGTCGCGCGCGAGGTCGGCACCGAAGGCCGTCTCGGCGGCCAAGCCGACGTCAAGGGCGTCTCGGGCACCTGGCGCGACCTCACCGAC
>NZ_JBVJCE010000005.1:0-20892 GCF_055588925.1 Amycolatopsis sp. NPDC041971 | reverse complement strand
CTCCGTGAACTTCATGGCGGACAACCTCACCGCACAGGTCCGCTCGATCGCCCAGGTCACCACCGCGGTGGCTCGCGGTGACCTCTCCCAGAAGATCCGGGTCGACGCGCGCGGCGAGATCCTGGAGCTCAAGGACACCATCAACACGATGGTCGACCAGCTCTCCGCCTTCGCCGACGAAGTCACCCGTGTCGCCCGCGAAGTCGGCACGGAAGGCAACCTCGGCGGGCAAGCGACAGTGCGGGGTGTCTCGGGCACCTGGAAGGATCTGACCGACAACGTCAACGTGATGGCGTCCAACCTGACCGGCCAGGTGCGCTCGATCGCCCAGGTCGCCACGGCGGTCGCGCGAGGCGATCTCTCCCGCAAGATCACCGTCGAGGCCAAGGGCGAGGTCGCCGCGCTGGCCGACGTCATCAACACGATGGTCGACACACTCTCCGCGTTCGCGGACGAGGTCACCCGTGTCGCCCGTGAAGTCGGCACCGAAGGCATCCTCGGCGGGCAGGCCAGGGTGCCGAACGTCGCCGGCACCTGGAAGGACCTCACCGACAACGTCAACTCGATGGCGAACAACCTCACCGGCCAGGTCCGCAACATCGCCCAGGTCACCACCGCCGTCGCCCAAGGCGATCTCACCCGCAAGATCGACGTCGACGCGCGCGGCGAGATCCTGGAACTCAAAACCACCATCAACACGATGGTCGACCAGCTCTCCGCCTTCGCCGCCGAGGTCACCCGCGTCGCCCGCGAAGTCGGCAGCGAAGGACGGCTCGGTGGCCAGGCAGAGGTCGAAGGCGTGTCCGGCACCTGGAAGCGGCTCACCGAGAACGTCAACGAACTCGCCGGGAACCTCACGCGGCAGGTCCGGGCGATCGCCAAGGTCACCAGCGCGGTCGCGGAAGGCGACCTCACCCGCTCGATCACCGTGGACGCCTCCGGCGAAGTCGCCGAGCTCAAAGACAACATCAACTCGATGGTGGAATCGCTGCGCGAGACCACGCGGGCGAACCAGGAACAGGACTGGCTGAAGTCCAACCTCGCCACCATCACCGGTCTGATGCAGGGACGTCGTGATCTCGCCATCGTCGCGGCCGCGGTGATGGACGAGCTGGTTCCGCTGGTCGCCGCACAGTACGGCGCGTTCTACCTCGCCGACGACACGACGGAGTCGCCGGAACTCCGCCTGGTCGGCGCCTATGGGCATCCGGACGGTGAAGAAGGCCCGGTGGTGCGCTTCCGGATCGGCCAGTCGCTGGTCGGGCAGGCGGCGCGCAGCAGGCGCCCGATCGTCGTCGACGACGTCCCGGCGGACTACGTGGCGATCTCGTCCGGTCTGGGGAAGACGAGACCGGCGAACTTGATCGTGCTCCCGATCGTGGTGGAGGATCAGGTCCTCGGCGTCATCGAGCTCGCTTCGGTCCACGGGTTCACCGCGGTGCACCGCGCCTTCCTCGAACTGCTGATGGAACAGATCGGCGTCAACGTCAACAGCATCGTCGCCAACGCGCGCACCGACGAACTGCTCGGCGAGTCGCAGCGGCTGACCGCCGAACTCCAAACACGTTCGCAGGAACTGCAGTCACAGCAAGAAGAACTGCAGCGCTCCAACGCCGAGCTGGAGGAGAAGGCGGCACTCCTGGCGACCCAGAACCACGACATCGAGACGAAGAACCTCGAAATCGAGCAGGCGCGGCAAGAACTCGAGACCCGCGCCCATCAGCTGACACTGGCGTCGAAGTACAAGTCGGAGTTCCTGGCCAACATGAGCCACGAACTACGAACCCCCCTCAACAGCCTGTTGATCCTCGCGCAGCTGCTCGCCCAGAATCCGACCAGGAACCTCACTTCCAAGCAGGTGGAGTACGCGAGCATCATCCATTCGGCCGGTTCGGATCTCCTGCAGCTGATCAACGACATCCTCGACCTGTCCAAGGTCGAAGCCGGGAAGATGGACGTTACCCCGGAGCTGGTGCCGCTGCGGCAGCTGCTGGACTACGTCGAAGCGACCTTCCGCCCGATGACCTCCCAGCGGCATCTCGACTTCCAAATCGTCGTCGGCCAAGACTCCCCCGCGCAGCTGCTGACCGACGATGCGCGACTGCGGCAGGTACTGCGGAATCTTCTCTCCAACGCCGTGAAGTTCACCAACACGGGTGGAATCGAACTGCACATCGCACCGGCCGGGACCGACGAGCTACCTCCCGCCGTACACGCGAACGGCCCGGCGGTCGCCTTCCGGGTCGTCGACACGGGTATCGGGATCGCCGAACACCAGCTCGAATCGATCTTCGGCGCGTTCCAGCAGGCCGACGGCACGACCAGCCGCAAATACGGCGGCACCGGTCTCGGTTTGTCGATCAGCCGGGAGATCGCGCAGTTGCTCGGTGGTCATCTCACCGCGGAGAGCACCCTCGGCGAGGGCAGCACCTTCACGTTCTACCTTCCGATCGCGCGACCGGACTTCGCGGAACGGCCCGCGATCGGTAGGGAACCGGCGCGCAAGCCGGACACCGAGGCCGAATCGGAGCCATCGGCTTTGACCCACCGGCGACTGCTCGTCATCGAAGGACGTCAGCGTGGCTTGCTGACACTCGTCGCCGAGAGCGCGGCCGGCGATCTGGCCGACAGCAGGGACTTCGGTGTCGTGACCGCCGACGTCGAGGTGGTGACCGCGGCCGGAACACAACAGGCGGCCACCGCGCTCGCCGCCGATGCCTACCACTGCGTCGTGCTGGACCTCGACCTGCCGGACGGGACCGCGTTCACCTTCCTCGACGCTGTGCAAGGCGACCACGCCCTGAGAACCGTCCCCATCCTGGTCCACAACACCAGGCGGCTGGACCACGATCAGGAACAGCTGCTGCAGGCGCGGGCCGAAACCCTGTCGCTCGAAGTGCTTTCCGGCCTGGACGAACTGCGTGAACGGCTCGCGTTGCACTTGTCGGCGGAGAAGCCGGGAGCCGTCCTGCCGCTGGTCCAGCCCGGCAACGAGTCGACGCCCGTTCACCTTCGGAACGTCGACAGCACCCTGCACGGCCGCACCGTGCTGATCGTCGACGACGACCCGCGCAACGTCTACGCCCTCACCGGAATCCTCGAGTTGCACGGACTTCACGTGCTGCACGCCGAAGACGGCCGCAAAGGTGTCGAGCGCGTGGCCACCCAGCCGGGCATCGATCTGGTCCTGATGGACATCATGATGCCCGAGATGGACGGATACACGGCCACCGCGACGATCCGGGCCATGCCCGAACACGCGAGGCTGCCCATCGTCGCCGTCACGGCGAAGGCGATGCCTGGCGACCGCGAAAAGAGCATCGCCTCGGGCGCGAACGACTACGTCACCAAACCGGTCGACACGGACGAGCTGATCGCCTGCCTCAAACGGCACCTGACGGCCTGAGCGGGAACGCCACATGTCCGTCGATGACACCGCACAAGGGCACTCCGCCGACCTCGCCCTCAACGTGGCACGCCTGGCCGCCACGGTCACCCGTCTGCGCGGCGAGGTCGACCACGCGCACGCCGTCGCCGACGGCCGCGCCCTGGTCGAGCTCGCCAAGGGCGTGCTGATGGAGCGTCTGCGATGCGGTCCGGGCGACGCCGCACGGCAGCTCGCGACACTGGCCGAACGCGCCGGAATGACGCGCTTGGAGTTCGCCGCCGACGTCGTCGGCGAGGCCGCGAAAGATCGACTCAGCGACGTGGCGGCGGAATTCCTGGCTCGCGCGGACGACCAGGAAACCGAAAGTTCGGTCGCCGTACGGTTGCGGACGGCCGAAAGTGGCGCGCTGGCAACGAATGACACCCAGCGTGTCGCCGAAGCGATTCTCGAGCACGCGCTCCAGCCCCTCGGGGCGACCGCGGTCGCGGTCTGGCTCGCGGGCCCGGACGGCTCGCTCACCCTGGCCGGCTCAGCCGGGTTCTCCGCGGAGGAGGCGGCCCGCTGGTGCTACGTCCCGCCCGGGGTGCCGACACCCGCGCATTCCGCACTGGTCGAACGCGAACTGGTGTGGTTCCCGACGTTGCGCGGCTCCGGCCTTCCCTCGATCGGGCAGCACACCATGGCCGACGGGGTCCGGGCGACCATTCCGACCGGCACCGGCGGACGCATAATCGGCGTCGTCGAAATCTGCTGGCCCGACAAGCCGGCGCTCAAGCCCGACCGGCTGCGGCGGCAGTTGGAGGCACTGGCGGAGCTGTGCGCGCATACCCTCGACAACTCGACGGAAAGCGTCGTCAGATCCCCTATTCACTCCGCCGCGCAGATGCTCGGCGAGCTGGTCGATCTCGTGGACAGGCTACCTGATCCCACCCTTCTCCTGTGCCCGTGCGTCGACGAGGCCGACCGGCTCGACGACTTTCGGATCCACCACGTGAACTCACGCTTCGTCGACCCGGCAGGACGTCCGGGCAATCGGATCATCGGATCCCGGTTGCTCGAGGTGTATCCGTTGGCGGCAGAGGAAAACGGCCTGCTGGACACGATCCACCGTGTCTACGCCACGGGTGAGCCGTTCCAGGATCGGAACATGATGCTCGCCACCTCGGTGGACCAGGTTCCGTTGCCCGTACTCGCCGACGTCACCATCAGCCGGATCGCCGACACGGTCCTGGTCGGCCTCCGTCCGCAGGACGACGCCGCGAAGCTGACCATGTTGCTGCAGCACGCCCAACGGCTCGGCCGGATCGGTGGTTTCGAGGAAAACGTCGTTTCGGGTGCGGTGCTCTGGAACTCGGAACTGTTCGACCTTTACGGACTTCCTCCCACCGCGACCCCACTTCCTCTCACCCGCCTCGCCGACTACGCGCACCCCGACGATTCCCACTCGATCGGCCGATTTCTCCGCGCCCTGCTGCACCATCGACGTTCGACGTCGACCGCGTTCCGGCTCCAGCGATCCGACGGCGTCTCCCGCTACATCCGGGTCGTCGCCGAGCCGGTCGTCGACAGCCGGAACAAGCTCATCTCCATTCGCGGCGCCTACCAGGACGTCTCCGCCCAGCACTGGGCCGAAGTCGCGCTCGCGGCCACTCACGACCGGCTGGCCGCGACCGAACAACAGGCGATCGAACACAACCGGCTCACCCTGCAACTGCAGCACGCGATCATGCCGCCCGCGCGGGCGCCACTCGACGTACCAGGACTGCGTGCCGCTGTCCGTTACCGGCCCGCCGAGAAGGAGAACCTCGTCGGGGGCGACTGGTACGACGCCGTCGCCCTGCCCAGTGGCGAGATCCTTCTGTGCGTCGGCGACATCGCGGGACACGGCATCGAGGCGGCCACCGGCATGGTCAACCTCCGCAACGCACTGCGCGGCCTCGCCGCCACGGGCGCCGGACCCGCTCAGCTGCTCACCTGGCTCAATGTGGTCGCCTACAACCTCACCAACCAGGTGACCGCGACCGCGGTCGCCGCGCTCTATCACCCGTCCAGCCGAACACTGCGCTGGGCACGCGCCGGACATCTGCCGCCCATCCTCCGGCAGCAGGGCCGTACCACCACGCTGCCTCTCATCCAGGGAACACTTCTCGGTGCGCTCCCCGACGCGACGTACGACGAGGAGCGACTACAGCTCGACGACGGCGATGTCCTGCTCCTCTACACCGACGGACTCATCGAACGCCGCGACCGTCCCGTCCAGGACTCCATCTCGCACCTGGTCGAACTCGTCGATGCGCACCACGGCAGCCTGGAGCAACAGCTCGATGCCCTTCTGACCTTCAGCACCGCCGACACCGACGATGACACCTGCGTCGTCGCCATCGAAGTCATCTCCGTGCCCTGAATGAGTGTTCCCGAGCCAGGCCAGGGTTCCAGTCGGCGAGTTCGCGGCCGCCGGGTGCGTGCACGCCGTGGCCGCGCAACCAATGGGGATCATGCGCGTGTGGACGTCGATGTGCCCGGTCACGTCCGTTCCTCGCGGTGGGGCTGGAGCAGCCGGTTGGCCTGGCGGATGATGTCGTCCAGGTAGCGGCGCGTGGTGGTGGGGTCGTCTGCCGTGATGGGGTCGATGAGCATGCGGTACATGGCCGCGCCCACCACCATGTCGATCACCGAGTCGAGGTCGGCGTCCTCGGCCGGCCGGCCGTCCTTTTCGGCCCGCTCGAGCGCGGCGAGGATGAGCCGGCGCCGGGGCTGGATGTACTGCTCCCGGTAGATGGCCAGCAAAGCGGGGTGGCTGACGCTGGAGCCGATGAGTTGGGCGAGCACGTTCCGAAACCCCGTGTCACCGAAGGTACCGACCCAGGATTCCATCAGCCGTTCGTCGGGCTGCCGTGCCGACGTGCCCGCCTCCGCCCAGATCTCCGTCTCCGGCACGAGGGTGCGGGCTTGCTCGATGGCCTGGGTCAGCAGTTCCTCCTTCGATGACCAGCGCCGGTAGATGGTCACCTTGGCGACCCCGGCGCGCTTGGCGATCTGCTCGAAGTTCGCGCCTTCCATCCCGCGTTCCGCGAACAGCTCCAGTGCGGTCTTCATGATCAACTCGTCGGCGTGAGGGTCGCGGGGCCTGCCTCGGGAGCGGCGTGCCGACGTCATCGGAACTCCACCCGCGCCCGCTCCGGGACGAACCGCGGCCGGTGTCCCGGGCGTAACCGCCAGTCGGGGGTGAGGACGGCACTCATGTGCTGGCGAAGCCTCCTGATTCCTTCTGCTCCGGGGATCCCTTGTGCGAAAACGGATTCGATCGCGTCGAACTGGTAGGGCGTGTTGTCGTGCGCGAACAACGGTACGGTGCCGGGTGCCGAGACGAGCAGGTCTTGGATGCGCCGTGCCGCGTCGAGTTGGTGCATGGTGTCCGTACCGCCGATCGTCATCTGACGGACCTGGTCGACGGCGAGATGCGGGAGTGTGTAGAGGGTGTCCCCCATGAACAGCGCGTTTCCGTCATCCATGCGCAGCAGTACGCACATGTGCCCCGGTGAATGTCCAGGTGTCGGCAACAGGATCACGCTGCCGTCACCGAAGTAGTCCTGGCTCTCGGGGAAGGCGTGGTACGCGCCCGAGTCGAAGCGCGGGAACGTGAGATTGTCTTTGACCAGATCGAAGGAATACGGGTACAGCACGCCGTTGTCCCAGTCGCGCCGATCCACCACCACCGTGGCCTGCGGTAGGTGACGAAGGCCGCCGGCGTGGTCGTCGTGGACGTGGGTGAGGAACACGGTCGTGACGTCCTTGACGTCGTACCCGAGCCGGGCCAGGCGGACTCGCATGTCCTGGCCAGTGGTCATCGTGTACTCGTCGCGGTCGCTCAGCAGGCGCGACACCATGGCGTTGTGGTTGTAGTACCCGTCGTGGTCGTGTGCCTGTTCCCAGTGGATCCCGGCGTCGATCATCAGCACGCCGTGCCGGGGATGATCGACGAGGTAGGCGTAAACCGGCACTGTGATCGTCGTCTTGTCGAGCAAGGTGCGCAGGTAGCCGTTCGGCCCTTCCCAGCCGTCGAGGCCGCCGTAGAACTGGCCGAAAGTGACCACGGTGTCGCCGGTGTGCAGCGGGAAGACCCGCACCGCGCCGTCGGTGATCCGCCGCCGACCGCCGGGGGCGCGGATCGCCTCCTCCCGCTCCTTCTCGGCCCGTGCCCACTGGTTCTGGCGATGCCGCTCGATCCAGCCGGCCGACAGCCCGCTCATAGCGCCCAGCGCTACACCGACGCCACCCAGCACGAATACCCGTCTGCCGCGACTGGCGGCCGATTTCGCCACCTCGCGGCGTCCGCGTAAGACGGCGATCATCGCTCCGGCCAACGAGGCCGCGGCGGCCAAGCCGAGGAGCACGGGGACGTCCGCGATGTAGAAGACGACCGCGAAGTACAGCCCGAGTGTGCCCAGGCCGGCCGGCACGCCGAGAAGCCACCCGACGCGGGCACGCCCGAGGCGCCGTCCATACACACCGGGCCACAGCACTCCGACCACCAGGCCGAGCAGCAGCAGGCTGTAACCCACCAGCACGGGCGCCGCCACGTTCTTGAGCCGGAGAACGACCAGCCAGGCCGCCACCACCACGAGGGCCAGGAAGAGCACCAGGATCTTGCTCAGGGTCTTCGTCATCCAGCTCGCCGCCTTTCAAATACGCAACCGGATGCGTTTACATATTACGACCATACCGCCAGAGGACGATCACGGTCAACGAAGGGATCCACCGTTCACAACATCGTGCTGACCGCTCACGCCGACCTCGATGGTCAGATCCGGCCCGGCGCCAGGGGGGAAATGCTGCCCCGGCTGGCCAGGTTTCGCGTCCTTCGGGCGCTCGAGAACCGCTGAGAAGTCCCCGGCCTGTTCAACGCCCGGACTTCTTCGGTCCCGCGCGACACCGCCGGATTCCGTATCCGGGCTCGGCATCGACCAACCTGTCTGTTACACGCACGGCTTCTGAAACGACAGAGCGAGGAGACGACGGAGAGGGAGGTGCGGCCGGATGAGGGCTCATCGGGATGTCCAATTGCGCTGGGAGCCCCGGACGGTGGTCATCGACGACGGTCCCGGCGGCCGGCCCGAAAGGATGACCTATCCCGGCATCACGCTCACCCGCCACCATCGCGGGTACCTCGTCCACAAGATCTGGCTACCGGTCGGCGACGAGGAATCCACCTTCGCCGACGACGACGCCCTGCTCACCGCCCTGCGCAACGCCTTGCGCTGGACCAGGTCCGCCGCCTGAGACGCGGCGTTCAGGGCGGAGACCGAACGAAGTCCGCGTGAGACATCGGTGGAGACTTTGTCACTCCGTTCGGGTGGTTCGCGGATGGGCGGGCAACGCCGCCGCCGCGTCCGGGCGTGTGACGGACGGCGGGGCCTGGAGCGGCCGGGTGCCGCGCGATCGGAGGAGAAATCATGGGACTTCGAGTGAGCACTCGCGCCTGGGCGGCGGCCGGGGCTGCCGCGGTGGCTGTGCTGGGGTTGGCCGCGCCTGCCTCGGCGGGCACGAGCGGTGTCACCGCACGGGAGACCGTCTGCTACGGCGGGACGACGATCTGCAACAACACCTACGGCAGCGGCAACGGCATCTCCGAGGTCATCGCTTCCCGAAACCTCAACACGACGGCGGAATTCGGGTTCTTCGAGCTTTTCGGGCCGGGGAGCTACAAGCAGACCGGCCCGACCAATCGCGAGTCGGATCACACGTTCCGGGTCAACGCGAGCTTCCCGAGGGGCTCACTGATCTGCGTGAGCTTCTGGAACAGGAACGCCAACGGTTCCTTCACCAAGGTGGGCGGCAAGAACGGTAACGCCTGCACATCGACCCCGATCGGCTGAGGCGGAACAGTGAGCGCGGCGACCGGCGGCGGGGAGAAATCCCCGCCGGTCGCCGCGTACACCTCCCTCCCGGGCCGCACAGGTACCGCACACCGGTGTCCGGCTCGTTGACCATCCGAGAGCATGATCAGCGGACCGACCACGATCGGACCCGGGTTCGCGGATGCGGACGCCTCTGGAGAGACGAGAGCTCAGTGGTGACGAGGAAATCCAGTTCGGCGGAGCCGGAGACGTTGCGCTACACCGTGCTGTCACCCAAAGCCATCTGGGCGGCGGCCGCGGTGATCGTGGTGCTGGGCATCGCCATGGCGATTTGGTTGCTGATGGCCTACGGCGAGGGGGATCCTCGGCAGCGCAACCAGCTGGAGGCGATCAAGGCCGCCGGAACCATTGTCGTCGGCACGGGTGGTGCGGCGGCGTTGCTGCTCGCGGCACGGCGGCAACGCACCGCGGAGATCGCGTTGAAGCAGAAGGAACTCGACCAGGAGGCCGTCGCCAAGACGCACGCTCTGCAGGAGCGGGTGGCGGAGGAGTCTCAGCAGGACGCGACCGAACGCCGCGTCGCCGAGTTGTACAGCAAGGCGGTCGAGCAGCTCGGCTCGGAGAAGCCACCGGTTCAGCTGGGCGGGTTGTACGCGCTGGAACGGCTGGGGCAGGGCAACGCCGACCAACGACAGACGATCGTCAACGTGCTCTGCGCCTACCTGCGGATGTTCACCGACGCCACTCGCGACTTCGCCGCCGACCGGGTCAAGACGCAGGAACACCGGGTCCGGCAGACCGCGCAGACGATCTTGGCGGCTCACTTGCGGCCCCACGGACTCGACGGTGCGTTCTGGCGGGACATCGACCTCGACCTGTCCGGTGCCGTCCTTCTCGAGTTCGATTTGCGTGATCGCAAGGTCCGCTCGGCGACGTTCACCTCGGCCACCTTCATCGGCGGCGCGGGGTTCGGTGGTACGGCGTTCACCGGCGACGCGCTGTTCGAGTCGGCGACCTTCACCGGCGAGGCGGACTTCTCCGGCGTCACCTTCACCAAGGCCGCGGTGTTCGAGTCCGTGATGTTCACCGGTGACGCGGTCTTCACCTCGGCGACGTTCGCGGAACGGGCCCGGTTCGAATCCGCCATGTTCGTCGCGCAATCGCGCTTCGAGTCCGCGACGTTCGACGGAGTGCCGTTCATCGACCTGTCACCGGACGTGGTCCAGCTCCTCCGATCGCTGCCCGCGCAGGTGCGGTACGAGGACGTCGCCGAGTCCGGACAGGACGGTCGCGGTCGGCGCGTCCCGGTGGGTATCAGTGCGACCACGTTCGAGCCGGTACATCTGGATCTCGCCGCCGAATCGCACTTCATGGCCTTCATGGGACCGGATTCGGGCAAGACGAACTTCCTGCGAACCGTCGTGCGCGGTATCGAGAAGCGCTACACGCCGGAGGAGGCCGTCATTATCCTCGTCGACTACCGGCGCACCATGCTCGATTTCGTCAAGGCCGAGTACCTGCTCGCCTATGTCGTGTCGGCCAATCAGTTGAACGGCGCGATGTCCGACGTGGCAAGCTCGCTGCGCAAACGGCTACCGGACCAGGACGTGACGCTGGAGCAGCTCAGGAACCGAAGCTGGTGGACAGGCCCCGAGCTGTTCGTCGTGGTCGACGACTACCACTTCGTGCACCACCGCGACACCAACCCACTGGAACCGCTGCGGGAATTCATCCCCGGGTCCAAGGACGTCGGACTTCACTTGATCATCGCCGGGAACACCAGAGAAACCGACGACCCGGTGACCGGCCAACTGCACGCCATCAGCGCCACCGGTCTTGTCGGGAACGGCGACCCCGCCGACGGTCCGCAGGTAAGCGACGTCGCACCCGCCCTGCTGCCCCCGGGCCGCGCGACCATGGTGTCACGCGGGCACGGTCGGCGACCTGTCCAGATCGCGTGGCTCGACGAGGACTAGGTGCGTCGTTCAGGACGGCTCCGCCACGTCTGCCTGTCGAAACGGGTTCGGCGTGCCGGCAACCGACCGGACGACCACGCCGCGTGATCATCACGACGTAATTCCTCGTCGTACCCTCGAGAATGGCGGCCGGAATCCACTCTGAGTGGACTTCCTCGCTGTTACCGAATTTCCCGTACCCTCACCGATCGAGTGAATGTACTGAATGCCCGCGACCTGGGAAAACAGTGGGAAACCGCAGGCAGATCGCTTCGAATACACATCGTGAGCATTGATTGACAGATGGTTTCAATGTTAAGAATTGACCTTCTGGAATCGAATCCCGTTGCGGATGACTCTGCACAAGGACAGGCCCCGATGATCACTCCGCAGGTCTCTTGCGGTCCTACACGTCCACCGGCGATTTACGCGCTTCTCGCGCTGATACTGATCGCGTTGCCGCTGTCCGGTTGTGGCGCGACCGCGAACGAAGGTGACGCCGTCACCCCCTCGGCCGCAGCGCCCGGATCCCCCGAAGCGCTCGCCGCGCTGCCGGAGGCGAACACCTTCGGCGAGCTGACCTCCGCGCCCACCGACCCGCTCCCGACGGCACCCACCGGCGGCGAAGTACTGCACCCCAAGGAAGACGCCGTGATCCACCGCGCCCCCGGCGCGGAGCCGATCGCCCGCTTGCCCGAGACCCAGATCGGTTCGCCGACCTGGGTGCCGGTAATCGCCAGGCAGGGTGAGTGGGCCCAGGTATTGCTGCCCGCACGTCCCAATGGCGCGACGGGGTGGCTGCGTGCCACACCGGAATCCGTCGAATCGGCGGTCAACGACTTCCGCGTCACCGTCGACCTCGCCGATTTCCGCTTGGAGATCCTCGAAGCGGGCAAGCCGACCGGCTCGTGGCCCATCGGTACCGGCAAGCCCGAACACCCCACGCCGACCGGTCGCGCGTTCATCCTCGCTTCGATCAAGGAAAGCGTGAACACCTACAGCCCGATCGTGCTGCCGCTGAGCAGTCATTCCGATTCGCACGAGACCTTCGGCGGCGGCCCCGGCACGGTCGGCCTGCACACCTGGCCTGACGAGAGCTTCGTCGGCAAAGCCACCAGCGACGGGTGCATCCGCGTCACCCGCGAGGCGCTGAACCGTCTCGTGGAACTGCCGCTCGGCACCATCGTCCAGATCACCTGATCCCCTACGGAGGTACTTTCCTTGTCCCCGCGCAAAACGAGTGTGCTCGCCGGTACGACGGCGGCTCTTCTCGCTTTCACCGCCATCCCCGCCACGGCCGCCCCGGCCGAATCCGCGTACGCCATCGCCGCGTCCGGACTGATCAAGGTCCCCCGCACCCCGTCGGTCTCCGGCACCGGCCAGGAATCCATCGCCTCAGCAGGGCTGCCGACCCCCGGCCCGGCGCTGATCACCGCGAAGGCACTGAACGCCGAAGTGCGACCGGGGCACGCCAAGTCCGGGGTCGCCGCGCTCGCGCTGAACCTCGGCCTCCTGCCCGCCACGGTCGCGCTGCCCGGCTTGAGCGCAGACACGATCAAAGCCGAATGCCGCGACGGCAAGGGCTCGGTGTCGATCACGAACCTGAAGGCAGGCGGCAAGGTACTCGACCTCGACCAGGTTCCGCCGAACACGACCGTCCCGCTCGCCCAGCTGGTCGAGTTGGTGGTCAACAAGCAGACCAAGAACGCCGACGGCACCCTCACCGTGACCGCGGTGTCGGCCAAGCTGCTCGGCCGCACCCAGACCCTGGACATCGCGTCGGCCACCTGCGCCAAGCCCGGCGCCACCCCGGAACCGCCGACCAAGCCCGCCGGTGACAAGCCCCTGCCCGGCGGCAAGGCACCCAAGCCCACCCCGGTCGCCGCACACCTGGACGTCACCGGCTGACGTCGCCGCTCGAAACGGAAGCGCCCTTCACCACATCAGATGCGGTGAAGGGCGCTTCCGCCTCGTTCATGTGACCGGGAGTCGATGCGTCAAGCCGCACTCGACGCCGGCAGCGCCGGTACCCAAGCACATCAACCGAGCCGAGATTTCCTTCTGCCCGAAGTCGCGGCCGCCGCCGGTTCCGATCTCAAGCCCGGTACGGCCCATGATCCCCGAGATCCGGACTCACGTGGGGATGCTGCCCTTCTTGCCCGGGCACCGGTGTGACGGCCGGTTGCCAGACCGCGTCCGTCGGCGTCTGCCTGGTCCCGCGGTCGGACTCGAGCCTGTTCGGCGGCAGTGAACGTTCGGCGTCTCGCTCGTGGAAGTGAGCCTCGACGACGTCGTCTTGCCGCTGGCGGGCGAGCACGGACAGGGTGAGCACGTGCGCCACGGCCATCAGCAACAGGAAGACGCCCAACCTGCCCACCAGCGCGGCCGTCGAACCCGACCACCCGGGTCCTACGACCGAGAGCAGGGCCAGCACACCGATGGCGACCAGGTGGAAGACGGTGACCACCATCCACGCCGCCGAACCGGTCCCCTCGCCGCCATCTCGTGGCCGGAGATAGCGCCGAGCGCCCCGGTAAAGGATCTGGCCGTCCGCGACGACGAAGATCAAGCCGATGATCAGGAACCCCGGAAGCTCGTTGTCGGGCATCTTCTCCTCCTTCGTTCGCCATCGGATACCCGTGATCAGAAGTGTGCTGAGCCCTCGGGGCGTGTCATACCGGATCGAGTGACACCCGCCTACGGGCAACGCTCGGCACAGACCCGCTCGTTCGTCACCCGCGCACTCGAAACCGCATCAGTGGTCCACGCTGCCCGGCGCCCCCGAAGCCGGACAGCAAGTCTCAGTGCACACCGTTGCCCCTGGACTCCGCGAGGGCGGAGAGGTCAGATCCAGGACATGGCGCTGGGGACCGGTCAAAACGCGTCGAGTGCCACCTCCGGAGTGAATCGAAGACCTTGTGGTTTCTTCGACGACGTTCTCGTTCCCGCAACAATCGCCGTCGGCTTCACTACCGCATCGAGGTGCTCGATCCAGGCGCGCCTGTCGCGCTTGCCGCGGTGCCTTGAGCGGATTCCGTGTCCGTGAGGTGGATGTGGTGTCACTGGCCGGGCTTTCGAGGTCCGGCGACGGGCCAGGCGTCTCTTGCGGCTCCTCGGCGTGGGAACCGCTGCGCCGCAGAACCTCGGCGATCTCAGCGGGGTTGCTCCGATGCCGGACGGCGTGCGCGGTGAGAGGTCACCGGCCTGCCCGGTCTCCAAGACAGCGGTGAGGCTCGGCACGCGGAAGCAAGCCCGACGACGCATAGGAAGCCGCAGTCAAGGCAAGAAGGCCGAGAGCAAGTGGCGGCGCCGCGCAACCTGGCTCCGAAACGATCCTGAATCGGTTTGAGTCGGGCGAGGAGGTGGTATCTGATCCCCGGCACCCCAGGTCACCCTGGATCGCCTTGCTCCGCCTAGCTGATGGTCGCGCGGAGTGTGACAGTTGCCGGGTGGAGATGAGCAGGTGTGACGACGCAGGAACACGTGAAGAAAAACGGTCAGGACCCGGTTGTCGAGCGGGATCAGCTGCGGGAAGCACTGGCGACGATGCCGGTGATCGAGCAGGCCAAAGGCATGCTAAGACTGCTCTGCAGCTGCACTTCCGAGCAGGCGTTCGCCGCGTTGAGGGCGATTTCCCAGCACTCCAACGTCAAACTTCACGACGTCGCCGAGGTGATCGTCGCGGCGGACAGTCGTACCGGCCATACGGTGGATGACGGGACTGTGCACGCGGTGCTCACCGAGGCACGTAAGACAGTTTTCAGCCATCCGTTCACCATCAAAACCGGATAGCGCCCTGCCGGCACACTGCTGAACCGGCAGGGGTCCGGGACCGTGCTCTGTGCTGAACAGGGTCACTCACCTGAGTGTCCTCTCGCGGGACACATAAACCCTCCGCCTGTCCCTCGAATGGGTGAAGCTACTGGGCCTGTTGCGTGTCAAGCCGACGACCAGCCAGGCAGGGGGCCTGTTGTGGCCGCGTTCAGCCTTCCCGGCGGGTACGCTACGATGAGTGACGTATCGTGAGGTCGTTCAGGCTGTGTGGAATCTGTCGGAATGTGGCCTTGGGCGGGCCACCCGAGAATGAGGCGAGCCGAGCACCTGCCAGCGGGCATGACGGACCCCTCCGCGGGGTGAATCGCTCCTGAGCTCGCCGGTGGCTGAAGTTTCGCCAACGTGGGTTGGGGAATCCGCTCGACGGGTGACTCCGATGTATGACACTGAACGCCATTCTCTTGCCGCCGGGGCGACGCCTCAGGTGGCAGACCTTGTGATGGGTGTGACACCGCCCGATGACCTCGAGGCCGTCCTGGCTCGCCTGCACCGCGCGGCCGCCGACGGACAGCATCTCGGTGCCGCTGCTTCCCTGCGCGTCGCCGTGCTTCTCGGCCTGGACGTCCTCACCCTCGACTTGATCACTGGTGCCGGAACCTTGGAATTGGTGTGGTGCGACCCCGCCGATGGGCCAGGGCCCGAGCTGGGCGATCTGCAATACACTCTCGGTGACGGTCCCACCGTGGAAGCCGCTCAGCAGGGCTACACGGTGTCCGAATTCGATCTGGCCAGTACCGATCAGGCCCGTTGGCCGCTGTTCTTGCCTGCCGCGATGCAGTCTTCGGCCCGAGCCGTCATCGCCGCGCCGCTCCGAGTCCACGGCAGGACGGTGGGCGCCCTCACCGGTTACCGGGCCACGCCTGGTGCCATGACCGCAGCGCAATCCCGGGATTTCCATCGCGTCCGGCAAGGGCTGCTGCCTTTGTTGCTGTCGAGCACACAGAGTTTGCAGACCAGCGGCTCCGGCCTCGGCGACGGCCTTCGCCGCTACCGGGAAGAAGTCCAGCAAGCTGCCGGCTTCCTCGCGGTCACCCACGCCATCCCGCCTGATCAGGCACTCGCGCGGCTACGCGCACACGCTTTCCACCACGGCCGCTCCCTGACCGACCTCGCCCGCGACGCCCTCGCCCACCGCCTACGACTGGACGAGCACACCCCGTAGGCCGCGAGACCAGTGAAGCGGAGTGACCCAGGTGGAGAAACTGCTTCCGTCCTGGCGACGGATCTCCGGGCCTGGTCGAGAACGAATCAGCGTGTACCGCGTGGTGCGGCGGCAAACCCTGACCTGACGGCTATTCGGCGGCGCGGAGTTCGGTGTTCTGCCGCTGGGACTCGTGGAGTTGATCTTCGAGGGACACGATGCGGCAGGCGGCGTCGACAGCCGTACCTTGGTCGACCAGTTCCCGCACACGGGCGGCGATGCGCAGCTGGTGGCGGGAGTAGCGGCGATGTCCACCTGCCGAGCGCTGCGGTGTGATCAGCCCGGCTTCGTCGAGACTGCGCAGGAAGTTCTGAGTGGCGCCCAGCATGTCCGCGGCGCGGCCCATGGTGTACGCGGGGTAATGGTCGTCGTCGAACTTGTCGGCCCCGCCGGAAACGGGATCGGGGGTAGCCCGTTGGTCAGGAATCATTCCACCTCCACAGCACAAGAGACCCCGGGCGCCACGTGTGGCGCCCGGGGTCCCAAGGGTTGGGTTTCACCATTGTCGACCGGCCGTGAGGCCGGTGTCCTGCATCCGCGGTGTCCGTCCGAGAGGCGGACGATGCGGAGATCGCTGATTCGTAACCGAGAACCACCTTCCAATCCGATGGGCCTGCGGTACCCGCGCGGCACTACTGCCCAGCCGCGGCGGGCGATCCAATGATGCTCCCGTTCCCTTCTTTCCGGTGTTTCTCTCTTACTGGGTACTGCTTGTACTGCGATTACTGCGCTTTTCGCGGTCGTCACCGGCTGGAACCCTTTCACTGATCGGCCCCAGCACGCGTCACGCCGCTGGCCACTGCCCGGAGCCCCGTCAAAGATCGGCTTCGGTCACCTGACCGGTTCTGCACTGACTACTTGCAACTACCTGGCGACTTGCTACTGCGTACTGCTCTTGCAACTGCGTACTGCGTTTACTGCACTGCTTCGCCGGGATCGGCCTTGCTGTTCACGTCTTCACTTCTTCTCGATCCCGGTACTTCACCGCTCACCAGTCGAAACCTGTTCACTGATCGGCTTCGTCCTGCCTGACCGTCTTGTCTCACCTCGCGGGTAGTTTCGTCATCTCCCGCGCCTGCTTGACGTTGTCTCTCTCGGTACGAAGAGAACACTACACACATCGACGATTGAATGTCTACCTCGGTGACCATAGATTTGCTCCTGTCTTGGCGTGAAGGAACGCAGTCACCACAGATCCGCAGGTCAACCCGGGTTCCGTGGCGGACGACATCACTCGAAAGGGCAGGCCGGAATGACCGACTCGACCGCGCGGCAGGACCCGTTCGGCCTGACCGGGGTGCGAGACCACCAGGAATACGCTCGCGTCCTCAAGCGATTGGCCGAACAAGGCCGCCGTGAGCGGTGTGTGGCGCTCATGTCGGAGACCGAGGCGCATGTCGTGGCGGAACTGCTGGGCCAGTACGCCCAGCTCAACCCCACGGGCGACCTCAATCAGATCGCCGCGGCCCTCGGCGGACGTCTCTACAGCCGCCTCGGCGCCTAGGGTGCCCGCTGGGACGGCAACACCTGGCGGGCACCTTCACTACGGTCACCTTGAGCGGGACGGTCACTAGGCGAGGCCGGCCGCGCCAGTACCCGGTTGCCATGCAGTCGCCTGTCATCCGAGGCAGGCGCGGACGGCTTTGGCCAGGTTCGCCGCCCTGGGGTCGTCGGGGCGGAAGTTCCAGAGGTTGGTGACGTAGCCGAAGCCGACACCGGCGTCCGGGTCCGCGAAGCCGATCGATCCGCCGGAGCCCGGGTGGCCGAAGGCTCCCGGTCCGGTCATCGGCATCGGCGGGCATGCCCGGTGGAATCCGAGCGACATGTAGAAGGAGCGGTCGGCCGGGATGTTCAGTCCTGGTGGCAGTCCGTGCATCGGTGTCTTGTCGGTCTGGACGGCGGTCATTTTCTTGACGGTCGCCCGGTTCAGCAGGCGAACCCCGTCGACGGTGCTCACCGTGGCGGCGTACATCCTGGCCACCGATCGGGCGTCGGCGAGCATGTTCGCGGCCGGGAATTCCGCGGCGCGCCAGGCGCGGGAGGTGAAGTAGTCCGTCGTGGGGTCGAGGGCGCCGCCCAGTTCGCCTGCTCGGGCTTGCACGGAGCCGGGCTCCCAGAGCGCTTTGACCCACCTGGTGACGGTGTCCGCGTCCAGCCCCGTCAGCTTGATCATGCCGGCGATCAGCTCTTCCAGGGTGAACGGCGCGGCGTAGTGGAGCTTGGCCACTCGATTCTCGTGTTTCTCTGGCAGCCCGATCCAGGCGCTCAGCCCGAGCGGGCGGGCGACCTCGTCGGCGAAGAACGTCCCGAGTGACTTGCCGGTGATCCGGCGAACGACTTCCCCGACCAGGAACCCGTAGGTCACGCTGTGGTAGACGTGTTCGGTTCCTGGCTTCCACAGTGGTTTCTGTGCCTCGAGTGCCCGGATGACTGGATGCCAGGCGCATGCCTGCTCGAAGGTCAGCGGACCGTCGACGATCGGCAGCCCGGCTTGGTGTGACAACAGCCAGCGCACCGGGATCTCTTCCTTGCCGGCGTTGCCGAATTCCGGCCAATACCGGGCGACCGGGGCGTCCAGGTCCAGTTCGCCGCGTTGGGCCAGCATGTGCGCACAGATCGCGGTGGCGCCCTTCGTGGTGGACGCGACCTGGACGATGGTGTTCTTGCGCCACGGCCGGTTCGCCTCCCGATCGGCGAGACCGTCCCACAGGTTGACGACCTGGCGGCCGCCCACGTAGACGCTGCACGCCGCGCCGACTTCACCGGGGCTTTCCTTGAAGTTCCTGCGGAAGACGTCGGCGACCTTGCCCCAGCCGTGCTCGACCCCATTGCCGTCATGGCTGTCCTCGGCCGCGTTGCCATGCCCGGCGAGGCCGACGAGCGCGCCCGCGGTCAGCGCTCCGGCCAGCACTGTCCTGCGTCGCACGTGCCCCTGCTCGGATGTTCCGTCCACCATGTCGCAACCCCTTCTGGTGAAGACCTGTGCTCGGATGACCAGCGGGGATCACGATCGCCGAGCGCGCTGACGCGGTGCTGACACCGCCCTGACACGGCCAGGACGTCGGGTACCCGCGCAGCGCGGCTGAACCAGCGATGGCAGGCAGGTCACGGGTGAGGCTTGGCGAGTGGATTCCCTCTCTGGTGGGAAGGAGATCGATCCTGCGCGGGATCTGCCGGGCTCGGCGGAGTGGACATGCTGTGGGCACAGGCAGTTCGTCAAGGGGGTGCGCGATGGGGAAGCGGATGTGGTGTGGTCTGGCGGCGGCCATGGTGGTCGTGGCCGCGGCACCGGCGGAGGCCTCGGCGAGTGGGGAGCTGTGGCGCGACGTCGCGGCCGTCCATGCCGTCGGGGTCACGGGGGTGGTGGCGGCGGTGACGAAGGACGGTCGCACCATCCGAGCCCGTGCCGGTGTCGGGGACGTGAGGACCGGCGGGCCGGTTCCGTTCGAGGGGCGGTTCCGCGCGGGGAGCGTGACGAAGACCTTCGTCTCCGCCGTTGTGCTGCAACTGGTCGGCGAGGGCAGGCTCGCCCTCGAGGACACCGTGGATCGATGGCTGCCCGGTGTCGTCACCGGTAACGGCAACGACGGCACAGAAGTCACCGTTCGCCAGCTGCTGCAACACACCAGTGGTGTACCCGGCTACCCGGGCGTCTTCCCGGCGACCGCCGCCGAGTTCGACGAGCGGCGTTTCGACTCCTACCGTCCTCGGGACCTGGTCGCCGCGGCGATGACTCGGACGCCAGAGTTCCCGCCTGGACAGGGATGGGGTTACAGCAACACCAATTACCTCCTCGTCGGGATGATCGTGGAGCGTCTCACCGGACGCACCTGGGCGATGGAGGTGCGTGATCGGGTGGTGCGCCCGCTGGGACTGCACGGCACCAGCGCTCCGGGGACCTTGCCGGTCATCCTTGGTCCGCACGCCCGCGGCTACGAGCACCACCCGGACGGTTCGCTACTGGACGTCACGGTCATGAACCCCTCGCTGTACGACGCGGCGGCCGCGCTGATCACCACCATCGACGACCTCGGCCGGTTCGCCATCGCGCTGCTCGATGGGACTCTCCTGCGCCCGGCGCAGCGGGCCGAGCTGCTCCGGCTCGATCCGATCGGCGGCTACGGGCTCGGTATCGGCAGGCGGACCGCCTCGTGCGGAACCGAGTACTGGAGCAGCAACGGCATGGTCTTCGGCTACGTCACCCAGTTCGCCGTGACGGCCGACGGACGGCGCGCCGTCGCGGTCAGCGCCTCCACCATGGGTTTCTTTCCTTCGACTTGGAACCCGGACCCGGCCTTGGCGGCGGTGCGAAACTTGAACGACAACGCCCTCTGCGACCGAGGTCCCGGCAAAGTCTCATGACCGCTGGTCAAGTGGGTGTTGCGGTAACAGAGGCGGGCTCGTCACAGTGCCCTACTCGGGCGTTCTTCGACCGGGTCGTGAGTGAAAAGACGAGGCGGTTATTTGAGGGTAATGCGAAGGTGTCGGGTCGCGGGGTTTCGCTCGCGGCCGTGGGGCGGCGGTGTCGCGAAAGCCACTTTCGGGACGTCAGGCGTCACGAAAGATGCTCCTATAGATGTCAAGGGGTGTTGGTGAGGTTGTTGATGTCTGTGATGAGTGTTCGGTGGATTTCGCGGGCGACGTAGCGTTTGAGGC
>NZ_JBVJCE010000004.1:295815-436520 GCF_055588925.1 Amycolatopsis sp. NPDC041971 | reverse complement strand
ACGGGCACCACCTCCACCCGGCAGCCTGCCAGGCGAGATCAGCGCGCCGGCCTACGGGCTATTACCTCGCCAACCATCTGCGTCACGGCACTAGCGCGACTCGGCTCGTGGTGTCGAGTTCGGCGACTCGTCGCCAGCGAGGTGCGGCCATGTCGAGTGGATCAGCGGCGGCTTCGCCGCTGCTGGTCGCCACCGGCACTCGAGCGGGCCGATCGAGGGCGCGCAGCGCCTCGGTCAGCGCCTTGCGCGCGTTGGCCTCACGCGCAGCGCTGGGCAGCCACACCAGCACCGGAGTGGTGATGCCCGTGGTGTCGGCCAGGCGCTCGTACCGGGCGAGCTTGCCCGCCAGCCGGGATAGTTGCTCGGTGCCGAAGTCGAACTCGACGAACCACTCGACCTCCCGATGGCCCTCGCGCCAGCGGCCGTAGCCGTCTGGGGTGACGATGTCGCCCCAGTGTCGGCCACAGCGCGCGGCGGACCACCACGCGGAGAGCTTGCCAGTGGCCCCGGGCTCGCGTGCCCGGCGGATCAGAGCGGTGAACAGACCGTTGCAGCCCACGGTGTGTGCCAGCTGCAAGGAGAAGGCACGCCCGATCTCGCGCTCACGGCTGAAGCCCAGTTGCCTGGGGTCGACGCCCTCTTCCCGGGCGAGGGTGACCGCACCGGCGGTGTCGAGGACGTAGTACATCGGGTGCGAGCCGCGGTCGCGGTGCGGCTGGAACCGGTTCACCACGCCCCATTGATAGAGGTTGCGCAGGCGCAGGTTCGCGGCACGGCGCCCGGTGAAAGCGATGTCGATGATCTGGGTGCTGGTGAGCACGTGGTGCTCGAACAGCATCCGGCACAGCCACCGGTCCCGGTCGGTGAGATGCCGAGCCAGCCATGCGTGATGTTCGGCAGAGTTGAGCACCCGCGGGACGGGACGTTCCGGCCGGTGCGAACGCAGCTGCCGCTGCGGTGTGGGATTACTGACCATCGTGACGCGAACCTCCAACTACGCTGGACGCGGGATTCAGGCCGCGCGGCGGGGATCGAGCGCCACCGGCTGGACAGTCTCGGCAGGTGACGGTGTGTTCCGGGGCTTGGCGTTTCTCCTTGCGAGTCGACGGATTTCTTTGGCACGTCCCGGAATCGCAGGCGGGAGCTTCTCGGTGACCGCGGTGAACGGGGGAGCTTCCTCGCTGTCGAGGACCAGACGCGCGGCGATGTGGAACCGGCCGAGGTTCGCGAGGTCGTGCTCGGAGAGACGAGGTGTCGTGTGCCGGGCCAGGTGCCGTGCGTCCTCGGGCGAGGCGGAGAAAATGATCTTCGACCGGGCGTTGGTGCTGATGCCTTCTTCCAGTTCGCGCGGGAGCTGGCGCAGATATTGGTGTGCGAGCGTCATCGACAATCTGTAGCCGCGGGCCTCGGCGAGCATGTCTTCCATCGGATAAGCCAAATTCAGGAAGTTGTGACACTCGTCGATGTAGAGCGAGGCATCGCGGCGGTCGCGTTGCGGAATCCGAGCACGGCGGGTCGCGGCCTGCCATGTACGGGCCACGACGATCGACCCGATCAGCCGTGCGGTATCCATCCCGAGCGCGTCCTTGCCCAAGCGCACCAAGCAGATACGACCATCGAGCACCTCGTCCATGTCCACGGTGGACTCGCCACCGGCGAGGGAGGCCCGCACGAACGGGCGCAACAGCAGTCCGCGGAGCTTGTTCATCAAGGGCGCGACGACCTGTGCCCTGCCGGCGTCGGACAGATCGTCGTACCAGGTCCAGAACCCGGTCAGGACATCGTCAGAGATCTGTTCGAGCGCGCGATGCCGGAAGGCGGGCACCGTGAGCAGCTTCGGCAGGTCGGTCAAGGTGGGCGTTCCGGGCAGTTCGCGCAGGGTGAGCAGTCCCGACCGCAGGATGTCCTCGGTGCGTGGGCCCCAACTGGAGGCGTAGACGTGGGAGAAGATCGAGACCAGGTTGTCCACCGTGCGAGCGGTGTCGTCTCCCTCGATCGGGTTGAGCACGGGCGGGCGGGCACGGCTGTCGGCGTCGAAGAGCACGACCTTCTCTCCGAGCCGCGAGGGCAGCCGCATGAGGGTGTCGGTCACCAGGTCACCCTTGGGGCCGATGACGACCAGCCCTCGGCCTGCTTCGGCGTCGTCGAGGATCATCCGGGCCATCAGCTCACTTTTGCCGGAACCGGTTGCTCCGAGGATGTGCAGATGGTGACGGGCGTCGGCAACGCGCAGGCCTATCGGCCGGGAGTGGCCGGAGTCGGTGATCCCGATCGGCTTGATACCGGGGCCCTCGGTGGCGATCCCTGGTGGCGGCGGGACGGCCTTCGCCCCGGCGCGCTGCAAGCCGGGCACGGCTTCGTCGGTGGGGACGTGTGCCAGCGCGGCTATCTCCGCGATCGAGAGCAGATCGCCTGCTGCCAGCCGCCGCTCGGCCACTGCCCGCACCGGGTGCGCGAGCCGGATGCGCCGGTAGTAGTTATGCTCGCTGTAGGCGGCGAAGGCACTGGCGATGGCATGTCCGCGCCCGCGGAGGTGCTCGCGCACCGGGACGCGCTCCGCGCCGGTGGTGTGTTCGTCGACCAGGGTGGCCACGGCATACCGGATGCGGGTCTCGTACTGGGAGCTGTGCTGCTTGGCCACAATGGCACGATCCTGCGCGGAGTTCTCCAGAGAAGTCTGGTGATCGGTGATCGGCTTCTTCGCCGCCTTGCTGGGTTTTCGTGACCCGGTGTGCGGGGTGAGCAGATCCAGCAGTCGACCCGCCAGCTTGACCGAGCTGCCGGCGCGGACTCGGCGGGCGGCTCGGCCGGCTTTGCGGACACGCGCGCCGGTAACCGGGCGAGCGAGGATCTGCACCACGGCACGTTCGTGGGTGGCGAGCCCAACCGGTGCGCCCAGCAGCGCCCGGACTGGATCAGCCGGAAAGTCGGATCGGATCGGCAGGGCCTCACTCCGGGCCAGGCGCAGTTCGCCACCCGCGGCCTCGACCGCTTTCCCCGGCGGGTTGGACAAGGGGATTGGCGGCTTGGCCGGCATGGTCCGGGTGTGTACGCCGGGCCAGGCGGCTTCGATCGCACGTTCGGCCATGCCGGGTGGCACGCTGCCTGGCAGCCACAGCCGCAGGGCGACTCCGGCATGGGAAAACACGTACTCCCACACGACGTGCGGCTGGCCGTGCACCCGGCGTTTCCAGCCGGGGCGCAACAAGCCGACCAGATTGGAGTACAACGCCGCGGCACCGTCCGGATCCACCGTGGGCGGAGCCAGCACCGTGACGCCCCGGGCGTCGGCGGCAATCCGGTCATGGCATCGGCGCGCCCACCACCGGCGCCCGGCCAGGACACCGGCGACCATGAGCGCAAAGACCGGACCGGCGACCGGCCCGTACGAAAGCGCGCCGTCGCGCAGCGCGGCGACGACGCCGCGCACCGCGGCACCAGGATCGCGCAGATAGTCCTGCAACGGCGAGGCGAGCACCTCCGCCAGAGCGAATACCATCAGAAGTCCCCTATCAAGCAAGGAAAGACGCAGACGGGTCAGGCTGCATTTCGTTCGGCTTCCGCAGTGCCTGAGTGGCTCGGCTGCCTCGGCGCTCCGGTCCCGAAATCGGGCACGAGATGCAGATGGCGGCGCCGCTTATGAGCCCGTTCGGCGTCGATCTCGGCCTGCCACTCGGACAATCGCCGCCCGCCCATGCGCTTGAGGAACTGTGGGATGCGGTTCGCGGGAACTCCGACCAAGCGTGGACCGAGGACCGCCAGCAGATCCGAGGCTTCCTGCGAGGACCAACCGGCTTCGGTGATGGCGTCCTCGTTGGGAAATACGTCGGCGACGCGGTCGCGGTCTGGGTCGATGAAGGAATCTTCGCGACCGCCGTAGCTGTACACCCACAGGAAGTTCTCCGGCGGGTCCGGTTCTATCAACCTTTTGAACCGGCGAACTTCTTTGGTATAAGCGTAAAACGTCACCTGACGGCACGCGCGCATAACGCGACACCACGCCAAAGTGTAGGCATCGCTGAAGAAATCCCCGGCGTCGTGCACCCTGACGAACTTCCCGGTGAGGCGCGGCGCCGACAGCTCCCGGATCATCGCAGCCGTCCAGCCAGGCAAGTCCTCGAGGACATACGTGAGATTGGCGGTATGTTTGGCTTTTACCGCAGGGAAGAGGTAAGTCCCGTTGCGGGCATAGCAGATTCGTGCGCACGCGTCGGCTGCCGCGCAGGTAATCTGCGTCCGCCCGTCGGGCAGTCGGGCAGCGAGCGCGGGCAACGTCCAGTTCCAGACTCCGATCGCGCGCATCTCCCGGTTCTGCGTCAACAACCGGCTCGGTCGCGTCGGAACCTTGTTGGCGCTGGAGGAGGACGACATACGACACCTCACAAAACGAAAGCAGGCAAGCAAAGAAACAAAGGACAGAGACCCGGTCCGTGGCGGCACGTGTCATGCAGCGATGTCGATGCCGAGATCCACATACGAGCTGTCGTCGGTGCTGGTCTCGTGTTCTGTGTAGGTCGCCAGCTCGGCCGGATGTGTTGTGATCAGAGTGTTTTCCTGTGGCGAGGCCAGCGACTGGAAGGCGACTCGCTGTGTCCCGGTGGACAAGAGGCCTTGACCCTTGTCGGCGGAGATCAGGAACTGTTTCTCACCCTCGGACAGGTTGAAGGTCGCCACGATCTCGTCGATCGCCTGCGTTGCTTGGCGTAGAAGGATCTGTGTGGCGGCGTTGGCGATGATCGCCTTACCCAGTTCGGTGCCGAGGATGTCACCGACGTCTTGGGTAGCGATCGTCAAGCCCGCCCAGTGTTTCCTTGCTGCTTTGGCCATCCGGTGCAGGAACCGCGCTCCGGCTGGGTCCTGCATGAGCAACCATGCTTCCTCGACTGTGATCAGCCGCGGTCGCCGGATGGCTGGGTTGGACACCCGCCGCCACACCGTGTCCAGCGTGAGCAGCGTCCCGATCGGGCGTAGCTCGTCGAGCAGATCGCGCAGGCTGAACACCGTCAGGCGCCCTTCGGGCCTGGTCGTGGTCGGCCCGGAGAACATCGTGGAGAACGCGCCCTCGACGAACGGGTGCAACCGGGCGCCCAGGTCCGCGGCGACCGGGTCGGCGGTGCTGGTGAGGATTGTGGCGAGGTCGGCCAGCAGCGGAGCCTGCCGGCCCCAGGTCCGCGGGTCACTGATGATCCCGGCCTGGCGGTAGGTGTCCATGATGGCCCGGTCGAGCACGGCTCGTTGCTGTGCGGACAGTTCCGTACCGAGCAACACCCCGATGACGGTGTGCAGAAACAACGCCCGGCGCGTCAGTGCGTCCTTGGGGGCGGTGCGCCGCCCATCCGGCCGCGCGGCGATAGGCAGGTCGAACGGGTTGATGCGAACATCCGGGTCGCCGAGACGGATGTAGGTGCCGCCGATGGCCTGGCACAGTCGCTGGTATTCGTCCTCGGGATCGATGATCGACACCTCGACCCCGCGGTACAGGCTGCGCAGGGCTTCCAGCTTCACCAGATAGGACTTGCCCGCGCCGGACCGCCCGAGAACCACCGCGTTGTAGTTGTCCGCGGAAAAGCGGTCCCAATGCACCAACCCCTGACTACCGACGTTGAATCCGTACAGCACACCGGCCGGTGCGGCGACGCTGGCCGGGTCGGTTGGTGGAAGGTCCGGCGAGGTGAAGGGAAACGCGGCGGCCAGCGCACTGGTGTCGAACGTGCGGCGCATACCGATGAGGTCCAGTGCCAGCGGCAGGGTCGACACCCAGCCCTGCAGTGACCGGTAGGTGGTCGGCTGGGCGTTCATCAGCAGCGACGCCGCGAGCGCCCGAACGGCGGCGACCTGCCTGCCGAGATCGTCCTCGCTTGTCGCGTGCACAGTTAGGTACAGGCCGAGCCGGTACAACTTGCCTTCGCCGCGAGCGACACGGGTGGCGAGGTCGTAGGCGTCTTCGGTAGCGGCCTCGACCATCGGGTCCAGCAGCCGCCCCCTCTCACTGGTGTGCCGGCGGCCTGACTCCAATTTGGATAGCTGGCGCTTGAGCCGGTTGGCGGCGGTGACCGGATCGGTCGGTTCGATGTGCAGCGACACGTCAACGCGGCCGGGATAGGACAGCAGCGGCTGTAACCATCCCGGGTGGACTTCGCGCGGGTAGCCGGTGATCGCGAAGGACGCGACCCATTCGTCGCCGATCTCCAGATGGCGACGCCCTTCGGAGAGCGAGTCCGGAGTGAACGCACCCGCTTCTCCCGCATGCGTCCTGCGGCCTCGAGCACGGCTGAATTTCCCGTTCACAGGTCACCTCCCTCCCAGTCATCAAGAGCCGTCACCTCTGGCTTCGCGCCGGTGTCGAGCTCTCGCTGACCGGCCGTGCTCCGGTGCCGGACCGGCGGCTCGTCGTCGGGATCCGAGGTGACGGTGGTGATCACCTCGTCCGCACCGGCCAACCCTGCCGACGGCGGGATCAGGCTGTCCGGGTTGCACGCCGTGGCCAACACAGCGGTGGCTTGGCCCGCATCCAATGGCGTGACCGTGATCCCAGCGGGGGCAAGCAGTTCGGTCGCCTCGCCCAGGCGCCGCACGAGCCGGGTTTCCGCGGAGCGCCGCGCGGTTTCGGTGATGTCCCCAGCACGGCCACGGGTGCGCCGCGCGCGTAGCACGGCAAGAGGTGATGCGCCGCCAAGCCCGTCGTTCGGACCAGCGGGGCGGGCCGGCTCGCGGAGCACCAGCAGCACTTGGCGGCGCAGCAGATCCGTGGAGCGACGCAGCTGGTCGAGATACGTCGCGTGCTCCTGAGCCGCCGCTTCGAGCATCGGATGCGGCAGACCGGGCGCGGCCTGGCGCAGGTCGTTGATCTGCTGGCTCAGGTCCAGCCGTTCAGCCCGGATGAGCACCTGCACCGGCGCGGAGATCGAGTGCAGATACCGGCCGAAGGACGCGACCAACGCCTCCTGTTCACCGGCGGTCCGGAGCGCGAAGTTGATGGTGCTGGCCACCGCAACCATCGCGACGCCGTCCGTGCCGAGGTCGATGACACCAGCCTCGGTGACTCCTTCCGCAGGCAGTCGTAGCGCTGCTGGAGATACCTTCGAGTCACCTGCTGCACCGGGTGCGGTGATGCGGCTGGCCAGCCACTCCGGCGCGGCCCGTACCCCTTCGGGAGCGGCGACTCGATGGCGGGGTTGCAGCCGCTGGCGGATGGCTGCGAGCACGAGCCGGTCAAGACTTATGCCGTCGCGCTGTCCCAACGTCAGCACGGCCGCAGTGACTCCGATCGGGATCGCGACGATCAGGAAGATCGGCAGTGGCACGACACCTCGGGCCAGGGTCCAGGCGCCGTAGAGCACGATCCCGGTCACCGCAAGGATCGCCAGCTGCCGCGCGGTGAGGTTGGCCAGGACGCGATCTTCGCGATCGACGTCTGACGGTATCCGTACGGTCATGGCTTCTCACTTCCGCGGGGCGGGGACTTCGGCGGTGGCGGGGTCGGCGCCCGGAACGCCATCGGCGGCACGGACGGCGTGCGAGAGCGGGCGTCCCCAACGCGCAGCTCTGGCTGCGCGGCCCGGAACACCGGCGCCGCGGGTGGCCCGGACGGGGGTGTGACCGGCCGGACGATGTGGCTCGGTTCCGGCGCTGGCGGCTGGAACTGTAGGTGCGGCGGAACCGGCGCCATCGCGACCGGTCGAGCCGGGGCGGCGCTGCCGGAGCGGCGCGGCGCACCGGGCGAATGGAACCGGGGCGCCGCCACGGCCTTCCTGTGCCGATGCCGGGAGGGCGCGGGGACTGTGGTCGCGGGCTTGGACGCGGAGCTAAGTTCGGGCATGACAGGTCCTTGGGAGGCTGGGGTGAAAGCCGGGTCGTGGGTGGTCTCCTGCGGACCGGGCTGCAGAAACTCCGGTCGCTGCGAAGGCGGCCGCAGGTGCCGGGCCGCATGGGCGCGGTCGGCGTCGTAGGCCGCCTGCAGTCGTCGGTTCACCGCAGCTGGTGTCGGCGCGATCCGCGGCTGGGCAGGCCATGGCGGGTCGGCGGCAGCACCACCTCGATCCCCGCCGCCTTTCCCGCTATCGGCGATGGCGCCGGCTTTGCTGAACCCGCCGGGCTTGCCGGCGACCATCCCGAACGTTTTCGCCGCGATGTATGCCTTCGCCAGCCCGCCGAGGAAGGAGCGGCCGGTGCCGAGTTTGGTGGCGGAGAGGAACCAGAACGGGATCTTGAACAGGATGTAGAGCAGTCCGAGGACGGCGAAGAGCATCATCAGTCCGCCGCCGATGGAGGTGAACAGCTTTGTGCTGCCGTTGAGGAAGGTGTTGACCGCGACGAGCAGTGTGAGCGACTGGGCGATCTCGATGCCGAGCGTCGCGCCCGTTGCTCGCCAGCCCCAGCGGGCGATGCCGTCGGTGTGGGGAAGGGCGTGGCAGGCGACCCACAGCGGGGCGGAGACGGTCAGGATCAGCGTGAGGATCACTCGCACCACGTAGACCAGCAGGAGCGCGATCACCGCGATGACCACGACGACCTGCAGCAGGATCACGAACAGCCCGCCGGATGCCATCGCCGAGTAGGCGCCGCCGATCGATTTGGTCAAGTTGTCGCCGAGTTGTGGCGGATCGACTCCATCGGTGAGAACCGCGGTGGACAGTGCGTTGGCGAACCGGATTGCCTTGTCGATGAGGAACAGCGACAGCATCGAGGCGAAGAAGGAGACGATGAGCCGGGGCGCGATCTCCTTGATCGAGTAGCGGCTCTGGACCGACTCGTGCGACATCACGATGATGCCGCCGATCATGATCAGCCCGCTGTAGCAGGCCAGTACGATCAGCCAGGAGTTGTTCCACAGGTTCGCCACCCCGGGCAGCGAATCCAGTGTCGGCGTCGTGAACGCGGTGTCGCCCAGCAGCTTCAGAAGCGGGTCGAGGGCGGACTTGACCAGCTCGCGGAACACCGCGTTGATGGCCTTGTTGATGCAGCCTTCGATGCTGGTGATCCCGCAGTCCGGGGCGTCACCGTCAACTCCCGGACCGGGCTGCCCAGGGGGAGTGGCAGGCGGGGGAGTATCGGGTTGCGGGATACAGCCTTCGCCGGCGCACGGCGTGCCGGTGACCGTGCTGGGAGCACTGCTCGGGGCGCAACCGATCTGCCCAGGAAAGCAACTCGTCGGAAGCGGTAGTTCGGTTATCGGCGGCAAGGGGGTCGTCGGGGCCGGCGGACGGGGTGACCCGGGCGGGAAGTGACATGTTGGGTCCGGTGAATCGGGTGTGCACGTGTTTTCCGGCGGATTGGTCGGCAAGGGCAGTGGCGGTTGCTGCACGACGGCGACCGCGGCTTGCTGCGCGTTGCGAGGCGTGAGCGTCTCGGGCGAGGCCCAGGCGCCGACCGCCAGCAGGCAGCCGAGGATGATGGCCACGCCGAGAGGTAGCAGTCGTCGCGGGGGACGGTGGGTGGTGCCGTCTGGGACGGGAGGGGCGAGCAGGACCCGCTCCCAGTGCTCCCGGGTCGCGGTGCGCATGCCGGCCTCACCGCGATCGGGTGCGAGCACACAGGGACGTCGGGTCTCGGCCATGACCTCAGGCCCCGACAATCCCGCGCAGGATTTCCACGGCGAGCGGTGCCAGCGCCGCCAATCCGTAGCCCCATGCTGCGTTCCTGAAGCATCCTTTCGCTTTCTCCGTTTCGCCGGGATTGCCGCCTGCCAGCAGGTACCGGACTCCACCGACGGTCAGGAACACCGTCGCCAGGCCGGCCAGGATCCCGACCAGCCAGTTTCGGATGTTGGTGAAGACCTGATCGACGGTGGTCGCGAGGGCGACGACGTAAGTGGATGCCTGCGCAGAATCCGCGGCGAGCGCGTTGAACATGACCGCGCTGGCGACCGCCATGGCGACAGGTCGGCACACCGCCGGCGTCTGTGAGGTCCGATGACGTGGCCGTGCGCCACTCGCGGTTGCTGTCCGCTGCGAGTGGCCGGCGGCGTTCGCTCGCGGCTGTGAAGGTTCAGGTGCGCTCGACGCAGGTGAGCGCGATGGCGCGGTGGTGTGCTGGGTCTCGGGAAGGGGTGTCACGCGCATCGGCGCACCTCCGAAGTCGGCTGTTGCCCGGCGGTACGCGGAGAGCTGGGTGGGGTCTCCCCGCACCCCAAGAGGCCGGATTTCGGGTCGTTTTTGGACACCAAGCGTGAAGATTTCTTTGAACCGGCTGGTCGTCCGTTGCGGCGGCGGCCGCTCACAGCCCGTGACGAGTCCTTGTTGGCATCGCTATGCGCGGAGTTCTCGCCGATGGCGAGTGCGGACAGTGCGGCCTCGGCGACGGGGTCTTCGGAGTCCTGGTTCTCTGTGCGGTCGGCCAGCCATGACACGAGCCGGTGCTCGGCTCGCTGGCGCGCCTTGTACGTCGCCCAGAACTCGCTCTGGTGCGCCGCACCCCAGTCGGTCAGTGACATCTCGCCCAGTCGGGTCGCCGAGATCAAGTCCGCCTCGGTCGGCGTCAGGACTCCCTCTCCAACCGCGCGTGCGAGCACCAAGTCTGGGTGCCCGCTCGGCGGAGGAGGAGCGACGGAGTGATCGTCCGTGTCCACAGGCCTCGGCGCGTCAAGAGACTCCTCCAACGCCGCCTGCCCGGCGCGGCGCGCGGCGAAATGCAGCCGGACGACGATGCCGGGATCGGTCAGGTCGACGGTGGCCAGCGCATGAATGAACCCGGTGAGGACAGCCGCGTGAACATCGGCCCGATCACCCCGATACCGCGCGGCCAGCCACCGCGCGCTGGCAGCCAGAGAGAGCAATGCCATGCCCACGCAGGCGACCGTCCAGGCACCTCCATGAGCACGCGAGCGCACCACCAGATGCGCCCACACGTCGTCCCGGGTGCGCGGCGGGCACTGCTTGCTCATCAGCCGGTCCCGCAATTCGTCCAGTGGTACAGGCCGCTGCGGCAACCCGGCGAACCGCGCCCCGTGCACGGCCATCGGCTTCGGCCCGGTCACCAGCCAGCCGAAGGCATCGCGCGCTGTGTCCAGCGGCAGCCATTCGTGCCCTTCGTGGTCGTGGCGAATTTCCTTGAAAGCACTCTCGTCGTGCGTCATTTCCCTGCTCCTGCTCGGTCGCTTGCATCGACCACGCCAGGACGCCAGAACGGCAACAAGAAAAGGACAAGGAAAGAACAAGGACGATCACTTTAGTAGCGGATCCTGCTGCTAAAACAGACTTCTGTAAGGTTTCAGAGGAGTGGCCTCGACCCGTCTCGGTGGTCGTTCACGATCCGCCTTAGTAGCTGTTGACCTGCACTTTAAGTACTTCTTAGTAGGTGCGCTCGCCGATTGCGCGAAGAACCAGCTAGGTGACTCGGTTCGAGGCTGCGGCATCCCAAAGTCCGTCCAGGCTGCCATTGGCCACGGGGTACGCGAGGAAGCTCACGCTCTCCGTGTTCCGTTCCCTTGTGATGGATTCGCCTATTGTTTCGAATGGAACAGGCGGCTCGACTTGGCGAGTTTCGGGGGCGCGCTGAGACGTTATCGAGAAAGTCGAGTTCTTGGTGTCCAAAATCGGCCCTGAAACCGGCCTCTTGGGGTGACTTGGCAGACCACGCCGACCACACCGCGAGGAAGGCCACCGATGACTTCAACACCTCACAACGAGCCTGGCCGACGTCCCCATCGAACGCCACATCACCGGAGGCCGACCCTGCGGGGCACCAGCCAAGTCCGGCGCGTGACCTCCCGGACAACCACCGCTGGCCGTCTCCGGGCGACGCGCCCTACCACTCTGTGGCCCTTCGCCGATGCAGAGGCGCTCCCCGGCACCGCGTTGCTCGCCGGATGGCTCGGCCGCACGATCCTTACTCTCGTCACGACCTACACCCGCCCTGGCGACCGTGTCCTGCTGCTCACTCCGCCGACGCCAAGGCGTACGCCCGGTCGACGGCAGGACGGCGACCCGTATACCGGACTCGCCGAGGCGGTCTGGACTGTCGCCCGCCTCGGCCGGGGCGCGGACACTGCGACCGCCGTCGCCGCGTCGGAAGACCTGAATGTCGACCCCGACCCGTCCGACCACGGTGGCGCCGAGTCGGGGTCGCGTCCCCGACCCAGTCGGCTCGGCTTGCATCCAGTGGTCGATCCGAACACCAACTCCACACACCCGCGCGGTCGCGCCGGAGGCCGACTCCGTCGCGGATTCGATCTGATCGTCACCGCGCTCGATCCGCACGCCACCGACTGGCTCGGCCACACCGACTGGAACGCCCTGCTCACCCCTCGCGGCCTCACCGCAGTGGTCACGCACAGTGAGTCGAACTGTGGGCGGTTGCTCGATCCGCACCCCATCTTGGCGAACACAATGGGTAAGCACGGTTTGCGATGTCTCGACCACATCGCCGTGCTCACCGCACCGACCCCGGAGCCGGTAGACAGCCTCGCCGCTGCCGGGCGGACCGGACCCACGGTGGCACCGCGCGGACGATCGCCACACGCAACCGGCCCCGAGGCGCTGCCATTTCGCTCGGTACACCACGACCTGGTTCTGTTCCGGCAGATGTCTCTCACCGCCGCGGAGGCTGGCACGAAGGAGACTTCGAATGTCTAAGCGCACTGACAAGTGGCCTCCTCGGCCACCAGGACCGGTTCTGGCATCCGTGTGGCCGACCGGGACGACGAGCCTGGCGACCCAGTTGGACGAGGCCGGCTATCACAACGCGACCGGAACTGACCCGGCACTGATGACCCCGGCGATCGCGCGCCACGCCATCGCGGCGTTCACCCAGCCCGGCGATGTGGTGCTCGACCCGGACTGCGGCGCGGGGACCACCATTGTCGAAGCGCTGCGGTTCGGGCGGCACGCGATCGGGCTGACCGGGCAGCGGCGCTGGTGGCAGCTGGCGCGGACGAATGTGACCGCTACGAAGGCGCGCGGTGTGTTCGTCGACGGCATGGTCCTCGTCCTTGACCGGCGTCCCGGTACGGCCGTCGCCGCCGCAACGGCGGGACTGATCGGACGCGTCGACCTCTTGCTGACCACGTTGCGTCCAGCCGGCGCGACCGGCGACGTCGATGGTGCGCTGGACCGGCTGCGAAACCTTCTCGCGCAGTACCGGCCGCTGGTGCGTCCCGGCGGTCACGTGGTCGTCACCTGCGCTCCGCGCCGGCACGCCGTCCGGCACGACTTGCTCGACGTTCCCAGCCTGATCGCCGAGATCGGCAACGCCGCGGGACTGGCACCGGTCGCGCGCTGTCTCGCAGCTACCGCCACGGTGAAACGTGGCCGTACCTATACCCACGCGACTCTCGCGCAGCGGCGCGCTGCGATTCGAGCGGAGCGCACTCTCGAGCACCCGATCGCTCTGCCGACGCACCATACGGTTCTCGTGTTCCGGGCCGATCCGGATGGCGTTGGTTCCGTTCTGGCCAAGCCGATCTCGCCGCCATCGACAGTGCCGCTTCGGTATCGGCCGGCTCCGCGCGCCAGTTGGGGTACGCCGGATCTGACTGACGGCATTAGTGCGTTCGCTGACCTCGACGAGGTGGCGGTGTGAACCAGCGAGCGGCCAGCGCTGCCCGTGAGGAGGCGACGCTACTCCGTGCCTGTCGAACAACTCGCTCTGCTGTTGGCCGCCGAGGAGCGTCGAGCGAAGTCATGACATTGCGGTCCGAGTCCGGACTCGGACTCGGCCGACCCTCCACTGTGGGCGGTTCGCGCTCCGTCGATTGCCGGCCTGCCGGAAGGTCGGACGGCCTGGAGTGTCGAGGTTGAGCTTGAGGATCGTTCCCGTCACCTTCCGCCAGGCGTGCGAGTTCATCGCCGCACATCACCGGCATCATCGGCCGCCGCGCGGGATGAAGTTCGCGGTGGGCGTCGCTCACGAGACCGAACTCGTCGGCGTCGCGATCGTCGGGCGACCTGTTGCCCGCCACCTCGACGACGGGGTGAGCGTCGAGGTGACGCGCACCTGCACGACCGGGACTCGGAACGCCAACTCCAAGCTCTATGGAGTCTCGTGGCGCGTCGCTCGAACACTCGGGTTCCAACGCCTGATCACCTACACACAAGAAGGTGAGAGTGGCGCGAGTCTGCGCGCGGCGGGGTTGCGTCCGGTCGCGGACCTTCGGCCGCGTCCAGGTTGGTCCACTGTGTCCCGCCCACGTGAGTCGCGCGGTGTGGATGGGATCCGGCGGACGAGGTGGGAGATCCGGGCGGAGCGATAGTTCACGCGATCGGGTGGGTCGTCCGGTCCGGCCAGGTTTGCCTTGTGCGCCAGCTGTTTCAGCTGGTACAGCTGGCGATCGGCCGACACTACCGCGCCTGATCAGCTGATCCGTTGTCACAAGCCCGCGCGTCTGCGGGTGCCGGAACCGTCCGGTGTCGCAGACGTGACAGGGCTGAGTCGTGCTGCCCGCATCATTGGAGGAGGTGAATTGTTGTGACGGACGACAGTCCGCGCGTGAGCACTTCCGCGCTGGACTCCGCCGATGGCGGTGCCGCGCTGGCGGCTTCGATCCGGGAGCTCGCCAGTGCGATCCGCGCGTTGGCGGCACACGCGCCTCGCGATCCCGACGCGCTGCTGACAGCCGAGGACGTTGGAGCGTTGCTCGGCTTGTCGCCGAGGTCATTGAAGGACCGGGCCGCGGCTGGGGTGTTTCCGCATCGCCGGTTCGGCAAGCACTACCGGTTCAGCCGGGAGGACGTCGCGGAGATCGTGCAGGTGACGAAGAGCGAGGTGCGTCCGTATCGCGGTGGCATGCGTGCGGCGTGAGCGTCGGCCGTTCCGTTCAGTCCCGGGGTGATCCGGGAGTCCGCCGTAGGAAGAGAGTGTGTTCGACATGGCCTATGCGCAACCGACTGGCGGTAGTACGCCAGGGTGGCGTGCTCGGTTCAAACGTCCTGACGGGACGTGGGGGAGCCGAGCCGGGTTCAACTCAGAGAAGGCCGCCGAGGCGTGGGGTGTGGAACAGGAAGCGCTGATCCGGCGCAACCTGTGGCTGGACCCGCGGGAAGCGGAGATGTTGTTCGGCGTATTCGCCGAAGAGTTCATGGACGCCGTCGGTCCGCGGCTGGAGCCGACGACGCTGGCGAAGTACCGGTCCTTCCTGGACAACCATCTGCTTCCGCAGTGGTCGTCGTGGCCGCTGGCGGGGATCTTCAACAGCTACGTGGAGATCGAGAAGTGGCTATCGGAGTTACACGAGGACTACGCCGACTCGTCGGTGGCTTCGATCTTCTCGCTGTTCTCCACCATCCTTGGTGCCGCGGTGAAGGCCCGGAAGATCCCGGCGAACCCGTGCGCCGGCATCCGAGTGACCTCGGGTGAGTTCGAGATCGAGAACCTCGTCGCGACGCCGGTGCAGGCACTGAGGGCGTCGATGCGTCTCTACGAGAGCGGGCTCGGGCTCGCCGGGTTCGTGCTCGGGTTGCTCGACTTCTACACCGGCTCGCGCTGGGGCGAGCTGGTCGGCCAGCAACGCCACGAGTACGACACCGAGGTACGCGCGATCCAGATTCGCGAGCCCTTGAAGGAAATCGGTGGACGTTTGTTTAAGGGTGGCCGCCGGGTCGACACCTCGCGGCTGGCTGATCTCGGTCCGCGGCCGACTCGTCCGGTGACACCGAGGCGACAGGGCGGCCGCACGAAGAAGGGCCGGACCAAGACCCCGGCTGGTACGCGAAGCGTTGAGCTGCCGCCGAGTATCGCGGTCTTCTATGAGGAGCTGATGGACAGCCACAGCTTCCCGTTCGTGCTCTGCAGCGCCGAAGGCGCGCCGCTGCGGCGGTCCAACTTCCGCAACCGGTACTGGCGCCCGGTTTGGGACGGCAGTGACGCTGAACACACGCGGTCGGCGGAAGTGGTGCAGCCGATCCTGCCGACCTTCACCTTCCACGAGGGGCGGCACAGTCACAGCACCTGGCTTGCCGAGGACGGTATCCCCGAGGTTGCCCGTCGGGCGCGGCTGGGTCAGAAGATGAAGGGGATCGCGAGGGTCTACGACCACGTGACCCCGCTGATGCGTCGTCAGATCTTGCAAGCGCTGGAGACCCGGTGGATCGGCTCGTTGGTCGCGCTCACCCCGAGTGAGCGGACGAAGCTGGGAGAGTGGTTCCCGCACCTGCACGCCACATTCCGTGACGGGCAGTTGGAGACGGCCCCGAAGGCCATCGCCTTTTCATCGCCTTTTTACGACTGAAGCCCCGCCCCTCCGAGGAGGAGCAGGGCTTCTGACCTGCGAAAACAGATGGTGCGCGATACTGGGATTGAACCAGTGACCTCTTCCGTGTCAGGGAAGCGCTCTCCCGCTGAGCTAATCGCGCGAGGTGGAGACGGGATTCGAACCCGTGTACACGGCTTTGCAGGCCGTTGCCTCGCCTCTCGGCCACTCCACCGTGTCAGGCCCGAGAGGGCCTTCCGAGCGGATGACGGGATTCGAACCCGCGACCCTCACCTTGGCAAGGTGATGCGCTACCAGCTGCGCTACATCCGCACATCCTCGGTTTGGATGGGAGATCAGATCCTCGCGGTTCTGCCTCTCACCCCGTCGCCGTGGTGTGTGTGAACACTATCGAACCGCGAAACCGCCCTTGCAACCGGGGTGCCACTTGCTGTTCGCAAGCCCGTCATCAGGCCAGATCGTTGGGGATCAGGTGGGTCAGGGCGTCGTCGACGTCGACCCACAGGTGCTCGTTGCCCGGAAGCACGACATCGTAGGTCCGGTCGAGGAAGTCGGCCAGTTCCTGAGCGGACGCCTCGAACATGGCGTGCCCGGAGGGCGAGTTCAGTTCGATGAGGACGGACTCGGGGTCTTCGACGGAGGGGCGGATGCGTACGTCGCCGTCGCCCGCGTCGGCCAGAAGGCCGTCCGCGAGGAGGTCGCGCGCGTAGACCCACTCGACCCAGCCGGCACGGCCGGTGCGGAAGGCGGCCACGACCGCGTACGGGTCGCGGGTGTCGTATCGCAGTTCCACCTTGACGGGGACCGCGGGCGTCCGCGGCGCCAGGAGGTCGAACACCGCCGTCGAGCGGAGCGTCACGTGATCGTTGCGCATCGTCCTACCCTTCGTCTCCTTCCCGGCCCGGTCGAACCGAGTGGCGATGATGTGACGCGTCGGCCGGCCGATCGGAACGCGGTTTTGCCGCAGATCACCCGGACGGGGTCATCGGACCCCGGGTCCATACTCCGTCACCCCATCATCACCCGCGCGACGCGCAGCCATCCATGCGCCCTGCAGGCAGTCCACATGTACATACTGCGCGGTTTAGTCGTCACGCGATAGCACCGTCGCATGAATGCCGAACCGCGTCGCGCGCGGCCCCCGGCCGTGACAACCCCGGCTAGCTCGTGGTTGTTCGCT
Source organism: Amycolatopsis sp. NPDC041971 (assembly GCF_055588925.1). NCBI lineage: Bacteria > Bacillati > Actinomycetota > Actinomycetes > Pseudonocardiales > Pseudonocardiaceae > Amycolatopsis > Amycolatopsis sp. NPDC041971. Next base: position 419,196 of record NZ_JBVJCE010000004.1, on the reverse strand, counting down.
CCGTATTTGCTGGTGAGCGGAGTGTGGTCGGCGGGAACCACCCGTTTGCAGGCCCCCTAAAGTCGTGGGGTAGAGTCTGCCGGACACCGTGAGCGGGCGATTAGCTCAGCGGGAGAGCGCTTCGTTCACACCGAAGAGGTCGCTGGTTCGATCCCAGTATCGCCCACCGGATGAAGGCCCTGGACCATCGGTCCAGGGCCTTCATTCATTTCCGGGCACCCTCGGCGGTGGGCCGTGCGGCGGCAGTCGATCCCCAGGTCGGACGCGGGTTATGTGGGGGCGGTACTTCTGCCGTCGCGGAGATCGCGGTCGGCGCGGCTGAATCCCTCGGGTATGGCCGGGGTCGCGTTGTGCCGCCGGTTCGGAGATCGACGAAGCCCGCTCTTCCGGCCGATGTGGACATTCGTCCAGAACCGCATGTCACTTCGCGAAAGTGTCGCATCGTCCGGCCGCTGAGACATCTTTGTGATTCTCGGCACGCGGCGGCCGACGAAAGGTTCAGACCATGAAGAAAGTGACCTGGGGCATGGCCGGGCCGCTCACCCGTCCGGCTCCGGCGGCGGGGTCGCCGTGATGCTGGCGTGATGTGACGAAACACCACTCCGGTGACCGATTGACAAGGTAGGTCCGCGTGCGGTGAACGGGTCCGGCGAGCCGTGGTGCTCCGGGGTCGTGAAATCCACAATGGACCGGCCCGGGGGCCGACTTCCCAAGACCGTCCACTGTGGAGTTTTCCGCGCCGATCGGCCGATCGGGGACGCGGTGCTCCAAGTGGCCGCGAAAGCCGGGAATTCGTGACTACTTTGCGTAGTTGTTCGGCGGATACGGTCTATTACGCATCGTCATCATCTTGTTATCACCAGGCCATTCATTTGCCGGATGCCGGGGCAGGGTGTGACTGGAAACCCTTGTAACGATGGCCGGAGAGTGGCCGATACCTTGGCGTGTGTCGCCCCATTGGCCGCTGAAGGACCTTGAGAATCGATCACTCTTCGAAATCGCTCTCATTTACTCAGCGTGTTGATCCGGCGTTCGGGAATTCCCACTCCGGGAGGTCTGATGGAAGAGTCGATGCGGCCGTCGTCCACCGTCAAGGGGACGCCGCAGCACATCGACCTCCAGTCGATCCCGCCCGCTCCGCGACGGGGTGCGGGCGATGCCGCCGCGGTCGACGCCACGTCGGCGCGGCCGCCGTACGCGGCTTGGGAATCGCGCTACCGCGCCTGGGTCATCGGTAGTGACGTTTTCACCGCGTTCGTGCTCATCGTGATGAGCGCCTTCTTGATCGATCGATCAGATCCGCACGACATGCACGCTCTCGGTACCGCCGCGGCCTTCCTGTTCGGGTTGTCGGTCTGCCGTGCCTGGAGTCCGCGCGTGCTGGGCGAAGGCGCGGAGGAGTATCGGACGCTGGGCCGGGGCCTGGTGACCACGGCTGTCCTCGTCGCGCTGGGCGGCCTTCTCTTCGGCGCGCTCGCCGTGCAGCCCTGGGTCTTCATCATCGTCCCGATGATCTCGGTCTTCATGTTCCTGCAGCGGTACGCGCTGAGACAGGTGCTGCACCGGCGCAGACGGCTCGGTGAATGCCTGCTGCCGGTGCTCGCGGCCGGAAGCCCCGACACGGTCGCCGACCTGATCGCCCGTACCAAGGCCGATCCCCATGTCGGCTGGCGGGTCGAAGCCGTCTGCACGTACTCCGGCGCCGGCGCGGAGCGGGGGAGCGGTGAGGTGGAAGGCGTCCCGGTCGTCGGGAAGCTGGACGACCTCGCGGGCCATGTCCGCCGCGGTGGCTACCGGGTGGTCGCCGTGACCGCCGATCAGCACTGGAATCCGAAACGTCTGCAGCGGCTCGCCTGGGACCTCGAAGGCACGTCCGCCGAAATGGTGGTCGCGCCGGTGCTGATGGAGGTCGCCGGTCCCCGGCTGAACGTCTCCGGTGTGCTCGGCATGCCGCTGCTGCGGGTCACCGCGCCGATGTTCACCGGCGGCCGCCGCCTGGTCAAGGAGGCACTCGACCGGTTCGGCTCCGCCCTGCTCCTCAGCTTCGTCTCCCCGCTGCTGCTGGTGATCGCGGTCGCGATCAAACTCGACGATCGCGGACCGGTGATCTACCGGCAGCGGCGCGTCGGCCGGGACGGCCACACCTTCACGATGCTGAAGTTCCGCACGATGGTGACGAACGCCGACAAGCTCAAGCGGGATCTCCAGGCGGACAACGAAGGCGCGGGCCCGTTGTTCAAGATGCGCAAGGATCCGCGGATCACGCGGGTCGGAGGCCTGCTTCGCCGGTACTCGCTGGACGAACTGCCGCAGTTGCTCAACGTCGTGAGCGGGCGGATGTCGCTCGTCGGCCCTCGCCCGCCGCTGCCGGAGGAGACCGCGAAGTACGCTCCCGACGCACGCCGTCGTCTGTTGGTCAAACCGGGGCTGACCGGGCTCTGGCAGGTCAGCGGCCGCAGCGACCTCAGCTGGGCCGAGAGCATCCGGCTCGACCTGCGTTACGTCGAGGACTGGTCTCTCGCGCTCGACCTGGTGATCCTCTGGAAGACCTTCCGTGCCGTGGTGCAGGGGCGAGGAGCTTACTGACGCGTTGCTGTGACCGGCCCCACACGCGACGATAGTTGAACGAGAAATAGTTCAGCGCTCAACTAGGTTGGGACGGGTACAGGACGCGTACGGAAGGAAGATCCACCCATGACCACCAGCGTTGAGCCGACCGAAGCCTTGAATCTCCCGCAGGACGTTCAGGACCTGTTGTTCCGCGAGGCCCGCACCGCGAACAACTTCAGCGACGAGCCGGTGACCGACGAGCAGATCCGTGCGATCTACGAGCTGGTCAAATGGGCTCCGACGTCGATGAACAACCAGCCGCTGCGCGCGCTGGTGATCCGCACCGAAGAGGGCAAGAAGCGCCTCGCCCCGCTGATGGCGGAGGGCAACCGCGCCAAGACCGAGGCCGCGCCCGTGACCGTCGTGCTGGCCGCCGACACCGAGTTCCACGAGAACCTGCCGCGCACCTTCCCGCACTTCCCGGGCGCCAAGGACCTGTTCGCCGACGAGGCGGGCCGCGTCGAAACCGCCAAGCTCAACGCGCTGCTGCAGGTCGGCTACTTCATCATCGGCGTCCGCGCCGCCGGGCTGGCCGCCGGCCCGATGACCGGCTTCGACGCCGAGGGCATCGACAAGGAGTTCTTCGCGGACAAGCCGTGGAAGTCCCTCGTTGTGATCAACGTCGGCAAGCCGGGCGACAACCCCTGGTTCGACCGCCTGCCGCGGCTGGACTTCGACGAGGTCGTCGAGACCGTCTGACCTCGTCCCGCGATACGCGAAGGCCTTCTTCCGATGGGAAGGAGGCCTTCGTGCTGTTAGAGGTAATGCGCGTGAGCCGCGCCGCACCTGACGACTAACATCACGGGAACCATCCGCCATCACCGCGAGGAGTCCATCGTGTCCCAGCCGTCGTCAGTAGCAGCCGCAACCGCCCCGCGCGTGGTGGTGCCGGCGGGCACTACGGCGGGCACCGCGGTCCGCGAAGCCGGGCTGCCGACCAAGGGACCGGACACGATCGTCGTCGTGCGCGACGCCTCGGGGAACCTCCGCGATCTCTCCTGGGCGCCGGACTCCGAGGTCGAGGTGGAGGCCGTCGCCGCCCACACCGAGGACGGCCGCAGCGTCATCCGCCACTCGGCCGCCCACGTGCTCGCCCAGGCAGTGCAGCAGCAGTTCCCGCAGGCCAAGCTCGGCATCGGGCCGCCGGTCAAGGACGGCTTCTACTACGACTTCGCCGTCGACACCCCGTTCACTCCGGAAGATCTGCAGGCGCTCGAAAAGCGCATGAAGCAGATCGTGAAGGGCGCGCAGCAGTTCTCCCGCCGCGTCTTCGACTCGGTCGACGAGGCCAAGAAGGAACTGGCGGACGAGCCGTTCAAGCTGGAGCTCGTCGACATCAAGTCCGATGTGGACACCAGTGAGGTGATGGAGGTCGGCGGCGGCGAGCTGACCATCTACGACAACCTCGACCCGCGCACCAAGGAGCGCGTGTGGAGCGACCTCTGCCGAGGCCCGCACGTGCCGACCACCAAGTTCATCCCGGCGTTCAAGCTCACCCGCGTCGCCGCCGCGTACTGGCGCGGTGACGACAAGAACCCGCAGCTGCAGCGGATCTACGGCACCGCTTGGGAATCCGCCGAAGCGCAGGACGTCTACCTGGAGCGTCTCGCCGAGGCCGAGCGGCGCGACCACCGTAAGCTCGGTGTCGAACTGGACCTGTTCTCCTTCCCCGATGAGATCGGTTCGGGGCTGCCGGTGTTCCACCCCAAGGGCGGGATCATCCGGCAGGAGATGGAGAACTACTCGCGGCAGCGGCACGTCGAAGCCGGGTACGACTTCGTCTACTCGCCGCATATCACCAAGGGCGCGCTGTTCGAGACCTCCGGTCACCTCGACTGGTACCGCGACGGCATGTACCCGGCGATGCACCTCGACGCCGAGCACAACGAGGACGGTTCGGTCCGCAAACCCGGCCAGGACTACTACCTCAAGCCGATGAACTGCCCGTTCCACGACCTGATCTTCCGGTCGCGCGGACGTTCCTACCGGGAACTGCCGCTGCGGATGTTCGAGTTCGGCTCCGTGTACCGCTACGAGAAGTCCGGCGTGATCCACGGCCTGACCCGCGTGCGCGGTATGACGCAGGACGACGCGCACATCTTCTGCACCCTGGAGCAGGTCCCCGGTGAGCTGAAGTCCCTTTTGGACTTCGTGTTGAACCTGTTGCGCGACTACGGCCTCGACGATTTCTACCTCGAACTGTCCACTCGGAACGAAGAGAAGTACATCGGGTCCGAAGAGGTCTGGGCCGAGGCGACCGAGGTGCTGCGCACCGCCGCCGTGGACTCCGGGCTGGAGCTCGTGCCGGATCCGGGCGGCGCCGCGTTCTACGGGCCGAAGATCTCCGTGCAGGCGAAGGACGCCCTGGGCCGCACCTGGCAGATGTCGACCATCCAGCTGGACTTCATGCTGCCCGAGAAGTTCGAACTGGAGTACACCGCGGGCGACGGCAGCCGTCAGCGTCCGGTGATGATCCACCGCGCGCTGTTCGGCTCGATCGAGCGGTTCTTCGGCGTGCTGACCGAGCACTACGCGGGCGCGTTCCCGGCGTGGCTTTCGCCCGTCCAGGTGGTCGGCATCCCGATCACCGAGGACCAGGTCGAGCATCTGCGCGGCGTCGAGAAGGCATTGCGCGCCAAGGGGATCCGGGCCAACGTCGACGCGAGCGACGACCGGATGCAGAAGAAGATCCGCACTCACACCACGCAGAAGGTGCCCTTCATGCTCCTGGCGGGCGCGAAGGACGTCGAGGCGGGCGCGGTGTCGTTCCGGTTCCGCGACGGTGGCCAGATCAACGGGGTCCCGGTGGCCGACGCCGTCGAGGCGATCGCCGGCTGGGTCCAGCGCCGTGAGAACTCCTCGCCGACCGTGGCGGGCTTGGAGGCGGTCCTCCGGTGACGGGCCCCGATGGCCCTGAAGTCGTCGGACAGGACGGTGTGGGGGTCCAGGACGCGTTGCAGCGCCTGTGGACCCCGCACCGGCTCGCCTATGTGCAGGGGTCGAAGAGACCCGATGAGGGCTGCCCGTTCTGCCGTCTCCCCGAGAAGAGTGACGAGGACGCGCTGATCCTCGCGCGCGGAAAGACGGTGTACGCGGTGCTGAACCTGTACCCGTACAACCCCGGCCACCTGATGGCCGTGCCGTACCGTCACGTCGCGGACTACACGGACCTGACGGCGGAAGAGACCGTCGAGGTGGCGGAGTTCACCCAGCGCGCGATGCGGGTGATCCGCGAGGTGTCCTCGGCGCACGGGTTCAACATCGGGATGAACCAGGGCGTGATCGCCGGCGCGGGAATCGCCGCGCATCTGCACCAGCACGTGGTGCCGAGGTGGGGCGGCGACGCGAACTTCATGCCGGTGATCGGGCATACGAAGGTGCTGCCGCAGTTGCTGGGGGAGACGCGGCACCTGCTGGCGGATGCCTGGTAACTCCGGCTCGGCCAGGCCTGCGATGGCATTTCGTCCTCTGGATGCGGTCCTTGCACGTGCAACTACCGCATCCAGAGGACGAAATGCGGGAGGGCATCAGGCGTTCAGCGCGGCCTGAAGCTCGATGTCGATCTTGACCTTCTCGGACAGGAAGGCGTTGCCCTCCGGGCCGATGCCGAAGTCGCGGCGGTTCACGGTGGCGCCGGCCGAGACGCCGAGAGTGGTGGCGTTGTCGTTGGCCGGGTTGGTGCCGATGCCGTTGAACTCGGCCTCGAGCGAGACCGGGACGGTCTTGCCGCGCCAGGTGAGCTCACCGTCGATGACGTAGTCGCCGCCGTCCTCGCGGATGCCGGTCGAGCGGAAGGTGATGACCGGGTGCTCGTCGACGTGGAAGAAGTCCTCGGACTTGAGGTGCGTGTCACGCCCGTCGACGCCACTGGCGACCGACGACGCGTCGATCTCGACGGTGACCGAGGAGTCGAGGATGTTGTCGGCGGTGACGACCTCGCCGGTGAAGGCGGTGAAGTTGCCACGGGACTTCGCCAGGCCGAGGTGCTTCACGGTGTAGGCGATGTCGGAGTGGGCGGTGTCGATCGTCCACTTGCCTGCGACGTAGCCGGGGATCTCGGTGGTGGTCATGAGAGTCGATCTCCAAAAGTCTGTGTGCGGCTGTGGTGAACCCTCAGCTCGTTGAGCGCTCAACCATGACTGTAGCGCAATTTTGTTGAGCGTTCAACCAGGAGTAGAATGGTGGTATGTCCGAACCCCGATGGCTCTCTGACGAGGAGCAAAAAGTCTGGCGCGACTTCTCCGCGGCCACGCGGATGCTGCAAGCGCATCTGGAGGGCCAGCTTCAGCACGAGGCGGGCATGCCCCACACCTACTACGAAGTGCTCGTCGCCCTGTCCGAGGCGCCGGACAGGCGACTTCGGATGAGTGAACTCGCCGATGCGCGCAAGGCGTCGCGCAGCAGGCTTTCGCACGCGGTCGCGCGGCTCGAGGCGAACGGCTGGGTGCGCCGTGAGTCCTGTCCCACCGACAAACGCGGTTCCTGGGCGGTGCTCACCCCCGCCGGTTTCGCCGCGCTTGCGGAGGCCGCGCCCGGGCACGTCGAGGCCGTCCGTGAGAGCCTCTTCGACCCACTGACCCCCGAACAGGTGACGGCGCTCGGCGAAATCAGCGCTGCTGTGCTGGCGCGGTTGTCGCCGAAATGTGCCGCCGCCGAGGCGGAACTGGCGCTGCGGGAAGGGACGCTCGCAGACCTCGAGGAGCCCGCTGGACTGGCCCGAGCGGACTGACCGGGAGCCGCTCCAGGGCGGGCACGACGACAGACGTCGGTGCGGGTGGATAGGCTTCGGGCGGCCACCCGACCCTGCTGCTTAGGTGCACCTGAAGAACCGATGCTCAACATTTTCGCGCGCGCCTCCGTTTCCCGCGTCACCGACCCCATGGGGAAGGTGCTCGTGCGCGCCGGGCTGACCCCGAACGCGATGACCGTCATCGGCACGGCCGGGGCGGTGCTCTGCGCGCTCGCGTTCTTCCCCAACGACATGCTGCTGTGGGGCACGTTCACCGTCTGGGGCTTCGCGATGCTGGACCTGCTCGACGGCGCGATGGCCCGCGCCCGCGGGTACGGCACGGCGTTCGGGGCCGTCCTCGACGCCACCTGCGACAGACTGGTCGACGGCGCGTTGTTCGCCGCGATCGCCTGGTGGTGCTTCGTCCACGACGACAACCGCCCGGCCGCGGCCGCCGCGTTGATCTGCCTGGTGCTCGCGCAGGTCATCTCGTACGTCAAGGCGCGTGCCGAGGCTTCCGGGCTGGAGGCCGACGGCGGGCTCGTCGAGCGCGCGGAACGGCTGATCATCGCCCTCGTGGGAACCGGACTGCACGGTTTGGGCGTTCCGTACACCGTGGACATCACGCTCTGGCTGCTCGCGGTGCTTTCGGTGATCACCCTGCTGCAGCGGACGGCCGCGGTGGCCAAGGCGGCGAGGGCCGCCAAAGCGGCCGGGCCACCCGCCGCGGAGGGTGGGGCATGAGCGGGTTCTCCCAGCGGCTCAGTGACTTCGGCTACGCGGTGGGCTGGCGGCTCGCGCGCTGGTTGCCGGAGTCGGCAGGCGCGGTGACCTTCGGACTGGGCGCCGACCTCGCCGTCCGGCGGGACGGCGGTGGCGTTCGCCAGTTGCGGCGCAATCTGGCCAGAGTGGTGCCGCAGGCCGACGGCGTCGAACTCGACGAACTGACCCGCCGCGCGATGCGTTCCTACGCGCGCTACTGGCACGAGATGTTCCGGCTGCCCTCGATGGACCACAAGGAGGTCAGCCGCAAGGTCGCCCAGTCGATCACCGGCGTGGAGAACCTCGACGCCGCCCTCGCCGAGGGCAACGGCGCGGTGATGGCGTTGCCGCACAGCGGGAACTGGGACGCGGCGGGCGTGTGGCTCGCGGATTACCTCGGCGGTTTCACCACGGTCGCGGAGCGGCTGAAACCCGAATCGCTGTACCAGCGGTTCGTGTCCTACCGGGAGTCTCTCGGCTTCGAGATCGTGCCGTTGACCGGTGACAGCTCCGCGATGCGCGTGCTGCTCAAGCGGCTGCGTGAGAACAAGGCGATCTGCCTGGTGGGTGACAGGGACCTGACGAATTCCGGCGTACCCGTCAAGTTCTTCGGCGAGCAGACCCGGATGCCGGGCGGTCCCGCCAGGCTGGCCGCCACCACCGGCGCCGCGCTGATCCCGGCGGGCTGCTGGTTCACCGAGGACGGCTGGCAGATCCGGCTGCATCCGCGGATCCGGGTCACGAACCGATCCGAGGTCCCGGCGGCCACCCAGGCGCTGGCGGACATCTTCGCCGGGGACATCGCCGCGCATCCGGCCGACTGGCACATGATGCAGAAGTTCTGGCTCTCCGATCTCGAAGCCGGGGAACAGGCCGAGCTCGGCGAAGCGAGCTGAGCCGATGCCTCAGGCGCGGGTCATGAAGATCGGGATCGTCTGCCCGTATTCGTTCGACGTGCCGGGTGGAGTGCAGGGGCACGTCATCGATCTCGCGAAGGCGCTGCTGGCGCGCGGGCACCAGGTCTCGGTCCTCGCTCCGGCGGACGAGGACTCCGACGTCCCGGATTTCGTCGTCCCCGCCGGAAAAGCGCTCGGCATCCCGTACAACGGCTCGGTCGCGCGGTTGCAGTTCGGGCCGGTGTCCTACTCGAGGGTGCGGCGGTGGATCCGCGATGGCGACTTCGACGTCCTGCACCTGCACGAGCCTGCCGCGCCGAGTCTTTCCCTGCTGGCGCTGAAGGTCGCGGACGGCCCGATCGTGGCGACCTTCCACGCCGCGACGACGCGTTCGCGCACGCTGGCGGCGTTCCAGCCGGTGCTGCGCCCGCTGCTGGAGAAGATCACCGCGCGGATCGCGGTGTCGGCGCTGGCCCGCCGGGTCCAGGTCGAGCACTCCGGCGGGGACGCGGTCGAGGTGCCCAACGGCGTCGACGTCGACTTCTTCTCCCGGGCGCTCCCGCTGGACGGCTATCCGCGAGCGGGTGGCACGGTCGGCTTCGTCGGGCGGTACACCGAGTCCCGCAAGGGGATGGGGGTGCTGCTGGAGGCGTTGCGGATGCTGCTGCCGGAGTTCGAGGAGCTGCGCTTGCTGGTCGTCGGGCGCGGCGACGCCGGTCAGCTCCGGCGCGAGGCCGGGCCGGAGCTCGCGCCGCATATCGACCTGCTGGGCCAGGTCGACGACGAGACGAAGGCGCGGGCACTGCGCAGCGTCGACGTCTACTGCGCGCCGAACACCGGCGGCGAGAGCTTCGGGATGATCCTCACCGAGGCGATGGCGGCGGGGACCCCCGTTCTGGCCAGCGACCTCGACTCGTTCCGCCGGGTGCTCGACGACGGCAAGGCCGGGCTGCTGACCGAGACCGGCGACGCGGCGGCGCTGGCCGGCGGATTGCGTGAGCTTCTCGGAGACCCGGCTCGCCGGGTGTCGCTGGCGGCGGCCGCGGGGGAGCGGGTCGCGATGTTCGACTGGTCCGTGGTCACCACGCAGGTGCTGCGCGTGTACGAGGCGGCGATCGCCGCCGATCCCCGCCGGGTCGGCGCGGGCGAACGCGAGTTCAGCCGATGACGGCCTGGGTGTGGATCGGCGGTCTGGTGGCCGCGATAGTGGTGCTGGGCGGGCTGTTCCTGCTCGCGACGGCGAACCGGCTGGACCGGCTGCACGTCCGTACGGACGCGGGCTGGGCGGCGCTCGACGCGGCCCTCGCGCGGCGCGCCGTCGTCACCAGGGCGGCCGCAGCGATCCTGGGCGACGAGGAACTGCGTGCGTTGGCCGAGCGTGCCGAGCGGGCGCCGAGGCAGGACCGGGAAGCCGAAGAAAGCGAACTGACGCTGCGGCTGGCGCGGGTCGACCGCGCGTCCCTGCCACCGCCACTGGCCGAGGAGCTGACCGACGCCGAACACCGCGTCGTCATCTCGCGGCGCGTGCACAACGACGCCGTCCGGGACACCCTGCATCTGCGGCGGCGGCGAAAGGTCCGGTACTTCGGTCTCGCCGGGACGGCCCGGCTTCCGGAGTACTTCGAGATCGCCGAGCCCGATCTGTAGGAGGACGAACCCATGAGCGAGCGGTTGCTGGTGGCTGTGTTCGCGACGCCGGTGGCGTCGTTCCTCCTGCGCTACGGCAAGGATCTCGGCTATCGGGCGGCGTTGTTCGACCCGGACGGGGCCCGGGTGACAGACGTCGAGAACGGCTTGGAGGCCGTCACGACGATGCCGGAACTCGGCACGGACGCCGATGTCGTCGTCACCGACCACAACCGGCCCGAACTCGGCGACGTGCTCAAGGCCGTGCTGGACCGTCCGACTCGATGGATCGGGGTGCTCGGCAATCCGCGCCATGCCGGCCCGCACGTCGCAGCGCTCAAGGCGCTGGAGGTTCCCGACCAGGAGATCGCCCGTGTGCATCGCCCGGTCGGGCTGAACATCGGCTCGCGCACCCCGCCCGAAATCGCCATCGCCACCCTGGCCGGTCTGCTGGCCGACCGGAACGGACGCTCCGGCGGCTTCGAATTCCCGTCACCCCGCGTTTAGTCCTCTGAATGCGGTGCTTGCGTGCGCATGAAGCGCATTCAGAGGACTAAACGCGGGCTCAGTGGGCCACCGCTCCTTCCGGCATCGGCTCGAACCGGGCGTGCCTGCGGGTGAACGTCGCCGTGCCCGAGGTCAGTGAGCGCAGGTCGATGGCGTAGCGGAGGAGTTCGGCCGCGGGCACCTCGGCGCGGATGACGGTGCGGCCGCCTTCACCCGATTCGGTGCCGAGTACGCGGCCGCGCCGGGACGAGAGGTCGCCCAGCACGGTGCCCAAGTGCTCGTCCGGAAGCCGCACCGCCACCTCTTCGAGTGGTTCGAGCAGCGCGATCTTGCCCGCCGCGGCGGCCTCCTTCAGTGCCAGCGCGCCCGCCGTCTGGAACGCGGCGTCCGACGAGTCGACGCTGTGCGCCTTGCCGTCGACGAGGCTCACCCGGATGTCGATCAGCGGATGGCCGTCGACGATCCCTCGCTGTGCCTGGGCTCGGACGCCCTTTTCGACACTCGGGATGAACTGGTGGGGTACCGAGCCACCGACGACCTTGTCCACGAACTCGAAGCCCGAACCCCTCGGCAGCGGCTGGACTTCGATGTCGCAGACGGCGAACTGGCCGTGGCCGCCGGACTGTTTGACGTGCCTTCCGTGCCCGCGGCTCGGTCCGGCGAAGGTCGAACGCAGGCTGATGCGGACGGGCTCGGTGCCCACGTCGGCGCCTCCCGCGCGCAGCCGCGACAGCACGACGTCGGCGTGCGCCTCGCCCATGCACCACAGCACAAGCTGGTTGGTCTCGGCGTTGCGGTCCAGCCGGAGCGTCGGGTCACCGGCGACGAGCCGGGAAAGGTTGCGCGCCAAGGTGTCCTCGTCGCTGCGCGTCTTCGCGACGACGGCGACCGGCAGCAGCGGTTCCGGCATCGCCCACGGTTTCATGATCAGCGGGTCCTCGGGTGAGGAGACGGTGTCACCCGTTTCCGCCGAACCGACCTTGGTGAGCGCGCAGAGGTCGCCCGCGACGCAGTACGGGACTTCGCGCAGGTTCGCCCCGAGCGGTGAGTACAGATGCGCGACCCGTTCGTCGGCGTCGTGATCCTCGTGGCCGCGTTCGGCGAGACCGTGGCCCGAGACGTGCACCGGCCGTTCGGGTCGAAGCGTCCCGGAGAACACCCGCACCAGCGACACTCTGCCGACGTAAGAGTCGACAGCGGTCCGGACCACCTCGGCGGCCAGCGGACCGTCGGGGTCGGCGCGGAGATCGGCGTGCGGTTCGCCGGTGGGCGAGGTGACCTTCGGCGGGACGTGCTCCAGCGGTGACGGGAAGGCGCGCACGATCCCGTCGAGGACCTCGGCGAGCCCGACCCCGGTCGTCGCGCACACCGGGATGACCGGATGGAAGGACCCGCGGGTGACGGCGGTCTCGAGGTCCGTGATCAGCGTGTCCTCGGGGATCTCTTCGCCGGAGAGGTAGCGGTCCATCAGGGACTCGTCTTCGCTCTCGGCGATGACCCCTTCGATCAGTTCGTCGCGCGCCTCGGTCATCCGGGCGAGATCGGCCTCGTCCGGCTCTCCGACCTCGGGTGGGAAGCCGTTCGAGTAGTCGAAGTAGCGGCGCGTGATGAGTCCGACGAGCCCATCGCGAGCGGGGAGGTACAGCGGCAGGACTCCGGCGCCGAAGGCTTCCTGGCAAGCCGCGATCTCGCCTTCGGGGTCCGCGCGGTGATGGTCGAGCCGGGAGACGATCACCGCCCTCGGCATCCCGACGGCCGCGCACTCCTCCCAGACCGCGACCGTGGCCGCGTCGACACCTTCCGCCGCGCAGACCACGAACAACGCCGCGTCGGCGGCCCGGAGCCCGGCCCGCAGTTCGCCGACGAAATCGGCGTACCCGGGGGTGTCGATGAGGTTGATCTTGTGGCCTTGGTGCAGTACCGGCGCGACCGAAAGACCGACCGACCGCTGCTGCCGGACCGCGGCGGGGTCGTGGTCGCACACCGTGGTGCCCTCCACGACCGAGCCCGCCCGCGTCACCGTGCCGGAGGCGGCGAGCAGTGCTTCGGCGAGTGTCGTCTTGCCCGATCCCGACGGGCCGACCAGGACGACGTTGCGTACTTTCGCCGGGTCGTCCACAGCGACGGCGGCCCCGGAGTCTCCGTTCTTGCTCTGTTTGTCGGCCATGCCGGTCTCCTCACCACACGGTGCCGCGTACAGGTGTGTCCTCGATCACACACCCGCGACGGCCGTCGCGGCAAGGTGACCGGCGAGGGACCCCCCGAATGTCGATACGCCGTTATGCTCGATGGCGGACACCCGGAGGCGATCCGACGGTGGGGGATGAGCGATGGAGCTCGACAGACGAACGGTGTTACGGCTGGCAGGCGCGCTTCCGGTGCTCACGGCGGCGCCCGCGGCGATCCCCGAGGGGGGTGGTCCGTGGGAACGGTTGCGCGCCCGGCTGACGGGTGAGCTGTTCCGGCCCGGCGACCCCGGCTACGACGAAGTGAGGCTCGGGTTCTTCAGCCTTTACGACCATCGGCTGCCCGCCGGTGTCGCGGTCTGCGCGACCGAGGACGACGTGCGGCATTGCGTCGATTTCGCGGCCAGGCGGCGGATTCCGATCGCGGCACGCTCGGGCGGGCACAGTTACGCCGGCTATTCCATTGTGGACAGAGGGCTCGTCGTCGACCTGTCCCGGCTGAACGCGGTCGAGATCCTGCCCGGCGGCCGGGTGGCGATCGGCGCGGGCGCGCGGCTCGGCCAGGTGTACGAGGCGTTGGCGGCGGCGGGCCGTGCGCTGCCCGTCGGCAGCTGCCCTCAGGTTGGCATCGCGGGCCTGACCCTCGGCGGCGGGATCGGCGTGCTGGCCCGCAAGTACGGGCTGACCTGCGACAACGTGGAATCCGTGCGCTTCGTCGGCGCCGACGGGAAACTGCGCCTGGTGTCGGCGGAGACCGCGCCGGACCTGTTGTGGGCGTTGCGCGACGGGGGTGGCGGCAACTTCGGCATCGTCACGTCCTTCACGTTCCGCACGGCGGCGGCCAGGACGCTGACGAACTTCAACCTGACCTTCCCGCCCGCCGTCCTGGCCGCGCTGGTCGCGGCCTGGCAGGAGTGGCAGCCCGCGATGCCGGACGAACTGTGGTCCGGGATGGGCCTCGGCGCGACGGCCGCGAACTGCGGTGGCTGCTTCGTGGGCTCCGCCGCGCAGGTGAACCCGCTGCTGGATGATCTGGTCCGCCGCGTCGGCACTCAGCCGACCAAACGCGAGGTGACCGAGCAGGGCCATCTCGCCACGATGCGCACTTTCGCCAAGGAGGCCGAGTTCCCCGCCGCGGTCGCCCAGCGCGGCAAGTATGTGGCCACTTCGAGAATGCTGACCCATCCGGTGCCCGACCCCGGCGCGCTGGCGTCGTTGCTGACGAGCGATCCGCAGCTGTACTCGATCGTGGACGCGTACGGGGGCGCGATCGCGCGGGTGCCGTCGAGCGAGTCGTGCTTCCCACACCGGTCGGCGCTGGGCAGCATCCAGATCACCCGTGGGCTGGAGGGCGGCGAGACGTCCGCGCGCCGGGCGATCGGCCTGGTCCGGGACGAACTCGGCCGGGAGTACGGGCGGACCGGGTACGTCAACTACATCGACCCGGAGATGCCGGACTGGGCGAAGGCGTACTACGGCGGCAGTCTCCCGCGGCTGCGCCGGGTGGCGCGGAAGTACGACCCGGACGGCCTGTTCGCCTTCGATCAGGGCCTCGCCCGCTAGGCCCCTTTCGCATTTCGTCCTCTGGATGCGGTACTTGCGCGCGCAAGTACCGCATCCAGAGGACCAAATGCGGGCCAGATCACCCAGTGGACTGCTGAAATCGCCGCGAACTGGCCTGCTTCAGAGGTCCAAAAGCGGCCTACCCTCGAAGGCGTCACCCCACCTCGTGCGTTTTCCGAAAGGTCCAGCAGTGTCTGACGACTCCACGAACACGGCCACCACCTCGCTCACCGGCACCGCCCGGGTCAAGCGCGGGATGGCGGAGATGCTCAAGGGCGGTGTGATCATGGACGTGGTCACCGCCGAGCAGGCGAAGATCGCCGAGGACGCCGGCGCCGTCGCGGTGATGGCACTCGAGCGGGTCCCCGCGGACATCCGCGCGCAGGGCGGCGTGGCCCGGATGAGCGACCCGGACCTGATCGACGGCATCATCGAGGCCGTTTCGATCCCCGTCATGGCGAAGGCCCGCATCGGCCACTTCGTCGAGGCTCAGCTGCTTCAGTCGCTCGGCGTCGACTACATCGACGAGTCCGAGGTGCTGACCCCGGCCGACTACGAGAACCACATCGACAAGTGGGCCTTCACCGTGCCCTTCGTCTGTGGTGCGACCAACCTCGGCGAGGCGCTGCGCCGCATCAACGAGGGCGCGGCGATGATCCGCTCCAAGGGCGAGGCCGGCACGGGCGACGTCTCGAACGCGACCACGCATATGCGCAAGATCCGCGCGGAGCTGCGCCGCCTTTCCTCGCTGCCCGAGGACGAGCTTTACGTTGCGGCGAAGGAACTCCAAGCCCCGTACGACCTCGTCAAGGAGGTCGCGGAGAAGGGTAAGCTCCCGGTCGTGCTGTTCACCGCCGGCGGTATCGCGACCCCGGCCGACGCCGCGATGATGATGCAGCTCGGTGCCGAAGGCGTGTTCGTCGGCTCCGGCATCTTCAAGTCCGGCAACCCGGCGCAGCGCGCCGAGGCGATCGTCAAGGCCACCACGTTCTACGACGACCCGGACGTCATCGCCAAGGTTTCGCGTGGTCTCGGTGAAGCGATGGTCGGGATCAATGTTTCAGATGTTCCCGAGCCGCACCGGCTGGCCGAGCGCGGCTGGTAACCCCGACTCGACTCCTGTACGGCACGGCCCGGCGCTCCTCGATGAGCGCCGGGCCGTCCCGCTGAGATCAAGCCGCGTGAATCAACGGGTGGGACCGTTCCTGGTCATCACGCTTCCTTGCGCCGCGGCACTGAGCGTCGTGATTCCGTCGTCGCTGATCACGTGAAGATCACAGCGGCAGGTGGCCTGCCGTCGGCCGCTGTGCAGGACCCGCGCCTCCGCCACGAGCCGGATTCCTTTCGCCGGCCGCAGATAGTTGATGCTGAAGCCGCCGGTGAGAACATCAGGGCCCAGTGTGGTCCCGGCCGCGAAGGTGATCGCGTTGTCCGCGGCATAGGCGAGTACCCCGCCGTGGAGATACCCGTTCTGCTGCAACAGGTCTTCGCGGATGTCGAGTTCCAGGGTCGCGGCGCCGTTTCCGAATGAGGCCACCCGGGTTCCGAGCAGAACGCTGAACGGTTGCGAGGCGAGGCCCTTGCGGGCGTCTTCGAGGGTCAGTGCGGTCATCAGAGCCACGCTTTCAAATCGGCCAAATCCACCATGGGCATTCCCCAGCGCAGCGCCGCGACTTCGAGGTCGGCGCTGCCAGCCATATTGCCGTCGGGGTTCATCACTTCGCAGCACACACCGACCGGAGGGAGGCCGGCGGCGGTGCACAACGCCACTGTCGCTTCGGTGTGCCCGGACCGCTCGGCGAGCAGACCCGGCCGGGCGGCGAGCGGGAACACGTGTCCAGGACGCAGAAAGTCCTTGGCCGTCGCGTCCGGATCGGCCAGCTTCCGCACGGTGGCGGCACGTTCGGCGGCGGATACGCCGGTGCCCGTTCCCGCGGCCAGGTCGACCGGTATCGACCACGCCGTTCCCTGCCGGTCGCCTTCGCCGGGCATCGGCGCGATTTCGAGGCGCCGCAGCACTTCCGGCGCGCACGGCACCGCCGGAAAGCCGCAGACCTCGGTCAGCAGGAAGGTGAACGACTCCGGGCGGAGCCGGGCGCCGGCGAAGATCACGTCGCCCTCGCCCTCGGTTTCCGGATCCCACACGACGACACCACCACCGGCGGCGAGCTGGCGCAGTACCTTCTCCACGCCGGCGCGTCCATCGACGCGACCGGCCCACGGCAGCTGGGGCAACGCCTTCCCCACGGCCGAAGGTGGCGCCTTCTCGACCAAACGGCCGACCAGGTCGAGCTCCAGGTTCACCCGGTCTCCGGCCTTCAGGTCGCCGAGTGTGGTGGCCGAGCGGGTCATCGGGAGCAGCACGACCGAAATCCGGTCACGCAGGACCTCGGCGATGGTCACGCTGACACCGTCGAGGGCGATCGGGGACTTCGCGAGCAGCTTGTCCAGCAGACGCTGCGGAGGCCGGAGCCAGATCCGGCGGGCACCGCCTTCGTCGTCGATCCGGATCACCTTGCCGACGGCGTCGACGTAACCCTGGACCAGGTGTCCGTCCAGCGGATCGCCGACCTGAAGCGGCGTCTCGATATTGACAGCGTCCCCGGCCGCGAGCGTGTCGAATGTCGACCGGCGACGGGTTTCCGCGGAGAGCACCGCCTCCAAGACGCCGTCGGCCGGCCGTACGGTGAGCCGTACCCCGTTGACGCACGCCGATCCGCCGTCGTGGACGCGGTCCGCGCTCTTCGGCGCCCGCACACGCAGCACGTCGCCCTTGATCTGTTCGACGGCACCCAGCTCGCCGATTCGTCCAGTGAACATCGATCAACACCCCGTTTTGACGGCCGTACCCCGGAGAGCCCGGCGACGGCCGGACACGGGGAACGCGGGGTTTCACCGCCTGGCCCCGGAATCACACCGGGTCGTTCCACCCCCTCGGCGGAACCGGCCGGCTGTACGGCCACACCGTGGAATCGCACCACGAGTCGATCATAGCCGGATCGAGGATCGCCTTCGAGGGAAAACGCGATGGCGAAGTCGGGCCGCCCGGAATCCGGCCCGCGAGATCAAGGCTTCCTTCGTGTTCAGGGGACGGGAAGTTCCTCGAGCATCCGGTGTAGCTCGCGGCCGAACCGGTGAATGGTGGTGGCGTCGAACAAGTCGGCGGCGTACTCGAAGGTGATGCCCAGACCGCCGCTCTCCTCGGCGAACACGACATAGAGCTCCGTTCTGGCGCAGCCCAGAACCGGCAATCCGCGTACGGTGGCCGACACGCCGGGCAGCTTCAGCTCGCCCGGAGGCGTCGTGACCACAGTGAACAACACGGCAGGGTAGCGCTCGACGTCTTGGCTGGACAGCGCGATCGTCTCGCTGAGCGGTAGGTCCTGGTGATCGAGAGAGGCGAACAGTTTCTCCGCGACGATCGGTATCACCTCGGACAACCCCGCCGTTTCGGCGAGCCGGACACGCAAGGGTATGGCTTCCCCGATCATGCCGACCGTCTGCTCGTGCTCGCGACGGCTCCGCCGGGCACTGGAGGTGGCGAGCACGATGTCCGTTTGGCCGCATGTTTTCGCGCCCCACAGCGTGAACACGCTCGCGAGCAGTACGGCCCGGGTGGTGCCGGCGGCAGCGGCGGCCTTGTCGATGCGGCGCAGCTGGTCTGGCGTGATGGACACGTGGTGCAGGTCGCCCCGGCCGGAAGGCCGGGCGGGCGGAACGCGGTCGTAGGGCAGTCGCCAGCGCAGGTCGGCGTCCATCAACTCGTTTCGCCAGTATTCGATGCCTGCGGCATGATCGATGCCCATCTGAAGGCGTGCGTGATCGGAGTGCTGGCTCTCGGGCGCGGGCAGCGCCGGGTACGTCGGGTCGATCTCGGCGGCGTACAGCTGGGACAGCTCGCGCCAGAGGATGTTCAGGGACCAGCCGTCACAGACCAGGTGATGCAGCACGAGCACCAGCACCCACCGGTCACCGTCGATTCGGCCCAGCCGGGCACGCAGCAAGGGCGCCTCGGTGAGTTCGAACGGCTCCGCGACGACTGTTCCGCACCACGCGTCGACGGCGTTCTCGGTGCCGAGGTCGTCGACCGGTAGATCAAGCGCGAACGGGGCCAGCACCTCGATCGTCCGCCCGGCGCCGGCCGCCGCGACGCGACCGCGCAAGGCGTCGTGCCGGGCGACGAGTCGCTCGAGCGCGCGGTGCAGCGCCCGCGGGTTCAGTTCGCCACGCAGGTCGACGCGATGGCCGACGTTGTACACCTGAGGTCGCGGGTTCTCCGCCTGACGTTCCCAGAGCCTGCGCTGCAGCGAAGTCATCGGCACGGTCTGGGTGACCGCCGGTACGGTCCGGCGGCCCAGTTCGGCGGCCATCGCGCGGATCGTGGGCGCGCGGAAGAACTCCGCGACCGAGACCTCCGCCCGGAACTCGTCGTTGATCCGGTTGACCAGCCTGACCACCGCGAGCGAATGCCCGCCCGCGGCGAAGAAGGACCGGTCGGCCGCCACTGTGGTCAGGTCCAGCTCGGCGCACCACAGCGCGTGCAGACGGCGCTCGATCTCGGTGGACGGCCGGACGGCGTACTGGTCCCCGGCCGTGGCCGGTGGTTCGGGCAGGGCGGAGCGGTCGAGCTTTCCGCTGGTGGTCATGGGCAGCCGGTCGAGCGCGACCCAGCGGTTCGGGACGAGGTAGGCGGGCAGGTGGTCCGCGAGGGCTTCGGAGATTCCGGCCCACGGCTCCGATGGGGCCGGGTCGGCGAGTACGACGTAGCCGACGAGTTCCGTTTCACCCCGGTGGTCCGGCCGCACGATCACCGCGGCGTCCGCCACCGCGGCGAGGCCCGCCAGCACACGTTGGGTTTCCCCGGGCTCGACCCGGTTGCCGCGGATCTTGGTCTGGTCATCGAGACGGCCGAGGAATTCGAGTGTGCCGTCGCCGCGCCACCGGCCGAGGTCACCCGTGCGGTACCACCGATCTCCCGGCCGGAGTGTGTCGGGGAGGAAAGCCGCGGCGGTCTCTTTTGGCCTGCCCAGGTAGCCTTCGGCCAGCCCCGCCCCGCCGAGGTGGATCTCGCCGACGGCGCCGATCGGGACAGCGTGCCCGGCCTGGTCGACCAGCCGCAGCCGCACACCGTCGATCGGGGCCCCGATCGGCGGACGGGACCCCTGGCTGGGATCCACCGGGTGATCCGTGGCGATGATCGACGCCTCGGTCGGACCGTACTGGTTGTGCAGCGCGCAGCCGGGATTGTCGGCCAGGAAGCGGCGCAACGCCGGGGTGAGCACGAGCGGCTCGCCGCAGCACAGGACCAACCGCAGCGATGGCGCGGTGAGGCCCGGTTCGACCAGGTACTTCAGCGGGGTGAACGGCATCAGGATCCGCTCCACCCGGTGGCGGTCGAGCACGGCGGCGACGGCGTCACGGTCCTTGTGCTGCTCGTCGTCGAGCAGTACGAGCGCCCCGCCGGAGGCCAGCGTCGAGAAGATCTCCTGAACGCTGATGTCGAAGCTCGGTGAAGTCCAGTGCAGCGTGCGCATCGGCGGATGCTGATCATTTTGCCAGGCGATGACGTTGGCAGGCCCGCGGTGCGCGACGAGGACGCCCTTGGGGGTTCCGGTGGAGCCGGAGGTGTACATGCAGTACGCGGGCGCCTCCGGCCGCACCTCCGGCAGCTCCGGCATCTCCGGGCCCGGCAAGATCTCCTCGGCGAGCAGCACCGGGAAGTCGTTCAGTACCGGATGTGAGGCGCGCATGTCCGTTGTGGTCAGCACGAGGACGGCTCCGCTGTCCTCCAGCATGAACCGGCATCGCCGCGGCGGTAGCCGTGGATCCAGCGGCAGGTACGCCGCGCCACTCTTCAGCACGCCGTAGAGCGCGGCGATCAGTTCCGGGCCTCGGGGGAGGGATACCGCCACGATCTGCCCGGTGGTGACGCCACGGGCCGCCAGCCGGCGTGCGATCGTCTCGGCACGCTGATCCAGTTCACGGTAGCTGATCTCACCGTCGTCGCTGATCAGCGCCACGTCGCCGGGCGTCTCGGCGACCTGGTGCTCGACGATCGTGTGCAGGCACCGCGCGGCGCGTTCCGGCGCGCCGTTCTGCCACCGGTCCAGTAGCCGCAGGTCTTCTTCGGTCGGCGTGGTCAGCTCGGACAGCCGAGCAGACGGATTCGCGGTCGCGCGGCGCAGAACCTGTTTCAGCAGATCCAGCGACCGGGTGATGGTCGCTTCGTCGAACAGGTCGGTGCTGTACTCGATCAGGCAGCGAACGCCGTCACGGTGTGCCGTCAGATAGAAGGCGAGGTCGAACGGCACCTCGTCGCGTGCCATCTCCAGCGCGGTGGCCGTCAGTGGTGGCGCGAAGGGCTCGTCCACGGCGTTTTCGAACTCGATCAGGACGTCGAACAGGGGATTGCGGTTCGCGGCGCGATCGGGATTCAGCAGGCCGACCAGCTCGTCGAACGGCACCCTCCGATGTTCGTACACCCTGGTGGTGCGGTCCCTGACGCGCTGGGTCAACTCCGCGAAGGTGGGGTCGCCGGACAGGTCGAGGCGGACCGGGACGGTGTCGAGGAAGAGGCCGATCGCGTCCCTCGCGGTGTCCGGCCTGCTGCTGACGACCGTGCCGACCGCGAAGTCCTGCTGCCCGCCGTAGCGGCCGAGCACGGCGCCGATCGCGCCGAGCACCACCATGAACACGGTGCTGCCGCAGGCGGCCGCGACGGCGCGCAGCGGGTCGCCGAGGCCCGCGGCCAGCTCGTCGCTCAGGGAGGCTCCCCGCCGGGACGGCACCGGTGGCCGCGGCCGGTCGGTGGGCAGCGCGAGTTCGGGCAGCCTGCTCAGTTCGTCGCGCCAGAACGCGAGATCCTCGCCGGGATCCCCGATCTCGATCTCGGTTTCGGGTCCTGGCCCGGTCCGGATCGCGGGCAGGCCCGGCCAAGCGCGGTAATGCGCGGCGAGATCACGGAGGAACACCGCGGTCGACGTCGAGTCGAAGACGATGTGGTGCGCCGCCAGACAGAACAGATGCCGATCCTCGGCGAGCCGGACCAGCGCGACGGAGATCAGCGGCCCGGTGTCGAGTGCGAGCCGGGTCGCCGCGAATCTGGCTCGGATCTCGGCAAGGGCTTCGGCTTCGGTGCGCCCGGACAGGTCGATCAGCGGGCACTCGACGGTCACCGACGGCAGCACCGACTTCCGCGGCACGCCGTCCCGCTCGTGGAAAACCGTGCGCAGGGCGGGATGCGCCGAAACCACGCGCGACACCGACTCCCGCAGCGCCGCGTCGTCCAGCGGTCCGTCCAGGCGGATCGCCTTCGGCTCGTGGTAGGCGCCGGTGCCGGGGAACATCCTTTCCAGGAACCAGATGCGCCGTTGCGCGGGGGACGGCTCGAGGCCGGACGACCGGTAGCGACGGCGCAGGCCGTCGAGCAAGGGCAGCGCGTCGAGCACCTGGTCCGGCGGGACACCGAAATCCACGAAGGCGGCGATCTCGTCGACCCCTGCCGACACCAGCGCGTCCACCAGCGGCGCGCACTGATCGGGACCGCCGATCAGGGCACGGGACGCGCAGTAGCGTTCGTACGCGTCGCCGAGCACGAACTCGACGTCTTCATCCGTCGCGCCGTCCAGGTCGACCTTCATCCCGAGACTGTCGCCGACCTGGCCGAGCAGGGAAAGCGACGAGCGCAGGTAGTCGCAGAACGGCCGGAAGGCCTGCTGCCGCGCACGTTCGTGGTCCGCGCCGAGGAAGGTGTGCACCAGCACCACGACCCGTCCCGAGCCCGGATCGAGCCCGTGTTCCGCGCGTGTGCGCCGGTAGAGCGCGATGTTTTCGGCCAGGGCGGGCACATCCTGGGTCATCAGATTGGTGACCACGCCGAGATCGGCGGCGGCCGCCCGGCGGTAGCTGTCCGGGTTGCCCACCACGGCCGCGAACAACGGCGGGCGCCGTTGGAGGGGGGCGGGATGCAGGCGGACCCGGGTCTGCGTCCCGTCGCCCGCGACGACGGCGATCTCTTCACCCGACCACAGCCGGCGTACGGTGTCCAGGTGTTCGTACATCACTTCGCGGTGGTTGCCGAAATTGCCCGGTACGAGCGCGAAATCCCTTGCATGCCAACCACTCGCCACACACAGGCCGACCCGGCCCGAAGACAGGTTGTCCACGACGGACCATTCTTCGGCGACCCGGATCGGATGATGGAGCGGAAGCACGACCGACCCGGCGTGCAACCGGATCCGCTCGGTCTGGACGGCCAGCGCGGCGGCCAGCACCGACGGGTTCGGGAAGAGCGCGCCGAACGAGTCGAAATGCCGTTCCGGCAACCAGAGGGCATGGAAGTCGTGCTGATCGGCGAAGCGCGCCGCGGCCATGATCAGCCGGTACTTGTCCTGCTGCTCCCGATCGGGATAGTCACCGAAGAAGTAAAGACTGAACGCGCACCCGTCGCTCGCCGCCGCCGGAACGGCGGGCCGGCCGACCGGCTTGGATTCGGTTTCCGCCGCCACAGTCGCCGCCACAGTCGCCGCCGCCGCGGTCGTCGGTGCGGTCGTCATCGCGGGCTCGGAGACCACGGTGACGGCAGACTCGCCGCGCACCACGTCGAGCTGCTTGTGCATCAGGTCGGTCAGCTGCCGCATCATGTCGTCCGCGAGCTGCAATTGGCGGGCCATCAAGCCGTGAAGAGAGGAACTCTCGACCGGGGCCGCGGCAGGCGGCTTGTCCTGTTCGTGGACCACCGGGACGGACGGGCCGGTCTCCGAACCGGTTTCGCCGGTGGCGGGGACCGTTCCACCGCGCCGGACGATCAGCTCGGCCACTTCGGCGGGGGTCTGCGCTTCGGAGAGCAGTTCGCGAATGCCGATCCGGACGCCGAAGGCACGCTGCAGTTCGCGAGCCAGCCCCATCAGCGCGAGCGAATCGGCCCCGCCCGCCACAAAGGACGTGTCCTGGGCCAGATCGCCCACGCCGAGCCGTTCGGCGGCGAGCCGCTGAACCTCGGCCAGGACCGCGCCGGTGGGTCCGGGCCCGGCCGGAGTCGCCGGCGGAGCGAAACGCTCGCGCTGATAGGGATGTCCGGGGAGCGGGATCCGCCGTCCCGCCGGGACGAGCGCGGGCCAGTCCAGATCGGCGCCACGACGGTAGAGCGCCGCGGCGGCGCGCAGCACCGCTTCCCGCTCGTCTTCGGCAGGCGAGCCAAGGGACGCCCGCCAGTACCGGTGCGGGAGCGCCGCCCGGCCGATCGAGCCGAGCACCTCCCGCGGGCCGATCTCCAAGTAAGCTTCACAGCCGCTCCGCTCAAGGGCGCGAAGAGACTCGTCGAAACGGGCCGTCTCCCGGATCTGCCGACGCAGGTAGTGCGCGTCCACCGAGGCGCCCGCCGGGAGCAAACCATCCAGATTGGACGCGAAGGGTATCCGGAGCCGGCCGAACCGCACCGCGGCGGCCGCGTGTTCGAACTCGTCGAGGAGGGGATCGAGCAGCGCCGAGTGAAAGGCCCGGTCCACCGGAAGCCGTTGCCAGGAAATGTTTTCCCGGTCGAGCAGGGCTTCGGTGGCCGCGATCGCCGCCGCCGTCCCGGACAGTACGCGTGACCGGTCGCCGTTGACCACCGCGACCTCGGTCCCACCGGTGGCGGCCAGCCGCCGGGCCTGCTCCGACGAGGCGCGGATCGCGATCATGCCGCCCGCTTCGGTTCGGTGCATCAGCCTGCCGCGCAGGCAGGTCAGCCGTAGCCCGTCGGCCACGCCGATCCCGTCGGCCACGGCGAGCGCCGCGTATTCCCCCAGGCTGTGCCCGACCACGTAGTCGGGCCGGACACCCCAGGACCGCCACAACGCGGCCAGCGCGATCTGGTGGCAGAACAGCGCGGGTTGGCCCTCCACAGTGGACAGTGCGGCGGCTGGATCCGGCGTGCCGAGCAACGCGTCGGCCAGCCCGACGGCGCCGAACTCTTCGGCAAGGCCCAGACACTCGTCCAGTGCTTCGCGGAAGGCGGGGAACGCGTCACGGAGCCGCGCCGACATCCCGCGATACGCCGCTCCTTGCCCGGAGAAAGCGAAGGCGAGCGCGGCGAACCCTTGCGGGGTAAGGGGTTCTTCGGTGATGGAATCGAGTGCGGTGGCCAGTTCGGCGGTGCTTCCGCCGACCACGGCGATCCGGTGGGACCGGTGCGGCCTGCCGAGCGCCATACTCGCCGCGACGTCCGGGGCACGTAGTCCGGGTCGGGCACGCAGATGATCCCGCAGCGCTCCGGTGAGCGCGGACAGCGCCGCTTCGCCGGTGGCCGACACGGGCAGCAGCACCGGTCCGGGGGTCGCCGGCGCCAGGGTGGGCACCGGGGCCTGTTCCAGTACGAGGTGGACGTTCGTGCCGCCGACGCCCAGCGCGCTGACGCCGGCCCGCCGAGGTCCATCGGTGATCCACGGGGTATTTTCCTTCGCCAGCACGAAGGGACTGCCTGCCAGCCGCAGTCCGGGGTTGGGCCGGTCGAGGTTCACCGTCGGCACCAGCTCACCGTGCTCCAGCATCAGCACCGTCTTGACCAATCCGGCGAGGCCCGCGCAGGTGTCCAGGTGGCCGATGCCGGGCTTGACCGAGCCGAGCGCGCAGAACCCGGTGCGCCCGGTTTCGCCGTAGCCCTGGCTGAGCGCCTCGAATTCGACCGGATCGCCCAGCGCCGTGCCGGTCCCGTGCGCCTCCACGTAGGTGACGGACGACGCGGGCACGCGGGCACGCGCCAGCGCCAGCCGGATGACGTCGGCTTGTCCGGCCACGCTCGGCGTCGCGAAACCCGCCGTGCGTCCGGCGTCGTTGTTCACCGCCGAGCCCAGGATCACCGCGTGCACCGTGTCGCCGTCAGCGATCGCCCGGTCGAGCCGTTTCAGTAACACCGCGACCACCCCGTTGCCGCCGACGGTGCCGTCCGCCTCCGCATCGAAGGCCCGGCAGGCACCGGTCGGCGAAAGGATCCCGCCTTCGTACGGCCGGTAGCCGGAATCCTGCGGCAGGTGGACCGCCGCCGCTCCGGCCAGCGCCAGGTCGGCATCCCCGGTGAGAAGTGCCTGGCCTGCCAAATGCACCGCGACCAGCCCGGTCGAACACGCCGTCTGCACCCCGACCGCGGGCCCCGACAGTCCCAGCCGGTTCGCCACCCGGCCGGCCAGGAAATCGGGCTCCGACCCCATCGCGGCCTGCATCGCGGCCAATTCGTCCACCGCGGGCGGGCGCCCGTACTCCCGTACGCGCCGCTGGTGGCCGTAGAGCTGCATGCCCGCACCGGCGAACACACCGATCCTGGTCTCCACGCCGGTCGCCGCGTACCCGCCGGATTCGAGTGCCTCGTGACAGCACTCCAGGAACATCCGGTGCGCCGGCTCGGTCAGGGCCGTCTCGTGCGGGCTCATCCCGAAGAACTCCGCGTCGAACGAGTCCACGTCGTCGAGCACGCCCGCGACCGGGACCACCCCCGGCTCCACCGGTCCGTCGAAGGTCCGCACACTGCACACACCGGCACGCAGATTCGCCCAGAACCCGGCGAGGTCCGCCGCGCCGGGCAACCGCGCCGAGACGCCGATGATCGCGATCCGCTCCTCGGGTGCCGGGGTCGCCGGGACTGCGGGGCGCGGCCGCCGGGCGGTGCCGGCCAGATGACCGGCGAGCCGGGCGGGGGTCGGGTACTCGAACACGGCGGTCGGCCGTACCTCCCGGCCCAGCCGCTCGGTGAGGGTCGCGGTCAATTCGACCACGGACACCGAGGTCAGGCCCGCCTCGTAGAAAGGTGTCGACGGATCGACGTCGCGGCCGAGCACGTCCCGGACGGCCGAAAGGACCGTGGACTCGACGTCGGCCGGCGCGATGTCCGCCCGCCCGAGTTCCCCGGCGACCAGCCGTCGTCGCAACTCGGCCCGCTGGATCTTGCCGCTGCCCGTCCGCGGAAAGGTTTCGTGCGCGACCGGGACGACCTGGGACACCGCCAGCCGCAACCGGGTGAACACCGCTTCACGCACCGCCTTCGCGACCGCGTCGAACTCGGTCGCGGGTGCCGCACTGGCCACCAGGACGATCAAATCCTCCGTACCGGTCTCCGCGTTGGGAACGCCCACCGCCGCCACCTCATCCGCACGGGCGCCGCTCGCCGCGCGGGCGACCTCCTCGATCTCGTGGCAGAAATGGTTCTGTCCATTGAGGATGATCAGATCCTTGGCGCGCCCGGTGATCACCACCTGGCCGTGCGCCAGGAATGCGAGGTCACCCGTGTCCAGCCAGCCCCCTTCGACGAACGCGGCCCGATTCGCCTCTTCGTCACGCAGGTAGCCGGGCGTGACGCGCGCGGAGCGCACCTGCAGCCTGCCGATCTCACACTCGCGCAGCAGCTCGCCCCGGTCGTCCACCACTCGCACGCTCGCCCCCGGCGCGGGCGGCCCGACCGCCACGAACATGCTGCACTCGTGGTCGTCCGAGGATCCGGTGGCGTGGCGCAGCTCTCCGCCGAGGCTCGACTTCAGGACACGGTGCACGCTTTCCGGTGAACCGAGCCGTCCGAAAGTGATCGCGGTGACCGTCTCGGCCATGCCCCACACCGGCATGATGTCGGTTTCCTCGATGCCGAATCGGGCGGTGCACTCGAGAAAACGCTCCATCACCGGCAACTGGATCTGCTCACCGCCGCAGACCAGCGTCCGGACCGTGGACAGGTCCCAGCCGCGGGAGTTCTCCGGCGGGGCGGCCCCGGACAACGCGGAGGCCACTCGCGCGAAGCCGAACATCGGCGCCCAGCTGTGCGCGACCCGGTACTCCGCGAGCAGATCCAGCCAGGTGCCCGGCCGGGCGAGGACCAGCTCTGTCGGGACGTGCACGTTGGTCACCCCGGCGAACACTTCGAGCACGTGGTAGAGCAGCAAAGCACCACTGTGGTCGACCGGCAGCCAGTTCAGGGTGGTGTCGCCGGGCCGCAGGCCGAGCGCCTCGCGGGAGCCGGCGGCGAATTCCATCAGGCCGAGATGCGTCAGGGGAATCCCCTTCGCGGCGCCGGTGCTCCCGGAAGACAGCATCACGAGCGCCGGATCGGCCGGGTCCGGCCGGTGCGCTTCGAGCATGGGCGGTTCACTCATCGGTTCCGTCGAGACACGT
The DNA here is from genome assembly GCF_055588925.1 of Amycolatopsis sp. NPDC041971. Classification (NCBI taxonomy): domain Bacteria; kingdom Bacillati; phylum Actinomycetota; class Actinomycetes; order Pseudonocardiales; family Pseudonocardiaceae; genus Amycolatopsis; species Amycolatopsis sp. NPDC041971. The sequence continues at coordinate 391,186 of NZ_JBVJCE010000004.1, read as the reverse complement.
TCGAGCCGCAGGCCGGACAAGCCGGGATCCGCGTCCGCGACGAGTACGAGGGGATCGTGCAGCAGTTTCGCCACGTGCCGGACCCGTCGCCGTAACGCCTCATCCCCGGTCGCGCCGGCGATCGGCACCGGTAGCGCCCCGCCGAGCACGCATCCCCAGAAAAGCGGGAAGAATTCGGCGAGCGGCAGGCCGAACAGCACGACCGGGTCACCGGGGCCGACCTCGAGTTCCCGTAGCCGTGCCTGTACGGCGCTCGCCTTGGCCAGTAGCTCCGGATAGGTACAGTGACTCGGCCTGCCTGCCGAATCCAGCGTCACCACCGCGCTGCCGGGTGCGTGGGCCGCGGCGTTGCGCAACGCCCGCGCGAGATCCACCCGCTCGACGGCACCCAGGTCGAGCGGTTCTCCGTGAACCAGCGCTTCCCCCATCACGACCCTCTCTTCGATACCTTCTCGACGCCGGGCGACGCATCACCGGCAAACGACCGACGGCCGCGGACACGCAGCAGGAAGATCCCCACCACGAGAACAGGAAGACAGTGGTAGGCGGCGACCACGATAAGCGGAGACACCACCTCGAGCACCAGTCCGCAGGTGGCCATCCCGGCGGCGAAACCGGCCGTCTCCGCGGTGGCCGACAAACCGAACAACCGGGCACGCTCCGCTTCCGGCGCCGCCTGAAGCCTGCTCAGGTACGCGACCTCGGTCAGCCCGTCGGCGAGACCGGCGACGAACAACACCGCCACCATCACCGGAACCGGCAGCCCGGTGAACGCGACCACGAACGCCACGGACATGAGCACGGTCCCCATCGCGAACACGCGCTCGTCGAGCCGCACCCCGCCCCCGCGGTCCATCCTGCGCACCAGCCATTGCACCGCGATGCCGCCGATGGCCCACGCCGTCCAGAACCAGCTCATGAACGCGTACGGCGCGTCCGGCCACTCCGTACCCGCGTGGATCGGAAGGGCCACGTTGTGCGACGCCGACCCGAAGGCGTCCGAACCACGGATCAGCACCAGGGTCAGGACGGCCGAGGACAGCCCCGCCAGCACCGGCAGCCTCGGGCCGCCCGACGGTGCGATGGCTTCGTCCTGACCGGATGTGCTGGTACGCACGGGAAGTATCCACAACACCGTCGCGGACACCAGGAACGACGCGGCATTGACCAGAAACGCGGCCTCGAACCCGCCCGCCAGAACCACGACAGGCGCCGACGCATAGCCCAGCACCGTTCCCAGCGACCGCCCCGCGACGAGTCTGCCGTTCGCCAGGACCCGGTGCTCCTGACCCACCATCGCGGGCACGCTCGTCCGCAGCGACACCGAGAACACCGTGTTTCCGGCACCGAGCACGGTGGCGGCCATTAGCAGTCCACCGAGCCCGGCCGCCTGCCCGGCGACGCCGAGCCCGACCATCGCCGCCGCCTGGGCGAGATCCGCACCGACCATCAACCGCTTTCGATCGAAGCGGGCGGCCAGCCTCCCGGCCAGCATTCCGGACAGGAGGCCGGAACCGACGCGGACGGCCATCACCACACCGAGACCGACCGGCCCGCCGGTCACCTGGAGCGTGAACAGGCTCAACGCGATCAGATTGAGAAAGGTTCCGAAGGAGGACACCGAATAAGCCACGAGGAACGCCCAGAACGCGACGCTCCCGGTGCCGGTGATCCTGGTGCGGAAGACGAACATCGAGACCCCTGACCGTCGGCCGAACGGGTTACGGTTGTCTACTGGCGCATCGGTACCTCGGCTTCGGCGTGCCCGGTCTTCTTTTCCGGCAGGAACTCGGCTTGGGTGGCCAGAGCGCGTTCGAGTCGCTCCGGCAACGCCCATCGATAGAGCGGCACCGCGAGCGCGGTGGTGATGACGGCGACGAGCACCAGCATGGAGAACAGCTCCTGGGTGATCATCTGCTGCGCCAGCCCGATGTTGATGAAGATGAGGATCATCAGGCCGCGGGCGTTCATCAGCCCGCCGACGGCGTAGGACTCTCGCCACGAGAAGCCGATCCCGCGCATCGCCAGCGCGCAGCCGAAGTACTTGCCGATGAATCCGGCGACGAGGATCAGGAGGAACGGCAGCAGCATCGCCCAGCTCGCGAGCCCGTCGAGCCGGGTGTTGAGGCCGGAGAAAGTGAAGAAGACGGGGAGCAGCAGCACGCAGACGACGTCCATCATCCGGCCCTGCAGCGCCGCCCGGAACGCGGGATCGCGGGGCATCGCCAGTCCGGCGACGAACCCGCCGAACACCGAGTAGATGCCGATGAGGTCGGTGGCGAACCCCGCCAGCAGCACGATACCGAGTATGAGGTACAGCTGGTCGAAGCCGAGTTTCCCGGTGCGGGCGACCCGCTCGCCCAGCGGGCGCAGCAGCGGGCGGACGCCCAGGAGCATGACCGCCGCGAACACGCCGGAGAGCCCGATGGTCACCAGCGCGGTGCCCGCTCCGGATCTGGCGTTCAGTGCCGAGAGCAGGGCGAGCAGGCACCACGCCGCCGCGTCGTCGACGGAGGCGCCGAGCAGGGTGAGCCTGCCGATCTTCGTGTTCTGCAGGTTGCGTTCGTAGAGGATGCGGGCGAGCATCGGGAACGCGGTGATGGAAAGCGCGCCGCCGAGGAACAGCGCGAACTCGAATTTGCCGATCCCTGGCCGCGTCAGTGTGTCGTAGAGAACCAGGCCCACGGCGGCGCCGAGCGCCAGTGAAGGCAGCATGCCGGAGAGGGCCAGCGTCAGGCCGTTGCGGCCGGCGCCCTTGGTCCCGTGGTCGAGCCCGGCGCCGACGAGGAACATGAACAGGGTCAACCCGATCGTGCTCAGCACGTAGAGGATCGGCTTGACCTCGGGTGCGAAGATCGCGCGCTGCGCGGCCGGGAACAGGGCTCCGAACAGGGTCGGGCCGAGCAGGACCCCGGCGACCATCTCACCCAGCACCCGTGGCTGCTTGAGCAGCAGTGCCAAACGACCGCAGAGCGCGGACGCGGCGAGGATGACGATGATGGCGGGCAGGACCTTGAGGGTGAGCGCCAGGTTCGGGTCGACGACGGCGCCGGCCAGAGTGCTGTTCTGCATGCAGATCCCCTTGTCTGTGCGGTCGATCGCCGACGAGGAAAGCTCGTTCACCCTCACCGGGCGCGCTGGTCCGGCTGGATGGAGCGGAAGAACCTTTCGAGGGCAAGGACTTCCGGTTCGGCACCAGCCTTGGGCCCTGGGTAAGTCTGCTCGTACAGGACGGTCGAGTCATCGTCGCGGTCGAACGTGGATCGCGGTCGAGATCGACGCCGTCGGCGGCCTTCCGATACCCGGCGACGAGGTGGCCGGCCCCAGTGCCCGGATCGAGTGCCCGACACGACCGTTCGCGCGCAGCCGGGAATCCCCGATGTCGTACCGTGTCGTCAGCCGGGGGTGAGTGCGGGCGATGTGCCGCTCATGCGCCGCCACACTTTTGTGCACAGTGTCCACTTCGGACGGACCATGGCCGAGCGCGCCGCGACGTTTCGCGACGGCCGCTTCGCCGACGACGTTCGCGCGGCCATCCGCCGCCGTGACGACGTCGAACCCGCTTCTGGAGAGCGAAGCCGCTCCGGCGGCGCTGGCCGGAATGGTCCAAAAGAGAGGTGTATCGGAAGTCCGTGCTTCGGCGGCCGGCGTCGTGCTCAAGACCGGCGACAAGGAGCGTCCCAGTGCGATCGATCTACGGCCGATGGTAGGTCGCATTGCTTCCTCTCTGTTATGAGGACAGCTGTGACTAGCCCGAACGAGTGGCGTCGTTCGCCGGGCGGATCAAGTACGGCTCACCCCAGTGATCGTGCTGGTCATGCTAGGGGTCAATCGCGGTTCGGACAATGCTCGTCTGCCGAGAAGTGACTTGTTGACGAGGTACATGTCGCGCTATAGCCTCAAAGTGGTTCCGGGGGTGGAACCGGCCGGGGGTGTGAGAATGCCAGAGCGCGCGGACCTGCTGCTGCTCAATGCGTCGAACTATCCGGGCCTTCCGATTTTTCCCTATGCGTTCGTGCAGGTTTCCGCGATTGCCCGTCGCCACGGACTGACCGTCAGACGTCTCGATCTGCTCGGTTCACCACGCGAAGAATGGCCGGACAGGCTCCGCGCGGCGATCGTCGAAATGGCCCCTCGTATGGTGGGTACTCATCTGCGGCAGGCGGATTCGCTTTACATCTGGGATTACGCGGAGCCCGACCTTCCCGGAATGCCCGTCAGTACTGGCCGGAACTATTTCCCGGTGGACGACACGAAGTACCTGATCGACACGGTGCGTTCGCTCGCCGATGTCCCGGTGGTCGTCGGCGGCTTCGGCTTCACCACCCACGCGCGGCGCCTGATCTCCTTGCTCGAACCGGATTTCGGTATCCAGGGGGAACCGGACGACTTCTTCGCGAAGTTCGAACAGGTACTGGCCGCCACCGATCTCGAGAACGTCGACAACCTGATCCACCGCGGCGAGCGGGGTCACACCTTCAACAGCCGGGTCTTTTACGGACCCGCGCAACATCGTGAGTACAACGAGGAGATCCTCGCCGAGCTGGTGGATTTCTACGGATCCCCGGGGATCTTCGCGCCGGACGGGCCGCATGTCGCGGTCGAGGTCATGCGGGGGTGCCCGTATCGCTGCTATTTCTGCACCGAGCCGATGGTCAAGGGCAGGCAGCAGCACCAGCGGGATCCCGACGTGGTGATGGCCGAGGTCGAATTCCTCGCCGAGCGCGGCGTCCCCCGCGTCTGGCTGATCTGCTCCGAGATCAACGCCGGGAGCAACGAGTCGCTGCTGGAGTTCGGGAGGCGGTTCGCCCGATTCAACCAGGCGCGGCCGGGCCACCGGAGAGTGTCCTGGTCCGCGTACTTCCTGCCGAATCCGCCGCTCGAAGCCGAGCAGATGCGCGGTTTGCTGGACGCCGGGTTCGAGCCGGGCTGGAACCAGTTCATGTCCTTCGACGACACCAATCTGAAAAAGACCAAGGTGCCGTACCGCAAGCGCCACGCGCTGCGAGCCCAGCTGGACTGGGCGATCGAGATGCGCGCACACGCGGAACGCACGGGCAGGCCGACGCGAGGACATCGTCTCGACATGTTCCTCGGCAACTCGTTCGCGGACGCGCGGACGATCACGGAGACACTCTTCGCGATGAACGAGGCCGGTCTGTCGGATTATCATGACAGTGGCCTGATCACCCGGGCGACCAGGCTGTTCGACCTCGGCCAGGGGCCGATGGGGGACGCCTCGCCGGACGCCGTGTTCTCGATCGGCCCCGGCGGGATGCTGCCGGAGCCGGATCTGCTCTACCCGACGTTCCACTATCCCGAAGACCTCGTCGCGCGCCTTGGCGGGCGGGAGGCGGTGGACGAGCTGTTCGGGTACCTCGAGGATACTTTCTTCTCGAGAGCGCACGAAGCCAAGAAGGACTGGGTGGGGTTTCTCCGGGACGCGGCCGAACCCGGTGAGCTGGCGGCATGGTGTCTTGGCAGGCGGGACACATTGGACGCGTTCGAACTCAGGTCGGCGGACGAGACCGTGGTCGGCTCGGTTTCGGAACTTGTCGGAAAAGTCTGCGATCCCGGCGGATCCGGAGTGGTCGCGGAAATCCTGCGGCCGGGCCGGGTACCGACGAAGGTGGAAAACGCCGTCGCGTTCGTCCTCGCCGAAGTGGTACTGGCCGCATACGGCGGGGAAATCGATCGTCTGCTGCATCCGCTCGGCCTCGTGCGTGCCGATGACGGCGGCCTGAAAGGGACGGAATACGATCTGCTCAAAATTCTCTGCCGCCGGTTCACCTCGGCGGCCGACCTCTTCGAGTTCGTCGAAGCGGAATTGGGTGTTCCGAAGCGATCACCGGAATACTTCGCGCTGCGTTTCTACTTGTACCGCTACAACCTCAAGCTACGGCCGGATTATCGCGAAATTATTTTCGATGGCATGTTCGCAGGTGACGGGATATTCGCAGAGTAAGGAGTCGGCATGGGAGTCGAACAGCGGATCGCGGCCGGAGAACTGGACGATCTGGAGTTCCGCGGTGAAATCGAGAACGGCAGGCTGGTACCGGGTGGTGTCCTGAGCGATCAGGAAGTGATCGACGGCATCGAGGTCGGCATCTACGTCCTGGAGAAGGACGGCACGCTGATCTCGTGCAACAAGACGGCGATCGGCGCCTGGGGCCGGTCACCGGAACTGGGCACCAGTGAAAAATACTGCGGTGCCTTCCGGCTCCGCTACCCATCCGGTGACGTGATGCCGCACGAGAAGGCGCCGCCCGCGGTGGTCATCAACAACGGCGGCACCGTCCGGAACGCCGACGTCATCTGTGAACAACCCGACGGTAACCGGATCCTCGCGCTGGTCAACGTGTTCCCGATCCGGAACGAATCGGAGGAGGTCGTGGGGGCGGTCAACATCTTCCGCCACAACACGGCGAAGACGGTCCCCGGTCTCGCCGTCGGGACCGGCGTCGGCTGAGGTCCGGCAGCGGGGGAACAACTGTCCACGGTGCCCAGTGAACAGAGGATGGCAAGCGTGACATCGAGGTCCGCGCACCGGCTTCATTCAGTGGTCGAAGCGGTGGACGGCAGCCTCGGCGTGTGGCCCGTCGGTAAACCCGTGACCGCCGGCCGGTGGGCACGGGGCGAGGCCCGGTCCCGTGCCGGGTGCCTCGCCGAGATCGACGGGATGTCCGTTGCCGCACCGGGATCACCTCCCGGTGCGGCAGGGTCAGGTGAAGGCGGACTGACCGGCTTGTTCGCCGGAACCGCGGCCCGGTTTCCGGACCGATACGCGATCAGCGAAGGTGACGACCGGTTGACCTACGCGCGATTGGACGCTCCGAACGGCGTTCTCGCCGACGAACTCCCCGCACAGGGGATCGGCCGTGGCGACCGGGTGGCGTTCCAGCTCGAGCGCGGGGTTCCGATGATCGTCGCCCTGCTGGGGATCCTGAAGTCGGGTGCGCCTACGTCCCGGTCGACAGCCGGTACCCGGCCGCCCGCCGGGAACGGATGGCGGCTTGCTCGACTCCGCCGTGAACGAGATTCTCCGGTGGGCGACGACGAACGCCTACGTGTTGCGCGTCCCGACCCGCGCTGTGTTGGTCGGGAAGAGGAAGATCCTGGCGGGGAAGCCGGTGACACGGTGGAACGTGTCCGCGAACCGGACGAAGATCAGTTCGCGGAGGCGGACTGCGAGTGCTGTTCGGGCCACTCGCCCGAAGCAGGATCCAGGTGACGCTCGCCGGGGAGGTCGTCCGCCTCCGCCCTATTTCACCCAGGTCAGTCGCTGAAGAAGACGGGGGAGTGGTATCGCATGGAGGCGGTCGAGGAGGTCGTACTGGCCGAGGATGTCGAAAAGCACCTGGCCTGGCTTCGCACGATGCGCGAGACCGCGCCCATCGCGTTCGACGAGGAGACCGGGCTCTGGCATGTGTTCGGCTATGCCGAGATCGCGGCGATGCTGAACGACCCCGCCGTGTTCAGTTCGGAGTTCGGGCAGTCGGCGCGGCAGGAGGAATTGGGCTTGTCGCTGAAGGGGAACCTCGTCGTCGTGGACGGGCGGCGACATCGGCAGCTGCGTGGCCTGGTCAACCAGGCGCTGACGCCGCGGAGCATCAACGCGCTGGCAGGCCGCGTCGAGCGGATCACGCACGACCTGCTCGACGCGGCGGAGGAGCGTGGCCGGATGAATCTGGTCGAGGACCTCGCGCATCCGCTGCCCGTGACGGTGATCGCCGAACTCCTGGGGGTGCCTGCCGAGGATCGCGCGCAATTCCGCGTCTGGTCGGACGCGTTGCTGGCACTTCGGCCGGATCTTCCGTCCGAGTCGGCGGACTACGCCGAGGACACGGTGATCGAGTCGACCTTGCCCTGGGTGCGGGACATGAGCGAATACCTGCTCGCCCACGCCAGGCTGCGCCGGGTCATGCCCGAGGACGATCTGGTGAGCAGACTGGTCGAGGCGGAGATCGACGGGAATCGGCTCGATGACGAGGAGATCGTCGGCTTCTCCGCGCTGCTCCTTTTCGCCGGGCACATCACGACCACGATGCTGCTCGCCAATACCGTCCTCGCCCTGCACGAGAACCCGCGGGCTCACGCGGATGTTCGCGCCGATCCCGGCCTCCTGCCAGGGGCGATCGAGGAGATACTGCGGTTGCGCCCGCCGGACGCCCGGCTGGAACGCAGGGTCACGAGGGAAGTGGTGGTCGGCGGGCACGTGCTGCCCGCGGGCGGGTTCGTCTCACTGTGGGTGTCTTCGGCGAATCGTGACGAACGAGCATTCCCGGACGCGGAGGTATTCGATATCCGGCGCAGCCCGAACAAGCATCTGTCCTTCGGGCACGGTGTGCATTTCTGCCTCGGTTCGCCTCTCGCCCGGTTGCAGACCCGGATCGCCGTGCACGCGCTGTTGTCGCGATATCCGGGGTTGCGGGTCGCGCCCGATGAGCCTGTCCTTTTCCATCATCCCGGCGCGCGGAACGCGGTCCGGAGTTTTCTGGTCGAGACCTGATTTGATCATCGGCGACGGGTTCGGCGCGCGAAAAGGCCGTAGCCGCGATTCGCGACTACGGCCCGGTTCGATCCGGAGGTCAGCGGCCCTGATGTGCCTGGTGCGCCTGATGTCCTTGCCGGGTCTGATGTCCCTGGTGAGCCTGGTGCCCCTGATGTGCTTGGTGTCCCTGGTGGGACTCGTGCGCCGATCCCGTTTCCGGCGTCCAGTTGTCGAGATCGAGAACCTTCTTGGCAGCGCTCATCTACATCTCCTCGGTGTTGAACGGAGCGACAGCCGACCCGTCCCCCCGTTTGTGAATTCGGCTTCACTCGATCCGTGTCCGAATGCGACCCCGGAGTTTCGAGTTCTCGAATTCGAGAGTACCGATGGCTGGATCTTGCGTCAAGAATAGTTTCCGATGCGGAAGGTGAAGTGTCGAATTCGGTTGTCCGGACCCCGCCTCCGACATTATGCTGGCCATTCGCAGGTTCACCGCGGTGCGGGGCCGGTGTCGACGACGATCGCAGGAAGGACCTGGATGTCCGAGCAGTCTCCCGGTACCGGTTCCGATGGACCGGGGTCCGCCGGGGATTCGCCGAGCGGCGGGGATGCGGCGAAGGCCGGCGGTACCCGCAAGGCGCGGCCCAAGATTCTTTCCCGGTATCCCGATTTCCGGTACTTCTGGCTCGCCAGAGTCATTTCCCTCGTCGGTGACGGCGCCGCGACGATCGCTCTCGTACTGCTGGTCAGCGGCCGCGATGGTGGTTCCGGCGTCGCGCTCCTGCTCATCGCCGAATCGGTCCCGCGCTTTTTCGGCCCGGTGGCCGGTGCGCTCGCCGACCGGCTCAGTCCGCGAATCGTGCTGGTGGGGGGCGAATTCGGGCAGGCGGCCATCTTCGTGGTGATCGCGATCTGGGTGCCGAGCCTGCCGGTGCTGTTGCCGTTGGTGGCCGTCGCCGCGTTCCTGGCGACGATGTACTCGGCCGGAGGACGCGCGCTGGTGCCGCGCCTGATCCCGCCGGAGGATCGGGTTTCCGCCAATGCCTGGATCAGCACCGCCTTCAACCTGCAGGGAGCGGTCGGCCCGGTGCTGGGCGGTGGACTGATCCAGTTGCTCGGTTCCTCGGCCGCGTTCGGAGTGAATGCGGCGAGCTTCTTGATCGGTGGGCTGCTGCTCGCCTGGCTGCCGAAGCTGGCGGCACTGGGCAGGGAACGCCGAAACGAGCCCCGTGAGCGCTTCTTCGGCGAGGTGGTGGCCGGGCTGCGTTACGTCCGCACGAATTCGCTGGTGCGCAACGTGATCATTCTGCTGGCGTGCGGAGTTTTCTTCGGCTCCATGGACAATCTCGCGCTGGTCTTCCTCGCCGGTGACCTGTCCGCGTCCCCGACCGCCTTCGGCGTGCTGAGCGCGGCCTTCGGGGTGGCGATGGTGGGTGGCTCCGCCCTGCTGACGACCGGCCGTGGCGGCGGTTCCCCGCACCTGCTCTTCCTCGGCGGCTGGATCGCGACCGGGGTGGGCCTCGCCTTGACCGGGCTCGCGCCGTTCCTCGCGCTCGCGGTCGTCATGCAGGCGTTCGCCGGGTTCGGGAACGCGTTCGGCAACGTCGGTGAAGAGTCGATGCTGCAACGGGCCGTGCCCGCCGCGATGCTCGGCAGGGTCAGCGGCGTGATCTCCGCGAGCGTGATGATCGGCAGCACGGCCGCGTACGCGGCGGGCGGAGTACTTCTGAACGCGACTTCGGCGACCGTGGTGTTCCTGGTCGCCGGTCTCGGCCTCGCCGCGGTGACGGCGCTGCTCTGGGTGCCGGTGGTCCGGAGCTGGCGCAACCTGACGGAGGCCGAATCAGTGGAAGCAGGTTCGACAGGACAGCAGTGACAGGGGGACAGAGATGCCAGTCGATTCCGCACGGTACCTGCGAGGAGCCGTGTCGGCACAGCCGACGATCCACCGCTGGTACGCGTGGCCGCATCTGGTGAGCCCGCATACCGCGGCGTTCAACTTCCGGGAGCGGATCCTGCCAGGGATGCGCAGCTATCTGAAAGCGCCTCAGGTGCACCAAGCGGCGTTGCGGAACCCGGGTCGCTACGGCGGTCCCTTCCTCGCGGCCGGCGCGAACGAGCCTTCCGTCATCGCCGAGCTGCTGGCCCGGATCGAACGTGACGGCAGGTCGTTGCTCGAGTTCGCCGACGCCGTCGACACCGCACGCAAGCTGCTTCAGGACCAGGCCACGGGGGGCCAGCTCGCCCCGCTGTATCCGCGGCTGCCGGAGCCGTTGCGCGGTCACGTGGAGCTGACCTACGACCTGGCCGACCGGCCTTCGCTCCGGTTCTTCGAAGCGATGCTCTACCGGTCCGAATACTACGATCGCTCGGCACAGCGGATTTCCCTGCTGGCCGCGCCCGATCCCGCGCAGCCGTTCACCTTCAACAGCCCGATCCTGCCTGCCGCGGATCGGCTCGACCTCTCCGTCCCGTTCGACTCGCCGGTGCTGGACGAACTCTTCGCCGCGCGGACCAGGCCCGTGGACGTGACCGCGCTCGGCGAAGCATTAGGGCTCACGGGATCCGACGCCGAGACGTTCGCCGGGTCGTTCACCGAGGCGCCGCCCTCACCTCGGCAGCCCATCGAGGGTGACGGCGTGCGCATGCGCTTCTACGGTCATGCGTGTGTGTTGCTGGAGACCTCGACGAGTTCGGTGCTGCTGGATCCCTTGATCGGGTACACCGACGACGGGCATCGGCACTTCACGTTCGCCGATCTGCCCGACCGGATCGACGCGGTCGTCCTGAGCCACGCGCATCCGGATCACGTGTCGGTCGAAACGCTGCTCCAGTTGCGGCACCGGGTCGGCACGATCTTCGTGCCCGCCGACTCCGGCGGATCGCTGGCGGATCCCGGGCTGCGCCCGATGTTGCTGGCGCTCGGTTTCCCACGGGTCGAAGCACTCACCGAACTCGACACGCGGCGGGCGGGTGCCGACCTCGAGATCACCGCGCTGCCCTTCCTGGGTGAGCACGGCGACCTGGACATCAGATCGAAAATGGTGCCGCTCGTCGAGCTGGCCGGGCGCCGGTTCGTCTTCGCCACGGACATGACGCTCGCGGCACCGGAACTGTTCGAACAGCTCGCTCCCCGGATCGGCGTGGTCGACGCCTTGTTCGTCGGCCTCGAATGTGTCGGCGCCCCGATGTCGTGGATGTACGGACCGCTGATGGAAAAGCGTCCGGGGCTCGCCGCCGACGACAGCCGCGCGCTGCGCGGGTCCGACGCGCGGATGGCCGACTCGCTGGCTCGGCTGATCTCGGCGCGGCACGTCTACGCCTACGCCATGGGGTTCGAACCCTGGCTGCGTCACCTGACCGGTTCGGCCTACGACCCCGAGTCCGAGCAGGCGAAGCAGACCGCATTGCTCGCCGAAGCCTGCGGACGGCGTGGCGTGCCCGCCGAACTGCTCCATCTTCAAGCCGAACGACTGTGGGCCTGACGGGCGATCCGAGGGGAAGACAGTTGCTGATCTGCGGATTGAAGCTCACCCACGACGGCGCCATCGCCTTGCTGGACGACGACGATCTCGTGTTCAGCGTGGAGGTCGAAAAACTGGCGAACGGTCACCGGTACAGTCCCATCGCCGATCTCGAACTCGTCGGACAGGTACTCGACGAGTTCGGTTACCGGCTCTCGGACATCGACGAATGGGTGATCGACGGCTGGGACGGCGACGAGCCAGGCCCGGTCGGGACGGCCGCGCACGGAAGGCCGATCGAGATCACGGTCGGCCCGTATCGTGAATCGCCGGAACACCCGGACGTGCTGGCGCCGTGTTTCGCCGGCGAGTTCCCGATGGATGGTGTGCCGAGGGGTTACACCAGCTACACCCACGTCGGTGGTCATGTCGCGTCGGTCTACGCGACGAGTCCGTTCGCCGTCCGCGGCGAGCCGTCCACGGTCCTGATCTGGGACGGCGGAATGTTCCCCCGGTTGTTCTGGGTGGACCCGGCGAACGGCGTGGAGAACGGTGGCCATCTCTTCCCCCTCATCGGGCACGGTTACGCGGTCGCGGCCCATCATTTCGGGCCGTTTCGGCGGAAGATCCAGTCACCGCGGGTCGATGACCTCGGCGTCGCGGGCAAACTGATGGCGTACATCGCGCTCGGGAAGGCGCGGCGGTCCGCCGTCGACGCGCTCCGCACGGCGTTCCACGAACGTTTCGAGGCCGACAACGAAGCTGCGCGCGACTACCGCGCGAACGTCGGCGGGTTCGGCAGCGTGTCCGAGCCGTCCATGCCGCCTGTCCACGAGTTCTTCGACGCGGTCCGGGCGGTGGTCCGGCGCATCGGCCTGTCCGATGAGGATGTTCTGGCCAGTGTGCACCAGTTCCTCGAGGAGCTGCTGCTGGAGCGCTTCGAGGCGAAGATGCGCTCCTGGAAGGGAACCGGGCCGTGGAATCTGTGCTTCGGCGGTGGATGCGCGCTGAACATCAAGTGGAACTCCGCGCTGCGCGCCCACGCGGCGGTCCGGGAGTTGTGGGTGCCGCCGTTCCCGAACGACTCGGGTTCCGCGATGGGGGCGGCGGTGCTCGGCCGGGCCAGGCGGCGGAACGCCTTGGGCCCGATCCGCTGGAAGCCTCGCCTCGGCCCGCCCCTGAAAGGGGACCTCACCCTGCCCGAAGGGTGGACCGCCGCACCTTGCGACGCCGCGGGATTGGCACGGATCCTCCACGAGTCCGGCGAACCGGTGGTGGTCCTCGATGGGCGTGCCGAGCTGGGACCGCGCGCGCTGGGCGGTCGCAGCATCCTCGCGGCCCCGGTGGATCCGGACATGAAAGCCGAACTCAACCGCGTCAAGCGACGGGAGTTCTACCGGCCCGTCGCGCCGGTCTGTCTCGTCGACGAGGCTCCCGGGATCTTCGCACCGGGGACGCCGGACCCGCACATGCTCTTCGAGCACGTCGTACGGCCGGAGTGGGTCCAGCGTATTCCCGCGGTGGTGCATCTCGACGGTACCGCGCGGCTTCAGACGGTGTCCGATGAGGACGATCGGTTCCTCGCCGAGGTGCTGCGGCAGTACCATCGGTTGAGCGGCATTCCCTTGCTGTGCAACACCAGCGCGAACTTCAACGGCCGGGGATTCTTCCCCGACGTCGCGTCGGCGATCGCCTGGGGCGAAGTACCGCGCGTGTGGAGCGACGGGCGGCTTTATCGCCGGACGTGCTCCTGATCGCTCACCGCGTCGAGCATGCGCTTGACGGCTTCCTTGCAGGGGACGGTGTAGAGGTCGATATCCCATTCGTTCTCGAGATCTTCGGGAACGTGGTGGGTGTCGACGAGTCCGGTTCCGCGATAGAGGCGGAGCACCGGGTGCACGAACTGGCTCGTGGAACCGTCGTGGGGATCGCGCGGGATGTTGAAGGGATCGGTGCCCGTCGGCAGCTTGCCGTACTCGAGGGTCACGATCAGCTTGGTCCGGTCGCGCCACTCCGGTGCGTCGAGCGCGTAGTCGACCGGGATGTCGTGCCAGGCTTGAGCGATGTCCTCCTTGTCGAGAGTGTAGACGTCACCGATGAAGGCTGGAACCTGGAACAGGGACGAGGCCTCGTTGCACCGGTCGATCAGATGCGCGACGAGTTCGTCCTCGGTCTTCGCGAGCCGCGCCGAGCACTCCGGTGATTCTCCGTGGTAGCGCTGGGCGAAGACGCTGTTGAGGAACCTCAGGTTGTACCGGAAACCGTGGATGAAGCCAGAGAATGACTTTTTGTAGTCCCTGGCCTGCATGAGGGTGCCGACGAAGTAGAGACCGGGCTCCGAAGTCGACTCCCAGGTACTGCTCACCCGCGGCCACCGGCCGTCGTGGCAGGTTTCGACCCGCAGCGACGACCCGAAGATGCCGTGGTCGAAACGGAATCCGCAGCACAACAACACCCGGTCGACGACGAGTTCCCAGCGCTGCCCCATTCCGTGGGTGTACTGGTAGAACACCCGGAGCTGCCCGTTGGGCTCACGCTCGATCTTCTCGAGCCGTGCGTCGAGGACCGTGTTCTGCATCTTGAGCTGGTAGGAGTCGAGGGTGTTGTTGTAGATGACGCGGAGATCGCTGACGTGGTGCGTCGTCCACGCGAGCCGGACCGGCGATGGACTGAGCAGGTGAACGCTGGCCGTGTGCTGGTAGATGTTCTCGGCCGTTTCGAGTCCCGAGTTCCCCTTGCCGACGATCATGACGCGCTGCCCGAGATATTCCTCGGGGTCCGTCGAGATCTCTCGGTACTGTTCGCACAGCTCGGCTCCGGGAACGTCGGGGGAGTGCGTGACGGTGTGCCCGGTCGCGACGATCACCTGCTTCGCCAGCCACAGCCTGCCGTCGGTCGCGTGGACCTCGAAGCGTCCGTCGCCCACCCGCTCGATCCGCTCGACCTTCGTCCCCTCGACGACACGCAGGTCGAACTTCGCGCGGAAGTCCTGCAAGTACCTGACCAGGTCGTCGGCCCGGGGGAAGTAGTCACGGGAGTAGTCGCGGAACAGCAGCTGGAGGTCCTCGGAGAGCAACGAGTTCCAGTCCCAGCGGAGGTTCTTCTCCGGATCGTCGAAGCCGGTGTTGACCTTGTTGTGCGAGATGAGCATGCGGTGGCGCGGGAACTTTTCGAAGAACGCCCCGGGGCGGGCGGCCTCCAGCACGCGGTAGTCCCGGCCGTCCCGCTCGAGAAAGTAGGCCGCCTGCAGCCCGGCCGGTCCCGCTCCGACGATGATGTAGTCACGTTCCTCGACGAGCACGCTTTCTCCGTTCCACAGTGGCGTTTTCAGGTCGATCGGGCCGTCGGGCCGATCAACGGAGCCCGAGATCCTGGTACAGGTTGCGACGCTCCCCGTCGCGGGCGGTGTAGACCTCGACCTGGGTCAGTGCGAGGTCGATGTGGAAGGGCGTGTGCCCGCCGAGCCCCAACCCGATGTGGATTCCCGGCCAGCGCTCGTTCGGGTGGAAGTTGCCGGGCACATGCCTGCGGCAGAGCGTATGCGTGCCGAACCCGAACTCGTGCACCTTCCGGTACCGCGGCTCGGTGTCCACGAGTGCGGTGAAGACGTCGCGGACGAGTTCGCTTTCCGGGGCGGGGGCGACGAACCGCTCGATGTATCCACCGTCGATCTCGGCGATCACCGGGTTTTCGCGCATCACGGAGAGCCGCTGGTACGCGGCTTCGGTCTCGGCCATCGTCACCGACTCGTCGCCGCGGTGGACGATCGGGCTGCCCTGGAAGACGATCCGTCCGGTCAGCTTGAAGGGGGCGCGATCGCTGAACTCGCCCGACGCGTCGGTCAGTGTCGAAAGCTCTCCGGTCGGCAGCACGGTCTGGTCGCCCCAGCGCAGCGCGCCGTGCAACGAGAACCAGTGTTCGTTCCGTAGATGCTCGAACGTGCATTTCGCCTCGAGCGCCGGTGTCTCCAGTTCGAGGCGTTCCGCTCCCTCCAGCCGGGTGACCAGGTCCGCCTCGATCCGTTCCTCCGCGGGATAGTCGGTGCGGGAGACGATGTCCAGGTAGGTGATCAGCGACGGGACCGTGAATCGAGCGGAGAAGAACGGGATCGCGCCGAGCTTGATCCCGGTGAGGTGCTCCGGCAGGTAATGCTCGAACTCGGTCTCGGCGATCCACAGCACGCATCCCCGGTTCCCCGCGGCGCGCACTTCGGACATCATGTCGATCAGCGCCGCCCGGTCGTCGCCGCTGTGCCAGGTGAGCCGGTGCAGGCGGAGGCCGGTGTCGTTCACGACCGTGAGGGCTGAGCTGACGGTCGGCGAGGCGCACAGGATGAATTCCTGGCCGAAGTCGTGACCGTACAGTCCGGCGAGCTTGGACAGCTGGAGGGTCGCGGACGTCGGCTGGGCGAGATCATGCGCGACCTGCGCGCCCAAGGACTCCGGTAGCTCGCCCAGCAGGTCGTCAGGGCCGCAGTCCGCTACGTCCCGGGTGCAGACCCGCAGGTCGGTCAGTTCCCGGGCGTCCTGCCGGGTGCACGGGCAGTTCCCGCGCGCGACGGTGAGCTTCTTTTCCACGTCCGGTTCCCTCCTCTCGGTACTGTGGGCGAGCGGAAACCAGGTGCCCACCTCGCGGGTCTGGCCCCTGGTTTCCGCCCGTCCTCGGCAAAATCAGCCCTGAAGCTTGTCGTAGTGGTCGTACTTACGAATACGATCGCTGATCGAGCCGGCCTCAGTGGTAGTTGTTTCCTGCTCCATGACCCTCCCTTCCGCTACATCGAATAGCACGGGCAAAGGCATTCAAAGAATTGCACGAAATTGTCGTGAGGTCAAGGTAATCGGTTTGCCGTCGGCCGGTCAATCGAACTGAAAGCCCGCGAAGAGTGGCCTGCTTTCCGTATGGCCTCGCCTCGTCTCCACCGTGCCGTGCAAGGAAGTATCAGGTTGCCCGATCAGTTGAGACAAAGCGGCCAGAGTTTCGTTCATGAGGTCACGGACAGTTTCCTCCCGATACAGATCGCGGTCGTACTGGACGAGGAGACGGCAACCGTCCGCATGTCGGCAGAATTGATAGGAAAGATCGAAAAGCGTATCGGACGGCGGAATGGGCGCGCCCGTCACGGACAGACCGGGAACCGATGGCTCGCCGACCCGGACTTCGTCGTAGAGAGTCACCCACACGTCGAAATACGGAGTGCGTCCGGGGACGCGGGGTGGATCGAGCAGTGCGGTCAGGCGGTCGAAAGGAAATTGCGCGTGGTCCACCGCTCCGATCACGCTCTCGGAGGTCGCGGCGAGTACTTCCGTGACGGTGTCCGCCGTGGTCGGGATCCGCACCGGAACCGTGGACACCAGGCAGCCGGCCGCGCCGATCAGGCCCAGCGACGGTCGCCGGTCGACAGCGGTACCGAGACAGACTTCGCTCGCGTCGCATCGTCTTGCGAGTGCGATCGCGACCGCCGCGGCGGCGAGGGCGAACGGGCTGCGGCCCGGCCCCGCACCGGTGAGTGCGGCGGCGGTCCGGGAATCGAGTTCGATCGTCGTGCCCGCCGCGCGGCGCCGGTCACCCGGCCGGCGCGGCCGATCCGTGGGCAGTCGCAAGGGGCGCGGCGGAACGGCCAGCCGTTCGGCCCAGTAGCGTTCTGCGGCGTGCATCTGTCGCCGGGAAACGGTGACCTTCGGTTCCGGCACCGACTCCGTCGGTGCATCGGGGAAGTCGTGCCGGCGGAGCAGGAACTCGGTGAACACGGGGAGACTGGGCCCGTCACAGATCAGGTGATCCGCCATCAGCAGCAACGCCCAGGCCGCGGGCCCCAGGCCGAACCAGGTCACCCGCAGGAGGGGGCCGGTCTCCGGGTCGAACGGTTCGCGCACCCTGGCCGCCACCGCGGCGTCGAGCCCGGCGGGTTCGCCGGTGAGATCGACGACTTCGAGTTCGGCACGCCGCGCGGCGCGGACGATCCTGAGCTCGCCACGCTCTTCGACATAGGCCCGCGTGGTGACCGGATACCGGCGCTGAAGCTCGCGCAGCGCGGCGGCCAGCCGCTCGGGCCGAACCGTCCCGGTACCGCGGAGCAACAGCGGGACCGTGTACGCGGTGCTGCCGTCGGGCTGGGATTGGCGGGCCCGCCACAGCCAGCCCGCGAGGTCGGGCTCCTCGTCCGCGTCGCCGCCGGGCGGTACGCCGGTGTCGCGGTCGCGGAGCCGCGCGGCCAGGAGCGACGGCGTCAGGCATTCGAAGATGTCCCGTGCCAGTACCGGGACGCCGAGTTCGGCGGAAAGGCGCGCGGCCAGCTCGGCGGCGGCCAGGCTGTGCCCGCCCGCGCGGAAGAAGTCGGACCCCGGCGTCAACTCCGGGTCACCGAGCACGGCGGCCATCCCGGCGAGGACGAGCCGTCCGAGCGCGTCGGTGCGATTGTCAGGTGTGCTCGCCGGAGCCGGGGGTGCCGCCGCGGCGAGCTTCGCCCTGTCGACCTTGCCGTGCGGGGTCATCGGCAGCTCGCCGACGGTGACGAGCGCGGCCGGGACCATGTAGTAGGGCAGCTTGCGGGCGAGGGCGGCACGCACCGCGTCGGCGTCCGGTACGTCACCGGTGCGATAGCCGACCAGCAGTGTTTCGCCGTCGTCACGCCGATGGGCCACGACGACGGCGGAGGCCTCACCGCATACGGCGGCGAGCGCGGCCTCCACCTCGCCGAGTTCGACGCGGAAGCCTCGGATCTTGATCTGGTTGTCGGCCCTGCCGCGGAAGTCGATCCGGCCGTCGGGTCGATAGCTGGCCAGATCCCCCGTCCGGTAGGCCGGTGCGGACGGGGGGAACGGCTCGGTCCCGAACGCGTCCGTGTCGGCCCGGTTGAGGTAGCCCGCCCCGACCCCGGCGCCCCCGACCACGAGTTCGCCGATCGCGCCGGGCACGGTGATCGCGCCCATGCGGTCGAGCACGTGGTACCGGAGATTCGGCATGGGTTTCCCGATCGTGGGGAACGGCTCGCCGGCACCCGCCGGGCAGAAGTGCCAGGACTGGAACACGGTCGCCTCGGTGGGACCGTAGACGTAGACGAGCCGTCTGCCCGGTTGCCACCGGTCGGCCAGCGCCTGGTGTGAGCAGTCGCCGCCGGTGACGACGGTGCGCACGCCGGGGAACGACGCCGGATCCAGGTGCACCAGCAGTGCGGCCAGCAGGAAGACGGTCGACACCTCGTGCCGTCCGACGAAATCGGCCAGCGTCCGCGCGGAAACGCCTTCGCGGTCGAAGGGCACGACCGTCGCTCCCGCCGACAGGGCCGTGAAGATTTCCCATACGGACACGTCGAAGCTGGGGCTGGCGAACTGCAACGACCGTTCGCCGGTTCGGGGCCCGAAGTCCGGGCCGGTGGTGACAAGGAGGTTCACCAGATTGCGGTGCCGGATCCCGACCGCCTTCGGCAGGCCGGTGGAACCGGAGGTGAACATGACGTAGGCCAGGTCGTCCGGCGCGGGCGGGGCGTGGTCCGCCCGTGGTTCGCCCACTCGGACGCGGCCGAGCAGCTCGGCCAGGTCGATCACGGCACCGGGCAGGTCCGAGCCCGGCGGGACCAGCACCGGACCGTCACCGGTCTCGGTCATCAGCCTGTTCAGCCGTTCGGCCGGATAGCCGGGATCCAGCGGCACGCACACCCCGCCGGCGAGCCAGATCCCGAGCCAGGCGACCACCAGCTCCCGGCCACGGGGCAGGCAGACACGGACCAGAACGCCGCGGCGGACGCCAAGCGCCGAAAGATCGTCGGAAAGGCACGCCGCGGCGTGCCAGAGCTGCCGATAGGTCAGCTCACCCGCGTCGCAGCGCACCGCGAGCCGGTCGGCGTCGGCCTCCGCGCGTGCCCGCAGCAGCTCCAGCGCGGTCACCTCGGGGACGGGGCGCGCGGTGTCGTTCAGCTCGACGGTCAGCAGGAGCCGTTCCCGCTCGGTGAGCAGCGGCAGTTCGCGGATCGGGGGATCGGCCGTGTCCGCGAGCGCGGACACGGCCCGTGCGAGCCGTTCGGCGAGCCCGGTCAGCGCCGACGGCACCCCGGGCCCCGTGACCGGGACCGCGAGCGCGAGCGTTCCCGGCCGGAGCAGGGCGACCGAAAACTCGATGCCTTCGGCGGCGTCCACCCTGCCTTCGGTGACGGCGATCCGCGGACCGGCGCCGGGCCCCGCGTGGAACTCCGCGGCGTGTAGGTTCCCGAGCAGCCCGGCCACCGTGGCGTCCGGGGGTATCTCGATTTCGGCGACCGCGCCGTCCCGCTCGACCGTCACCGTGGCCAGGCCGGTGAGCCTGCTCACCGCGCCCAGCACAGCCGCCGCCGCGGCGTCGGTGGATTCCGGTACCGCACAGGGCACTTCGACGGCACAGCGTCCTGGCCGGATCCCGGGCGCTGAACTCCCCGGCAGCAGGGCATCCAGCAACGTGCTCATCGGGGCCCACCCTCCTGGCCCGCGGGCCAAGAACGCACTGTCTCCTCGTAGCGGCGCAGGAAAGCGTCGATGGTGGCGTCTTCGAACAGCTCTCCCTTGTAGATCACCGATCCGTCCACTTCGTCGCCGGACAGGCCGAGCGAGACGACGAGGTCGTAGGCGGTCGCGACCGGGCGGGTCACCGTGTGGTCCCCGAGCAGCTCGTCCACGGCCTCGGCGGACGGGAGGTCGTCCTGCGCGATCACCAGGATCCTGGCCAGCTCGTCGGGGGAAGTGCCGTCGGCCCGCAGCGCGTCGGCCACCACCCGGAACGGCGCGCCGGCCATCGCGTGCGCGTCGAGCAGTTCGCGGCGTACCCGCCGCAGCACTTCGCCGAAGTCCGGTTCGTCGTCCAGCTCGATCCGGAGCACCCCGGTCGTGGACAGGAGTCCGACGGTGCCCGCCAGCTCCGCGCGGTCACGCTGGCTGACCGTGGTCGCCAGCCAGACCTCGGGCGGCGCCGACCCGGCGCGCAGCGCGGACACGAGCCCGCCCAGCAGGACCATGAAGGGAGTGCAGCCCGATGACGCGGCGACGGCGCGGGCGCGGATTCCCGGATCTCCCGTCCAGCGGAACCGCCGATGTTCGGGCAGGACCGCTTCGGCCGAAATCCGGGGTGCGTCGGGGGCGAGCGCGTCGGGACCCGGCGCGCCGTGGCAGCGACGCCGCCAATGTGCGATCTCGACGGCGAAACCGTCGGTCACCGACCGGTCGCGCTGAAAGCAGGCCCAGTCGGCGAAGGACGCCGAAGGTGCCTGTGGCCGGGGCGTTCCGCTCAGTTCGGCGCGGATCTGTTCGACGAGCAGCCGGGACGCGGTGCCGTCGACCACGACGTGATGCACCACGAGCACCAGTACCTGACCGCCACCACCGAGCCGGACCAGCCTGGCACGGGCCACCCGGCCCGCCGTCAGCTCGAGTTCGGCGCCGACGTCGCGAGTCACGAGTGCGTGCAGGGCTTCTGCTTGCCCGGCACCGGCGGCGGAGAGGTCGTCGAACCCTTCCCACACGACACCCGGCACGTCGGACGGCCACCAGTGCGGCGTGCCGTCGGGACCGGGCGCGAGCCGGGCGTGCAGGAGGTCGTGCCGGACGAACACGTCGCGTACCGCCGCCCGGACGGTCGCGGGATGGACCGAGCCGACGTCGATGAGTTCGAGCAGTGCGAACGCCGCCGGATTCACGTGCCTCGCGAGGTTCTCCACGATGTCCGCCTGATCCGCGGTGAGCGGGAACGGCATGCCGCCGGGACTGCTCGGCATCGAGCCGGGACCCGCCGCCGGCCAGCCTGCCCGGACCATCGGGGCGAGCGCGGCGGGGCTGCGCGACTCGAACACCGCCGAGGGTGAGAGCGCGGTGCCGAGGCGGGCACGGATTCCGGTCGCGACCGCGACGGCGGCCAGCGAACTCCCACCCGCGGCGACGAAGTCCTCGTACGGCCCGAACACGGGCATGCCCAGCGCCTCGGCCATCAAGTCGGCGACGACCGAAGTGACGGCGTCGGGACTGCCCGCCGCCTGCTCCACCGCCCCGTCGGCGAGCGCGTACGCCGCCCGTGCCGACGCGCGGTCGATCACTCCGGCCCGCAAAATGTCTTCGCTCGCGACGACGATCCGTCCAGGGCTGAGCCGGACCGGAAGCCGGGATCGGACATGGTTCCGGAGTTCGTCGGGGATCGCCGTCCGGCCATGGCGCGGGACGACCACCGCGACGAGGCCGCCTTCCGGCACACCGAACACGGCGGCCGCGGCCACCGCCGGATGGTCGGCGAGCACGGATTCGGCCTCTGCCGGATCGACCGGCCCGTACGCGTCGGCCGTCAGGTCGGCGGTGTGCCCGCGAAAGACCAGTTCACCCTCGTCGCTCCACCGGGCACGACGACCGGAAGCGGTGCCGGTCGTCGCCGACGCGACGAGATTTTCCCCATGGACAGGGGGATCCACCGCGAGCGTGACCAGTTCGCCGGTGACGCCCGCCGGAACGAGCCGCCCGGCCGGGTCGATGATCGCAGAGGGTGGCGCGCTCGATGCTGCCCAATCCGCCAGCGCGCCGAGCTGGACCGGAGGCAGTGCGGAATCCTTGTCCGGCGCGGCCGGGTCGGTCAGCAGCCACTGCCACAACCCCAGCATTCGTTCGACGTTCGCCGCGGAGAAGAGCGTCGTGTCGAATTCGATGATCAGGCCGATCCGCTCGCCGGAGTTGTCCGCGTGCAGGCTCAGCTCGAACTCGGTCGTCTCCGGCGTGATCAGCGCCCGGCGCCCCCGCACACCGGCGCCGGCGTCGAACGACGGCGCGGTGCCCGCCGCCCCTGCCTCGTCCATGGTCAGCATCACCGTGAACAGCGGCGTCCGGCCGCCGTCACGCGCGCCGGGGATCGCCTCGACGAGTTCGTCGAACGGGAGCGAACGGTGCACCATCGCCTCGCGCACCACGTCACGGCAGTGCGTCAGCAGTCCCTCGAACGGGGCGCCGACGGGCGGATCCACCCGGAGCACGACGGTGTTCAGGAAGGGGCCGAGCACCCCCCGTAACGCGGGATCGCCCCGCCCGCTCACCGGTGTCCCCAGCGTGACGGACCCCATTCCGGTCAGCCGGTTCACCAGGCGCGCCGCGGCGGCCAGCACCACCGTGAACACGGTCGTCCCGTGGCGGGCCGCGAGAGAGCGGAGCTGTCGGCTCGCGTCGTGGTCGAGTTCGCCTCGGGCGGTACCCGCCGGACCATGGCGGCCGCCTCGGGTGCCGTCGGCGGGCAGATGCGGGAACGGCGGGCGTTCGGTGAGCCGGGTCAGCCAGTAGTGCCTGTCCGCGTCGGCCTGTTTCACCCGGTCCGGCCGGTCGGCGACCAGGTGGTCGACGAACCGTAGATCGGGTGCTTCAGGCGCGGGCGTTCCGCTCCGGTGCGCGGCGATGCGGCGGAACAGCCGGTCGGTGAACACCGCCGCGGACTCGCCGTCACAGGCGATGTGGTGCAGCAGCAGGCCGAGCAGCAGGCTGTCGTCGGCGAGCCGGACCAGATAGGCCCGCAGGGGTGGCTCGGAGGCCAGATCGAACGGCCGCGCCGCTTCGGTCCGGAGGAGCTCCTCCGCCTCCGCCCGGTCGGTGCCACCCGTGTCGAGTACCCGGATCGGCACCGCAGCCGGTGGCAGGATCCGTTGCCAGGGTTTGCCTTCCACGGTCTCGAATACCGTACGCAGCACCGCGGAGGCGGCTGCCTCGGCGGTCAGCGCGGCACTGAGTTCCGTCTCGCCGAGCGGGCCGTCGAGCCAGAACGCCTCCAGCAACTGGCGCACCGGGCGCTGATCCGGTTCGAGCTGCTCCTGGATCCACATCCGGCGTTGCGCCGGGGACAACGGGAACCGTTCGACCGGCGGTCCAGCGGCCGGTCCGGGGGCAGGAGTCCCGGCCGCCGGTTCGGCTCCGGCGTCCCGGCAGGCCGCCACCATCGCCCGCATACTCGGCGCGGAGAACATGGTGTCGAGGTCGGGGGAGACCCCGAGTCGCTCGGTCAGCTCGGCGATCAGGTCGATGACCAGGAGGCTGTGCCCGCCGAGCGCGAAGAAGTCGTCGTCGGCGCCGATACCGTCCTCGTCGATCTGAAGTACGGTCGCGACGGCACCGATGACGGTCCCGAGCAGTGGGTCGGAGACAGCGGACGGCGTCTCGGCCGTACCGCCCGGCCCGGCCTGAGGGATCCGGGCCAGTAGACCTTCGCGGTCGATCTTCCCGCTGATGGAGCGGGGCAGCCGGTCGAGTACGACCAGCTGCGACGGCGTCATGGCCCGGGGAAGTTCCGTCCGCAACGCCGCCAGCACCTCGGGAGCGCTCAGCTCGTGACCTTCCGCGAACGCGACGATCCGGTTCTCGCCTTGCGCGTCGGGCGCCACCACGGCGACCGCCGTGCGGATCCGCGGCAGCCGGCAGAGCGCGTGTTCCACCTCGCCCAGCTCGATGCGCCGCCCGCGGATCTTGACCTGATCGTCCTTGCGGCCCGCGAATTCGAGTACGCCGTCCGCGCGCCACCAAACGAGGTCTCCGGTCCGGTACGACCGGCCGAACGGGGTGTCGGGGTCGCTGACGAACGCCTGCGAAGTGAGGGCGGGATCGCCGAGATAGCCGTCGGCGAGCCCGTGACCGGACAACCACGCCTCGCCGACGAACCCCGCGGGAACGAGGCGGCCGTCGTGGCCGGTCACCCGGAGGACGGTGTTGCTGATCGGCCTGCCGACCGGCCGTCCCGGCCCCGACTCCGGCCGGTGGTCGAAGGCGGTCGCGCCGATCGAGTTCTCCGTGGGCCCGAACTCGTTGACCAGCCGGGCGTGCGGCAGTGCCCGGTGATGGGCGCGGACGAGGTCGTGCGTGGTCGTCTCACCGGCAACGGTCACCAGCCGCAGTGAATCGCCCGCACCGGCCAGGGCGGGCAGGAGTACCCGGTAGAGGCTCGGCACGAGGGTGACATGCGTGGCGCCGTGTGCCCGCACGAGCGCGGCGGCGCGCCGCGGGTCCAGCTTGGCGTGCGCGTCGACGAGAATCAGCTCACCACCGGCGGCCAGCACCGAGAACACGTCCGACACCGAGCTGTCGAAGGCGAGTGACGGGATCTGCAGCAGCCTGGTCGTAGCGTCCAGGTCGTGGAAGCCCAGCTTCCAGCGCACGTAGCCGGAGATCGCCTGATGCCTGACCACCACCCCTTTCGGGGCTCCGGTGGACCCCGACGTGTAGATCACGTAGGCGGGGTCGCCGGGGACGGCGGACAAGTCCGCCAGGTCGGCGCCCGCGGCGAGTTCGTCGATGCCGAACACCCGCGTTGAGTCTTCACCCGCCGCGGCCTGGCGTTCACGCAGCTCATGGCCGAGGCCCGCCAGCGCGGGCTCCGCCACGAGCACCCGGCAGCCGGCTCCGGTGACGATCGACGCGAGGCGCGCGGCGGGGGATTGGGCGTCCAGTGGTACATAGGCGGCTCCGGTGCCCAGGATCCCGAGCAGTGCCGCGATCGCTTCCCACGATTTGTCGGCGAGCAGGGCGACCCGGTCACCACGGCCGATCCCCTCGGCGCCCAGCCGGTGGGCGATCCGGCCCGCCGCCGCCCACAGATCGGCGTAGGTCACCGATTTCCCGCCGTAGCGGACGGCGACGGCGCCGGGATTCGCGAGGGTCGCGTCCCGTATCGGGCCGAGCAGCGTCGTCGGCGACGCGTCTTCGTACGCGGACCAGGCCGCGCGGCGCGCCGCGGCGACATCCGCCGCCGCCGCCACCGGTACCTCGGCCAGCGGGAGGTCCGGTTCGGCGAACGCCGCCAGCGCGGTGTCCACCGAGCGCAGCAGGACCTCGGCGAACCAGCGGTCGACCTGGTGCGGATCGAATTCGGCGAGCAGGCGGTCGCCGGTCAGCATGATCCGGATCGCGTGCTCCGCCACGTCTTCGTCGTTCACGCCGGTGACCGCCACCTGGACGGAACCGGGTACCGCGAGGCTCTCCCGGTCGGCTTCCCGCCCGTCTTCCAGGATTCGGGCGACCATGGCGGAGACCGCTCGCCCGTCGGCCTCGACGGCACAGGCGATGGGTCCGGCGAGACCGAGCACGAGCACCGTGGCGTGGCGGGTGTACTCGGCGGCCGCGATCACGAGTCCCGTCGCGCAGGCCAGCACCGCCAGCTCGCCGTCGCCGGACCGCGGTGCCGCGGCGGCCAGCCCGCCCGAGGCGGCCGCGGACAGCGTGAGGGATACGGGATCACCGGCGCCGGGTTCGACGGTGGCCCGTCGCGGCCGCAGCGTGGTGAGGGGCAGGAAGGACCGGGTCTCGATGGTCGTCACGGTCGGTGCTCCACCTTTCGGCGACGGGCGCCCGGGGCACTGGCGCCGGGCTCGGGACGGCCGATCGGCCGTCCGGGATCGGTGACCTGCTCGTCCAGTACCGCGACCAGATCGTCGATCAGCGCGGAAGCGAGCGTGTCCTCGATCCGGGTGGTGTCGTAAGCGAGCTCGACCAGCAGCCCCGCCTCGCGGGAGCGGGCGAAGACCCAGACGTCGTTCGTGGCTTCGATGTCTTCGGGGGCCAGTTCGTCCATCCGCAGCTCGACGCCCCCTCGATGGGTACGCGGGTCGAGGTCCTCCCAGCTGACCCCCATCCGGAGCAGGCCACCGGCGGGGCGGACGAGCGGGCCGCCGCGCCGGAGCAGGACGTCGAAGGGCAACCGGGCGTGATCGAGCGCGTCCGCGAGCACTTGCCGGGTGTGCCCGACGAGTTCGCCCACCGTGGCGGAACTCGCGAACCGGAGCCGCAGGGGAACGGCGTTCACCAGGCTGCCGACGACGCGTTCGAGCTCCGGCCTCGTGCGGTGGCTGACCGGGCAGCCGAGGACGAGGTCCGTGCCACCGGTGCGGCGGTGCAGCACGGTGGCGAGGGCGGCGACGAGTGCCGCGAAGCCCCCTCGGGGCGCCACCGTGACGTTCCGCCGGCACACCCGTGCCGGACCACGTCCCGTCGTCTGCCGTCCTCCGGACAGATCGGGGCAGGGGTGTGCAGGCAGGCCCGCCAAGGTGCGGCGCCAGTACTCCAGGGACTGCGCCGCTTCGGGTCCTTCGAGCCATTCCTGTTCCTGTGCCACCCACTCCCGGTTGTCCAGTGCGGGATCGGGTAGCTCCGCCTGCCGGTTTTGGAGCGCGCTCCGGTAACAGAAGAACAGCTCGTCGATCACCACGGCCATCGCCACCGCGTCGCAGACGACGTGATGCGCCGCGAAGAGCAGGACGTCGGTGCCGTCGTCGGCCGCACCACGCAGCAAACGGAACTGCACGAGGGGGCCGGTGGCGGTATCGAGCACCGAGCGCCTGGCGATGGACGCTTCGTGCCTTACCCATTCCTGCCCGGACGCTCCGGCCGGATCCGGCACCACGAGTATCGGCGCGTGCCATCGTTCGAGTACCTCGTGCCGGAGAGCGGCCCCGTCGGACCGGATCCGGCTGCGGAGCACCTCGTGCCGAGCCAGCACCTGGTCGATGGCACGCTCCAGCGGCCGCCTGCCGAGCCGTTCACCAGAGTTCACCGAGTCGACGATGACCATCGCGGCCGGGCCGCTCCGGCTGGTGAACCACACCTGGCGCTGGGTGTGGCTGAGCGGGAACGCGCCGGTTCTCCTCGACGACACCGGGGGAGCGGCCGCCACGGTGGCGCCTCCGGCGGGTATGCCGCGCCGGTCCAGCCAGGCTGCCATCGCTTCAGGCGTCTGGTGCTCGAAAACCGTTCGCACCGGGACCCTGCGGCCCGTCCGGTCGCCGAGAGCGGCGGCGATGTACACGGCGCTGAGGCTGTGCCCGCCCAGGTCGAACAAACCGGCGTCCCGGCGGGGCACCGGGCGACCGAGTGCTTCCGCGAAGACCTGCGCGACTTCCTGCTCGAGTTCGGACCAACCCGCACCGGCGTCGTTTCCGACGTCCGAGTCCGAGACCAGTCCGGCCAGTGCCCTCCGGTCCAGTTTTCCGTTGCTGGTCAACGGGAACGCGTCGAGCCGCGTGAGGCGAGCCGGGACGAAGGCCGCAGGCAGCCGGGCGGCGAGAAACGCTCGCATGGTGGCGGCGTCGAGGGCCGGGCCGCCGACGGCGAATCCCGCGAGCGACGGGTCCCCCCGCCGGTCGGGCACCACCACGACGGCGGCGTGCCGTACTCCCGGCAGCTCGCGCAGGACGGCGGCGATCTCCCCGGGTTCGATCCGCTGGCCACGGATCTTGACCTGGTCGTCGGCCCGGCCGAGGAAATGGAGCGAGCCGTCGGGCAACCGGCGGGCGAGGTCTCCCGTGCGATAGGCGAGCCTGCCCGGACGGTATCCGTTCGGCACGAACCGGGAGGACGTGAGGCCGGGATCGCCGAGATAACCTCGCGCGAGCCCGGCGCCGCCGAGGTGGATCTCGCCGGGCACCCCGTCCGGGACCGGCTTGCCGTCGGCGTCGAGCAGATCGACGACCTTGCCCGCGATGGCCTTGCCGATCGTGACCGGCCCCCGGCCGGGCCGGAGGCGGTGCACGGTGCTGCAGACGCTGTCCTCGGTCGGCCCGTATTCGTTGTACAGGGCGACTTCGGGGAGTGCCTCGGCATGCCGGTCGGCGAGTACCCGGGTGAGCGGCTCGCCGGCGAGCACGACCTGCCGCAAGGCACCCGGCCGGAGCGACAGCTGATCGACCAGCGCCTCGTAGAGGCTGGGGACGATGACCATCTGCGTGACATCCGCGGCCTCGGCGGCGAGCAGGACCGGATCGAGGACCTGTTCCCGCGACGGCAGCACGTAGCGGGCACCGGAGGTGAGCGCGCTGAACACATCGCTGATGCCGGTGTCGAAATGGACCGGTGACACACCGAGCACCGCGGAGGCGGGACCGAGTCCGTAGTGCGCGGTCCGGAACCGCACCGTGTTGACGATGCCCCGGTGCTCGATCATGACTCCCTTGGGGGAACCCGTCGAGCCCGAGGTGAACACCACGTAGGCGAGGTCGTGCGACGTCGGCTCGGCCGGCGGGAGCGGCTCGCCGGACCAAGCGGAACCGGTGTGCAGGATCGTGCCGTTCCAGCGGCCGGGCAGCTCCGGTTCGTCCGCTCGCGCGGTGACGAAGGCTTCGGCGCCGGCCAGTGTCAGCAGGTGGGCCATCCTGGCGGCGGGGAGCGCCGGGTCCAGTGGGAGGAACGCCGAACCGCAACGCAGGACGGCGAGCAAGGCCACGATCGTGTCGGCCGTCCGCTCCGCCAGGACGCCGACCACCCGATCCGGGCCGACCTTCGTCGCCGCGGCCAGCCGCGAGGCCAGCGCCGTCACCCGGAGGTCGAGTTCGGCGTACGACAGCAGGGTTCCGCCGGATCGCAGGGCAGGTGCGCCGGGGGTCCGGCGCACCTGTTCGGCGAACAACGCGGGAAGCGTCTTCTGGTCGGCTTCGGCGAGAGGAGCCTGGCCCGCTCGGTCGAGCAGCGGGCGAAGCCGTTCCGGTGGCAGGGTCACCACCGAGCCGATCGGCGCCTCCGGCGCGGTCGTCAGCCGGTCGAGCAACCAGGTGAACTGCTCGGCGAAGCCTTCCACGCTGTGCCGGTCGAAAACGTCCGAGCGGAATCCGGCCCACAAGGTGGCTGGGTCGCCGGGACGCTGAGGGCATTCGAGGCTGAACACGAGGTCGAAGTCGGCCGTCTCGGGTTCGATGCCCGTCGCGGCCACCACGGACGCGGAGGTCCCGCTGATCGCCGCGATACCGGAGAACGCCTGCTCGACCAGCACGTCGAACAGCGGATTCCGCCCTGCCGTCCGCGGGGTCCGCTGCTCGGAGACCACCGTGTCGAACGGGTATTCGTCATGTTCGGCGACCACGAGCGCGGTGTCGCGTGCCGCGGCCAGCACGTCGAGAAACGACATCCGCGGCTCCACCGGCGTGCGCAGCACGATCGTGTTGACGAACAGCCCGACCGCGTCGGCGTGCGCACGCTCGCCGCGGCCCGCCGTCACGGTGCCGATCGGGACGTCTCCCTCGGCGCAGAGCTGGCGCAGCAGTACGCGGGTGACCGCGACGAAACCGGTGAAGACGGTCGTGCCCGCGGCACCGCACAAGCGCAGGAGCGTGTCAACGGCGGACTGCCGCAGCGGCATCCGCACCGCGCCGCCCGCGGAGCTGCGCGTGGCGGGCCGGGGCCGGTCGAGCGGGAGATCCGGCCTCGGCAGCCCGGCCAGCGTCCTGCTCCAGAATTCCCGGTGCGCCGCGGCGTGTTCACTCACTCGCCGGGCGAGTTGCTCGCTGTGGTCGGCGTACTGCAGTACCTCCGCCGCCGACGGCGCGCTCATCCCCGGAAGGCCCAGTTCGATGCTCATGTCGCGCAGCAGCACGGAGATCGACCAGCCGTCGCACACCGCGTGGTGGACGCTCAGTACGAGTGTCCCGGCTCCGTCGCCTTCGTCGAGCCAGAACGCGCGGAACAACGGCCCGTCCGCCAGCCCGGTCCGGCGGCGTTGCTCGGCGTGGACCAGCCGGCGCAGCACGGCGGCGGGATCCGCGGTGGTGGCGTCGACGACGCGGAACGCCGGGGTTTCGGTGGGTGGCAACACACGCTGCCACACCTGGTCGCCGTCGAGCTCGAGCACCGTCCGCAGCGCCGAATGCCGGGCGAGGATCCGGTGCGCCGCACGCCGCACACGCTCGGCCGACAGCGGCACGGTCCAGCGGAAGGCCTCGACCATCTGATAGACCCGGAGGTCTTCTTCCGCTGCCTGATCCAGAAACCACATCCGACGTTGCGCGGGACTGGCGGGCAGGCGGCCGCCGCCGTCTAGCCCGGAGCGGGCCGTCGCGTGGTCGGTCCGCGCGCTGGTGCCGGCTGCGGCCTTCACCACTTCGACCAGCTTGGCCGGCGTCCGCTCCTTGAGGACCGCGCGGAGCGTGACGCAGTCGGAGTCCGCGAGTTCACAGATCCGTGCGGCGAGCCTGCCCGCGGCCAGGCTGTGGCCACCTGACGCGAAGAAGTCGTCCGAGGGACCGGAGGGTGGTCCGCCGAGCACGTCGGCCCAGGCCCGCACCACGATCCGGCCGGTGGGATCCGCCGGGTTCCAGCGAGGACGGTTGCTCTCGGCCGCGGTGAGCAGCGCCGCGACGTCGAGCTTGCCGTGAGCGGTCGTCGGGATCGCCGGAAGCCGGACGATCGAGGCGGGCACCATGTACGGAGGCAGCACCGCCGCCAGCTTTTCGCGCAGCCGGGCCGGTGTGAGGGTCTCGTCTCCGGCCTCGGGCGACAGGACGTAGCCCGCGATCATCGCGGCCGATCCGTCGGGCAGCCGCCGGGAGCCCACGGCGACCGCGGAGACGCCGGGCACCGCCGCCAGTACATGTTCGACCTCACCGGTCTCGACCCGGTTGCCACGGATCTTGACCTGGGCGTCGCGTCTGCCGAGGAACTCGATCCGGCCGTCGGGACGACGGCGCGCGAAGTCGCCGGTACGGAAGGTCGGCGTTTCGGGGGCGAGGGGGAGCGGGCGGAAGCGCTCGGCGGTCGCCGCGTCGTCGTCGACGTATCCGCTCGCGACGGCCGGGCCGAGCACGACCAGTTCCCCCGCGACGCCGGGCGGCACCGGCTCGCCGTCGGGGCCGCAGATGAGCACGCCATAGCCCGCGGAAGGCACACCGATCGGCACGGAGCGCATGTCTTCGAGTTCCTCGCCGCGGCAGACGAGGCTGACACATTCGATGGTCGCTTCGGTCGGCCCGTACATGTTGCCGAAGATGCCGATGTCCAGCCTTGCGATGGCTTTGGCCAGCAGACCGCGCGGGACGGCGTCCCCGCCGAGGAACAGGTGCCGGATCGGCACGCGTCGTCCGGGTGGCGCCTCCGGCAGTCCGTCCAGTACCGCGGCGAGCAGGCTCGGCACGCAATTGATCATGGTGACGCCGAGTCGTTCGACCCGCGCCCAGAACTCGCGGGGGTCGAGTTCTTCCGGCCTGCCCACCGTGACCACGCTGCCGCCGGCCACCAGCGACACGAAGATGTGGTACGCCGTCTGGTCCGAGGAGAGCGCCGAGACCAGCGCGCAGACCGTGTCCTGGTCGATGCCGGTCGACCTGGCCGCGGTGAGCGCCTTGTGAGCGAGCTGGTCGTGCCGGACCAGCACCGGCTTGGGCGTCCCGGACGAGCCAGAAGTGAAGAACAGCACGGCGTCGTCGCCGGGGCGCGGTCGTGTCGTGAGCGAGGACGCCCCGGTGTCGAGCAGCAGCTCGACCGGTATCCCGCGGACACCGGCCGGTATCGCCGTGGTGCCGTCGTGGATCACCGCGACGCAGCCGCTGAGCTTCAGCAACGTATGGATCCGCTCAGGTGGATGGGTGGGATCCAGTGGCACGTAACAAGCCGATGCGCGCAGTACCGCCATGATGGCCACGACCTGATTCACGCCCCGGCCCAGCAGGAGCGCGACCCGGTCGCCGGGGCGCAACCCCAGTTCGGCCGTCAGCCTGCTCGCCGCCGCGGTGCCGAGGTCCCTCAGCGCGCTGTGCGTCAGCTCTTCCGTTTCGTCCCGCACGGCCGGGCGTGCACCGTGGAGGCGGGCGGCCTCGTCGAACAGGTCGACCACTGTCACCGGCGACCAGGCGGCCGGGACCGGCAGTCCGGAGGCGGCGAGCAAGGCGGCGCGTTGCTCGCCGAGCAGGCCGAGTTCGGCCAGCGGGTCACGCGGCCGGCGCAGGATCGCGGCGAGGGCCGTCGCCGTGCCGGTCGCGAGCGACCAGGCGGCCGCCGGTACCGTGCCATCCCCGGATTCGACGGTGACCAGCAGCTCCGCCGACCGGCTGTCCCGACGGAAGCGCACGATCAGGCTCGGCGGTTCGGAGAAGCCGGTGTCCCGGTGCACGTCCTCGAACCACAACCCCAGCTGGCCGAGGGAGTCACCGCGGGGCAGGAGGTCGGCGAGGCCAGGACGGTCCGTCCAAGGCTTTCGGGCCGCGGCTTCGCACTCCGTGTGCAACTCGGCCAGCAGTTCCCGCGCCGGCCGCAGCAGGTCGACGGGCGCGCAGAGCGCGAACTCACCCTCGCCGCCCAGGGCGGGAATGACGACCGCGGCCCGCTCGGCTTCGTGCAGCCGCGCCAGCACCGTCTTGAGCGCGGCGACTCCCGCCAGCATCGCACCGACCGGGTTGCCACCGGTGATCCGGCGCAGGATGGCCACCGCTTGGGCGGGGACCCGCCCGGCGGGCGGCTCCGGCCACCGTGCGCCCTGCCCGAGCGTCGCCACGGGTGTCACGTCGCGCAGCCGCTCGGGCCAATCCACCGTCCCGCTCACCTCAACCCCCCGTCGCCGACCAGATCACCACCGCTGCCCGGCCTGTGGACCAGTGCTCAGCCGACCGGTTGGCGCACCAGCCGCATGACCGCGTCGACGTCCTCGGGGCGCTCGGCCACCCGGCGCAGCAGGTCGAGGTCGATCCCCGCGCGCAGCACCGCGGCGGCGCCACGGACGAGCAGCACGGCCTGCTGGTTCGCCCGGCCGCCGAGACTCGCCGGATGGGTACTGGTGCCGAGCGTCTGGCTGGTGATCATTTCGGCTCCTCCGCGGGTTTTGCTTCGTCTGCCGGGGTGGATCGGGCGAAGGCGGCCACCACGGCGAGCAGCCGCCGCCCGGCCGGTACCGACTTCTCGTCGGCCATCAGATGCGCGGCCAGCGCCAGCGATCCGCGCAGCGCCTCGTCCCGGTGCGCTCCCGGGACGGTCGAAGCGAGTGCCTCGCGCACCATGGTGCAGCCGTCGTCGGTCAGTGTCGGCTCGTCGGCGGTGACGCTGAGCAGCAGCGCCGTCTCCGCGACGATGGGCGGCAACCCACCCCGTGCGGCTTCGAGCAGCGGCACGAGGACCGCCGCGATCCGCGCGAGGGCCTCGCCGGCGGGTACGCCGCCTTCCACCCGGCGCAACCGCGCGCACGCGGCGAGCAGCACCTTGATGACCGCGCCGAGGTGTTCGACGTCGGAGCCACCGAACAGCGCGTTCCCGAGCCGGGCGCCGGCTTCGGCCTCGAGGGTGACGCCGTTCTCGGCGTCGACACCGAACCAGCCGGGCACGGCGGCGGGTTCCCCCTCGGCCATGATTTCGCGCAGGGCGACGGCAAGGCCGTTGAGCGCTTCGCGGGCGGCCGCGGTGTCGGATCCGGCCGCCACTTCCTCCAGTCGATCGAGGAGCTTGGTGTCGGCGGCGACGGCCGGATCGACGTCGCCGGGTGCTGGCTGGGACACGGCGAGACCTCCCGAGGTGGGTTGGGACGGCAGGGCGGCTCGGCGCGCGGTGGCGAGCACGGCGCGGCGGTCCACCTTGCCGTTGGGGGTGAGGGGGAACTGACGGCAGATGCGCACGGAGCGCGGGAGCGCCGCGGCGGGCAACCGTTGTGCGGCATGGTTTCTGACCGTCCCGGGCGCGAGCCTCCCGTCGACGGCGAGCACATGCGCGGCGATGGCGGGAAGGCCGGGACCGTCGTCGAGCCCGGCCACCGCGTCCAGCACGCCGGGGCAGCCGCGCAATACCGACTCGACTTCGCCGAGTTCGATCCGCACGCCGGACACCTTCACCTGACGGTCGGTCCGGCCGTGGAAGTCGAGTACACCGTCGGGTCGGGCCGACACGAGGTCGCCTGTCCGGAACGCCCTGCCGAAGCCCGGCAGTTCCACGAACCGGCTCTCGGTCGACAGATCGTCGCCGAGGTAGCCGTCGGCGAGGCAGTCGCCCGCGAGGCACAGCTCGCCGCGGTCGCCGTCCGGCACCGGGCGCAGGTCCGGGCCCACCACGATCGTCCGCCTGCCGGGCAGTGCCGTGCCGATCGGCAGCGTCACCCCGAGATCCGGCGGCAGCGGCCGGGGGACCTCGTACGCGGTCGCCGTGATGATCGCTTCGGCAGGCCCGTAGCCGTTGATCAGCCGGACCGCTCCGAATGCGCTCGCCTGCCACTGCCGCGTGGTCGCGGTGGCGGCGGCTTCACTCCCGATCACCACCAGGCGCAGCGAATCCGGCGGGCGCAAGGCCGGATCGGCGCGCGCGTCGCGGACGAGCTGGGCCCAGAACGCGGTGGGTAGTTGCCAGTCGGTGACCCCGTGCGCGCGGGAGAAGGCGACCAGTTCGTGGGGTGACCACAGCGCTCCGTCCCGCAGCACCAGCCTGCCGCCGGCGGCGAGGGTCGGCCAGACCTCTTCGAGCGCCACGTCGAAACCAGGCGACGCGAATTGGAGCGTCACGGTGCCGGGGCCGAGACCGAACAGGTTCACGATCGCCTCGGCGTGCCTGGCCAAACCGGCGTGCCCGACCGCGGCCGCCTTCGGGGCACCGGTCGAACCGGAGGTGAACACGGCGTAGGCCGGATCCGTCGGGGTGCACCCGCTGTCCACGGCGGTCGCGGCGACCTCACCCGGCCCGTCCGGCAGTTCGATGACAGTGCGTCCCGGCGCCGGGGGCATGGCCGAGCCGCGGTGGACGAGCACCGCGCGGGCCGCACACCGATCGAGCAACGCGGCCAGCCGCGCGGCCGGGGTGGCCGGGTCGACCGGGACCACGCAGAGCCCGGCGAGCCAGGCGCCGAGTGGTCCGGCGACCAGTCCGGCGGCACCGTTCGCCACCACTGCCACGACGTCGCCGGCTTGGCAGCCCGCGGCCCCGAGCGCGGTCTGAACCTGGCGTGCGCCCGCCAGGAGCTGCCGCCGGGTCCAGGTGCCGCCGGCGTCGAGCACCGCGACCTCGTCAGGTTCCCGCGCGGTCAGGTCGAGCACACCGGACGGCACCGGGGCGGGTGCCGTCCGCGGTGGCGCGTCCATCACGTCATCCGATCGTGCGGAGCGTCGAAGCGGATGACGGTGGGCACCGCGGCGAGCGGTTCACCGTCGAAGTACTCCGCCCAGTTGTGGCCGAGCAGCTCGACCCGGGTCTCCCGGTCGTCGGACAGCGCGAACACACTCATCCGCTGGAAACGGAACACGTCCTCCAGCCGCTCGTCCCACCGCACGCCCTTGGCGACGAGTTCGAGCCGCAGTTCGGTGTAGAACCGGTCCACATCGTTCTGCACGAAACCCCAGCACCACTCGTAAGGCAGCCACGAATCCTTCTCCGGTACCCAGCCGCGGACGAGTTCCGCCATGTCGGGCTGGCTCAGCACCATGCCCTCGTTGGGCACGTCCGGGTCGGTGAGATACCGCTCGAGCAGCCGCCGGGCTCGCCCCAGTGCCTGGCCGAACACCGTGCCGTCGTCGGCGAGCGCGCCGTCGCGGGCGGTCCGGTAGAAGTCCTCGTAGGGAAAGAGCTTCTCGCGGTCGAGGTAGCGGGCGATGAAGTTGGTCAGCGAGCGGTTGTGCAGGGACTGGACCGTGGCGCCGAACAAGTACATCTGGACCCAGTCCGGCCTGCTCATACTGGTGTGCCCGACGACGACCTCGATGATCTCGATGTCATCGGGCAGGTATCGGCGCCTGATCGTGTCCAGTTCCCATTTCGCCCGCGAAAGGGGAGTGCCGAGTTCGCTGTTCGGCAGCACCGCGCATTCGTAGATCATGATGTCGTCGTGGATGCCCATTTCGAGCATCCGGCAGAGGCCCTTGATGAAGGAGTCCGGGGTTTCGCTCGGCAGGCCGAGGATGACCTCGGTGTAGGTCTGCACGCCGGCGTCCTGGAATCTTTCGGCGAGCTGTTCGTACCGTTCGGCCGGCATGTTCGACCGGCGTACCGACTCCAGTACCTCGGGCGTGCCGCTCTGCATGGCCAGGATGGTCCCGCGTGACAATCCGGCTTCGACGAACATCCGGCTGATCTCGAAGACCCGGTCGGCCGCGTTCTTGGCATAACTGGTGACGAACTTGGCGGGATAGCCCGCGTCCTGCCGCGAGGCCACGATGTGCTGCGCGAGCTTGACGTCACGGGGAAGAATGCCGAAGTTCGCGTCACAGCACATGAGCGAATGGATCTTCTTCTTCGCGAAGTAGTCGATCTCCTGGTGCAGCCGGTCCTCGTCGTACTTGCGTACCTTCGACATGGTGTTGGAGCCCCAGTCGCAGAACGTGCAGCTGTACGGGCAGCCCCGGTTGGTCTCCCACAACGCGATGGCGGGCAGGTTCGCGCGTACGGCGGTCTCGATGGCGGCGTCCATCGTCCCGGACAGCCACGGGCTGGGCACGTCGATATCGCGC
This sequence comes from Amycolatopsis sp. NPDC041971, assembly GCF_055588925.1. Taxonomy (NCBI): domain Bacteria; kingdom Bacillati; phylum Actinomycetota; class Actinomycetes; order Pseudonocardiales; family Pseudonocardiaceae; genus Amycolatopsis; species Amycolatopsis sp. NPDC041971. The sequence continues at coordinate 354,102 of NZ_JBVJCE010000004.1, read as the reverse complement.
GGCAGCTGCCCGCCGAGCGGGGTGTGCCGGAACGTGCCCGCTTCGTCGAGCCACGACAACGAGGGCACGGCGGTGAAATCGGGTTCCGGGACGAGCAGTTCGCGCAGGAGGCTCGCGAACGGGATTTCGCCCTCCTTGTGGATCGCGAAATCGACGTATGGGTGCTCGGTGAGAAAATTCGCGGCCAGATCCGGCACATGTGGACCGCCGACGACGGTCACGACATCAGGAAAGCGTTCTTTCACCCGCGCCAGCAGTCGCATCTGTTTCTGAAAATTCCACAGATAACACGACGCGGCGAACACCGACGGCGACGTCATCTCGTCGACGGCGGAAGCGACCTGCTCGGGAAGAAAGAAAGGTTCCTGGAAGTCGTATGCTTCCGCCAGGTCGGTTTGCGTTTCGCAGTAAGTGCGCAAGCAGCCCCATACGAGCGGCAGATAGCTGGCGCGACTGAGGACAGATCCGTAGACCCGCCGCTTTGTGAGGACGGTTTCCGCTTGGTTCACGACGATCACCCCCAGGAGATCGATGAGCTGCTTGCGGCTCGATTTCCGACCGTAGCACGAGCTGTCAGGCGGTGACAGTCGTTGACTTCCGCCGAATATTTACCTACCATTGCGCATTGTTGTCGGCGTGGAGAACGAATCGCGGGCACACCGAAGACCTTTTTGTCGCCGGTGGTGTCCGGTCCGCTGATCGGGCCGGATGAAATCAGTGATCGGTGGAGTTAGCGACCGCGCGTCCGAAAAGGAATGACGCGCGGTCGGAGCATCGTCAGAGCTCCCACCGGTGTGGACGTTTCTTGAGTGCCTTGGCTCGGGTCCTGATGCGTTTCTTGTCGTCGGCGCGTGCTTTCGAATCCTGTCGCAGGTCGAGCCAGCGCTGCTCGCGCTGAAGTTTCACGAAATGGTCGAATCGTCGTTCTTCGAGTTCGCCGGTCGCGATCGCCTCTGCCACTCGGCAGCCCGGTTCCCCGTGATGTGCGCAATCGGCGAACTGGCAGTCGCCGGCCAGCGCGACGATGTCGCTGAACGCCCCGTCGAGCCCTTCGTCGAGATCCCAGGCCGCGAGTGCGCGCATACCGGGGGTGTCGATCAGCATGCCTCCGGTCGGAAGCAGCACCATTTCGCGGTGTGTGGTGGTGTGCCGTCCTTTGCCGTCGGCGCGGATCTCCTGGGTGGCCAGGCGATCGGTGCCGCAGAGCCGGTTGACCAGCGTGGACTTCCCGACGCCGGACGGGCCGACGAGCGTGATCGTCCGTCCCGGGGCGAGGTAGGGATCGAGTTCTCCCAAACCGGTGTCGTGCAGCGCGCTGACGGCGTGGACCTCGCAGCCGACCGCGACCCGTCGCGCTTCGGCAAGCGCGGCGGGAAGGTCGTCGCAGACGTCGGCTTTGCTCAGCAGTACAACGGGTTCCGCTCCGCTTTGCCAGGCGAGGGCGACGTAGCGCTCCACCCGCTGCAGCCGTTGCGGTCCGACCAACGCGGCCACGACGAACACGGTGTCGAGGTTCGCGGCCACCACTTGCTCGACGGTGCGCCCGCCCGGTGCGCGACGGGTGAAGGCGGTCTTCCTCGGCAGGATCGCGAGTACCTGCTCCGTCGCTCCGGGGGTATCGCGTCCGATCCCGTGGACGATCCAGTCCCCGACCGCGGGCTGGCCGAGTGCGCCGACGCCGTCGGAGAACAGGCGCCGCGAAACCGCGGCTCGCAGGTCACGCGTCCCATCGGTCACGCTGCATTCGCCGAGATCGACCCGGCTGACCCGGCCCGGTGCCAGCGCTTCGTGCCGCTGTTCCAGCTCCTGTCGGTACGCTTGGAAGTACGCGTCCTGTTCGGGGCCCCAGCCCAACTGTTCGAGGCCTGCTTCGTCCGTTGTGGTCATGATGCGGTCTCCCGGGGTGTGGTGCGCTCCGGTCTCGTGTACCGGTCAACGAACTTGCCTTGCGCGACGAGCAGATCGGTGGCCTTCGCGGATCTGATGGCACCGTGGCCCGCTTCGTGGTCGATCACTTCGACCAGGCTGGGATGGATCCCGCGGGCGGCGTCCACGAAGCGGTAGGCCTGGCCGCGGGGGCAGCGGGGATCCTCGCTGCCGATGATCATCAGCACCGGCGCGCCGAGACCGTCGACATAGGACAGTGGCGAGGCCCTGCGGTAGCGGTCGGGTACTTCGTCCGGAGTGCCGCCGAACAGGGCCTGGTCCTGCAGCCGCAATTCGTCGGTCTGTTCCGGGTAGATCGCGGTGTAGTCACCGATCGGGCTTTCGGCCACGCCACACGTCCACAAGCCAGGCTGGGTACAGAGGCCGAGCAGGACCAGATAACCGCCCCAGCTGGCGCCGAGCAGCGCGCAGCGGTCCGGGTCGAGCTCGCCCGCGTCGACGAGATGAGCCCGGACGGCGGCGATGTCGGCGAGTTCGGTATGACCGACGTCGGTTTCGTGTCCGAACTGCCAGGCCGTGCCGAATCCGGTGGAGCCCCGGTAGTTGACCCGGACCACGACATAGCCCTGATCGGCCCAGGAAGCGGCCAAGGGTGACCATTCGTCGCCGTCGTGAGCGGCGGGGCCGCCGTGTAGCAGGAAGACCGCGGGCGCCGGGGCGGTACCCGGGTCGCGCCGGGTGAACAGCACGTTGATCGGCCCGGCGTCACTGTCGACCGTAAGCCGCCGGGTCAGCGGCCGTTCGGGTGGCGTGGCGGGCCATACCGGCGCGAGCACTTCCGTCGTGCCGCGATACACGGTCGGCGGTCTGCCTTCGTGGGAGCGGAGCGAGTACGGCTCGCCGCGGGGCGAAACGGTGAAGTCGTGGACGGTTCCCCATTCTCCGCCCAGCGGTTCGAGCCCTGAGCCGTCGAGCCCGCACTGGAACAGCGAACTCAGCCCGTTTCTCCTGCGATGGAGGAAAAGCCGGTCGGAGCCGAGAAAGCGCGCGGTCACATCACCGTCGAGGTCGACGGGCACGTCGCGGACTTCGAGAGTGGCGAGGTCCCACAATGCCGGCGCGGAGTAGCCGTCGCGATCGCGGGTGATCAGCAGGAACGGGAGTTCCGGATGCAGCGGCTCGGTGTACGGCGCGACGTAGATGCCGGTGGGCCAGTCGTCGAGTTCCGCGAGTACGGCACCGGAGTCGTCCAGCATCCGCAGGGCCGGCCGTCGCGGATCACCGTTGCCGGCGTGCATGATCAGGACCCCGCTCGCTCCGGGCGCCGAACCCACCAGATAGAAGGGGACCCGGTCGGAGTGGAGGATCGAGACGGAACCGTCGGGCGAGTGGCGGAAGAGGCAGACCCCGCGGTCGAGGTCGCTGACCGCCGCGAGCGCGGTCCCGTCCGGCCGGAAGGCCAGTCCCGCCGGAAAGCCGGGGGGAATCTCGTCCGCCGCGGGCCGCGGCCGCCCGCCTCGGCTCGGCCAGCGCATCCACTGCCCGCGTTCCTGCCGGCGGCCGTCCTCCCACCACCACAGCCAGGAGCCGGTGGGATCGGGGGTCACGAACCGGACGCTGTCCGGCCCGTCCGAGACCTGGAAGAGTTCCCACGAGCCTTCGTCCCACAGGAAAGCCTGGTCTCCGCCGTCCACCGGGCAGGAGACCGCACAGATTCGAGGGTCGGTTCCGCCCGCCCACGCCGGCAGGCCGAATGAGGTGACCGAGAAGCGGGAGCCCCAGCTCACGGTGTCCTGGCTGATCGCCGGACGAGTAGTGAGCGGAAAGGAATTTCACGGTTCGGATCGAGTCTGGTCTTCAGCACGTCAAGCCCCCAAAGCCGACCCGCCCGCACACGGCGGGCGGTTACCAACGATGCCGTCTTTTATGAGTACCACTGCTCGTCGGCGCGAGCAAGGATGCGTTTCCGGCCCATCATGGCCGCTTATCTCGATTGCTTCCTCTGTCCAGCCAGGCGGTTCGACGCCGCCCGCGCGGCTCGCGTCCCAGTGCGATGATCGAGACCTCGGTGCGGATATCGCCGACAGCTCGCCCTACCTGTCCTCGAAATCGATATTCCGCCTTCACATGTTCCGCACCGGTCACGAGGCCCCACGTGAAACGGAGGGAATTCGTCGAATTCTGGGCCCGGCCCGGTTCGGCCTATCGGGTGACAATGACTTTCCTGTCCCGAGGCACCCCCTCACCGCCTTCTCGCGGTCAGCTGGCGGTTCTCGCGACGGCGAGAAGGCTGTGCTCGTCCGGCCCGGTTCCACCGACGGTCACAGGTGTCACAAAGGCCACAGGGCGACCGGCAGGGAAGAACGAAGCGACTCGCCACTTCGGTCGTGACCTGCGGCGCTAAGCGAACGGACCGGGGTCCTTTTCGGCTGCTTAAGCGTCGGACAGCGGGTCGCGCGACCTTGAGGACGGCGTGCGGAGGGCACGCCGGAGTCAAGGAGGAAAAATGCGTATTCTTCGGTTCGTTTCCACGGCGTTGGGCGCCGCCGCGATCGCGACGGCGCTCGTCGCGTCGCCCGCTTCGGCCGCGCCGGACGGAGCTGCGGTGCTGAAGTCGGCCGGTATCGACGCGGCCAAGCTCGCTCCCGGGTGGAGGATCGCCGGTGACGAGGTCGTCTGGAACGGTGGGACCACGCTGTCGCTCTCTCCCATGGCGCCAGGGGACTGCGCCTCGAACTACGTCTGTCTGTGGGAGAACCGCGATTTCACCGGCAGGCGGTTGCAGTTCCAGTCGCCGGATCTGAAGAACCTGGTCGATTACGGATTCAACGACCGGATGTCGTCCTGGTACAACCGGCGCGGAGTCGACGCCCGCTGGTACTACAACATCGGCGGCGGGACCAGTCGCTGCATGCAGGCGGGAGCCCGATCGTCGTATGTGGGCGACGCCGACAACGACGAGGCGACTTCGTTGAGGATCTACACCTCGGCCGGCGCCTGCTGAGGGGGGACGTTCCTTCGAATGCCGGACGCCGCCCTCGGACATTTGTGACACTCTCGGGCATGGGTGTCTCGAATATCGGGGGAGAAACCGGTGAAGGAAAAGAATTATTTCTATCGTTTGTTCGGTGAACCGGCGGCCGAGTGGCAGGGCGCTGACCTGCCACTCGGCCCGCCACAGGCGCGCCGGGTCTTCGCGCTCCTGTTGATCGAGGCGGGCCGCCCGGTGCCCCTAGACCGGATGATCGACGAGCTTTGGGGCGACTCGCCACCGATTTCGGCGAAAGTTCAGGTCCAAGGTCTGATATCCGGTCTTCGCCGGGCTTTGCGCGCACCGACGGGTGGAACGCCGATCCTGACCAGAGGAGCGGCGTACCTTCTCGACGCGGGGCCCGAGGAGACCGATACCGGCCGATTCACCTGCCTCACCGCCCAGGGCCGTGAACTACTGGCTCGTGACCGCCATGGGGAGGCGGTCGAGCGGTTCCGGGACGCGCTCGAGCTCTGGCGGGGGCCGGTGCTCGCCGGGATCCCCGCCGCGGCCGATGTCGTCGCGCACTGGGAGGAAGAACGCCTTTCGGTACTGGAGGACAAGGCCGAAGCCGAACTCGGCCTTGGCGAACACGACAGGCTCGTTCCCGGGCTGCGTGACCTGCTCGCCGCGGCCCCGTTCCGCGAACGGGTCTGTGGGCAGCTGATGACCGCGCTCGCCCGCGCCGGCCGGGTGGCCGAGGCACTCGACGTCTACGCCGGATGGCGCCGCAGGCTGGTCGACGAACTCGGCGTCGAGCCGTCGCCGTCTATTCGCGCGTTGCAATGCGAGATCCTGCGCGACGGCCAGACCACGCGCGAGTACCCCGCGTACCAGGAACCCGCTGTGCCGAGCCAGCTGCCGCCGGGCATCCCGGACTTCGTCGGCAGGGACGCGCTCATCGCGGACCTGGTGGTGGAGCTGGGCGAGGACGAAGACCGCGACACCCCGCCCGTCCTGTTGCTGACCGGCGCGGGCGGGGTCGGGAAGTCCTCGCTGGCGATCCGGCTCGCGCACCGGGTCGCCGGCGACTATCCCGACGGGCGGCTGTTCGCGGCCCTGCGCGGGACCACGAACGAGCCGAGGTCGCCGGAGGCCGTCCTCGCCGGTTTCCTGCGCGCGTTCGGCGTTCCCGCCGACGAGATCCCGGCCGACGTCGACGAAAGCGCCTGCCTGTTCCGCAGCCTGGTCCACGATCGCCGGGTGCTGTTCGTCCTGGACGACGCCGCCGGTGAGGCACAGTTGCGGCCCTTGCTTCCCGCGTCCGGCGGTTGCGCGGTGATCGTCACGAGCCGGTTCTCCCTGGCCGGGCTCGAACTCGGCCGCAAGGTCCCGGTCGACCTCCTGCCGCTGGACGACGCGGCGGCCCTCCTCTCGAAGCTCACTGAGGTCGACGAAGATCCCATTGCCACCCGGCAGGTTCTCGAACATTGCGGTGGTCTCCCGCTGGCTTTGCGGATCGTCGGCAGCCGGATCGGCGACCGTGCGGGCTGGCGGCTCGCCGACGCCGCGGACGAACTCTCCGTCGAACGGCGACGGCTGGATTGGCTGCGCAGCGGGGATCTCGCCGTCCGCGGCAGTCTTTCCCTCGGGTACCGGCAATTGACGCCGGACCGGCAGCGGCTGTTCCGAAGACTGGGCCTGTTGCCCTCGGCCGATTTCCCGGTCTGGGCGGCGGCGCTGGCGGACGGCGGCGAGCCCGAGGTGACGTCCCGCGCGCTGGAAGACCTGAGGCATCGGCATATGGTCCAGCCGGTTCCGCGGGCCACCGGTGCCGCCCGTTACCGCGTGCACGACCTCTTGCGCGCGTTCGCCGTCGAGGAGGTCGCGGCCGAGCCGGAACGGGTCCGCGCGGACACGGTCGAACGGGTGCTCGGCGGCTGGCTCTGGCTCGCGGAAAAGGCCGCCGATCGGTTGTCCCGCAGCGTGTTGCGCCCCGAGCCCGGCAGTGCGACCCGGACCTCGCTCGACGGAGAGCTGGTGACCGAACCGCTTTCGTGGTTCCGGTGCGAACTGCCCGCGCTGGAGGCCGCCGTCTCGTACGCCGCGGACGCCGGACTGGGCGAACTCGCCTGGGAACTCGCCGTCGTGACCGCTTCCTACTTCGACCACGGTGGACTGTACGCGGAATGGTCGCGGTGCCATCGGTGCGCGCTCGCCGCGGCGAGGGCGTCGGGGAGCGCGCGCGGGGAAGCCGCGCTGCTGCGCGGGATCGGCCAGATCCACCTGTACCGGGACGACTTCCGGAAGGCGGGCGACGCGCTGACCGAGTCGCTCCGGATCAGCGAGCGGATCGGCGACCCCGCCGGCCTGGCCAGGGCTCTGACCGGCCTCTGCGTTCTGGCCCGTGCTGCCGGACGGTACGAGGAATCACGCGCGATCGCGAGGCGGGCGCTGGCCCTCTTCCGGCAGATCGGCGACGTCCTCGGCATGGCGCACGCCCACACCTCGTACGCCGTCGCGAGCGCGGAGCTCGGCCTGCTCGACGAGGCGGAAGCGGAGCTGGACGAGGCCGGGCGGCTCTGCGCCGGGCTGAACGACCCGCACCGCACGGCGCTCATCCTGCGCAGGCGTGGGCAACTGCATCTGCGGCGTGACGACCGGCGGAGCGCGATGTCCTGCCTGCGCCGCGCGTGGGAACTGCTCGACTCGCTTTCCGACGAGGTCTGCGCCGCGCGGGTCCGGCACGACCTCGCGCGCATCCACGCGAGGTCCAGCGACCGGTCGGACACGAAGGTGCTTATCGGGACCTAGGCCAGCGGGAAATCGGCAGGGCGGGCACCCGGCGACCGCGGTGGCCGGTCATCTCCTCGTTCGCGAACAACGCGTTGAGCACCGCCTCTTCGGTCGCCTGCACCACGGCTTCGAAGAACGGGTCGAGCCTGCCCCACGGGACGAACCGCAGGCTTTCGTATTCGGCTTCCTCCGTCCGCGGGAACCGGCTGGTGAGCGCCCCCGGGTTCGCCGTGCTGAACGCGAGGAAGAGGTCGCCGGAGAAGTGCGAGCCGGCGGTGCCGGTGCGGGCCAGGCCGAGCGGGACGCGGCGGGCGAGCGAGGTGCACTGACCGGGCAGCAGGGGAGCGTCGGTACCCACGATCACGATCACCGATCCCGCACCCGACGGCGCCGCCCATTCCTCCTCCATCGGGTTGTCGGCGCGGAGTTCCGCTCCGAGGTGTTCGCCCGCGACGGTGAGTTCGCGACGTGAGCCGAAGTTGGCCTGCACCAAGGCACCCACGGTGTACTCGTCGTCCCCATAGGACACGACGCGGGAGGCGGTTCCGGTGCCGCCCTTGAAGCCGTAACAGGTCATCCCGGTTCCGCCGCCGACGGATCCTTCTCCGACCGGACCGCCTCGCGCGGTGTCGATCGCGGCGATGGCGTGTCCACTGTGGATGGTCGGCGCGGTGCTGTCGTTCAGGTAGCCGTCCCAGGTTTCGGCGACCACCGGCAGCAGCCATTCCGCGGCCACGTCGGGCCGCTCGCGCACCACCCAGTCGATCACGCCGCGGTGGCAAGCGCCGACGGCGTGCGTGGAGGTGATCAGCACCGGCAGGGTCAGCGACCCGGTCTCGGCCAGCCACGCGGTTCCGGTCATCTCCCCGTTGCCGTTGAGGGCGTACGTCCCGGCCGCGCAAGGCAGGGCGAAATCCTCGCGTCCGCGCGGCAGGACGGCGGTGACGCCGGTCCGCACGGATTCGCCCTCGACGAGCGTCGTGAAGCCGATCTCGACGCCGGGCACGTCGGTGAGCGCGTTGTGCTCACCGGTCCGGCCGGGCAGCGGGACACCCAGGTCACGGGCGCGGGTCATGGACGGTCCTCCAAGGGGTTCGAGGTGGCTGTGCGGGCGTAGGAGAGCAACGCCGCTTCGGCGGTCGCGGTGTCCAGCGTCGGCAGGGCCTGGGTGAGGTGCAGGCCGTAGCCGTCCTCCAGCGCGACGAGGTTCCGCGCGATCGACACCGCGTCCGCGGTCAGGGCGAACTCGCCGGTGGCGGCGCCCGCTTCGAGGATGCCGGTGTAGATCCGGACCTGCTGTTCGTAGAGCGTGATGTGCCGGGCGGCGTACACCGGATCGCGGCGGGCGATGGTGCCCAGTTCGTAGAGCAGTACGCAGAGTTCGTCGTCGGGGCCGGTGGGCAGTCCGCTGCGGATCATCGCCGGCAGCCGACCGGACGGGGTCGCCTTCGTGCCCGCCGCCAGTTCCCTCGCCGAACAGAACCGCGCCACCGCCTCCCGCTGCACCTCCTGGAGCAGGTCGGTGAGGGTGGGGAAGTAGTACAGGACCGAACCCGAAGACAGGCCCGCGCCCTCGGCGACGTCCCGCAGCCGCAGGTTCAGCACCCCGTGTTCGAGGACCGCCCGTCTGGCCACCTCGATCAGTTCGGCCCGTCGTTCCGGTGCCTTGCTCGGTCGCGCCATGCCCTCATTCTTCGAATCTTGTTCGAAAAACGCAAGAGCGGAGCACGATCAGCTCTTGACGCCGCAAGGTAGAGGGCCTTTGATGCGTGCTCAACAGTTCTTCGAAGGAGATTCAAGGAACCCACCTTGTAGGAGGTCGGCCGTGTCCACTCCCGCCCTGCGCCGCGGTCTGCGCACCCTCGGCACGCTGCTCATCACCCTCTCCGCGATCAGCCCCGCCTCTTCGGTCTTCATCATCGCGCCGGGGGTGATCTCCGGGGCAGGGACGGGTGCCCTCTACAGCTTCCTGGCCGCCGCGGTCGTCGGGGTGTTCATGGCCTTCGTCTACGCCGAACTCGCGTCGGCGTTCCCGCTGGCGGGCGGCGAGTACGCGATCGTCACCCGCACACTCGGCAGGCTGCCGGGCTTCGCCGTATTGGGCCTGATGATCATCACGCAGGTGCTCATCGTCGCCGTGATCGCGCTCGGCGTCGGCACCTATCTCGGCGTGCTCATGCCCGGAGTGCCCGGTCCGGCCATCGCCGCCGTGACCTGTGTGGTCGCGGCCGTCGTCGGGGTGTTCGACATCAAGCTCAACGCCTGGGTCACCGGGATCTTCCTGGCGATCGAGATCCTCGCACTGATCGTGGTCAGCGCGCTCGGGTTCTTGAACCCGGCGCGGTCGTTCAGCGACCTGCTCGCGCACCCGGTCGCCTCGGACGGCGGCCCGGCCACGGTCGGCGCCATCGCGATCGCCACGTCGGTCGCGATCTTCGCCTACAACGGCTACGGCTCGGCGGTGTACTTCGGCGAGGAGACGCAGGACGCCTCCCGCGGGATCGCCCGCGCGATCCTGTTGGCGCTCGGCATCACGGTGCTCGCGGAACTGATTCCGGTGACCGCCGTCCTGCTCGGCGCGCCGGATCTGAACGCGCTGTTCGCCTCGGAGAACATGCTGTCCTACTTCATCGATGCACGCGGTGGCGGCACGCTCGACACTGTGCTCGGCCTGGCCGTCGCGCTCGCGATCGTCAACGCGGTGCTGGCGATCGTGCTGATCAGCTCGCGGATGTTGTTCAGCAGCGGCCGCGACCGGGCGTGGCCGTCTCCGGTCAACCGAGCGCTGGCCGCGGTGCACCCGAAGTTCGGGACGCCGTGGGTGGCCACCGTCGGCACCGGACTGGTCGCCGCGCTGCTCTGTTTCGTCGATCCGAAACTGCTGCTGGTGGTGACGAGCACGTCGATCGTGGCGGTCTACGGGGCACTCTGCCTCGGTGCGATCATCGGAAGGCGCACCGGCGCCACCGCGCACGCCGAGTATCGGATGCCGTGGTTCCCGGTCGCGCCGGTGCTGGCGCTGGCCGTGCTGGTGTTCGTCGTCTACCAGAATCTGCTCGACCCGGCGGTGGGACGGCCGAGCCTGATCGTCACCGCCTGTGTCGCCCTGCTCTCGATCGCGTACTACCTCCTGGTGCTGCGGCGGAAGGGCGGCTGGAAACTGGCCGACGTCACCGAGGAGAAGGCTGAGGAGCCTGCTTGATCAGGTGTACTCCGCGATCTCCACGCCGTACGTGCCCGGTTCGAGCGCCTCGAAGATGTGCGGAATGTCGCCGGGGTAGCAGATGTAGTCACCGGGCAGCAGTTCGACCGGATCGTCCTGCGGCCCGACCTTCGCCCGCCCGGCGCTGAGGATCAGGTGCTCGACGATGCCGCTCATATGCGGATCCGAAAGCCGCGGCTTCCCGGGCTCGGCGCGAATCAGGTAGACGTCGCGCCGGGCTCCGGGCGGGCAGGAACTGAGCAATGTGCACGCGTAGTCGGCGTGTTCGGCGAACACCGTCGGCCCGCTGCCCGAGCGGATGACCTGCACGCGGGGGCGTTCGGGTTCGACCACCCGGGAGAACGGGACGTCGAGCGCGACGCACAACGCCCAGATCGTCTCGACGCTCGGGTTGCCGGCCCCGGACTCCAGCTGGGAGAGCGTGGACTTGGCGATGCCGGCGCGTTTGGCGACCTCGGTGAGGGAGAGTCCGGTGCGGGCGCGTTCCCGGCGCAGGGACATGGCGATGACGTCCAGTGGGGCGCCGTCGGACACGGTCGGGGACATGCGTTCGCTCCATCGGTCGTTGCGTTCGCCTTGACGAACACGGCTGCGTTCGTTCATCGTATGACGCTATGCGTTCGATTTGGCGAACAACCACTCGTGTCCTGGGGCGCGATCTTCTCCGTGACATCGGGCTGGTCTGCCTCGCCGACACCATTGTCGGCATCTCCTACGGTGCGATCGCGGTGGGCTCCGGCTTCCCGATCTGGGCGCCGATGCTGCTTTCGGTGCTGGTCTTCGCCGGTGCCTCGCAGTTCATGTTCGTCGGCATCATCGCCGCGGGCGGCAGCCCGGTCGCGGCCGTCGCGGCGGGTCTGCTCGCCAACGCGCGGCATCTGCCGTTCGGCTTCGCGATCGGCGACGTCCTGGGGAAGCGGTGGTCGTCGAGGATACTCGGCAGCCACCTGATGATCGACGAATCGGTCGCGTTCGCCCTGGCCCAGCGTGATGAAGAGCGGCGCCGGGTGGCGTACTGGGTGTGCGGGATCGGGCTGTTCGTGTGCTGGAACGTCGGTGTCCTCGCCGGGGCGTTCGCCGGGACCGCGATCAGCGACACCGACGCCTTCGGCCTCGACGCGGCGTTCCCGGCCGTCCTGCTCGCGCTGGTACTGCCGTCGCTGCGCGACCGTGCCACCCGGCTGCCGGTGTTCATCGGCGTGGCCGTCGCGCTGGCCACGACGCCGTTCTTGCCCGCCGGGTTGCCGGTGCTGCTCGCTCTGGTCGGCGTGCTGGCCGGAGTTGCCGCGAAGGAACCCACCGAACGCGAACCTGAGGGAGTCCGCTGATGGACCCGCTGGACCTGATCATCGCCGCCGGCGTGCTCGCCGTCGGGACCTTCGCCTTCCGGTTCGCCGGGCCGGTGCTGAAGACGCGGTTCACCGTGTCGCCCAAGGCCGAGAAGCTGATGGCGCGTTCGGCCGTCGTGCTGCTGGCCGCGCTGGTCGCGGTCGCCGCGCTCACCGAAGGGCACGAGTTCGCCGGATACGCCCGGCCCGCCGGTGTCCTGGTCGGCGGCGTGCTCGCCTGGCGCAAGGCGCCGTTCGCGCTGGTCGTCGTGGCGGCCGCCGCGACCGCCGCCCTGCTGCGGCTGGCCGGGGTCCCCTGACCTGGCCGTTCCCCGGGCCGCCGAAGGCCGAGTACGACCCGGTACGAGGCCGATCCGCCCGCACCGCCAGGAACCACCTGGATCACGAAGCCCATCGAACAGTCTTACCGGACACGGCCTAAGCTGGAGGGAAGGTCTTTCGGGAGGTCGGGTGGCGATCGCGACGGGGGCACGGCCGGCGGTCGGCGTGCTCGCACTGCAGGGCGACGTGCGTGAGCACGCCGCGATGGTGGAACGCGCCGGCGCGCGAGCGCTGCCGGTCCGCCGCGCGAACGAACTGTCCGAAGTGGACGGTCTGGTGCTGCCGGGCGGTGAATCGACCACCATGTCGAGGCTGCTGGAGACCTTCGAACTGCTGGAGCCGCTGCGTGAGCGCATCGCGGACGGCATGCCGGCGTTCGGCTCCTGCGCCGGGATGATCCTGCTCGCCCGCCAGGCCCTCGACGGACGGCCTGACCAGCGGCAACTCGGCGGACTCGACGTCGTCGTCCGGCGCAACGCGTTCGGGCGGCAGGTGGACTCCTTCGAAGCCGACCTCGACTTCACCGGCGTCGAAGGCGGGCCGGTGCACGCCGTGTTCATCCGCGCCCCCTGGGTCGAAAAGGCGGGCGACGGGGTCGAGGTACTCGCCAGTGTCCCCGAAATGCCGGGCTCGGACGAAGCGGCCGCTAGGATCGTCGCGGTCCGGCAGGGGGCGGTACTCGCCACGTCGTTCCACCCCGAACTCACCGGGGACGAACGCGTGCACAGGCTGTTCGTCGACCTCGTGCGGCAGGCTTAAGCAAAACCGACACTGTGCTCAGCGGCGGGCACGGGAGTAGATGGAGGAGAGATGAGCGGCCACTCCAAGTGGGCCACCACGAAGCACAAGAAGGCCAACCTGGACGCGAAGCGCGGAAAGCTTTTCGCCCGGTTGATCAAGAACATCGAGGTGGCGGCCCGGACCGGCGGTGGCGACCCGGACGGCAATCCGACGCTCTACGACGCCATCCAGAAGGCCAAGAAGAACTCGGTCCCGCAGGACAACATCGAGCGCGCCCGCAAACGCGGCGCCGGTGAAGAGGCCGGTGGCGCCGACTGGCAGACCATCACCTACGAAGGCTACGGCCCCAACGGGGTGGCCGTGCTGATCGAATGCCTCACCGACAACAAGAACCGCGCCGCCATGGAGGTGCGGACCGCCCTCACCCGGAACAACGGCTCGCTCGCCGACCCGGGCTCGGTCGCCTACATGTTCAACCGCAAGGGCGTCGTGATCATGCCCAAGGCCGACGCCGGCGAGGACGACGTCCTCATGGCCGTGCTCGACGCGGGCGCGGAAGAGGTGAACGACCTCGACGAGAACTTCGAGATCGTCTCCGAGGCCACCGATCTCGTCCCGGTCCGGAAAGCCTTGCAGGAAGCCGGTTTCGAGTACGAGTCCGCGGATCTCACGTTCCTGCCGTCGGTCAGCGTCCCGCTGGACGTCGAAGGCGCGAAGAAGGTCTTCAAGCTCATCGACGCGCTGGAAGATTGCGACGACGTGCAGAACGTCTACGCGAACTTCGATGTGTCCGATGAGGTCATGGCCGAGGTCGGCTGATCGTTTTTCCAGCCGTGCCGCGAAAACTCGATCCCGGGACTAGGTGCGAGCGCTCGCGTGGGGCACAATGTCGCGCGTGACGACCTCTGAAGCCGACGCCCTCACCGCCGAAGAAACCGAACTCCTCCGGTGGATCGAGTCGCAGGCGAGGGCGAGAGGGAACGCGGTCATCGCGGTCGAGGGCGACGACGAGGAAGCGGCCTTCTGCTTCACCGCGTGCGCCTGGGCGTTGCACAACGTCCCGGAAGCGGTCGTGATCGGACTGCCCGAGCACATGGGGCCGGTCCTGCTCGACGCCTACGTCGACCGCGCGGCCGCCGGTGAGATCTTCGAGGTCGGCAGGCGTTACGACGATTTCTTCGAGGGCGCGCCGGTGGTCTTCGAACGGGTCGCGAAGGGGCACTATCCCGAGTACTTCGGGAGCGCGTTCCTGATTTACCCGGACGGGGACTTCCCGGCGTTGCAATTGATCGTCGCCACGCCGGACGGGCACTTCCCGTGGCATCCGGACGCGCCGGAGGGCTTCGCGCGGTACCAGCCGGTGCTGACCGAATCCGGCGACCCGGAGAGCTGGACGCCGGGCGTCGACGGTCCCTGAAGTGTGCTGGGGCTCACCCAAGCCAAGGCGCCAGGTCCTCGGCCGCTTCAGGCCACTCCGCCGCCAAAGCCGCCGCGGAGCGGAACTCCACGCAATCGTCCGTATAAGGCGGCACCACGACCGTCCCCATCAAGCTCCACTCACCGGTACTCACCGACCCCTGCCAGACCCCGGCGGGCACCACCACCTGCGGACGCTGACCGGCCGCGACGTCCGGCCCCAGCACCGGCCGCGAGATCCGCCCGTCCGGGAACAGCAGCAGCATCCGCACCGGCGCGCCGGCGTGGTGGGCGTAGATCTCCAGCCGGCCCAGGCGGTGCGGTGCCGACGTCTCCGGTGGCGCCAGCAGGTAGTAGATCGCCGAAGCGGTCTCGTCGCGCCAGGCCTGCGCCCAGAGGCCACCCTCCACGGGCAGGGGTTCCAGGCCCAGATGAACGGTGAACTCGTCGAAGCTCGGCATGTCCTCATCCTGCCAGCCGATCGCTCCGGGTAGCCTCAGGCTCGAACGGATGTTCGCCGGAATTGCGGAGGAAACGCGTGCGGGTACTCGGGGTCGACCCCGGTCTGACCAGGTGCGGGCTCGGAGTGGTCGACGGCGGCACGGGCCGCACCGTTCGCGCCGTGGCCGTCGACGTCGTGCGCACCGCGCCGGACGCCGATCTTTCCGTGCGCCTGCTGGGGATCTCCGATGCCGTCGAGCGGTGGCTGGATCGCTACAAGCCCGAAGCCGTGGCCGTAGAACGAGTCTTCGCGCAGCACAACGTGCGCACCGCGATGGGCACCGCGCAGGCCGGCGGGGTCGTCGCGCTCGCCGCGGCCAAACGGGGGCTGCCGGTCGTGTTCCACACCCCGAGTGAGGTCAAGGCCGCCGTCACGGGCTCCGGCCGCGCGGACAAGGCACAGGTCACCGGTATGGTCATGCGGCTGCTCGGCCTCGAGGTCAAACCGCATCCGGCGGACGCCGCGGACGCGCTCGCGCTCGCCATCTGCCATCTGTGGCGCGAACCGATGCGTGTCCGGCTCGCCGAAGCCGAGGCCAGGGCCGCCGAGATCGCCAAGAACCACAAGGCCAGGCTCGCCGCCGCGGCCAGACAAGCCAAAACGCAGGGAGCGGCTCGATGATCTCCTCGGTACGCGGTGGAGTCCTCTCCATCGGTCTCGACCACGTCGTGATCGAGGTCGGGGGAGTGGGCTTCGCCGTGCAGGCCACGCCCGCCACCCTCGCGACGCTTCGGCGCGGCGACGAGGCGATGCTGCACACCGCGCTCGTGGTCCGTGAAGATTCGTTGACGCTGTTCGGTTTCGCCGACGCCGACGCCCGCGAACTGTTCGGTCTGCTGCAGACGGTCTCGGGGATCGGGCCGCGGCTCGCGCTGGCGACACTGGCCGTGCTCGATCCCGACAAACTGCGGTCCGCGCTGGTCGAAGGCAACATCACCGTGCTCACCCAGGTACCCGGCATCGGCCGCAAGGGCGCCGAACGGCTCACCCTCGAACTGCGTGACAAGGTCACCGCGCTCGCCGGCCCGACCGACGGCTCACCGGCGGTGGTCGCACCCGGCGCGCTGCGGGGGGAGGTCGTCGAAGCGCTCGCGGGCCTCGGTTTTCCGGCCAAGCAGGCCGAGCTGGCCGTCGACAAGGTGCTCGGTGAAGGCGAAGGCCACACGACGGCTTCCGTGTTGCGCGCCGCGTTGGCAGGCCTCGGGCGGAAGCGGTAGCAGAGCCACATGGACTATGAAGCCGTGACGGAATTCGACGGCGACGAGGACACCGAGACGCTTTCGGCGCTGCCGCAGACCGGCGAACGCGAGGTCGAGACCACGCTGCGCCCGCGCAAACTGGACGAGTTCGTCGGCCAGCCGCGAGTGCGCGAACAACTCGAACTCGTCCTGGAAAGCGCGCGCCGCCGGGGTGTCCCGCCGGATCACGTCCTGCTCTCCGGTCCGCCGGGACTGGGCAAGACGAGTATGGCGATGATCGTCGCCGCCGAACTCAACGCCGCCATCCGGATCACCTCCGGACCGGCGCTGGAGCGCGCGGGTGACCTGGCCGCGATGCTGTCCAATCTGGCGCCCGGCGACGTCCTGTTCATCGACGAGATCCACCGCATCGCCAGACCCGCCGAGGAAATGCTGTACCTCGCGATGGAGGACTTCCGCGTCGACGTCGTCGTCGGCAAGGGGCCCGGTGCCACCAGCATCCCGCTGGAGATCGCGCCGTTCACGCTGGTCGGGGCCACGACGCGGTCCGGTTCGCTGACCGGTCCGCTGCGGGATCGGTTCGGGTTCACCGGCCAGATGGAGTTCTACAGCGACAGCGAACTGGAACTCGTCGCCCGGCGCGCCGCCACGATCCTCGACATCGACATCGACCGCGACGGCTGCGCGGAGATCGCCCGCCGGTCCCGTGGCACCCCCCGGATCGCCAACCGGCTCCTGCGCCGGGTGCGCGACTACGCCGAGGTCCGGGCCGACGGCAAGGTCACGCGCGAGATCGCGCGTGCCGCGCTCAAGGTCTACGACGTCGACGAACTCGGCCTCGACAGGCTCGACCGCGCGGTGCTGACCGCGCTGGTCCGCTCCTTCGGCGGCGGCCCGGTCGGGGTGTCCACCCTGGCCGTCGCGGTCGGGGAGGAGCCGACCACCGTGGAAGAGGTGTGTGAGCCTTACCTGGTCCGCGCCGGTATGCTCGCCCGCACTCCTCGCGGCCGGGTCGCCACAGCGGCCGCCTGGGAACACCTCGGCCTACCGGCCCCGGCCGGTGCCACCCGTGGCGAGCAGGGCGGCCCGAACCTGTTCGACCAGGACTGACGGGACCGTTCACGCGGTCCAAGGCCCGTGGTGACGACGGGTGGTGGTGGAGTTTCCGCTGGCACCTGGCACACTCGGAGAGAGCACACCCCGCCAAACCGGACAAAACAGCGCATCGCGCGGCGTCCGCTCGAAATGGAGAATCATGAACCAGTTATTGCTGCCGCTGCTCCTGATGCTCGTTGTGGCGATTCCGCTCGTCATGGGCACCCGTAAGCAGAAGAAGGCGGCGGCAGCGCAGCAGGAGCTGCTCTCGAGCCTGGCTCCCGGTGACCGGGTGATGACCACCTCCGGTCTCTACGCGTCTGTCGCCGACGCTTCCGCCGACACCACGATCGACCTCGAGATCGCTCCCGGTGTCGTGACCACCTGGCTGCGTCAGGCCGTCCGCGAGAAGGTCGAGCCGGTCATCGAGACCGACGAAGACACGATCGACGAGGTCGTCATCGAGGAGCCGGTCGTCGAGTCGAAGGACGACGAGCGCGTCGAAGAGAAGTCGGGCGCGCAGATCGCTCCTCCGCTGGAGCACGGCAAGAAGTAGCACCGTAGTGTCTGGTGAACCCGCGACCGCGATCCACGGCGCCGGCCGGTCTTTCCGCAGGCGGCCGGCGGATCGTGGCACCGCGATAGCGGGGCCTTCGGCCGGAGCGGGTTCACGCGGCCGGTCACTTCTGGCGGGGCATCTCCGCGCCGCCGACAGGGGCTGTAAGGCCATCCCCGACACCAGACTTTCGTAGGTGCGGGGCCAACGCCGGACTCACGCAGCACCGAGTAGTGTCTCGGTGCTGCGTGCGTGTCCGTCGTCATAGTCGTGCCCGTTCACCGGGCATCGCCATCGAGGCAGGTTCGCGGTACCACCGGACTCCCGTCCGGTGGGTGAACAGCCAAGTCCATTGGGGAACACCCAGTCCGTCCGAGGAGACCGAAGCACAGTGGCCGCACCGGCCGGGCATCTCCGCCCGGGACGCTATCTCGCCTTCTTCGCCCTGATCTTGGTGGCGCTGTACGCCCTGGTGTTCTTCACCGGTAGCGGCAAGCCGACGCCGAAGCTCGGCATCGATCTGCAAGGCGGCACGAGGGTAACGCTGACCGCCCGCAATCCCGACGGCGGCGACCCTCCGCGAGAGTCCCTCGAACAGGCCCGCTCGATCATCGAGCGCCGGGTCAACGGTATCGGCGTCAGCGGCACCGAGGTCGTCCTCGACGGCAGCAACGTCGTGATCACCGTCCCCGGCGAGCAGGGCGACCAGGCCAAGGCCCTGGGCAAGACCGCGAAACTGGGCTTCCGGAAGGTCGTGACGTCGCAGCCGGTGACCCCGGTTTCGCAGCCGTCGACCCCGCCCGCTTCGGGCACCCCTTCTTCGGCCCCGCCGGCCTCGCCGGGCGTGAGCGCCCCGCCGAGCAGCCCGGCCAACGGCGGCGGTGGCGCGGTCGGCGCGCCGCAGCAGCAGCAGCCGGACGAGAACGCGGACGAGAAGACCAAGAGGGAGATCGAGGAAGCCCGGAAC
The DNA here is from genome assembly GCF_055588925.1 of Amycolatopsis sp. NPDC041971. Taxonomy (NCBI): domain Bacteria; kingdom Bacillati; phylum Actinomycetota; class Actinomycetes; order Pseudonocardiales; family Pseudonocardiaceae; genus Amycolatopsis; species Amycolatopsis sp. NPDC041971. The sequence continues at coordinate 335,079 of NZ_JBVJCE010000004.1, read as the reverse complement.
CTCCGGCAGAACCCCGATCTGCTGTCGACGGACCAGGCGAAGCAGGCCGCGGCCGCCGAGAAGGCCTTCGCGGCGCTCAACTGCGATCCCAAGGTGTCGGACCCGCTTGTCGGTAACGACCTCACCGACAAGCCGCTGGTCGCCTGCGGTGACAAGAACACCATGAAGTATCTGCTGGAACCGGAGTTCCTTCCCGGAACGCAGATCTCCGACGCCTCTTCGTCCTACAGCACCCAGAACTCCCAGTGGGTCGTCAACCTGAACTTCAAGAGTGAGGGTTCCCAGATCTGGGGCGACTTCACCTCGAAGAACACCCAGAAGCAGGCGGCGTTCGTCCTCGACACGCAGGTCGTTTCCGCGCCGACCATCCAGTCCGCGATCCTCGGCGGTCAGACGGAGATCACCGGCCGGTTCAGCCAGACCGAGGCGAAGGATCTGGCGGATGTGCTGAAGTACGGTTCGCTGCCGCTGTCGTTCGAGTCCTCGGACGCGACCACGGTGTCCGCGACGCTGGGTCTCGCGTCGCTGCAGGCGGGCCTCCTCGCCGGCGGTATCGGCCTGCTGGCCGTGTTCATCTACTGCATGTTCTATTACCGGCTGCTCGGTCTGCTGACGATTCTGTCGCTCGGCTTGTCGTTCGCGATCGTGTACGGGGTCCTCGTGCTGCTGGGGCGGTGGATCGGGTACACCCTCGACCTCGCCGGCGTGGCGGGCCTGATCATCGCGATCGGTATCACCGCGGACTCGTTCGTCATTTACTTCGAACGATTGAAGGACGAGATCCGGGAAGGCAGAACCTTCCGATCCGCGGTACCGCGCGGCTGGTCTCGGGCCCAGCGCACGATTCTCGCGGCGGACGCGGTCAGCTTCCTGGCCGCGGCGGTCCTCTACTTGCTGGCCGTCGGTGACGTGAAGGGCTTCGCGTTCACTCTCGGCATGTCGACGGTCCTCGACCTCGTGGTCGTCTACCTCGTCACGCATCCGCTGGTCGCGATGGTGTCCCGGTCCAAGTCGACGTTCCTGTCCAACCCCAAGAACCTCGGCCTCGGCGCCGTGCAGCAGCTGGGTTCGGACCGCAAAGCCGCTCGCGCCGTTCCCGGCCGTCCGAACGTGAAGGAGGCGTGACCGTGGTCGACGAGAAGAACACCACCGATAACAAGCACGAGAGCGTCTTCCGCCGCTTGTACGTGGGCAGCGGCGTATTCAACGTCGTCGGCGTCCGCAAGCGCTGGTATCTCTTCTTCGGTGCGCTGGTGCTGGTGTGCATCGCGTCGATGGGGATCAAGGGCTTCAACTTCGGCATCGACTTCGAAGGCGGCACCCAGATCCAGATGCCCGCCAACGGCAAGAGCGGGCAGATCACCGAAGAGCGGGCCAAGGAGGTCTTCGCCTCCGCGCTGGGCAAGCCCGCCGACGAGGCGCAGAAGGTCGGCAGCGGCGTCTCGTCGACCATCCAGCTCCGTTCGGATACCTTGGACTCGGCCGAGGTCGCCAAGGTGAAGCAGGCCCTGTTCCAGGAGCTGGGCCCGATCGGGAGCTCCGGCCAGCCCAGCGTCCAGGCGATCAGTGACAGTGCGGTGAGCGCGTCCTGGGGCGGGGAGATCTCCCAGCAGGCGCTGATCGCGCTCGGGGTCTTCCTGCTGGCGGTCACGTTGTTCCTGGCGTTGTACTTCGACCCCCGGATGGCGGCCGCGGCACTGGTCACCCTGCTGAACGACATCGTGGTGACGGCGGGTGTGTACTCGCTGATCGGTTTCGAGGTCACGCCGGCGACGGTGATCGGTCTGCTGACGATCCTCGGGTTCTCGCTGTACGACACGGTGGTGGTGTTCGACAAGGTCCGCGAGAACACGCGCGGCCTGCTCGGCCTGACCCGCCGGACCTACGGGGAGGCGGCGAACCTGGCGTTGAACCAGACGCTGATGCGTTCGTTCAACACGTCGTTGATCGCGGCGCTGCCGATCCTCGGCTTGCTGGTGATCGGCTACATCCTGCTCGGTTCCGGCACCCTGCAGGAGCTGGCGCTGGTGCAGCTCACCGGCACCGTGGTCGGCGTGCTGTCCTCGGTCGCGCTGGCGACCCCGCTGCTGGTCGACTTCAAGATGCGGGACCCGAAGTACCGGCAGCAGGCCGATCGGGTCGCCTCGCGACGCGCGAACCAGGCCCGCAAGGCCGCCGCCGAACGTGACGACGACTTCGACCCGACCGATGAAGACGCGCTGGAAGCCGAACTCCGCAGGGAGAAGGCGTACGCCGCCGCGGCGAGCGTTCCCGCCCGGAACCAGAAGGCGCACAAGGGCCGTCCGTCGGGCAAGCGCAAGAGGTAACCGGCATTCAACCGCTATGAACGGTCCGTTCCTTGCGAAATCCGCGAGGAACGGACCGTTCCTAGCGTTCAGGGACCGGAAGCACGACTGGAGAGCAGGAAGTACATGGAGCTGGACAAGGCACTCGACCTGATCGCCGACGTGCCGGACTTCCCGGAACCCGGTGTGCTGTTCCGGGACCTGAGCCCGCTCTTCGCCGACGCGGCGGGCTTCAAGGCCGTCACCGACGCGCTGGCCGCCACCGTCGATCCCGACGCCGACCTGCTGGCAGGAGTCGAAGCGCGCGGGTTTCTGCTCGCCGCCGCCGTCGGCTACTCCCTCGGCCTCGGCGTCGCGTTGATCCGCAAGCCCGGCAAGCTGCCCCGGGTCGCGGGCCGGGTCGGGTACACACTGGAGTACGGCACCGCGACCGTCGAACTCCCCGAAAGTGTCGTCGCGCCCGGTCAGCGTGTCGCGGTCCTCGACGACGTGCTCGCCACCGGTGGCACGGTCGCGGCCACCTGCAAACTGCTCGAAGACGCGAAGGCGCAGGTCACCGGCGTTTCGGTGGTCTTGGAACTCGCCGCGCTCGGCGGTCGCTCCCTCCTTGAAGGGCGTCGTGTGGAGACCCTCCGGGTGTGTTGAGCGGGCGTCCCCAGTGTGCCGCGAACGGGAGCGGCTACTCTTGACGTCCGAAGGCCGCACGAAGCGCAGGAGGTGCGGGTGAGCCAAGAGCTCGATGCCGCGGTGTCCTCGAAGGACGGCACCGAGCAGAACGGCGCGGCGCGACAGGGCGCGGCGCCGACGCCCTCCGCGACACGCCGTGTCCGCGCCCGTCTCGCCCGCCGGATCACCGCGCAGCGCGCCGCGCCGGTCAAACAGGTACTCGAACCGCTCGCCGTCATCCACCGCGAGCTGCATCCGAACGCCGACCTCGCGCAGCTCCAGCGCGCCTACGACGTCGCCGAAGAGCTCCACCGGGAGCAGCGGCGCAAGTCCGGCGACCCCTACATCACGCATCCGCTCGCGGTCGCGACCATCCTCGCCGAACTCGGCATGGACACCACGACGCTGGTCGCCGCGCTGCTGCACGACACCGTCGAAGACACCGGCTACTCGCTGGAGAGCCTGAAAACGGACTTCGGCGAGAAGGTCGGCGAGCTCGTCGACGGCGTCACCAAACTGGACAAGGTCAAGCTCGGCACGGCCGCCGAAGCCGAGACCATCCGCAAGATGGTCATCGCGATGGCGCGGGACCCGCGCGTGCTGGTCATCAAGCTGGCCGACCGGCTGCACAACATGCGCACGATGCGCTTCCTGCCGCCCGAGAAGCAGGCCCGCAAGGCGCGCGAGACCCTCGAGGTCCTCGCCCCGCTGGCGCATCGGCTCGGCATGGCGACGGTCAAATGGGAGCTGGAGGATCTGGCGTTCGCCATCCTGCAGCCGAAGAAGTACGACGAGATCGTCCGCCTGGTCGCCGATCGCGCCCCTTCGCGAGACACGTACCTGCGCTCGGTGATCACCGAGCTGACCGGCAACCTCGAAGGCTCGCGGATCACCGCCAAGGTCGAGGGCAGGCCGAAGCACTACTACTCGATCCACCAGAAGATGATCGTCCGCGGGCGCGACCTCGACGACATCCACGACCTGGTGGGCGTGCGGATCCTGGTCGAGGACGTCCGTGACTGCTACGCCGCGATGGGTGTCGTCCACGCGCTGTGGCAGCCGGTCCCCGGCCGGTTCAAGGACTACATCGCGCAGCCTCGGTTCGGCGTCTACCAGTCGTTGCACACCACGGTGATCGGGCCGGACGGCAAACCGCTCGAAGTCCAGATCCGTACTTATGAGATGCACCGCACCGCCGAGTACGGCATCGCCGCGCACTGGCGGTACAAGGAGACCAAGGGCACCCACAACGGCAACGCCGTGGACGTCGACGAGATGGCGTGGATGCGCCAGCTCCTCGACTGGCAGCGCGAAGCCGCGGACCCGGGCGACTTCCTCGAGTCGCTGCGCTACGAGCTCGCCTCGCGCGAGATCTTCGTGTTCACGCCCAAGGGCGACGTGATCACGCTGCCGGTCGATTCGACGCCGGTCGACTTCGCCTACGCCGTGCACACCGAGGTCGGGCACCGCTGCATCGGCGCCCGCGTCAACGGCAGGCTCGTCGCGCTCGAGCGCAAGCTGGAGAACGGCGAGGTCATCGAGATCTTCACCTCGAAGGCCGAAACGGCGGGGCCGAGCCGCGACTGGCTGCAGTTCGCCGGTTCGCCCAAGGCCCGCGCGAAGATCCGGCAGTGGTTCGCCAAGGAACGCCGTGACGAGGCGATCGAAGGCGGCAAGGAGGCCATCACCAAGGAGGTCCGCAAGGTCGGCCTCCCGATCCAGCGGCTGGTCTCCGCCGAGTCGATGGGCGCGGTCGCCACCGAACTCCGGCATCCCGACATCAGTTCGCTGTACGCCGCCGTCGGCGAGGGCCACACCAGCGCGAAGCACGTCGTGCAACGCCTGGTCGCGCTCATCGGAGGCGTCGACGAGGCGGAGGAGGAGCTCGCCGAGCGCGCGACACCGTCCACCGTCACCCGCCGCCGCGGTTCGAACGACGTCGGTGTCGTGGTGAAGGGCGCCGGCGACGTCTGGGCCAAACTCGCCCGCTGCTGTACGCCGGTGCCGGGCGACGAGATCCTCGGTTTCGTCACGCGCGGTGGTGGCGTCAGCGTTCACCGGACCGATTGCACCAACGCCGAGGATCTGCGGGCCCAGCCCGAGCGGCTGGTCGAGGTCGAATGGGCGCCTTCGGCGTCTTCGGTGTTCCTCGTCGCGATCCAGGTCGAGGCGCTGGACAGGCACCGTCTGCTCTCGGACGTCACCAAGGTCCTCGCGGACGAGAAGGTCAACATCCTGTCCGCGTCGGTGACGACGTCACGCGACAGGGTCGCGGTCAGCCGATTCACCTTCGAAATGGGCGACCCGAAGCACCTCGGCCACGTGCTGAAGGTGGTCCGAGGTGTCGAGGGCGTTTACGACGTGTATCGGGTCACTTCGGCGTCGTAACCTTCGGTGGCCCCCGGCTACTGTTCGGACCATGACTGACGGGTTCGAGTTCACTCGCGACGGCGAGGTCGCGCGGCTGACGTTCACCAGGCCGGAGAAGATGAACGCGATCACCTACGGGATGTGGTCGGCGATCCCGGACGTGGTGGCGCGGGTGGCGGCGGACCCGGCGATCAAGGTCCTCGTGCTGACCGGTGCGGGCGCGCATTTCTCGGCGGGCGCGGACATCAGCGAGTTCAGGGACCTGCGGTCCACCGCCGAGGCGGCCGAGACCTACGACAAGGCCGTAGACAGTGCCGTGGCGGCGCTGACCGCGTCGCGGAAGCCGACGGTGGCGATGATCCAGGGGAACTGCATCGGCGGCGGCTGTCAGCTCTCGGTCGCCTGCGACTTCCGTTTCGCCGCGGAGGGTTCGCGCTTCGGCATCACGCCGGCGAAGCTCGGGATCGTCTACCACTTCGACTCGACACGGCAGCTGGTCTCCCTGGTGGGCCCCGCGAACGCGAAGTACTTCCTGCTCTCGGGTGAACTCGTCGACGCGCGGCGGGCACGGGAGATCGGGCTGCTCAACGACGTCTTCCCGGCCGATGAGCTGGAGGCCTCGACGGCGAGGTTCGTCGAGACGCTGGCTTCGCGCTCACAGGCGTCGGTGCGCGGGATGAATCGGATCATCGAAAAGATCGTTGCGGGACAAGAGGAATCCGACGTCGAAGTGGACGAGATCCGGCTCGGTGCCCTGCACGGCGAGGACTACGCCGAGGGTGTGGCCGCGTTTCTGGCGCGGCGGCCGCCGAAGTTCACCTACCGCTGAGGTCGGTTCGAGAGTGGCTCTTGTATGGAGTGTCCACAGGGGACACGCTGTGGTGTCCGTGAAGGCCTCCTTGAGGGACCCAGGGTCCCTCAAGGAGGCCTTCACGGACTGACGTTCGCGGCCAGGTCGGTTCGCGCTAGATCTCGTCCCAGGGGTTGCTTTCGTACGCTTCGGTGAGGATCCGGCCCGTCTCCGGAGCGAACGGACCGCAGGCGCAGTGGGCGCCGGGATCGGACCAAGTCCATCGCCCGGAGAAGATCAGCCCCCGTACGGACAGCGCGTCCTCACCCCGGGCCGCCTGACGCACGTACTCACCTTGCCGTGGCGGACCTGCATCGCGGTGAAATGACCGTAACCGAACGCGCCCGCCAGGTCTTCCGACCGGGCGGGCGCGCCGTTGATCTCCAGCTTCACGTCAGGCGTTGACCGTGACGCCGGTGAACTTGACCTCGGTGTTGGGCGGGCCGGTGCCGTCGCCGTTGCCCGCCTGCGCGTTCGCGCCCGCCTTGGCGACCTTGTCGAGCACCTTCAGGCCTTCGTCGGAGATGCTGCCGAAGACCGAGTACTCGGCGGGCAGTTCGGCCTCGCCGTAGACCATGAAGAACTGGCTGCCGCCGGAGTTCGGCTGCTGAGTCTTCGCCATCGCGAGGATGCCGCGGCCGTACTTGATCTCCTTGAACGCCTCGTCCGGCATGGTGTAACCCGGGCCGCCCATGCCGCTGGCCTCGGGGTCACCGCACTGCAGCATCTGCAGGCCGGTGGTGCCGAGCCGGTGGCACTTGGTGTCGTTGAAGTAGCCCTGCTGGGAAAGGCTGATGAAGCTCTGCACGGCGCACGGGGCGAGCCCGCGGTCCAGCGTCAGCGGGATGTCGCCCGCGGTGCTCTTCAGCACGACGTTCACCGTGCCGTTCGAAGAGACGTCCTTGCCTTCCGGCTTGTTCACCTTCTTCGACGCAGGTTTGCCGGCTTCGTCCTTGTAGTCACAGGCCACCGGGTTCGCCAGCGGCGCCGGCCGCTTCGGCATCGGAGCGCGCTCCGTGGGGATGGTGACCTCGGGGGTCGGAGGAGCCGAGCTCGGGGGAGCGTCGGAGGCGGCATCGTCACCACTGTTACTGCTGACGATCCACCACACCGCGCCCGCCACGATGGCTACGATACCGACGACCGCCACCGAGCCGACGATCTTGCGTCGCTTGGCCTTTTCGGCCCGTCGCACGATCTGTCGCTCGAGCTTGCGCTTCGCGGCTTCGCGGCGCTGCTGGTTGGTCGGCACCCGCCCTCCCGGTTTCCACTCGATGTTCACACGTCTGAGGTGGGGGAAGTCTATGGGCACAGGCTGTGAGACCCCCGTACAGGGGCCGCTAGGCTTACTTGATCGTGATCAGGGCCATCCTGTCACCTGTTCGGTGGAAGATCTGAGGAGGCGTTTCGTGCTGGTTGTCGGTTTTCCGGCAGGCCCCCTCGACGCCAACTGCTACCTGCTCGCCCCGGACGGCGGCGGTGAATGCGTGATCGTCGATCCCGGCGAGGACGTCGTCGAGCCGCTCGAAGCCGCGCTTTCCGCGCACGGCCTGACCCCGGTCGCGATGCTAGCCACCCACGGCCACCCGGATCACGTCGCTTCGGCGGCCGAGGTCGGCGCGCGTCATGGGATACCTCTCTATCTGCACGAGGCGGACCGGCCACTGCTCAGTCAGGACGCCGGAGAACGGAAGGACGGGATCGTGCCACTCGTCGATGGCCCGCTCAGGCTGGCCGGTCTGGAGATCACGGTGTCGGGCACACCGGGTCACACCGCCGGTTCGGTGGTCTTCGGGCTGACCTCCGCCGAGGGCGGCCGCGTCGCGCTCACCGGGGACAGCCTGTTCGCCGGTTCGATCGGCCGGTCCTCCGGTGAGGGCGACGAGCTCGTGCGGTCCCTCGGCGCCAAGGTGATGACGTTGCCCGACGACACCGTCGTCCTGCCGGGGCACGGTCCGGCCACCACGATCGGGCAGGAGCGGGCGGGCAATCCGTTCCTGGCCGGGACGGGCGCGTGATGGCCGAGCCGACCGGGACCCCGGAGACCCCCGAACGTCTCCCGCTGTTCCACGACGACCCGAAACTGCGTCGCAGGCGCGGCTGCTCCAGCATCGCAGGTGTCGTGATCTTCGCGGCCGCGTTCGGCGGGATCGCCGGACTGATCGGCGGTGAGGTCGTCGGGCTCGTGGTCGCCGGCGTGATCGCGGTGCCCCTGCTCTACGTCATGTTCTACAACCTGCGCCGCCGGGTCTGGCTCGAAGGCGACACGCTCATCGTGCGGACCTGGGGGGTGCGGCGGATCGATTTGACCGCGGCCGAGCGCATCGACCTGGTGATCAGCGACGTACGCGGCACCCGGACGGTCAGCCTGCTGGTCAACGCGGGCAAGCGCCGCAAGGTCGCGAAGGTCGACATGGCCGTGTACTCCGGCGCGGGCGGCCGGGAGCTGGGCATCCTGCAACTGCGCAAGCTGGCGAACGCGCTGCTGAACAACACCGAGGCGAACGGCCTGGTGTTCTCGGAACTGCTGGTGGCGCAACTGAAGTCGGAGGCCCGCGGGGACGCGGCGGCGGAGCGGCCGCTCTACCGGCTCGCCTCGGCAGCGCCCAGCGGGAAGTACATCCAGCGGTTCACGATGGAAGCGGTCAGCCGGTTCGTGGCGACCTTGGACTGAAGGCGCGGGAGGCGTGCGGCTCGTGCTTGTCTCGTTTGCCTGCCGGACGTACATGGTGGCCCCCTTCATTGCGCCTAGGTACATGAAGGGGTCCTTCATGTACCTGGCGACCGAACTCGCGTGATCAAAGGCGGAACTCGCGTGTCTGGAGACGGAACTCACGCACCGCGTGTCATCCGGCTTCAATCACGCCAGATCCGGCTTCAATCACGCCAGATCCGGCTGGACGCACGCGAGGTCCGGGTTCAATCACGCGAGAACCGTGGCCACTCACGTGGATTCGGTGCGGGTCTCCAGCTTTCCGGCCGGGTCTTGACCTCTTCCAGCTCCGGCAGTTCGCCCGCGGCGAATCTCGGGTGCGGCCTCTTCGCACCGACTCCCGCCCGTGATCGCGCGGTGGGCTCGCGCTTTGGGGCGGCTGTGACTACAGGGACTCTTGTGGCTCCCGCGAGGCGATCAGCGCGGCCAGCACGGTGGTGACCGGGACCGCCGCGACGATGCCGACGCTTCCGGCCAGCGTCCGCACGATCTCCTGCGCGATGTTCTCCGCGCCGAGGATCGAGCCGAGTCCGACACCGGAAAGCGATGTGTACAGCAGCACCGGCAGCGCCGCGCCCGCGTACGCCATCACGAGGGTGTTGACCGCCGAGCCGACGTGATCACGTCCGATCCGCAGGCCCGCGCCGTAGAGCTCACGCCAGCCGAGCGACGGGTTCGCCCGCCGGAGTTCCCACACCGCGCTCGTCTGTGTCACCGTGACGTCGTCCAACACACCGAGCGCGCCGATCACGACGCCCGCCAGCAGCAGTCCCCGCGCGTCGATCCCGTGCCCCAGCGAGCCGATCAGCTGCGAGGTGCTGTCGTCCAGCCCGGTCAGCGACGCCGCGGCCGAGAAGATCGCCGACAGGACACCGATCAGGACCAGGCTCACCAGGGTGCCCAGCACCGCGACCGAGGTTCTCGCGGACAGCCCGTGCGTCAGATACAGGGCGACGAACATGATCGCGCCCGCGCCCGCGATCGCCACCAGCAGCGGGCTTTCCCCGGCGAGGATCGACGGCAGCACGAAGAGCGCCAGCACCAGGAAGCTCAGCCCGAGCGCGAGCAGCGCGGCGAGCCCCTGCCAGCGGCCCAGCACGATCACCGCGAGCGCGAACAACCCGGCGAGCAGTAGCAACGGGGTACCCCGCTGGAAGTCGACGATTTGGAACGACGCGGGGTTCGCGACGTCGCCGCCGTTGTAGGACAGCACCACCTTGTCCCCGGCGGCGAACCGCGGCGTGCTCGGCTCGATCGGCAGCGTGAGCTTCAGCGACTTTCCGGTCCCAGGGCCATCGGTCATCGTCAGTTCGCTGGTGAGACACGGTTTCGCGTCCGGCGGCGGCTCGCCGACCTGGACCTGCCCCTCGGCGAGGCACGGACCCGTGATCGTCCCGGTGACCGTGGCGTTCACCGGGACCCCCTGGGGGAAGGCGCTTTTCGCCGGATCCTTGCCCCACGGGTAGAGCAGGATCATGCCGGCGACGGTCGCGACGGCGAGCGGGATCAGCAGCCACATCAGCAGCAGCCGGACCCGGCGCGACGCGGGCGCCGCCGGTCCGTGGCCGTGCGAGTGCCCGTGGCCGACCGGTTCGGGCTTCGGTTCGGTGGCGCGACGTCCGCCCGGTTCGGCCGGTCGCGGCCGCTGGGCCGGGGGACGGGGGCGCCGCGTGGCCTCGAGCGGCGGCGTCCGGCGCGGCGAACGGGACGTTCCGGGCGAACGATCGGACGGGGTGTCCGTGATCCGGCGAATCGGGCCGGTGTCGTCGTCGGAGAGGTCGCGGCGGTTCACCCGCACATCCTCCACAGTGCGCGCCGAGTGCCGCACACGGCCTAGCCGAACGCCTGCCGAAGGTGGACACGGCGATAGGCCGACGGCGGGGTGTCGAAGTGATCGAGGAAGGCCTGGCGAAGTGTCTCGGTGGAGCCGAAACCGCATCGCCTCGCGATCGAGGTCAGCGGAAGTTCGGTGCCGCACAACAGTTTCGCCGCGTTCTCGGTCCTCGCCGCGCGCACGTACCTGCTGGGTGTCGTGCTCAGGTGCGCGTCGAACAACCTGGTCAGTTGCCGGGTGCTGATCCCGGCCCGTTCGGCGAGGACGGTGGTGCCGAGATCGCCCGCGAGATGCTCGGCGACGTACGCGGTGATGTCGCGGACCAGCCGGTTCTCGGGCGGCGGACCGGACAGGAACATGCTCACCTGCGCCTGGTTGCCCGGCCGCTGCAGGTAGGTGACCAGCATGCGGGCGACCTCCCTGGCGAGGCTGGGGCCGTGGTCCTGTTCGACGAACGCGAGGGTGAGGTCGATCCCGCTGGTGACGCCCGCCGCCGTGTAGACGTTGCCGTCGCGCACGTACAGCGGCACCGGATCCACGTTCACCTGCGGATAGTTCGTCGCGAGCCGGTTGGCGAACCGCCAGTGGGTGGTAGCGCGGCGGCCGTTGAGCAGCCCGCACGCGGCGAGCACGGTGGCACCGGTGCACACCGACGCGACGCGACGGCTCTGCTGCGCGAGCCTGCGGACGTGGGTGACGACCCTCGGGTCGGCGGCGGCCGCCTCGTGCCCGGTGCCGCCCGCGACGATCAGCGTGTCCAGTTCGCCGGTCACCTGGTCGAGCCGGTGCTGTGCCTGCAGCGTCAGCCCGGACTCGCAGCGGATGCCGCGACCGTCGACGCTGGCCAGCATGATCTCGTACCCCGGCTTGCCGCCGAGTTTGGTCGCGGCGTCCAGGACGTCGGACGGACCGGCGACGTCGAGCAACTCAGCGTTGCTGTAGCCGACGATCAACACTCGTCTGGGTGAACCCGGCATGACCGAACGCTAGCAGTCGCACCCGGCCGTCGGACGTTGTTCGCAGGAATCCGGACATCCGGCCCACCGTGGTCCCGCGCCTGCGACACCTTTGTCCCATGACAGACGACAAGAAGACGATCGCGTTCGTGGTGTACCCGGGGATGACCCCGCTCGACATGGTCGGACCGCTGACCGTGCTGGACGGGATGGCGAGCACGGCGCTGGAGTACCGGACGGTCGTGGTCGGTGAGACGAAGGACCCGGTCACCACCGACAACCCGCTGAAACTCATGGCGACCCACACCTACGACGAGGTTCCGTCGCCGTACGCGCTGCTCGTACCCGGTGGCGCCGCTCCGACGCTAAAGGCACTCGCCGACGAGAAGTTGATCGGATACCTGCGGAAAGCCGGGGCGAACGCGGAACTCGTGACCTCGGTGTGCACGGGATCGCTGCTGCTGGGGCAGGCCGGACTGCTGGACGGTCGTCGCGCCGCGACGCACTGGATGTTCCGGGAACTGCTGGGCGCGTTCGGGGCGGAGCCGGTCGCCGAACGCTGGGTCGAGGACGGGAACGTGATCACCGCCGCCGGGGTGTCGGCGGGGATCGACCTCGCGCTGCACCTGGTCGAGCGGCTCGTCGGGGCCGAGATCGCGCGGACGATCCAGTTCGTCATCGAATACGACCCGGAGCCGCCGCAGGGCCCGCTCGACTGGTCGAAGCGGCCATACGGGGACCTCAAGCCGTTGCTGGAGCACACGGTGAACGAGGCCCTCGCGGAGGAACCCGCCCTGCGGGATCGACTGCTCGCGTACACGGGAAAGTAAGGGGGCGGCCATCCGGGTGAGAAATCGCCGATACGGGCACAGCACCGGGTTACATTCGGGTCATCCGTCCAGGTGATAGGTGATTCGTGAAGTTCCAGGTGCTCGGTCCCCTCGCGGCCTCGGTCCCGTTGCCGTCGGCGGCTCAGCCCCGTCGGGTGCTGGCCGTGCTGCTCACCCGGCCGAACGAGTTCGTCCACCGGGACACCCTCGTGGACGAACTCTGGCCGCAAGGCCCGCCGTCGAGTGCCGCCGCGGTCGTTCAGATGGCGGTTTCCAAGCTGCGTAAGGCGTTGTCACCCGGCGTGCCGGCGGACGATGTCCGGCAGCGGCTGCGGTCCGGCCGGGGCGGCTACCGGCTGACGGTGTCGGAAGGGGAGCTGGACGTCACCGGCTTCTCCGAGCTGACCGCCGCGGCCGCGCGGGCGACCGGTGACGAGCGCAAGGCGCTGCTCGAACGGGCGCTCGGGTTGTGGCGTGGCCGGGCCTTCGCCGACGTTCCGGCGAGTCCGCTGGTGGAGGCGCACCGGATATGGCTGGAGGACCAGCGGAGTTCGGTGCTGGGCAAACTCGTCGAGCTGGAGCTTGCGGCCGGTGACCACAAGGCCGTCGCCGACCGGTTGGGACCCGAGTTGGCCGTCCGGCCCGCCGACGAACGCCTCACCGGGTGGCTGGCCGAGGCGTTGCACGGGCTCGGGCGAAGGGACGCGGCGCTGGCCGTCCTCGACCGGTGCCGTCACGCGCTGTGGGAGCACACCGGGGTCTCCCCGGGGGAGGAGCTGCTCGCGGTCCACCGCCGGATCGCCGGAACCGGATGGTCGGCGGGCGGCGCGCCGTGCCGCCTACCGCCTGCCACGCCGGATTTCACCGGCAGGGCGACGGAATTGGCGGAAGTGGCCCGCGCGCTGCGAAGTCCCGCGCCGGTCGTACTGCACGGGGCGGCGGGTGCGGGGAAGAGCACGCTGGCCGTCCAAGCCGCGTGGCGGGCGCGCAAGCGGTTCCCCGACGGTCAGCTCGTCGCCGACCTGCGGGAGACCGGTGACGTGCTCGCCGAGCTTCTTCGCGCGGTCGGCCTTGCGGAAGCGGAACTCCCCGCCGACCGGGCCGGACTGGTCGCGTTGTGGCAGAGCCACACCGCGGACCGGCGGCTGCTGGTGATCCTCGAGAACTGCCGGTCGGAGGCGGAGGTGCGGCCGCTGCTGCCGAGCGGTCCCGGTTGCGCGACGATCGTCACGACGCGGGGGCGGCTGGCCGGCCTCGCCGGTGCCAGACCGGTCGAGGTCGGCGCGTTGTCGTACGCGGAAGCGCGGACACTGCTCGGCGCGATCGCCGGAGAGAACCGGTTGTCCGCCGAGCCCGCCGCTGTCCGCCGGGTGGTGGCCCGCTGTGCCGGCCTCGCGCTGGCGGTGCGGGCGGCGGGGATGAAGCTGCTGCTGCGACCGAGGTTGAGCGTCGCCGAGTTCGCGACACGCCTGGAGAACGAGCGCCTGCGCCTCGACGAACTCTCCGCGGGTGACCTCGCCGTCCGCCCGGTGCTCGCCGAAACGCTCGCCGAGCTGTCGCCACGACAGCGGAATTCCCTGCGGCTGCTCGATTTCCCCGGCGCCACCGAGATCGCCGACTGGTTCGCGACGGCCATGCTGGGCTGTTCGTCCCGCGAGGCGGCCGAGCTGCTCGACGAACTGGTGGACGACCACCTGCTCCACGCCGAGCCGGACCAGACCGGCTTCCTTCGGTACCGGTTGCCGGATCTCGTCCGGCTCACGCTCCGGGAACCGCCCGATCCGGCAGCCCTCAGGCGTGCGCTGACGGTCATGGCGGCGTTGGCCGAACACGCGTCCGCCGCGCTCGGCGACGGATACTCGCCGTCTCGACGGGACGACGCCCCAGCAGCGGCTTCGGATCGTGTCGCCGCCGATCCGATCGGCTGGCGTGTCGCGGAAACCGAGAATCTGGCGCTCGCCGTCCGGACCGCGAAGAACCACGGCTGGACCGAGTTGGCCGCGCGGCTGGCCGACGCCTACGGCGATCTCGTCGGACCGCGGAACGGCGGCTCTCCGGCCTGGGTCGGGTTCGGCATCGTGCGCGATCGCCTCGATCTCCCCGCGGAGGCGCGGAAACTGCTGAAACTCGGACATGCCCACGCCGACGCGGGCGACTTGGCGCGGGCGAGGACCTGTTTCTCGCTGGCCGAGGCCAGATTCCGTGCCGCGGGTGATCGGCCGGGCACCGGGGCGGCGCTCGTCGCGCTCGCCGATGTCGACGCGGACTCCGGCCGGGCAAGTTCGGCGGTCCACGCGCTGCGTGAGGCGCTGGACCTGTTGCGGGACTGCGGTGATCTGGCAGGGCAGGCGATGGCGTCGGCCCAGTTCGGCTCGCTGTGGGACGACCTCGGTGACTTCCGCCGGGCGAAGGAATGTTTCGAAGCGAGCCTGTTGCTTTCGCTCCATTGCGAGGACGGGCGGCAACACGACCGGTCCGCCAAGCGGTTCGCCGACGTCCTGCGCCGGAACGGTCGCGTGGACGAGGCCGGTGAGCTGCTGACAAGTGCTCTGATCGGTAGCCGTAGTTCGCGCGAACGCCATTGGGAGGCACACGTTCTCCGCAGTTTCGGGGATCTCCACGCGAAGGCCGGTGACGCGGGGGAGAGCGAACGGTGTCTTTCGCGGTCACTGGAGCTGTTCGAGGACGTCGGGCACCGGCACGCCGCCGCCTACACGCATCGAAGCTTCGGCGAATCGTTGCGCCTGGCGGGCGAGCATGGCCGGGCGGCCGAGCATCTGGGTCTCGCGATGAGTACGTTCCGCGAACTCGGAGACCGGCGCGGCGGTGGATATGCCTTGCTGAGCTTCGGGCGTTTGCGGGCTGACGAAGGCGTCGCGTCCGAAGCCGCCGAAGGGCTCCGCACCGCGGCGGGACTGTTCCGGGAGCTGGGATTCCCGGTGTGGGAACTGCGTGCGCTCGAGGACCTTTCCGCCGTGGACAGAAGCGGGCGCCAGCGGGACCGGGCTCGTGAAGCCTTGACGAAGATCCGCTCCAGGGTGACTCCGGCATAGTCCGGCGGGGGAGCACCGGCGACGGCGTTTGGCGAAGTTATGGCGGCGGCGTGTTGACTCCGGCTCAGGTGAGCGGACTTCGCGCCGTCCCGAATTCGCGGGACTGGGGGTGGCGGCGCGTACTCGCGGCCGGGTGACGCCTTCCGAGGGCAGGAGGCGTCACCCGGTTCGACGGCTAGGGCGTTTCTCCCAAACTGAAGTGGGCAGGTCGGGTGAGGAAGCGCGCTTTGAGAGCCACGACCTAGCCGCTGACGTGCAGAATCACGTCCGCGTCGCCGAGCATCCCTTGGTCGAGCGGGAAGTAGCCCTGCCGCGGAGTGGGATCGGTCCGCACGCTCGCGGGCGGGACGTCGGAGGCGGGGAGCAGGGCCCAAGCCGTGGTGACGTGTTTCTGAAGGAATCCTTCGTAGGTGTCGGGCTCCGGCTCTTCAAGCGCTATCGCCTCGCTGCGACCCAGGCTGGTCGCGACGAAGGTGTAGCGATCGCCGAGCAGCGGTGCCACCAGCGCACCGGCGGGGAACCAGTGGGTCTCCGTCCCGGCCATGCGCATCGTGCTCGACTGGCGGCGTAGATGGAGATTGTGGGCGAAGACCAGCGTTTTGCCATGAACGGCTTCAGCCGCGCGGATGTCCAGCAGGTTCCGTGCCATGATGGCGTCCCTGGTGGCGACAAGGGGTGCGTACCGCTCGTGCGGCTCGAGAGGTTCGGCGCATTGCCGGTGGTAGCGCAGCAGATCGATGCCTGCCATGAGGTGGACCTCGGCTCGCGACCAGTCGTCCGTGACCGGCTCGGGTTTCCGGGAGCGAAGCGTCTCGAGCAACTCGGCCGCGATCGCCCGCAGCCGATAGGCATCGGCCGTGGCGCCAGGTGACGAAGCCGCGTCCATGACGGCTTCGGTGCGGCTCCAGCGTTCGTCGTCACCGGCCGGGCCGGCGATGTCCACGTCGAGTTCCAGGAAATCGCGGGCGTATTCGAGGTAGCGCCGCGGGCTGGGCGCGGAGGTGTTCTCGGTCTGGGTGTCGAAGCCGTGGAACGAGAGCCGCTCCTCGGGAGGCCGGCTTTCGTTGAACTCGCGCATCCACGCGATCAACCGCCTGTTCGCCTCCACGCCACCGAAGACGTGTGTGAAGCCTTCGCTCATCGCGAGGTCGAGGGATCCGGTGCCGTCTCGGACGAAGTCGTTCGCGACGAGCGCGGCCACGCGATCCGTTTCGAGGGCGATCGAGCGGAAGCCGCGGTCGACGAGCTGGGCGAACAGCTCGTTGCGGACGTCGGCGAAGACCGGGGTCGCGTGGGTCGGCTCGCCCAGGGCGAGCAGGTCGCAGGAGGGGGTCAGGAAGTCTCGAATGTCTTGACTCATGAGGTTCAAGCATATCGTTGATGCTTCGGTTGAAACTTTCTTCGCTGTGGCCTGGCGAGCGAGTGTTAAAGCCTCAAACGCGATATCAGGTGCTGGCGAGAGTCGTGAAGTCCCCGTTCCCTCGGTTCCCCCCTCTCCAGTACATGAAGGCCCCCTTCCTTGCGCCTGGGTACGGGAAGGGGGCCTTCATGTACTCCCCCCGGCATCAGACAAAGACAGGGCGTGGCCCGACGCTTCGGACCACTCTGACTCGCCACCTCACCGCGGGACCGGTCCGCGGCGGCCACCTGCCATGCCGCAACAAAGCCACTTCCGAATAACTCGCTCCCATTCCCTTCTTCCGCTATAAACTTAAAGAACCCTTCGCGCGCGAAGGCGCTTCGCTTGCGAAGTGGCGCTTCGCGGAAATGCGCGAGCGCAAGTTATCAGCAGTTGAGGTGAATTACCGCGTGGCAATCACCGCGCGGCCGGAGTTCGGCCCTAGTTTTGCCCGCATGGTTGAGAAGGATTCGACGGCGCGGACCCGGGAACTGGGCCACCGCATGAAGGCGTTCCGGCAGCGCAGGCACTTCAGCGGAGCCGACGTCAGCCGCCGTAACGGCTGGTTGCAGAGCAAGGTCACGAGGTGGGAACAAGGGCTGCGCGAGCTGTCCGTGGTGGACGCGGCGCTGTATCTCGCGACCTGCGGCGAGGCTGAGCCCGAACGGGACCTGCTACTGGAACTGACGCAGCCCGGCGGAGACCTGTACTGGGTGCGGCCGTACTTCGACGAGCTCGTCGACCCGATGAAATCCCTGGCCATCCAAGAGAATCTCGCGCACACGCTGGTGCGCTACGAGTCGTTGACCCTCCCCGGGCTGCTGCAGACCGAACCGTACGCCCGCACCGCCTTCGAACTGATCGGCAACCGCGACCAGGCGCAGCTGGACAAGATCGTGAGCGCGCGGATGGACCGGCAGCGGTTGCTGCGGCGGGACCGGCCGCCGAAGTGCCGGTTCTACGTCCACGAGCGTGCGCTGCGTTCGGTCATCGGCGGGCCTCGGATCATGCACGAGCAACTGCTCCACCTCGTCCTGTCGGCGAACCTGCCCTATTGCTCCATTCGTATCGTCCCGGAAAGCAACGAGGTGAGCAGAACGATCGAGAATTCTTTCACCATCATGGAATTCACGGAGCATCCGGCGGTGGTGTACACGGATTCCTATGCGGCCGGAGTGTTCGTCGACGATCGGGTGGCGGTCGAGGCGTATTATTCACTCGTCGCGCGGTTGGAAAGCGATACCTTGACCGAGGAGCGATCTCGTCAGCTGCTCGCCGAATGGGCGGACCGGTACGACCGGATGGAGGAGTGACCTTGGGGAGGTTTCCGATGGCCGCTTCCCGGGGTAATCCTTCCTGGTAGCCGAGGAGAAGGAGTTCGTGGTGACGAAGACGCAGGGCGGTGCCCCGGTCGCCGAGGCGGAGATCGAGCGGAAGTACGACCTGGCGGCCGACCGGGCCATTCCGCCGCTGGCCCCGGTCGGACCCGTGACGAACCAGGCCGATCCGAGGGTCGACGTCCTCGACGCCACGTACTTCGACACGCCTGACTTCCGGCTCGCGCAGGCGGGTATCACGCTGCGGCGGAGGCTCGGCGGAAGCGACGAGGGCTGGCACCTGAAGCTGCCCGTCGGTGAGGACACGCGTGAGGAACTTCGCCTCCCGCTGTCCGGCAAGCCGGACAAGGTGCCCGGCGCGCTGTCGAAGCTGGTACGGGCGCACACCCTCGGCGCCAAACTCGTCCAGGCCGCGCATCTGCGCACCGAGCGCACGTCGTACGCCTTGCTCGACGCCGAGGGCCGCGAGCTCGCGACGTTGACCGACGACGTCGTCACCGGTGAGGCGGGCGGCGAAAAGGCGCACCTCGACCGCTGGCGGGAGATCGAGATCGAACTCTCGCCCGGCGCCGATCCCGCCGTGCTCGACAGCCTGGACCAGGCCGTCGTGAGCGCGGGGGCGGAGCGGTCGAAGTGGCCGTCGAAGCTCCGGCGGCTGACCGACGAGCTCGTGCCTTCGGCGGGGAAAGCGTCCGGACCGGTGCTGGCGGACTATCTCGCCGAACAGCTGGATGTGCTGCGCCGCAACGACATCGGGGTCCGACGGGACGTCGAGGACGCGGTGCACCAGATGCGGGTCGCGGCCAGGCGGCTGCGCAGCGGCCTGAAGACCTTTCGTCGCTCGTTCGACGCCGATGTGGCGAACGGACTCGCCGCCGAACTCCGCTGGCTCGGTGGCGAACTCGGGCCGGCGAGGGACACCGAGGTGATGGCCGCACGCCTGCACGACGAGGTCAAGGCACTTCCGGTCGAATTGGTACTCGGCAACGTCGAGCAGCTGATGACCAGGCACTTCGCGCGTGAGGCCGAAGAGTCGAAGGCGCGGGCTATCCGGGCACTCGACAGCAAGCGGTACACCGAGCTTTTGCGGGCGCTGGAAAAACTCGTCGGCAAATCGCGGAAGATCAAGGAAGACAAGAAAGAACTACGCAAGGCTGTTGCGCGCACGGACCGGAAGCTGCGTCAGGCCGTCGCCGCGGCGAGTGAGCTCGAAAGCGGCGAGGAGCAGGACACCGCGTTGCACGAGGTGCGCAAGAAGGCCAAGCGTGCCAGGTACGCGGCGGACGCGGTCCAGCCGGTGACCGGCAGGAAGCTCCGGGAATGGCAAAAGAACGTCAAGGCGGTGCAAACCACGCTCGGCACGCATCACGACGTCGTGGTCACCCGGGAGGTCCTGCGGCTTCTCGGGCTCCGCGCCTATGCCGAGAACGAAAACGCTTTCACCTTCGGCATCCTGTATGGACGTTCCATCGCCTCCGCCGAGACCGCGCGCCGGCGTTTCGCCGGAGAATGGCAAGAGTCGAGTAAAAGTTCTCGCCCGAAATGGCTCGAATGAGGTAACCCGGGTTGACCTCTCGTCGTCGCCGAGTACGGTCGAGGGAACTTGGTGGTCTGGAGAGAGGCGCCCCCAATGTTGCCTGGCCAGCGCGTACCCGGCGGACAGCCGCTCCTGGCCGTGACCAGCAGCCGCCGTAAAGACGGCGTCGTCGTCCTCACCGCGGTGGGGGAGATCGACGCGGCCACCGTCGGACGATTCCGTACCGAACTCACCGGCGCGTGTGTCACGGGAAGGCAAGTGATTCTTGACCTCTCCGGCGTTGGTTTCCTCAGTTGCGCGGGACTGCACGTCCTCGAGGAGGCCAACGCCGTGGCGCCCCGGTTCTCGGTGATCGTGAAGACCTCTTTGGTATCACGGATCCTGGACGTCAGCGGGGTCGGAGCCGATCTCGACGTCCGACGTGCTGGAGAGGACGTACGGCGCTAGGCCCCGTCGAGTTCGACCTCTTCGACGCTGACATCCGGCAGCAGGCCACGCCAGCGCGGATTACGCAGGCAGCCGGCGTCGGTCCAGCCGCCGAAGACGACCTCGCCGACGATGGTCGGCCGGGACCAGCGCGCGTCCCGAGCCTGTTTGTCCGGGACGGAGTGGAACGGGGATGTCTTGCGCTCCAAGCGGAACATCCGCTGGGACAGCTCCTCCAGTTCGTCGCCCGCGAAGCCGACGCCGACGTTTCCGATGTACCGCAAGCCGTCCTCATGCGGGACGCCGAGCAGCAGCGAACTGAACGTGCCCGCCCGGCTGCCGCCACCCGGCCGCCAGCCGCCCAGCACCACTTGCTGGACCCTGGTTCCGGTGATGGAAAGCCATTCCCCGGTACGCCTTCCCGGGTGATACGCGGAGCCTGCCCGTTTGGCCACGATGCCGGCCAGTCCGTGTTCGCGGGCCGCTCGCGCGACCGCGCCGCCATCGCCGAGGTAGTACCGGGTGACCTGCCAATGCGGTCCGGTGATCTCTAACTCGTCGAGGAGTTCTCGCCGTTGGACATAGGGCGACCCGACGCAGGAACGGCCTTCCAGATGCAGCAGATCGTTCACCAGGTAAAACGCCGGATAGCGGGGAATGAGCCGTTTCGCGGAAGCCTTCGTCGCCCGCGCGCGGTGCCCGAGCCCGTCCGGACTCGGCTTCCCGCCGTCGAAGACGACGATTTCCCCGTCGAGGAAAGCTTCCGTGGTACCGAGCTGCTCGCCGAGCCCGCGGAATTCGGGGTACAGACCGGTGACGTCATCGCCTGAATCGTCGTACGCGGTGATCCGGCCCCCGGTCACGCGGATCAAGGTGCGGCGTCCGGACCAGTCGAATTCGTAGGCCCATTCCGCGTCTTCGGCGGTCGACGGGAGACGGCCCGGTTTGGTCAGCATCGGGACGAGGAACGAGGGGAGTTCCGCGCGGCCGGGATCGGCGGGATCGAGCCGTTTGAGCAGCCAGCCGCGCTCCTTGCCGTCCTTCTTCACATTGAGGAACAGGTATTTGCCGCGTGCCCGTTTCCCGTGGAAGACGACCTCGACCTTGTGGTCGTTGAAGTGCAGCGTTTCGTACCGGCCGGTGTCCCAGATCGTCATGGTGCCACCGCCGTATTCGCCGGCGGGTATCTCGCCTTCGAAGGTCAGGTATTCCATCGGATGGTCTTCGGTGTGCACGGCGAGGCGTTCGAGATCCGGGGACATCGGCAGGCCTTTCGGCACCGCCCACGAGACCAGCACCCCGTCCCGTTCGAGGCGGATGTCCCAGTGCAGGCTGCTCGCGTGGTGTTCCTGGATGACGAAAAGATCGTCGGCCCCGGTCTCCCCATCGCGATCGGGAAGGGGTTCGGGTGTCCGCCCCGGTCTGCGCTTACGGCGGTAATCGCCGAGTTTCTCCGCCATGGTCGGCCGGCGCACCCCTTTCCGGATCGGGTCACGCAAGCCTAGCGCCGTTCACGGTCCTCCCGTGCGATGGAGGCCCCTTTTCCCACGGTGAAAGCAGGAAAAGGGGCCTTCGTACCGATTTGGCTCAGTCGGTTTCGGCCAGCGCCTCCGCGAACTGCGCGGCGTAGAGCCGCGAGTAGGCGCCCCCGGTGAGCAGCAGCGTTTCGTGATCGCCCTGTTCGACGATCGAGCCGTTCTCCATCACCAGGATGACGTCCGCGTCGCGGATGGTGGAGAGCCGGTGCGCGATGACGAAACTCGTCCGCCCTTGGCGCAGCGAATTCATCGCCCGCTGGATCAGCACCTCGGTGCGGGTGTCGACCGAGCTGGTGGCCTCGTCGAGGATGAGGATCGCGGGTTTCGCCAGGAACGCCCGCGCGACGGTGATCAGCTGTTTCTCGCCGGTACTGACCGTGCCGCCCTCGTCGTCGATCACCGTGTCGTAGCCGTCCGGAAGGGTGCGGACGAACCGGTCGACGTGGGTCGCCTTGGCCGCCGCCACGATCTCGTCCTGTGTGGCGCCGGTGGAACCGTAGGCGATGTTCTCCGCGATGGTGCCGCCGAACAGCCACGCGTCCTGCAGCACCATGCCGGTCTTGGCCCGCAGATCCTCGCGGTCCATCCCGGCGATGTCGACGCCGTCGAGGGTGATGCGGCCGCCGTCGAGTTCGTAGAACCGCATGAGCAGGTTGACCAGCGTGGTCTTCCCCGCGCCGGTCGGGCCGACGATGGCCACGGTGTGCCCTGGTTCGACGGTGAGCGACAGGTCCTCGATGAGCGGCGTGTCCTCGGTGTACCGGAACGACACGTGCTCGAACTCGACCTGGCCCCGGAGCTCCTCCACCCGCGCGGGTTCGGCGGGCTCGGGTTCCTGCTCGTCCGCGTCGAGCAACGCGAAGACCCGTTCCGCGGACGCGATCCCGGACTGCAGTAGGTTCGCCATGCTGGCGATCTGCGTGACCGGCTGGCTGAACTGCCGCGAGTACTGGATGAACGCCTGGACGTCGCCGAGCGACAGGGTCCCGGACGCCACCCGCAGCGCGCCGATCACGGCCACCAGCACATAGCTCAGGTTTCCGATGAACATCATCGCGGGCTGGATGGTGCCCGAGATGAACTGCGCCTTGAAGCTCGCGCCGTAGAGCGTGTCGTTGTGCTCGCGGAAGACCTTTTCGGCCTCCTCACGGCGGCCGAACACCTTGACCAGCGAGTGCCCGGTGTACATCTCTTCGATATGCGCGTTGAGCCGTCCGGTGGTGGACCACTGCTTGATGAACTGCGGCTGCGCCCTCTTGCCGATCTTGGCCGCGACGAGCGCCGAAGCCGGCACCGAGAGCAGCGCGACCAGCGCCAGTACCGGCGAGATGACGAACATCATCGCGAGCACGCCGACGACCATCAGCAACGACGACACGATCTGCGCGAGAGTCTGCTGCAAGGACAACGCGAGGTTGTCGATGTCGTTGGTCGCCCGGCTCAGCACCTCACCGCGCGGCTGGCGGTCGAAGTAGCTCAGCGGGAGCCTGGCGAACTTCTCCTCGATCCGCTCCCGCAGGTCGAACACCGCCCGCTGGACCAGGTTCGTGGTCAGCCTGGCCTGCAGCAGCGAGAAGAACGACGCCACGATGTAGAGCAGCAGCACCCACATCAGGATCTGGCCGACGGCGTCGAGGTCGATGCGCTGCCCCGGGACGAAGTCGATTCCCGAGAACATGTCGGCGAGGGTGTGGTCACCTTCCGCCCGCAACCCGGCGATGACCTGTTCCTTGCTCAGCCCCGCCGGCATGTCCTTGGCGACGACGCCGGCGAAGATGAGGTCCGTCGCCGTGCCGAGGATCTTCGGGCCGATGACGCTCAGTGCGACGCTGACGATGCCGAACACCAGGATGCCGTACAGCATGGCGCGCTGCGGTTGCAGCAGCCGCAGCAGTCGCTTCAGCGATCCCTTGAAGTCCAAGGCCTTCTCGGCGGGTTGCCCGCCCATGAAGGCGGCGGGGCCACGGACGGGACCGCCGCCGGGGCCGGGGCCTCGTGCCGCGCTTGCGCGCTCGCCCACCGGCTCGGCCGCGGTGTTCGTGGTGTCCGAAGAAGACTGGGTGGACTCGGGCGCGCTCATCAGGCGGCCTCCTGCTCGGTCAGCTGGGACAGCACGATCTCCCGATAGGTTTCGTTACCGTCCATGAGTTCGGTGTGCGTGCCGCTGCCGACGACGCGGCCTTCGTCGAGCACGATGATGCGGTCGGCTTGGCGGATGGTGCTGACGCGTTGCGCGACGATGACCACGGTCGCTTCGGCGGTCTCGGCCACGAGCGCCCGCCGCAGCGCGGCGTCGGTCGCGTAGTCGAGCGCGGAGAAGGAGTCGTCGAAGAGGTAGATCTCGGGGCGCCGCACCAGCATCCGCGCGATCGCGAGCCGCTGCCGCTGCCCGCCCGAGACGTTGGTCCCGCCCTGGGAGATGGGGGAGTTCAGCCCCTCGGGCATCCGTTCGACGAAGTCCTTGCCCTGAGCCACCTCCAGCGCGTGCCAGAGTTCCTCGTCGGTGGCGTCGGCCTTGCCGTAGCGAAGGTTGCTCGCGACCGTCCCGGCGAACAGGTACGGCTTCTGCGGCACCAGACCGACGGCGTCGGACAGCACGGTCTGATCCAGTTCCCGGACGTCGACGTCGTCGACGCGCACGGCGCCGTCGGTCGCGTCCATCAGCCGGGGGATCAGGTTGAGCAGCGTGGTCTTCCCGCTGCCCGTACTGCCGATGATCGCGGTGGTCTCGCCAGGCCTGGCCAGGAGCGAGATCCCTTGCAGCACCGGTTTTTCCGCGCCGGGGTAGCGGAACTCCACATCGGACAGTTCGAGTCGCCCGTGCACCTCGCCCGGGCTGATCGGGTTCGCCGGAAGGACGACGCTGGTGTGCGTGTCGAGCACCTCGGTGATGCGCTCGGCGCTGACCTCTGCGCGCGGCACCATCATGAACATGAAGGTGGCCATCATGACCGCCATCAGGATCTGCATCAGGTACGACAGGAACGCGGTGAGCGCGCCGATCTGCATGCTGCCGTCGTCGATGCGCAGCCCGCCGAACCACAGCACGGCGACGCTGGAGGCGTTCATCACGAGCATGACGATGGGGAACATCAGGGCCATGAGCCTGCCGACGACCAGCGAGACGTCCAGCAGGGCGGTGTTGGCCTCGGTGAACCGCCGCCGCTCGTGGGTGTCCTTGACGAAGGCGCGGATCACGCGGATGCCCATGATCTGCTCGCGCAGGATCTGGTTGATCTTGTCGATGCGCTCCTGCATCAGCCGAAACGCCGGCCGCATCTTCGCGATGATGACCCCGACCGAGATACCGAGGATCGGCACCGCGAGCACGAGCAGCCAGGAGAGGGTGACGTCCTGGTTCAGCGCCATGATGATGCCGCCGAAGCACATGATCGGCGCGGACACCATCAGGGTGAACGCCATCAACGTCAGCATCTGCACCTGCTGGACGTCGTTGGTGGTGCGGGTGATCAGCGAGGGCGTCCCGAACTGGCCGACTTCGCGGGCGGAGAAGTCCTGTACCCGGTGGAAGATCGCGCCGCGGACGTCGCGGCCGAGCGCCATCGCGGTGCGTGCGCCGTAGTAGACCGCGCCGATCGAGCAGGCGATCTGCACCAGCGACACCAGCAGCATGACGCCGCCGACGCCGAGGATGTAGTCGATGTCGCCCTTGACCACGCCGTCGTCGATGATGTCGGCGTTCAGCGTCGGCAGGTAGAGCCCGGCGAGGGTCTGGACGAACTGCAGCAGCACGATCAGCCACAGGTCTCGCCGGTACGGGCGCAGGTGAATGCGCAACAGCTTGGTCAGCACAACGGTTTCTCCCCCAGTGGTGGGTAGGGTGTCACTTCTGCTTCGGGTTCGAGGCGGTGAGCGAGGGGATGCCCGCCGATGCCTCGCACAGGAGGACGTCGAGCGTCTCCAGGAACGGCCTGGCGCCCTCGTCGATCAACCAGCTGAAGAACGCCGTCTTCACCGCGGACTCCACGATCGCCGCCATGAGCCGCGCGTTCAACGCGTTTTCCGCGCCCGCGCCCGCGCGTTCCAGGATGGCGTCCGCCAGTACCTGCTCGACCTTCGCGTGCGCTTTGAGGAACTCGCCCTGCACCGACGGGTGCAAGAGCAGTGACCGCGCCAGCTCGACCGAGCCGCGATTCGGTTCTCCCAGGCTGCCGTACGCTTCCAGCGTCGCGGTACCGACCGCCTCCCACAGTGTCTCTTCCGCAGGCCGCTCGCGCAGCGCCTCCCGCAGGAGTTCCTGCCGTTCGACGATGAACGAGCAGATCGCCTCCTCCTTGCTGGAGAAGTAGTTGTTGAACGTGCGAGGCGAGACCCCGACGGCGGTGGCGATGTCCTCGACGCGGACCTGTTCGACACCCTTCTCCATGGCGAGCTTGAGTGCCGCCTCGCTCATGGCGCGACGGGCGGCACGTTTCTTGCGTTCGCGCAGCCCCAGAGGAGCGGTCGGGTCGAGGGTCACGGCTCAAGAATAGGCAAAAGTTGCGTGTCGCGCAAATTTCTGCGCAGTCCGCACTTTTCGGGCATTCCCGTGGCGTGAAACACGCAAGATGCAGCCGAATGGCCTAGCGCACCGCGCTCACCAGCCGTAATGCGTTCGTGACCAGGTCACTGCCAGCGCTTGCACGGGAACCGACTGTGGACACGGATAGTGACTTCTGCTTGCATGGCCGTCGTTGTGCTGGGGAGTGCGACACGGGTCCGGGTATGCGAAGAGAGAGAAGTGGAAGCACATGGTGACGCGGGCTCGAGGCTTGCTTGACCGCTCACGGGTTCTTCTGGACCGTTCCAGGGTCGCCGCGGCGCAGTTCCTCGCCGCACCGCCCCGGCACGCTCCGTCGGCTCCGCCTGCCGAACCGGCGGTGGAACAGCGGCCCGCCGTGGACGCGCCGGACGCCGGTGCGCTCGCCGGCGTCTGCTCCAATGTCGCGCTGCGCGACCTCAATCTGCTCGACCAGCTGCTCGCCCAGCTGGAGACGATGGAGGCGGGGGAGGAGAACTCCGACCGTCTCGCCGAGCTCTACCGGCTCGACCACCTCGCGACCCGGTTGCGGCGCAACGCCGAGAACCTGCGCGTGCTCGCCGGCCGGGACGCCGATGACACGACCGTCGGGATCTCTTCCGTGCTCGACGTGATGCGGGCCGCGATGTCGTCCATCGACCACTACTCGCGGATCACGATCGGTCGTGTCGTTTCGCTCGGTGTCGTCGGCTTCGCCGCCGAAGACGTCAGCCGGATCCTCGCGGAACTGTTCGACAACGCGGCGAACCAGTCGTCGCCGAGTTCGCCGGTCAGCGTCAGCGCGCACCTCACCGAACAGGGGAGTGTGCTGATCCGCATCGAGGACGAGGGCATCGGCATGCCGCCCGAACGCCTCGCGGTGCTGAACGAGCGGTTGGCCGCGGGCCCGGTGCTCGACGACGACTCCGTGCGGCATATGGGACTCGCCGTCGTCGGCAGGCTCGCCGACCGGCACGAGATCACCGTCAAACTCGATCGCCGTACCCCGCACGGCACGGTCGCGACCGTGCTGCTGCCGGTCCCGGTGGTCTCGGAACTGGCAGAGAAGCAGTGGTCCGGATCGCAGACCGTCGTGCTGCCGCAGGCCAGGATCACCAATGGAACGTCCGTGGGCACCCCGGCCGCGCCGCCGTCCGGGCTGCCGAGGCGCCGACCCGCCCCCGCGACGGAACCGGAACAACGGAAGCCCAGCCCGCGTCCGCGCACGGCCTTCGAGCCGCCCGCCGACGGCGGCACCACGGCCAGCGGACTTCCGCGCCGGGTTTCCCGCAGTATCAGGACTTTGCCCGACGAACCGGCCCCGCCGACCATCCTGCCCGCCGACACGGCGGACGGGCACGAGGCGCTGCTGGCCGACCTCGACGCCTTCAGCGACGGTGAGCGTGCCGCTCTCGACGACCGGCACGAGCGTGAGACCGGAGGAAACACCCAGTGACCGCCCAGGACGCGACCACGGATTTCACGTGGCTGCTCGACGACTTCGTGCGCAAGGTGCACGGCGCCAGTCACGCGCTGATCATGTCCGTCGACGGTTTCCCTTTGACCGCGTCGGAATCGGTGTCCAGCGACGACGCCGAGCAGCTCGCCGCCATCGCGAGCGGACTGCTCAGCCTCGCGGGCAACAGCGCCGCGCTGTTCGGCAAGGGCAACTGCGAGCAGATCATCATCCGGCTCACCCGCGGGTACTTCCTGTTCATGGGGATCGGCTCCGAGGCCGGGCTCGCGGTGCTCACCGAGCCGGACTGCGACATGAAGGTCGTCGCCTACGAGATGACCCAGTTCATCACCAACGCCGGTCACGCCCTCACCCCAGAGGTGCGAGCGGGACTCCGGCAGGTCCTGACCGCCCGACGGCCGCAGGCCTGAGAATCCGGAGAAGGAAGGGATGACCGTGTCCACCGACCAATCTCCGGACCGGCCCGTCAAGATGCGCAGCCGCAGAATCCGGCCGTACGCGCTGACCGGCGGCCGAACCAAGAGCAGCCAGCTGTTGCTCGTGGAGACCCTGATCTCGGTCCCGCGTTACGACCCGTCGCTGGCCGAGGCGCTGATGCCGGAGTCGCGGTCGCTGTACGAGCGCGCCCGCGACCGCTCGTCGATCGCCGAGCTTTCCGTGGGACTGGATCTGCCACTGGGCGTGGTCCGGGTGCTCATCGGCGACCTCGCCACCCAGGGCGCCGTCTTCGTGCACCCGACGGCCCACGCCTACAACCACGATACGAACGTGCTCGAGAGGATCCTCGATGGACTCAAGCGCCTCCCGGTCTGACACAGGCGGAGCGGTGGAGCCTTCGGGTCGTCGACCGCAGGAGTACCCAGTTCGAACCCGCCCGGCCGGCAGGCCCCGCTTTCGGGGTGGCAGGGCGCCATTCAGGAAGGGCGTGAGTAGGTCGTGATAGAGCGCCCTGGCGACACGAACGCGGTCGCGGGTTCCGAATCGAATACAGATCTGCTGGCGATCTCCGCCAAGATCGTGGTCGCCGGTGGCTTCGGCGTGGGCAAGACGACGTTCGTCGGCTCCGTCTCCGAGGTCCCGCCACTGAGCAACGAGGCATGGATGACCGAGGCCGGTGCCGGGGTCGACGAGCTCGTGCCACCCGGAACCAAATCCACCACCACGGTCGCGATGGACTTCGGCCGGATCACCCTGCGTGAAGATCTGCTCCTGTACCTGTTCGGCACCCCCGGCCAGGCCCGGTTCTGGTTCCTCTGGGACGACCTCTCGCGCGGTGCGCTCGGCGCCGTCGTGCTGGTCGACACCAGCCGGATCGACCAGTCGTTCGCCGCGATCAACTACTTCGAGAACGACTCCGAGCTGCCGTTCATCGTCGCGGTCAACCAGTTCGAGGGCATGCCGGTGCACGACCTCGAGGAGGTCCGGGACGCGCTGGCGCTGTCCCCGGACATCCCGCTGGTCACCTGCGACGCCCGCGACCCGAAGTCCGCGGTCGCGACGTTGCGGGAACTGGTTTCCCACACGCTGTCCCTCGCGGTGGTCTCGGGGCCCGGCCGCGAATTCGCCTCACTCAGCTGAACGGTTCTGGGAGGAACGTCGAGGATGCGCAAGGTTCTGATCGTCGGTGCCGGGCAGTCGGGGTTGCAACTGGCTTTGAGTCTGCTGTCCCACGATTACGACGTCACGGTGATGTCGGCGCGGACGCCGGACGAGATCCGCTCCGGCAAGGTGATGTCGACCCAGTGCATGTTCCACTCCGCCCTGCAGCACGAGCGGGACCACAAGCTGAATCTGTGGGAGGACGAGACCGTCAAGGTCGAGGGGCTCGGCGTCTCGATCGCCGGACCGGACTCCGCCGATGAGCCCTCGGCGGGAAAGCGTGCCTCGGGCCGGAGCCGCGTGCTGGACTGGTTCGGGCCGTTGGAGCACTACGCGCAGTCGGTGGACCAGCGGGTGAAGATGGCGGCCTGGCTGGAGCTGGTGGAGGACCGCGGCGGCAAGGTCGTCATCCACGGCGTCACCACCTCGGATCTGGCGCCGCTGGCGAAGCTGTACGACTTGGTCGTCATCGCGGCGGGCAAGGGTGAGCTGGTCCAGCTGTTCGACCGGATCCCGAAGCGCTCGCCCTACACCGAACCGCAGCGCGCCCTCTCGCTGGCGTATGTGCACGGCCTCGAACGCCGGCCCGAGCATCCGGACACGGCGGCGGTGCGGTTCAACATCATCCCCGGCGTGGGTGAGCTGTTCATGATCCCCGCGTACACGCTGAGCGGAAACTGCGACATCCTGTTCTTCGAGGGCATCCCCGGCGGCCCGCTCGACTGCTGGGACGACCGGCCCTCGCCGCAGCAGCATCTCGACCGGATCCTGTCGCTGATGAAGCAATTCCTCCCGTGGGAGTACGAGCGCTCGAGGAACGCCGTGCTGACCGACGCGAAGGCGACGCTGGCGGGCGGGTACACGCCGGTCGTGCGGAACGCGGTCGGCAAGCTGGACTCGGGGACCGCGGTGCTCGGCATGGCCGACGTCGTGGTGGCCAACGATCCGATCACCGGCCAGGGTTCCAACAACGCCAGCCACTGCGCGGCGTCCTATCTGGACTCGATCCTCGATCGCGGGGACGAACCGTTCGACGAGGCGTGGATGGCCGCGTCGTTCGAGAAGTACTGGGAGTACGCCCAGCACGTGACGACCTGGACCAACGCGATGCTGCAGCCGCCGCCCCCGCACGTGCTCCAGATCATCGGCGCGGCGGGGGAGAAGCCCGCCGTGGCGAAGCGGTTCGCCAACGGGTTCTCCGATCCGACCGATTTCCAGCACTGGTTCCTCGATCCCGCGAAAGCGGAGAAGTACCTGGCCGAGGTCTGATTCCGGAGCCGCGACAGTCCCGCGATCGGGTTCGCGGGACTGTCGCGTTGCGCCGTTTCGGGCTACCGTTGTCACCGTGCGTGAGTACGGTCGGTGACGGCGGTGGAGGTGCGGCGCGATGCGTTCGATGTGGAAGGGCTCAGTGTCCTTCGGGTTGGTGAGCATCCCGATCCAGCTCTACGCGGCCACCGAGAACAAGAACGTTTCGCTGCGCCAGGTGCACGAGTCCGACGGCGGCCGCATTCAGTACAAGCGGTTCTGCACGATCGACGGCGCGGAAGTGCCCTACGCCGAGATCGCCAAGGGCTACGAGCTGCCCGACGGCGAGATGGTCGTGCTCACCGACGAGGACATGTCCGAACTGCCGCTGGCGTCGTCGCGGGCGATCGACGTGCTCGAGTTCGTGCCACTGGAGTCCATCGACCCGATCCAGTTCGACAAGACCTACTACCTCGAACCGCAGAAGAACGCCGTCAAACCGTACGTGGTCCTGCGTGACGCGCTGCAGAAGGCGAGCCACGTGGCGGTCGCGAAGGTCGCCATCCGGCAGCGGGAGACACTCGCGATCCTGCGGGTCCACAGCGACGTCCTGACGATGACGACGATGCTGTGGCCCGACGAGGTCCGCGTCCCGGATTTCGGTTTCCTGCACGAGGACCCGCCGCAGGTGCGGCCGCAGGAGCTGACGATGGCGGGTTCGCTGATCGACTCGCTCTCGGAGCCGGTGTTCGAGCAGGAGAAGTACGCCGATTCCTATCGCGAGGCCCTGGAAGCCATGATCGAGGCCAAGGCCGCGGGAAACGAAACCACGAAGCCGAAGGCCGTGGGCGCGAAGGCCGACGTCGTCGACCTCATGGAAGCCTTGCAGGCCAGTGTGAGCGAGGCGAAGAAGAGCAGGAAGCCCTCGACGGCCAAGAAGACCACCGCGGCGAAGAAACCCGCGTCCGCCAAGCGGACTCCGAAGAGCGCTTGACCCTCCCGTGTGGACAGTTGTGTCGGGTGTCACCCCGTCGGGTCTCGCGACACGCCGCGTCGTATGCCAGGAACTGTCGTCCTTCGGTGATAGTAAGGCAATCGAGGAGAACTTTTCCGAAGCGATCTTCGACCCGATCGCGGAAGGCGGCATGAGCATGGACTGCGCGTTCTGCGCCGGCGGACTCGACCACTGTCACGGAATCCTGGTGGTCCACCTCGACGGTGGTTTCACCGAATGCGGCGAGGACGGCTGCGTCGACTTCGATTTCGCCCGGCATACGCTGACGATCGACTGCTTCGACGTCGACGGGGGCTGCACCTGCGCCGAGGTGGAGGCGCGGTTGCTGCTGCGGGCTTCTTGACCGTCGGCCAATACGCCACTCCGGCCCGATTCGGGTGATCGCGACCGATTGCCACTCGAAGGTGTAAGCGTTCGTATACATCGTGGCCGGGAATGTGTTAACTATGACGGGGGTCCTCCGGCTCTCCCTCCCCCTCGGAGCCGGGGGACCCCTTCATTTCACGGTGCTTCCTTCGCGGTGTCGTGGATCGAAGCGCCGTCACAGGCGCACACCGCCTCCCAGACCCTTTCTCCGTCCGCGTAGTCCTGCGCGGGAAGGGCTCCCAGCGGACCGAGGACGTCATCACCCGCTCCGGCCGCCGCGGCGGCCCGCAGGAGTTCGCCGCGTCCACACGGGTAGGTCGCCTCCGTCAAGTACGGGCGAGGGTCCGTTCCTGCCATCGACTCCGCCTCCTTCTCGTCGTCCGAGGCGGATACCCGGCGAACGCGGAACGGAAACAGACCGGGCACCCGGCGTGAGGGGAACGCCGGGTGCCCGGTCTGTTTCAACGCCGGTACCGGGGGCTCGGTACCGGTTCGGTCCGGTGCTCAGAACCAGTGGGCGCGACCGCCGATGGCCTTCCCGGTGTTCCCGAGAACGGCCAGGATGATGCCGATGACCGCGAGCGCGATCCCGATCGAGTACAGAACCGGGATACTGGCGATGACACCGACGACAATCAGGATGACGCCGAGAATGATCACGAGAACACCTTCTCCTTCGTAGTCGCCCGGCCTGGGGGCTGCCGGGGCGTGGCTACCTAGGGAATGCCCGCTTCACACCCAGCGAAAACAGGGCCATCCGGCCGAAGTTTTCACGCATTCGGCCTAGTGGATCCCCGGACATTCACGCGCTGTGGCAGACCTCAGTACCGGTAGTGGTCGAGCTTGTACGGACCCTCGACGTCCACGCCAATGTACTCGGCCTGGCGCTTGGTCAGTTTCGTCAGCCGGACACCCAGGGCGCCGAGGTGCAGACGGGCCACCTTCTCGTCGAGGTGCTTCGGCAGCACGTGGACGTCGGTGGTGTACTCGCCCTGCTTTGTGAACAGCTCGATCTGCGCGATCGTCTGGTTGGTGAAGGAGTTCGACATCACGAAGCTCGGGTGGCCGGTGGCGTTCCCGAGATTCATCAGCCTGCCTTCGGACAGCACGATGATCGAGTGCGCCTCGCGGTCGGCCGTCGCGGGGCTCTGCCCGTCCCGGGGGGCGGCCCCCTGAGCCCCGGCGGGGAAGATCCACTCGTGCACCTGCGGCTTGATCTCGATCTTCTGGATACCCGGGATCTTCGCGAGCCCGGCCATGTCGATCTCGTTGTCGAAGTGCCCGACGTTCGCGACGATCGCGTTGTGCTTCATCCTGGCCATCTGGTCGGCCATGATGATGTCGAAGTTGCCGGTGGTGGTGATGAAGATGTCGCCGCGCTCGACGACGTCGTCGAGTTCCACGACGTCGAGGCCCTCCATCGCCGCCTGCAGCGCGCAGATCGGATCGATTTCGGTGACGACCACGCGGGCACCCTGGCCGCGCAGCGATTCCACCGCGCCCTTGCCGACGTCGCCGTAGCCGCAGACGACCGCGACCTTGCCCGCGATCATCACGTCGGTGCCGCGGTTGAGGCCGTCGATGAGCGAGTGGCGGATGCCGTACTTGTTGTCGAACTTCGACTT
Organism: Amycolatopsis sp. NPDC041971; assembly: GCF_055588925.1. NCBI lineage: Bacteria > Bacillati > Actinomycetota > Actinomycetes > Pseudonocardiales > Pseudonocardiaceae > Amycolatopsis > Amycolatopsis sp. NPDC041971. Next base: position 301,415 of record NZ_JBVJCE010000004.1, on the reverse strand, counting down.
CGTCACCGAGTCGTTCACGTTCATCGCGGGAAAGAGCAGCTCGCCTTCCTTGGCGAGCTTGTAGAGCCGCTTGACGCCGTTGGTGGTCTCCTCGGTGACCCCGCGGACCTCCTTGGCGATGCGGGTGAACCGGCTGGTGTCGCGGCCGAGGCTCTCGCGCAGGGTCTCCAGTACGAGGTGGTACTCCTCGGGGTCCTCCTCGGTCGCCTGCGGAACGGCGCCGGCGGCCTCGAACTCGACACCCTTGTGGATCAGCAGGGTCGCGTCGCCGCCGTCGTCCAGGATCATGTTCGGGAGGCGGCCGTCGCCGAAGTCGAAGAGCTGGTCGGTGCACCACCAGTACTCGGCGAGCGTCTCGCCCTTCCACGCGAACACCGGTGAACCCGACGGCTTCTCGACGGTGCCCTCCGGGCCGAGGACGACGGCCGCGGCCGCCTCGTCCTGCGTGGAGAAGATGTTGCACGACACCCAGCGCACCTCGGCGCCGAGTGCGACGAGCGTCTCGATCAGCACGGCGGTCTGGACGGTCATGTGCAGCGAACCCGCGACCCGCGCGCCCTTCAGTGGCTGCGACTCGGCGTACTCGCGGCGCAGCGCCATCAAGCCGGGCATCTCGACTTCGGCGAGGCGCAGCTGTTTGCGGCCGGCCTCAGCGAGCGAGAGATCGGCGACGGCGAATTCGATCCCGTTGACCTCGGACAGGGTGGGGCTCACAAGTTCTCCATTCATCGAGGAAGGCAGGGCGGAGCGGCCCTTATCGCCGGTGGCGGGAAGGGCGGTGTCAGTGCGGGAGTTCAGCGCGCGGCCTCGACGACGAAGACCGGAAAAGGGTTTCGACGCAAGAAAGGCACCTCCGCGGTGGGAGGCGCCCTTACGTCTGTCACAGCGGGCCGAGCGTGGCGGAAGAATTCCGTCGCAGCGCCTCTCGGCCCGGAATCCAGAATGGCAAAACGCCGCGAGCGCTGTCAAGGTGACGCGGGCGCGGCGAATTCGGCGCGGACGCCCAGCAGGCGGACCGGTCTGCCGAGGTCGAACATGCCGAGTACGGCCAGCGCCGCCTTCTCGATCTCGGCGGGATCCGAGGTCGGTGCGGGCAGGGTCACGCTGTGTGCATGGGTGTGGAACGGTGCGAACCGGACCTTGACCGCGATCCGCGCGGCGGGCCTGCCTTCGCCGGCCACGTCCTGTGAGACGCGCTTCGCCAGCGCGACGACCTCCGCGGCCATGATCTCGGGGTCGGTGAGGTTCCGCTGGAACGTCGTCTCGCGGCTGCGGGATCGCGCGACGTACGGCGTCGCGGTGACCTCGGCGTCGCCGATTCCTCCGGCGAGGAGCCGGTACCACGGGCCGAGCTTCGGGCCGAACCGGGCGGCGAGGTCCGCCGGATCGGCGCCCGCCAGTTCCAGCACGGTGCGATAGCCGGCTTCGGCGAGCTTCTTCGTGGTCTTGGCGCCGATGCCCCACAGCGCGTCCGTCGGCCGCTCGGCCATGACGTCCCACCAATTGTCCTGGACGAGACGGAAGATCCCGGCCGGTTTGGCGAAGCCGGTGGCGAGTTTGGCGCGCAACTTGTTGTCGCCGATACCGACCGAGCAGGACAACCCGGTCTCCTCGGCCACCACTCGCCGGACGTCGGCCGCGAGTGCTTCGGGATCGTCCGTGGTGGCGCCGAGGAACGCTTCGTCCCAGCCGAACACCTCGACGACCACGGGGAATTCCCGGAGCGTCGCCATCACCCGATCGGACACTTCTTGGTAGACGGGCGCGTCCGTCGCCAGGAAGATCGCGTCCGGGCAGCGTTTCGCGGCGGTTCGCAACGGCATCCCGGACCGGATCCCGAACTCCCGTGCTTCGTACGACGCCGTCGCCACCACGGCCCGCTCGGCCGGATCACCCGTGCCGCCGACGACCACGGGTTTGCCACGCAGCTCAGGCCGCCGGGCGACCTCGACCGCCGCGATGAACTGGTCGAGGTCGACGTGAAGAACCCAGCGCACCCACTCCCGGACGGCCATGAAGCGAGCTTAGGCCGCGTCCTGTGGGTCTGCTCAGGTCTCGTGCTAAGACCGCTCCGCGATCTCGTCACGCATCCGCTGTTCGTTCTCCTGCAGCTCCGGCGTGAAGTTCTCGCCGAAATCCTCCGCTTCCAGGATCTTGCGGATCTCGAGCACGGTGTCACCGTGCGGGGGAGTGGGACAGCGCTTCGCCCACTCGATCGCTTCGGCGCGCGAAGGAACATCGACGATCCAGTAGCCGCCGACGAGTTCCTTGGCTTCGGTGAACGGACCGTCGGTAACGGTGGCCCCGGCCGCGTTGAGCGTGACCCGCGCGCCCTTCGAGCTCTCCTGCAGGCCCTCGCCGCCCACCAGCACCCCGGCGTCGAGCATGTCCTGATTGAACTTCGCCATGGCAGCCAAGGCCTCCATCGGCGGCATCTTCCCGGCCTCGGAATCTTCGTCCGCCTTGATGATGATCATGAACCGCATGCGTCTTCCTCCCAGTGAACCGGACGTATCGCCCGGAACCCTACCGGCGAGCGGGAAGACGATCAGTCGCGACCGAACCGGGACAAATGCACGATCACCGCCGCGGTCACGGTGATCATCCCGGTCAGCAACAGGGCCGGGCTGTTCACCACGACGCCCAGCAGCATCAGCAGGCCGGCGGTGAGGTCGAGCCCCAGGAGAACGGCCATCCGGAGCAGCGGAGGCCGGGCGGGCCTGCCGGAGCGGAGGCGGGCGGCCAACGCCGGGTCGGTGAGCTCGAACCAGCGCTCGATCTTCTCCAGCTCTTGCCGACCGTGATGGCTCAGCATCGGGCTTCTCCTTCGGCGCGCCTCGGCCGTCGACATCCACGGAATACCCGGGAGCAGGGCCGGATAAGCGTCGAACTTCACCGGATCTCGTATAACGATCTATACGGCTCGGCGGTGTCGGCTTCCGCGATGAATTTGTTGCGCCATTAGGGTTTAGGCACTTCGAAAGATCGTCAAAGGGGAGAGGTCTCGGTAGCTTTTGAGCTGGTGGCCATGGCGGCCACGGTGCTCAATCTGGGAGGACACGAGCGATGACCATTCCCACCGAACCGATCGGCAGCATTCCCCGTCCGGTATATCTCATCGAAGCGCTCGGTGAGCACGCGGCCGGAAGGCTCGACGCCGACGGGTTCGGCGAGTTGCGGGAAAAAGCCCTTCTGGACACCGTCAGGCGACTGGAGGAGACCGGTTCGCCGGTCATCACCGACGGCGAGCAGGGCAAGCCGAGCTTCGCGACGTATCCCTTGGCGGGCCTCACTTCGCTGGCGCCGGACGGCGTCGTCATCCCCTTCGCCGACGGGCACACCCGGCAGCTTCCGCGACTCACCGCCGGCCCGTTCCGCTATCAGACCTACGCCGATACCTATCTGCGCGAAGTCAGGAAACACACGACCAGCCCGGTGAAGCAGGCGGTGATCGCGGCTTCGGCGATCAGCCTCGTCTATCCCGGTGAGGAATTGGCCGGATATGACAAAGAACAGTTCATCGCCGACCTCGTGAACGAAGCCGAGACCGATATCCGCCGCAGTCTCGACGCGGGTGCCGACAGCGTTCAGATCGACTTCACCGAAGGCCGGCTCTCGTTGAAGCTCGACCCTTCCGGCGGGCTGTTGCAGTCCTTTGTGGACCTGAACAACGCCGTACTGGACCGCTTCTCCGAGGAGGAACGGAAGAGGATCGGTGTGCACACCTGTCCCGGTGGAGACCAGGACTCCGTGCACAGCCTCGACGTCGACTACGCCGGGTTGCTCCCGACGCTGTTCCAGCTGAAGGTGGGCAACGTCTACGTCCAGCTGGCCAGTGAGGCGGAACCCGAGCGGGCACTGAAGGTGATCGCCGAGCACTCCCGGCCGGAGCAGCGGATCTTCGTCGGCGTGACCGATCCGATCGACCCGCGCGTCGAAACCGCCGAGGAGGTCCGGGACAGGGTTCACCAGGCGGCGCGGTTCATCTCGCCGGACCGGCTGGGCACCTGTGACGACTGCGGGTTCTCACCGTTCGCCGACGACACTTCGACGTCGCGGGACACCGCGTTCGCCAAGATCGCCGCCCGCGTCGAAGGTACACGCCTCGCCGTCGAATCCCTCTGACGTCGTGTGATGGGCGCCTTCGTCAGTTCTGGACCGCGACGCGGATCCCGAGCCCGACCAGGAAGGTGCCCATCACCGCGTCCATCGTGCGCCGCACCCGGCCGGAGCTGAAGAACCTTCGCAGCGAACCGACGAGTGTCGCCAGCACGAAGGTCCAGACGACGGCCACGGTGGTGGCCAGCACCGCCAGCTGCAGGGTCTGTGCGGTCGAGGCCGAATGCGGGAGGAACTGGGGGATGAGCGCGAGGAAGAACATCGCGACCTTCGGGTTGAACAGGTTGGTGAGCAGTCCCTGCCGGAACGCCTCCTTGGGTGCGACGACGGGCGCCACCCTGTCCTTGAGTTCGCTGTAGTCGCCGCGGCGCACGGCCAGCCACGCCTTGACGCCGAGGAAGATCAGGTACCCGGCGCCGATCAGTTTCACCACGGTGAAGGCGATCGCCGACGCGGTGAGGATCGCCGCGACCCCGAGCGCGATCGCGACCACCCAGACGAAGACGCCGAGCGCGATGCCGAGTCCGGCGGCGATCCCCGCCTTGCGCCCGCCGAGGATCGCGCTGCGGGTCACCACCAGGAAATCCGGACCCGGTGCCATCGCGCCGAGCAGGCAGATCAAGACGAACGAGAGTGCGGTGGCCCCGGGAATCATCTGCCGATGCTATCCGGATCGTCGATGTCCCTGGCCATCACGGCGCCCGGGAGGTCGACGCCGTCGGGCGTCGTCACCGTCACCCGTTCGACCTCGGTGAAGCCGAACGAGAGGTACAGCGGGACACCGGGCAGGGTCGCCGTCAATGTCAACGAGGTGAATCCCTCGGCCTTCGCCGCGAGACGACAGGACTCGAGGATCGCGCGCCCGAGCCCGCGCCGGGTCCAGTCACGGCGGACGAACATGGCACGTACCCGCGCGGGTTCGGTGGCCGGATCGAGCGGACGGTCGTCGTCCGCCGCCTCACCGGCGCCGGCGTGCGTCTTGTTGCGCCTGCTCCAGCCTCCGCAGGCGACGATCTCGCCGTCCGCCTCGTGCACGAAGTAGGTGCCGTCCTCGAGCAACCGCGGATCGAGGCGCGCGACGTGCTCGGCCGCGCTCGCCGTCTGCCGCTCGTCGTAGAACCGGGGGAACAACTCCAGCACCGAGGCTCGCATCAGCGCCGCGATCGCGGGCGCGTCGGCGAGGGTGGCCGTCCGCTGGGGCGGCGTGTCCGTCGTCATGTCGCGGAAGATAACCAACGACGGCGGCTCCGCCTATCGGATAATCCCGTGGATCACCGAGGACGGCCGTGAGCTGTGGACCTCGGCGACCGGCGAGGGCGAACCGATCCTGTGCTGCCATGGCTGGAAGCGCCGGACGAGTTCCGCACCGCCCTGGGTCACCGGGGTGGGGGGGGGGGGGGGGGGGGGGGGGGGGGGGGGGGGGGGGGGGGGGGGGGGGGGGGGGAAAAAGGAGAGACACCCCATCCCCCCCCCCCACAAAA